>NZ_JAUSUB010000082.1 GCF_030813235.1 Cytobacillus purgationiresistens | reverse complement strand
ATGAGTTTTTACCAGATTATATGATTCCTGCTCAATTTGTCTCTTTGCCTTCACTGCCACTTACATCTAATGGGAAGATTGATAAGAAGGCATTGCCTAAACCAGAAATAAGTAGTGCTGCTCCATTTGAGGAGCCACAATCGGCGATGGAACGAGAAATCGCTGATATCTGGAAAAAAGTACTCGGGGTAAAGCGAATTGGTCTACATGATCATTTCTTTGAATTAGGCGGCCACTCTCTTAGAGCGGCCCAATTAGTAAATATCATTCATAAAAACATTCAAATTGAGCTTCCGATTAAGGCTGTATTTAATTTTCCGACTGTAAAGCTGATGGCGACAGAATTGGAACAATTAAACACAGCTAAAAACAAACAATTTGAAGAGATACCTAAAGTCGCAGATCAAGATTATTACCCTGTATCTTCCGCACAAAAACGCATGCTAATTTTAAATCAACTTGAGAACATCGAAAACAATTACAATATCACAGGTGCTGTTCAATTAGAAGGGGAAATTGACGCGCTGCGGATAGAAAAGGCTATCCAACAGGTGATTAATAGACATGAAGCACTGAGAACCTCCTTTGCACAAATCGAGGATGGCTTTATTCAACGAATTCATCCGCATGTTTCTTTTTCACTAGAACGTTGGGAAGAGGAGGAACCGGTGGTTCCACAAAGAGTGAATAACTATTCCCGACCTTTTGAGTTAACTAAAGCGCCATTATTACGAGCTGGTCTCATTTCAATGGATGCCGAAAAACATGTATTGATTCTGGATATGCACCATATTATTTCTGATGCGCCTTCACTCAAGACAATGCTTGAAGAGATTAGTTTAAGTTATAAGGGAGAAAACCTGCCACCTCTCCGGCTTCAATATAAAGATGTATCCGCTTGGCAGTTAGAAAGCATGAATACAGACGCTTATTCAAAAGATGAAGCGTTTTGGCTAAATGAACTTTCAGGTAACCTTCCAGTACTCAACTTATCAAGAAAACAACGACCGAAGCTTCAAAGTTTCGAAGGAGCACGGACTGATTTTTCCATTCCTGTTCCACTAGCACAACAACTAGATAAACTCGCAAATAAAACTGGAACCACCTTATTTATGGTCTTGCTTTCCGCTTATCAGCTTCTTCTTTCTAGGCATAGTGGACAAGAAGATATTATTGTTGGGACACCGATTGCG
>NZ_JAUSUB010000081.1 GCF_030813235.1 Cytobacillus purgationiresistens | reverse complement strand
TGGATAGGCTACACTTAGTTAGACAGAATTTTTAAGGTCAAGTAGACTACATATAATACTTTCAAGGAGAATCTACATGACTAAAAGAGAACGCCGAACATTTACTGAAGAATTCAAACAACAGATCGTGCAGCTGTACCAAAATGGTAAACCAAGAAAAGAGATTATTCGTGAATATGACCTGACTCCTTCTTCTTTAGATAAGTGGGTGAGTCAGAGTCAAAACTCTGGTTCTTTTAAGGAGAAAGACAATATAACAGATGAACAAAAGGAATTAATGGAACTCCGAAAGCGAAATAAGCAACTAGAAATGGAAAATGACATTTTAAAGCAAGCCGCGCTGATACTAGGACGAAAGTAAATGTAATCAAGAATAATCAACACAAATACTCGATATCAGCAATGTGTAAAGTCCTACAACTACCAAGAAGCACTTATTATTATGAAGCGAAAGAAAGGGCAGCTGAGGATAACATGACTTCCGATGTGATCGACATATTTCAAGCAAGCCGTCAAAATTATGGGACACGTAAAATCAAAGTAGAGATTAAAAAACGAGGCCTCATCGTTTCTAGACGAAGAATTGGCCGTATTATGAAAGAGCAAGGCCTTGTCTCTACTTATACCGTAGCTCAATTTAAGCTTCATTCGAAATCATGTAATGAATCAGAACTGAAGAATGAACTCAATCGCAATTTTGATCAAGAAGAAGAAATGACAGCGATTGTCAGCGATTTGACGTACGTAAGAGTCAATCAAAAATGGCATTATGTATGTATATTTGTCGATCTCTTTAACAGGGAAATCGTGGGTTACAGCGCAGGTCTAAACAAAGATGCGTTACTTGTCTATCGTGCTTTCGCCTCTATCAAGATGGACCTTCATAAAATACAGATTTTTCATACTGATCGTGGAAATGAGTTTAAAAACAACCTGATTGACAATGCTTTAAAGACATTTAATATTCAACGATCTTTAAGTATGAAGGGTTGCCCATATGACAATGCGGTAGCTGAGGCGACCTTTAAAATCATCAAAACAGAATTTGTTAAAGGTCGACAATTTGATAGTTTAGAAGAATTAACAATTGAATTACAGGACTATGTCCATTGGTATAATCACATACGAATTCATGGGACACTTGGTTATGTAAGTCCAATTGATTATAAACTTGAACACCTTAAAAAAGTTGTCTAGTTTAGTGTTGACATACCA
>NZ_JAUSUB010000080.1 GCF_030813235.1 Cytobacillus purgationiresistens | reverse complement strand
TGGAATGTCAACACTAAATCACACAACTTTTTTAAGGGATATTTCTTTAAACTCCATAGGGCTTACGTAGCCTAATGTTCCGTGAATGCGCAGCCTGTTGAACCAGTTGACGTAGTCACTGAATTCAAGCGTAAGATGCCCTAAACTATCAAACTTCATCTGACGGACAAACTCCGTTTTTATGATTTTGAACGTCGCTTCCGCCACTGCATTGTCATACGGACAGCCTTTCATGCTGAGGGATCTGCCAATGTTGAAGGTCGATAATGTGTCATCGATCAGCTGGTTTTTGAACTCGCTGCCACGATCTGTGTGAAACAGCTGGATATCGCGCAGATCACCTTGAATTGACGCAAAAGCCCGCGCGACAAGGTTTGCATCTTTGTGAGGACCCGTGCTGAAGCCAATGATTTCCCGGTTAAAGAGGTCGACAAAGATACATAAGTAATGCCATTTGTTTTTGACTTTGACGTATGTTAAATCACTCACGATTACTTTTTTCGCTTCATCCTGTCGAAACTCACGTTTCAATTCATTTGCCAGGACGGACTCATTACATGGGGTTTTCTGCGGTTTGAACTGCACCAACGTGTAAGAGGAAACTAGTCCCTGCTCGTTCATGATGCGGCCGATGCGGCGTCTGGACACCGTGAATCCAAGCTTATTCAGTTCCACCTTGATTTTACGGGTGCCGTAGGCATTCCGGTTTTGTTTGAAAATCTCGATGATGGCGCCTGTTACGTTATCTTCTGAGCGGCGCTCCTTGGCTTCGTAGTAATACGTGCTTCGGGAAATCTGTAGGACGTCACACATTGCTGATACCGAGTATTTGTCCTGGTTTCGTTTGATGACATTTACTTTCGTCCCATGATCAGCGCTGCTTGCTTTAAAATATCGTTCTCCATCAGTAGCTGCTTATTTTCTTTACGCAGTTTTAAAAGCTCCTGTTGTTCAAGGGAACGATTGTCTTTTTCTTTGAAGGCACCAGACGTTTCAGACTGTTGAATCCACCGGTCAAGGGAGGAAGGGGTCAGGTTATACTCATCTATAATCGCTCGTTTCGTTTTTCCATTCTGGTGCAGCTGCACCATTTGCTTTTTAAATTCTGGCGTGAATGTACGGCGTTCTCGCTTTATCATAGTTGGGGCTCCTCATCTGTTTTAGGTCAAGTGTACGTGACCTTAATATTTCTGTCCAGATAAGTGTAGACGCTCCAA
>NZ_JAUSUB010000079.1 GCF_030813235.1 Cytobacillus purgationiresistens | reverse complement strand
TTTTGGGTGGGTTGGGGATTATTATTGTGTTTTTTCTACTTTCTCTTTCGATTTTTGGGTGGGTTGGGGATTATTATCATGTTTTTTCTACCTTCTCTTTTGTTTTGAGGGTGAGTTGGGGATTATTATCGCTTTTTTATCATTTATCACCCGGTCCTGGCTGCGTTAGAGATTGGCATAATTTTATAAAGTTTTTCGGAGGAGATTATTTGTTTACATATGATACTTTCGAAGTCTCAGGTTCCTTTACTTTGATGAGACCCGTATTTATTTCTTGCCTTATTATTTCTATTATTTTGTTGATCAGCATTATGGTTGCGCATTTCCGTCAGCGAAAAATGAGCTGCCTGACAGTGATTGGCATTTCTGTGATGACGATGCTGATTTCTAGCCAGCTCATATTTTATCAAGGAATTATTGTCGATGAAATCGGCTCAGGCGGTGATTCCCTCTCCTTCATTATATACGTGGCGACGGTCTGCCTTTCATTTGCAAATCCACTAATATTTTTATATCTTTTTAAAGAGAAGCAAATGACAAACTAATGGAAGTGAGTTTCAATCTATGAACGAACATTTTCAATTGGATAAGCGTTTTTATGACAAGCCGGCACCCTTTCGCTCCAGGTGAGGAGCTTTTTTGGAAAGATCCGTAAATTGCAGCACAAATGCTAAAGTATCACTTCAATCCTGATCATGATTGAGCAAGCAGGAAATTAAGAAAACTGTAAACGACATGTCTAACGTGATGCGGCTGTATTCTGGTGCAAAGCTGTTGGATATTGGCTGTGGGTCAGGTTTGAATTCTACTCTTTCTCCGCTATCTTCTCGGTTTTGTTTTATATAGGAGGGGAATCTCACTCTTTCTCCGCTGTCTTCTCGGTTTTGTTTCAGATGGGAGGAGAATCTCACTCTTTCTCCGCTATCTTCTCGGTTTTGATTTAAATAGGAGGAGAATCTCACTCTTTCTCCGCTGTCTTCTCGGTTTTGTTTTATATAGGAGGGGAATCCTACTCTTTCTCCGCTGTCTTCTCGGTTTTGTTTTAAATAGGAGGAGAATCTCACTCTTTCTCCGCTATCTTCTCGGTTTTGTTTTATATAGGAGGAGGATCTCACTCTTTCTCCGCTATCTTCTCGGTTTTGTTTTAAATAGGAGGGGAATCTCACTCTTTCTCCGCTATCTTCTCGGTTTTGTTTTATATAGGAGGAGAATCTCACTCTTTCTCCGCTATCTTCTCGGTTTTGATTTAAAT
>NZ_JAUSUB010000078.1 GCF_030813235.1 Cytobacillus purgationiresistens | reverse complement strand
GGAACATCCAAAAAAAGGAACTCCACAAGGTGGAATTCTCTCACCACTGTTATCAAATATTGTGCTTAACGAACTGGATTGGTGGATTGCTTCCCAATGGGAAGAGCTACCAGCAAAAAGTAAATCAGCACGAGTAATTGATAGGCGAGATAAAGGAAAGGGCATTGACAAAGGCAATAAATACAAAGAGCTGCGAAAATCTAATCTCAAAGAAATCTATATAGTCAGATACGCTGATGACTTCAAGATATTTTGTCGAAAACGAAATGATGCAAATAAGATTTGTCATGCAGTCACGCAATGGCTAAAAGAAAGGCTTTCGCTTGATATTAGCAAAGAAAAATCGAAGATTGTAAATCTGAAAAAACATAGTTCTGAATTTCTTGGATTTGAAATGAAATTAGTTCGGAAATCAGATAAGGATGTAGTAGAATCTCACATGAGTAAAAAGGCAATAAAAAAGGTGGAAAATACTCTGAAAGAACAGATTAAAAGAATACAACATCCCGCTACTGACAAAGAACAAGTAAAGGAAATCGGAATTTACAATTCAATGGTAGTTGGTATTCACAATTATTATAGTAAAGCAACGCTCATAGCATTTGATTGCTCAAAAATCAATTACATCATAAGTAACTGGATAGATAATAGGTTGAATACAACGAAACAAGGAGTAATTTATAACAAGTATTTATCGAAAAAGTATGGGAAAAGCAAGCAAATACGATGGCTGAATAATTGTCCTATCATACCTATAGGATATGTGAAACATAGTAGAGCCATATCCTTAAGAAATGGTATTTGTAAATTTAATTCACAAGGCAGACAACTTATACACAAATCACTTAACTTAGATGTAGGTGTGCTTACCCAACTTATGAGAAATCCTGTACAGGATAGGTCGATTGAATACAATGACAATCGAATTTCCAAATATACTGCACAATTAGGGAAGTGTGCGGTCACAGGAACAATACTTTCATGTGAAGAAATTCATTGCCATCATATCAAACCAAGAGCAGATGGTGGTACAGATAAGTTTCAAAACCTAATTATTGTCCATAAAGACATTCATAGACTGATTCATGCGACATCGCATGAAGTAATCAATAGAGTTATTAAACAATTTCAACCTACTCAAAAACAGTTTGAAAAAATAAATGAATTAAGAATACAGGTCAAAAATGGTGTTATTACAGTTTAACTTGAAAAATATATAGCAAGTAAGAAAAAGATTGATGGAACGCCGTGTGCGGTGAAAGTTGCATGCACGGTGTGGAGCGAGGGAAAACTTGGAGATAGTTTCAAAGAGTTACCTATCGCTATTCGATTT
>NZ_JAUSUB010000077.1 GCF_030813235.1 Cytobacillus purgationiresistens | reverse complement strand
AGAAGCGACACTTCTTTTACTTCAAGCGGCAGCTGTTTTAATACTAACTGTAATGGCTGATCTCCTTCCGTTGTAAAAACGGTTCGGAGAATATCATGCCGGACCGCCAGGTCCTGGAAGCTGTCCTGTACATGCGTGGAATCTAAATCCCCATTGACGATAAAGCTTAACTGTTCAAAATAGGCTGGTGAATCCGGATTTTTTAGCCCTTCAAACAGAATTCCTTCCTGCATCGGACTCAACGGGCGAATCTCCTCTACTAACTCAGCGGGATGAATGGTTTGTATTTCCTTCCAGGCATCAAGTGATAGGACTGCGTATCCAACATCAGATGGAGATATCAAGCTGTTTTCTTGAGCGATGCAATAATTAACGAGTTCATTCAGGTGACGTTTGAAGCTTTCCGCAAAGGTGCGAATGGTCGCATCTTGATATTCCCAACGGTTAAAGCTAATGCGGAATTGAAGGCATCCTTCAAGCGTCATGCCGTTCATTTCCAATGCATGGATTCGATGATTTTTCATTCCAAGTGACACTCCACTGGAAAGTGGTGACATCTGCCATGCTTGTTCTCCTATCCCGGCGTGATCCCCAAAATCACCTAAGTAATTGAAGCCGATTGGTGATGGACTCATCTGTTCTTTTTCATTTCCCTCGCCTAAATAAGCGAGGAGGCCAAAACCGATGCCTTTATTAGGAATGCGTCGCAGCTGCTCTTTAACCATCTGTATGCGTTCTCCCGGATCATAGGATCCGGAAAAGCTCAGTGCTACAGGAAACATCGTTGTAAACCAGCCAACTGTTCGAGAGATATCAACAGTGTCGTCTCCGATGGACTCCCGTCCATGTCCTTCAAGATCTACAACTACATTATCCTTTCCTGTCCATTCTTCCGTTGCGCTAAGCAGGGCGGTTAATAATAAATCGTTGATTTCTGTCCGGTACGCTTTGTTCGCATCCTTCAAAAGGTCATTGGTTTCTTTTTTAGTAAACTGTATCGTGACATGTCGTTCATCTGACATACGATTATTTACGGCATCTCCATCTTTCGGGAATGGAGTGACCGTTGTATTTAGAACTTTTCTCCAATAACTCTGTTCCTTTTTGACCTTTCGGCTTTGACCATATTCAGCTAAAGCCTCAGCCCACTGTTGAAAGGAAGCTGTTTTCAATGGGAGCCGGATGGCTTCTTTGTGTTTAGCTTGGTCGTATCCAGTTGCTAGGTCTTCCAGTAAGAGGCGCCAGGAAACCCCATCGACCGCAAGGTGATGAATGGCAAACAAGAAATGGTCGCCTCTTCCCGTTTTGAATAGTACGCCGGCGACAAGCGGACCC
>NZ_JAUSUB010000076.1 GCF_030813235.1 Cytobacillus purgationiresistens | reverse complement strand
AATATGTTTTATGGTGCGACACGTTTCTAACTGAAAAGGTTAGGCACTTAAATCTGAAAACGAAAGTATCGTTTTCTATTAAGGAGAACTGATAACCCAAAGGGTGGAATGACAGGGTAACGCCTCGAAACGCCCTCTCTGATACTCCGATTAGCATTTATCATATAGCAGATAAGTGTTAAAAGCTCGGTGAAGTCGGCTGAAAGCTACCGTAAGTATTCATAAAGGATGCACGAAAACTATTCAGAGGTGAATGGTGTAGCCGATAGGTCGGGAGTCTATAAACTACTCATGGTGAGAATGTAATATACTGACGAACTTGTGAATGAAAGAGTCTATAACATGACGGTACAGTAATGTATCGGGTTCTATAAAACGGACGCATATAGTGGTTTAGTAAGAATCGTAGATATGAACAACCATACAATGTTACAGGCATTGGATATATGCAGGCTTAAAGCAAGCACCTAAAAGTAGATGTAAAGATAAGGTTATCGGAACGTGGAAAGCTGACAACGTGAAGGTTGCTATAAACCAATGAAACGGCTGCAGGGAATATATAACTTGCATTTATGTCAGTGAGAGTAGTGGCACAGTACCTATGAAGTTATAGAAATATGGCGGAGGGATAGCCACAAGTCAATCTTTAAACTTAGCTATGCTATATATTTCATAGAATCGAGTAAGACCAAATAAACACCAACTCCTAATAGAAAGGACTGGTGCTATGAATAGAGTAAGAACAAACAAAACACTTCGTCATAGCGAATATTACGATATGACGGAAACCTTTGACCGATTATATGAAGCAAGTCAAAATCAGGAAATATTTACTGATATTATGAGCGTTATTATGTCAGATGAAAACATCATGTTGGCATATAGAAATATTAAGAAGAATAAAGGCAGTAACACTAAAAGTATAGACAAACAGACAATAAAGGATATTGGAATAATGTCTGAAAAAGACTTTCTCAGCGTTATTAAGGAAATGTTCTGTTGTTATAAACCTAGAGCAGTCAAACGAGTAAACATTCCTAAACCCAATGGAAAACAAAGACCCCTAGGGATACCGTCTATATGGGATAGAATTATTCAACAGTGTATTCTTCAAGTATTAGAACCAATTTGCGAAGCAAAGTTTCATGACAACAGCTATGGTTTCAGATCAAATCGCTCGGCTCATCATGCCATTGCACAATGTTATAGATTGATGAATCGAAGCAAATTACATTTCGTCGTAGATATAGATATAAAGTCTTTCTTTGACAATGTAAATCATGCAAAGCTGATTCGGCAAATGTGGACTTTAGGAATTAGAGATAAGCATTTATTAGGTATTATACGTGCCATGCTTCATGCACCGATAATCTTACCAGATGGAAAAG
>NZ_JAUSUB010000075.1 GCF_030813235.1 Cytobacillus purgationiresistens | reverse complement strand
AAAAGGGAGGAATTAATAATGGTACAGCCATATAAACATGAACCTTTTACAGATTTTTCAATTGAAGAGAATCGGAACGGATATTTGCAAGGATTAGAAACGGTAAAAAAATATTTAGGTCAAGACTATGAGCTCTTAATCGGTGGAGAACGCATTTCTACAGATGAAAAAATCGTCTCGGTTAATCCAGCCAATAAAGCAGAAGTCATTGGTCGAGTGTCAAAAGCAACACGCGACCATGCTGAAAAAGCGATGCAAGAAGCGGTTGAAGCCTTCAAAACTTGGAAAAAGGTAAAAGCGGAAACGCGTGCCGATGTTCTTTTCAAAGCGGCAGCAATTATTCGTCGCCGCAAGCATGAGTTCTCAGCGCTTATGACTAAAGAAGCTGGTAAGCCATGGAATGAAGCAGATGCAGATACAGCAGAAGCAATCGATTTCCTTGAGTATTATGCTCGCCAAATCTTAGAAATCAAAGACGGTGTGCCAGTTAACAGCCGCCCGAATGAATATAACCGCTACGACTATATTCCATTAGGGGTCGGGATTGTCATTTCTCCTTGGAATTTCCCTTTTGCCATCATGGCAGGGACAACAGTAGCTGCAATCGTTGCAGGCAATACAGTATTACTTAAGCCAGCATCTACCACGCCAATTATTGCAGCGAAATTCGTTGAAGTAATGGAAGAAGCTGGTCTGCCCAAAGGTGTGCTTAACTTTGTACCAGGCAGCGGTGCAGAAGTAGGAGACTATTTAGTGGACCATAAGGATACGCGTTTCGTATCATTCACAGGCTCACGTGATGTAGGTCTTCGTATTACTGAGCGTGCTTCTAAGTTAAGCAAAGGTCAAATTTGGATTAAGCGTGTCATCGCTGAAATGGGCGGGAAGGACACAATTGTTGTCGACAAAGAGGCAGATTTGGAATTAGCTGCACAATCAATCGTTGCTTCTTCATTCGGCTTCTCGGGTCAAAAATGCTCTGCATGTTCACGTGCAGTCATCGTAGAAGATGTGTACGATCAAGTGTTAAATAGAGTGGTAGAGCTAACAAAAGAGAAAAAAGCCGGCAATCCGGAAGATACAAGCAATTTCACTGGCCCAGTGATTGATCAAGCAGCATATGACAAAATCATGAGCTATATCGAAATTGGCAAAGAAGAAGGCAAATTAATGGCTGGTGGAGAAGGCGATGATTCTAAAGGCTACTTCATTCAACCAACTATCTTCGCAGACCTTTCGCCGGAAGCGCGACTCATGAAAGAAGAAATTTTCGGCCCAGTTGTTGGCTTTACAAAAGCGAAAGACTTCGATGAAGCAATTGAGATTGCGAATAACACTGACTACGGCTTGACCGGTGCCGTAATCACGAAGAACCGTGAGCATATTCAAAAAGCGCGTGAAGATTTCCATGTCGGAAACCTTTACTTCAACCGTGGATGCACTGGTGCCATTGTAG
>NZ_JAUSUB010000073.1 GCF_030813235.1 Cytobacillus purgationiresistens | reverse complement strand
GATTCATCAATAAGGTTGTTTTTTACCTTATTGGTGATTTGGCTTAAGACCTCGAGGGGCTAGGAGCCGCAGCTAGACAGCACGAAAAGCGGAGGCGACTGTTCAGCTCCGACAAGCTTAAGACGATTCATCAAGGCCGTCATAGCTAACTTAAAAAGCGAGCATTCCTGATAATAGGGATGCTCGCTTTTTTATACCCAGCCTACACTGCCTTAAATCCATACCTTTCCATCTCAGCACAGATTTTCTTAAGCTTTGGATTTCCTTCTCCGACAATTTCATCCTCAATACTGACAACAGGGTAAAATAAATCCTCATCAATGACTCTTTGCGCAAAAGCCTTTTTAGCATCATCTTCTGGCGGATGATGGATATCAACATAAGTAATCTTAAATGTTTGATCAACAAACTTTCTGGATAAAGCAGCCTCAAGCCATTCATACGTTTCTCTCGATGAAGGCAAATTGACACAACTCGGACAAAGTACTTCAGCCCCATAAACAATAATCTCCAATACCTTAACCAAAAACTCTCCCCCTTAACCGAAATGCGAAGGCGACTGCCCTGCCCCCACAAGCTTAAGACGAATCACCAAGAAGGTTGGTTACAGTCTTTGACTTATGATAAAGAGAGCTGGTTGCCGCTGCTGGAATATTCGAAAATGTATACTACCTCATTTTATTTTACAATAACACATAAAAGGCGGTATAAGAAAATGTTTCCTAAAGAGCGGAATTCTTGCTTTGAGAATAGATTTTTAGTTACAGTTTGATTATAATAAGTATTAAGAAAGGAGTCGATTTCAAATGGCTGAACAAACTGCAATGAATAATCAAGTACAAGAAGTATTAGATAAATTGCGCCCTTTCCTTCTTCGTGACGGTGGGGATTGTGAATTAGTAGATGTAGAGGATGGTATTGTTAAATTACGTTTATTAGGCGCTTGCGGAAGCTGCCCAAGTTCAACAATCACTTTAAAAGCCGGTATTGAACGTGCTCTTTTAGAAGAAGTACCTGGTGTAGTTGAAGTTGAACAAGTATTTTAATCCACTTTTCTATATTAAAAAAAGCGGTGTCTTCATAGATATCACTTTAGACGCAAGGGGTTTAGGATGATTTCATTCTAGATCTCTTTTTTTATTCCCGATGTTAAACAAGAGGGAAATCTTACCTCCCCCTCTCTTCTCCATTAATCTTTATTTATATTGAACAAGAATTTGATTCGCTCCTATACGTTTCATTACTCGATAGTCCTTAGATGTTTGCGTAGCAATTCCCTTCATCGTTTGGAATGCAATTGCCATTCCCTTCACATGCCCCATCATCTCTTGCCAGCACTTTGCCAACGAGACCAACCGAAACCCATTCGGGGCTTTCTTGCTTTGGGATCATACTTGAGCTTTGGATGCCCATGTTTCTACGCTATTTTCGCTTTAGGATCAGGGTTGAGCTTTGAATGCCCATCTTTCTACGCTATTTTCGCTTTGGGATCGGGGTTGAGCTTTGATTGCCCATCTTTCTACGCTATTTTCGCTTTGGGATCGGGGTTGAGCTTTGATTGCCCATCTTTCTACGCTATTCTCGCTTTGCGATCAGACTTGAGCTTTGAATGCCCATCTTTCTACGCTATTCTTGCTTTGCGATCAGACTTGAGCTTTGAATTCCAATGTTTCTACGCTATTCTCGCTTTGGGCTCAGACTTGAGATTTGAATGCCCTTCTTTCTACGCTAATCTCGCTTTGCGATCAGACTTGAGCTTTGAATGCCCATCTTTCTACGCTATTCTTGCTTTGCGATCAGACTTGAGCTTTGAATGCCCATCTTTCTACGCTATTCTCGCTTTGCGATCAGGGTTGAGCTTTGAATGCCCATCTTTCTACGCTATTCTC
>NZ_JAUSUB010000072.1 GCF_030813235.1 Cytobacillus purgationiresistens | reverse complement strand
TAAGCTAACCCCTCCTCTTAACCTTCCAGCACCGGGCAGGCGTCAGCCCCTATACTTCGCCTTGCGGCTTCGCAGAGACCTGTGTTTTTGCTAAACAGTCGCCTGGGCCTATTCACTGCGGCTCATCAAGGCTATTCACCCTAATGAGCACCCCTTCTCCCGAAGTTACGGGGTCATTTTGCCGAGTTCCTTAACGAGAGTTCTCTCGCTCACCTTAGGATTCTCTCCTCGCCTACCTGTGTCGGTTTGCGGTACGGGCACCCATCTCCTCGCTAGAGGCTTTTCTTGGCAGTGTGGAATCAGGAACTTCGGTACTAAATTTCCCTCGCTATCACAGCTCAGCCTTCACGGTAATGGGATTTGCCTCATTACCAGCCTAACTGCTTAGACGCACATATCCAACAGTGCGCTTACCCTATCCTCCTGCGTCCCCCCATTGCTCAAACGGAAATAAGGTGGTACAGGAATATCAACCTGTTGTCCATCGCCTACGCTTTTCAGCCTCGGCTTAGGTCCCGACTAACCCTGAGCGGACGAGCCTTCCTCAGGAAACCTTAGGCATTCGGTGGATGGGATTCTCACCCATCTTTCGCTACTCATACCGGCATTCTCACTTCTAAGCGCTCCACCAGTCCTTACGGTCTAGCTTCAACGCCCTTAGAACGCTCTCCTACCACTGACATCTAAGATGTCAATCCACAGCTTCGGTGATACGTTTAGCCCCGGTACATTTTCGGCGCGGAGTCACTCGACCAGTGAGCTATTACGCACTCTTTAAATGGTGGCTGCTTCTAAGCCAACATCCTGGTTGTCTAAGCAACTCCACATCCTTTTCCACTTAACGTATACTTTGGGACCTTAGCTGGTGGTCTGGGCTGTTTCCCTCTTGACTACGGATCTTATCACTCGCAGTCTGACTCCCATGGATAAGTCTTTGGCATTCGGAGTTTGTCTGAATTCGGTAACCCGATGAGGGCCCCTAGTCCAAACAGTGCTCTACCTCCAAGACTCTCACGCATGAGGCTAGCCCTAAAGCTATTTCGGAGAGAACCAGCTATCTCCAGGTTCGATTGGAATTTCTCCGCTACCCACACCTCATCCCCGCACTTTTCAACGTGCGTGGGTTCGGGCCTCCATCCAGTGTTACCTGGACTTCACCCTGGACATGGGTAGATCACCTGGTTTCGGGTCTACGACCACATACTCATTCGCCCTATTCAGACTCGCTTTCGCTGCGGCTCCGTCTGTCCAACTTAACCTCGCATGTAATCGTAACTCGCCGGTTCATTCTACAAAAGGCACGCTATCACCCATTAACGGGCTCTAACTACTTGTAGGCACACGGTTTCAGGATCTGTTTCACTCCCCTTCCGGGGTGCTTTTCACCTTTCCCTCACGGTACTGGTTCACTATCGGTCACTAGGGAGTATTTAGCCTTGGGAGATGGTCCTCCCTGCTTCCGACGGGATTTCTCGTGTCCCGCCGTACTCAGGATCCACTCTGGAGGGAACGAAGTTTCAATTACAGGGCTTTTACCTTCTATGGCGGGCCTTTCCAGACCACTTCGTTTACTTCGTTCCTTTGTAACTCCGTGTAGAGTGTCCTACAACCCCAAGAGGCAAGCCTCTTGGTTTGGGCTAATCCCGTTTCGCTCGCCGCTACTAAGGGAATCGCGTTTGCTTTCTCTTCCTCCGGGTACTTAGATGTTTCAGTTCCCCGGGTCTGCCTTCAATACCCTATGTATTCAGGTAAAGATCCTACCCCATTACGGATAGGGGGTTTCCCCATTCGGAAATCTCCGGATCAAAGCTTACTTACAGCTCCCCGAAGCATATCGGTGTTAGTACCGTCCTTCATCGGCTCCTAGTGCCAAGGCATTCACCGTGCGCCCTTCATAACTTAACCATGTTCGGCTTTCGATAAGCGGCGCATTTCTTCGTCAGCTCTCTCACTCCGCTCCTCACGTACAATGTACGCTCC
>NZ_JAUSUB010000071.1 GCF_030813235.1 Cytobacillus purgationiresistens | reverse complement strand
TGGTTACGCAAAGAAATCGCCTCTTTTTCTGTTTATTTATGTTTGTTGTGGTGACTACATTTTAAACGAAAAGGCGATTTTTTTGTGCACTTTTTAGGGAAAAATGAAAACTCTTTAATCAGGACTTCATTTCGTGCATTAGATAGAAAAAGGAGCTGAACCTAAAAGGTGTCGTTTTCATGACCCTTTTGGGACAGCCCCTTTGCTCTTAGGTGTGAATTTTTGAATTTTCCTTTTAGGTGGGTTTACATGAGCGGGTCGCTCTTTCATTGTGAGTTTTGTTGCCGAGACATCGAAATCAGTAAAGGTCAATATCTCATCAGAGGGAATACCATTTAGAAATTCTACGTTTGAGCTAGTTTGCAATTCAAGGTCTTGACCTCCAGAACTAGTACGTTTATATTCACCTGTAACTGTTTTAATAATGGTTCTTTTCATAGTTCACTATTTACTCCTTTTTAAATTCATCTAAAGATTCCTTTAAGAAAAGTCCTATCAGATGAGGATCTGTTGGCAACGATTCTAAAAACAATTTTTCAATTAACCTATATAACATGATGGCTGATTATTCAGACAATTTTTCAGAATAAGTGATGCTCATTACTTTGGGTTTTGACAAAAGTATCCCTCCTGTTCAGATGTCACCATTATGAACAGGAAGTATCATTTTTATTCTTTCTTGTTAGCGGAATAAGAATCTACTTCTTTTAACAAATCAAACTGCAGCTGTATTTCAACGTGCGGAACAGGTGAAGAAAAGGACTTTGGCTTGCGCATGATCACAACTGGTCGAATAGTACCTCCCGGAAGATTAAGTTCTTTAATTATCTTGTTCATTCCGTATTCTCCTTTCATAAATTGTGAACAATGATATTACCTCTTTAGAAATTCCGTATTTTTCGCAAATATCATAAATTACCTATAACTCTGTTAATAAATTGGCATTTGTAGAGCAATTATCTAAACTAGCAATCTATGAGATTAATCATTATAGAAAATCTGTGCAACTAAAAGAAATAGAAAATCATCCTATTGTAAATCAATATCTTAATGATTTGATTATCTATCTTGAGGAGTATAGAGATAAAACTTTAAAATCAAATGAAATGAGTATTGTATCTAATGTTCAAACTAGCATTTTAGAAAGTAATAAGAGTTTACAAGAATATTTTGAAAAGAATTTAATAGAAATTCAAGAAAGAGCGTATTTAGAAAAATACACTGATGAACACTTAAAAAAAATACTAGAACGAACTATATTTGATTTAGGAAAAAGGAATATTTCAGAAGCGAATGTAGAAACAGATTTTAATGCAACATTTGATTCTTTAGCAGGTAATAAGCATATTTTTCAGCATTTTAGTGAGTTACTAGGTAACTTGCAAATGAGTATTATGGAATTCAGTAAAGCTTTCATTAAACATAGAGAAGGTTTAGGGTACGATGATATAAATTTTATTGAAAAGGTTTTAAATTATTTAAAAGAGAGTGACTGTGAAAAAAAAGAATTCTATTTACATAGGAGTTTGAAATGTCTTTCTGATGAGATTAATGGCTTTATGGCAGAGATAGAAGGAGTAAGATACAAGCTATATGAGGAAGGTAAAAAGAATGTTAGAAAAGATTTGATCAATCCAAACAGTAAATAGGTATGAAAGGGAATTAAATGATTATATAGTCTTAGTAAAAACAATATTTATTAATGAACCTTATTTATTGATTTATGGAGATGCGGGAATAGGTAAATCACATTTACTAGCCGATAACGCTAAAAGATTGCAAGAAGCAGGTCACAGTGTTTTTTTATTTTTAGGTCAACATTTAAATACGCATGATCATCCCTTTAAACAATTATTTGATTTAATTGAATATAAAGGTTCTATAGAATCTTTTCTTAAAGAAATCAATGATAGAGCAATTAAGAAAAATAAGAGAACTGTAATAATAATTGATGCTTTAAATGAGGGTGAAGGTAAATTTTTTTGGAGAAATTATTTATTAAACTTTTTAAATTCCATTAAAGAATTTGACAATATTGCTGTAGTCTTATCTGTTAGAAGTAACTTTATTAGAAGTGTATTACCCGAAAATATTGAGGAAGACTTTCCGTTACACAAGTTAGAACATAAGGGATTTAAGGATTTAAGTTTTGAAGCATTAGAGCCTTTTTTTAATTACTATAATATAAATCCATTAGCATTCCCATCTTTAGAAAATGAGTGCTATAACCCTTTATTCTTACAAATTTATTGTGAAGCAATACAAGAAGAATATGGTATGTCAACACTAAACTAGACAACTTTTTTAAGGTGTTCAAGTTTATAATCAATTGGACTTACATAACCAAGTGTCCCATGAATTCGTA
>NZ_JAUSUB010000070.1 GCF_030813235.1 Cytobacillus purgationiresistens | reverse complement strand
GGTATATAGGCACCGCCAGCTTTTAAAACCGCCAGTACAGCTAAAAACATGTCAGCGGATGGCTCAACCATGATGCCCACTATTTTTTCAGGACCGACGCCTCTTGCCTGTAGATGTCGAGCCAGTTGGTTCGTTTCTTTATCAAGTCTTTGATAAGACCAATATTTATCATTGCATATGATAGCTTTGCGCCCCGGTGTTTGTCTCGCTTGGTTCTGGAATAGTTCAATAACGGTTTTATTTAGATGATATGGGATTTCCGTCTGGTTAAAATGCGCTAGTTCTTCTCTTTCCTTTTGAGAAAGCGTTAGAGAAGCTAACTCACGTTCCGGGTTATCTACGACTTCCTCTAAAACATGAAGAAATTGATTAGCGATTCGTTGAATTGTTTTCTCTGTAAAAAGAGAAGTACGGTATTCCCAATTCATCACGGTGTGCTCAGGCATGTCTATTATCTCAAGCGTCAAATCAAACTTGGCTGTTCGATGAGGCATGTCATAGGGATAAGCAATATGATCCCCGAAAGACAGTACCGATTGATCCATATTCTGGTGAACGAGGACGACATCAAACAAAGGATGGCGATTGGCTACTCTTGGAATTTTCAAGTTTTCTACTAAATCCTCAAACGGATAATCTTGATGTTCAAGCGCTTGTAGGGTCTGATCTTTTACTTCTTGTAAAAAAGCATTGAAGCGTTTAGAACCTATCGGCTGATTTCTCATTGGCAACATATTGATAAAGACACCGATGGTGTCCTGAATTTCTACAAGCGATCTGCCTGCAACAGGTGAACCAATGACGATATCTTCTTGCCCACTATATTTGGACAATAAGATGTTGTATGCAGCCAGTAAAACCATGTAAAAACTGCAACTAGCCTTTTGGGCAAATTCATTTATTTTAGTTGTGAGCGAATGATTTATTTCGCAAGAGAATTGTGATCCCGCATAATTAGAAACCGAATGTCTTTGTTTATCAGAATATAATTCTAGAGGTGTGCTATTTTCTTTAAAGACATTCATCCAAAAAGCTTGGTTATTTATATAAGTACCAGAGCTTGTCTGATTTTTTTGCCAGACCGCATAATCCTTATACTGGATTTGCGTATTTGAAAGAGTCTGGCCATTGTATGCCTCCATTATTTCTTTCGCCAATATTCGAATAGATGTTCCATCCGATAAAATATGGTGCATATCAAACCATAATACATGAGAATGATCATCGGTTTTAATAAGGCCCGTTCGGAATAGCGGATTACTTTCGAGATCAAACGGACGTATAAAACGCTCCATTAATTGTGGTAGCTGTTGTTCAGATGCGTGTTGATACGCTATTTTATTTTCTACAGATTCATGAATAGTTTGAACGGGTTCGCCATCTATCATTTTAAATGAAGTACGCAAGATCTCATGTTTGTTTGTGACTTGTTTCAGTGCCTCTTGTAGTTTTTTTAGGCTTATATTCCCTTTTATTTTCCAAGCACCTGTCATATTATAACTCGTGCCAATCTCTGAGAATTGGCTGAGTACGAACAACCTTCGCTGGGAGGAAGAAAGTGGATAAGCTTCTCGCGGAGCTGCCAGCTGTATTTCCTCATATCTATCAATTTTCAATTGCTCAAGATTCAGCGATAATTGCCTAATCGTCGAATTTTCAAAGAAATCAGTAAGAGATAGGTGTTTCTTAAAAATTTTCTTTATTTTCCCAACTATTATGGTCGCTTTTAAAGAGTGCCCGCCAAGAGTAAAGAAATCATCATCTATACCTGGTCTTTCAATGTCAAGTACTTCACTCCAAATCTGCGCTAATCCTATTTCTGTAGGTGTTCGTGGTGCTTCATGCCGTAAGGCTTGTAGGTCAGGTTTTGGCAGAGCTTTTCGGTCCAGTTTCCCATTCGCTGTTAGAGGCAGCTCTTCGAGCATTAAAAACTGAGTAGGCACCATATACCCTGGCAGTTTGGTCAATAATTGGGCTTTAATTGTTTCTAAAGAAATGGCAGCCTGGCAATTTCCCCAAACGAGATATCCGCAGAGGTAGTCATCCCCTGTCGAATCTTTATGAAGGGCCACTGCAGCTTCTCGAATCGATGTCATTTTTTCAAGCTGAGCTTCAATTTCCTGTAGCTCTATTCGATATCCACGCATTTTCACTTGTTGGTCCATGCGGCCGGCGTACTCAATGTGTCCATCCGGTAACCAACGTGCGAGATCTCCCGTTCGATACATCATGTTATTTGGTCCGAATGGGTTCTTCACAAATTTTTCGGCTGTCATTTCCGGCTGATTCCAATACCCCTGAGAAACACCGCTGCCTGCGATACACAACTCTCCATAAACATCAATTGGCTGTAGGCGGTTATGCAGGTCTACGATGTAACATTGAGTATTACGAATCGGTTGGCCAATGGTCACTTGTTGGTCTAAGCTGATATTTTTTATGGAAGAATAGACAGTTGTCTCCGTCGGTCCATATCCATTATAGATAGACAAATGATTATAGGCTTGGAGCCGTTGTAATAATGCAGGTGGAAACGCTTCTCCTCCTACTATGAGAGCCTTCACCGATGCTAAGCATTTTTCTCCTTCGGGATACATCATCAAGCCCTTAATTCTGGAAG
>NZ_JAUSUB010000069.1 GCF_030813235.1 Cytobacillus purgationiresistens | reverse complement strand
GGCTGCGCATTCACGGAACATTAGGCTACGTAAGCCCTATGGAGTTTAAAGAAATATCCCTTAAAAAAGTTGTGTGATTTAGTGTTGACATTCCAGTTTGCTAACGGAAAAGTTCGAAGATGCGATTGAAGCAATAAATTACTTACAAAGTAATGAAGCAGATCTGATTATTCTAGATATTATGTTGCCTAAAATGGATGGAATACAAGCTTGTATGAAGATTAGGGAAGAAAGAAATATGCCTATTATTATGCTGTCTGCAAAGTCCGAGGACATGGATAAAATACAGGGACTCATGTCAGGGGCTGATGATTATTTATCAAAACCCTTTAACCCATTAGAATTAATAGCTAGAGTAAAATCTCAACTAAGAAGGACGAATAAGTATAATACTCACTTAACTAAGAGTATCAATATAATTGAAATAGGAGAACTAAGAATAAATACTGATACTAGACAAGTGTATGTGCAAAATGAAGAGGTTAGGCTTACTCCTAAGGAATTTGACATTTTAGAGTTACTTGCTCGAAATAAAGGTATTGTAATGAGTGTGCAAAAAATATATGAAGCTGTATGGAAGGAGGACTTTTTTAAATCTGATAACAATGTAATGGTGCATATTACAAAAATAAGGGATAAAATTGAACAAGATGCAAAACATCCTATTTATGTGAAAACAATATGGGGTGTAGGGTATAAAATATGAGAAATATTAAGAGGATACATAAGTTATCTTTTCAATTACTCGGTGCAATTACTCTTAGTCTAATTGTTTCAATACTTGTTATTATGCCTGTTTCACGTTTAATCAGCTATTTTATAGATAAACATGATCCTGAGAATCTTAGTATTGCTGTTTATTACTCATTAGCTGTAATTATTTTTTTTGTGATAATTACAACATTTATAGCTACCTTTATTATTTTAATTAGTAAGAAATTACGCTACCTTAAATTAGTTTCAAATAGTATCCATAAAATTGCAAACGGAGAAATAGGGCTAACAATAGAATTGAGAGGTAAGGATGAATTGACCCAACTTGCAGATAACATAAATTATATGTCTAAAGAGTTGAACGATAAATTTGAAAAAGAAAGAGCATTAGAACAAGAAAAGAATGAACTTATTACGAATGTTTCTCATGACTTACGGACACCGTTAACATCCATTATTGGTTATTTAGATCTTTTAAAAAAGGGACATTACTCTAACCAACAACAGTTGCAGGATTATTTAGAGATAACATACCAAAAATCAAATAGACTAAAAATATTAATTGATGAGTTATTCGAATATACTCGATTAGCTAATCAGGATTTTAAATTAAATAAAAATGTGATGGATATTGGCGATTTATTAGAGCAAATAATAGGTGAATATTTACCGATTATAGAAAACGAACAATTACTTGTGAATAAATTAATTGAAAATTCTGATTTTAAAGTATTTATGGATGTAGAAAGGTTAGTTCGTGTATTTGATAATCTTATAAATAACGCTATTAAATATAGCGATAAACCTTCAGAAATTACGATTAGCCTACAAAAAAAAGAAAATCATTCATTCTTTCAAATCTTAAATAAAGTAGAGCAACCTCCAAGTCAGGATATCAATAAGTTATTTGAGCGATTTTATATGGGGGATACAGCAAGGATGGGGAAAAATGGGTCGGGGTTAGGACTCGCAATATCCAAAAGAATTATTGAATTACATTCTGGGGAAATAACTGCTGATTATCAAGATCAGACAATTATCTTTCAAGTTAAATTACCTTTAATTAAGGATAACGAATATGACCTTAAGAATTCTTAATAATTATATAAAGTAATTCTTCATTTTCTTCTCTTAGAATATTAGCAACGTAATATTTAGGAGATGTATAAAAATGAAAAGAAAACTTGCCTTTATCTCCAGTTGGATATTAGTCATCTATTGTTTAGTATATTTTGACGTATTACCTATAGATATAGATACCATTATGCATTTTATTACAGACAAAGAAGAATATGCATCGTTGTTATTTATAGCTGCATGGATAGTTAGGCTGCTATTTCTAATGCCAGGAACTCCTCTTACAATATTAGGAGGTGTATCCTTTGGTCCCCTGCAAGGTTCCATATTATCAACCATAGGATTAGTATTAAGCGGGAGCTTAATTTACTTCATTTCCAGAAGTATTGTTGGAAAAAAAGTAAATACCTATATGCTTAAGAAGCATATAGATTTAAATCATTTATTAAAGGTGCATAATTATAAAATTCTTGCCTTAGGAATGGTTTGTCCACTCGTTCCTTCAGATGTACTTTGCTTTTTATCAGCTGTCACTGGGATAAAATATTCTACTTATATTTTAACTATAGTTATTGCAAATACCCCATTGAGAATTTTGTATGGTTATATTGGTATAAATTTCACAAAATCAGCATTGGGGTTAAGTTTATCTTTGATATCAATTTTACTGATATTTATTGTTTCGATAAAGATTTGGAAGACATTAAAAACACAATTAAACACTCAACAATAACCAAACTTCATTTCAAAGGCAGATGCTATATCAACAGCCTTTTTACTCTTTAATAAATTTGTGAAGAAAAGTACTTAAGGAACGGGGGCTTTCCTCAAATAGGGGTAGTACCACATGCCCATCAAGCTAACAACATATATAATAGATAAAAATGCTCCTTGCTCCAAAATTACCAGTTATGAAAAGGTCGGCATGACAAAGAATCCCTTTAAAAAGCGACTTTTTTGCTAGGCAACTTGTCTACTATCCTTCACCGTCGTTTCATACACAACCCCAAGAATATCGAAGACAGTCATCTTTTTATACCGATGACATTTACGACCGTTCTTTTTGAGCAGCTGATAAAGGCGATGCAGAATTTTCAAAAGTCCCCCTGTTCCAACGGCCATCGCTTGAAACAGTAACGGAAAGTAATCTTTAATCATATAAATCGCTTTGTATTCACTTAACTCTTGCCTTTTCTTTTCAAGCAGTAGCTGTCGCATTTGAAACATGGTAGATGAACAGAGGAGAATGCTGATGAGTTGGCCATATAAATGGCACTCTAGGCGTTCTTTTTTGATTGCCTTGCATTCATCGATTTCAAAAAATGACTTCCATGTTTTAAATAAAATCTCAATCTGCCAACGCAAAGAATAGAGAGAATGGACATAATCAGTGGGGACTTCTTCTGGAGATGTGTTCGTAATATAGACGTTCATCCCCATCAAGTGCTTACTTTTCTCCTTCATGACAATGCCTTTCTTCTTTTCTCGTATGGCTTGGTTTTTAAGGCGTATTTGCGTTTGATTTTCGGTTAATCGATGGATGATGACACGTGCTGGGAGCTTTTGATTTTGTCCAATATATGCTTCTGGTATTTCCAAATTTTCACCAGGGTTTAGACTAGACATTATTTGCTTCATATCAACTTGGATGTATTCGGTTTGTTTTTTTAAAGTACCATTATTGAAGAATTCTGGGTGGGGATTCATGATATAAATACGTGTATTTAACTTCAAGCGAGAGATAAAATAAGCCTTCCTATCATG
>NZ_JAUSUB010000068.1 GCF_030813235.1 Cytobacillus purgationiresistens | reverse complement strand
CGTGAATTCTTATCAACAGCTTTGCCAATGTACATGCTTCCAACCTATTATGTATGGCTGGATAGACTGCCACTAAGTGAGAATGGAAAAATTGACCGTAAATCATTACCTGATCCAAGAAGAGGCGTGGAAAAGGCATATGAAGCACCTGAAAGTGAAACGGCTCAAGCCTTGGCAGTCATTTGGAAGAATCTATTGGGTGTAGAAAGAGTCGGACTACATGATGATTTCTTTGAACTAGGTGGTCAATCACTAAAAGCAGCGTCATTAATAACACATATTTTAGGGAAATGGAAAATTGAAGTACCTTTACAATGGATATTTCAACACTCAACATTGGAGAGCTTTTCTATTAAAATTGACACCCTCTTAAAATATGGATTCGTAAAGAAAATGCCGATAGTGAAATTGCAGGACGGGAAAAACACCATTTTCTGCTTTCCTCCAATAGCAGGATTTGGCATAGAATATCAAAAGCTATCTCTTTATTTAGATAATTATACAGTGTATGGATTTGATTTCATTGAAGAAGAAAATCGCATTCAAGAGTATTTATCCATTATGAAAGAGATTCAACCTGAAGGTCCATATATATTGTTAGGTTACTCAGCAGGTGGAAATCTTGCATTTGAAGTCGCTAAATCATTAGAGGCTACCGGAAATAAGGTCAATAGGTTAATTATGATTGATGCAGAAAGAAAAGAAAAAGTAGGTTCCGCTTCTATTAAACAAATCAATCAAGAAACTGCAGAACAGTTGGCTGCAGTCCATCACCAATATCAAGAATACCTTAGTATTCCAAGTTTTCTTAAGTCGATAGAAAATAGAATACAGCAGTATCGAATTTATCTTAATAACGTTGTTAACGATGGTAGCATTAATGCTGATATTTATGCTTTTCGCTCAATAGATAGTTCAGCACTTGGATGGGAAGTAGCTACTAAAGGAACCTACGATGAGATACAGAGCTATGGAAAACATGGTGAGATGTTAGAAGACCCATATCTTATACAAAATGCGAAGAAAATAAAAGAGAAATTACCAGCATTGAAAAAATTGATTCCTGAAAATATTGGATGAGTTGTACGCTGGAAGGGGTTCATTATGGGAGAAAAAATTAATATTAAAAATATATATGAGTTAACTCCTCTTCAAGAAGGAATGGTATTTAATCATATTGTTAATAAGGAATCTCATGCTTACTTAGAACAAGTCGAAATAAATCTAGAGGGCAATGTAGATATACAGTGCTTTGAATCTAGTTTTCAAGAAATGGTGAATCGACATGATATTTTCAGAACTATTTTCCGCTATTCAAAATTAGAGAAACCGTTACAAATTGTCTTGAGTGAGAGAAAGGCTGCTTTCTATTTTGAGGATTTATCTACGTTTGAAAACATAGAGATAGAATCAAAAATAAAAGATTATAAAATAAAAGATTTTGAAAAGAGTTTTATCCTAGATAAGGATTCTTTAATTCGAATAAAACTATTTAAGCAAAACGAATCATTATATACAGTCTTGATAAGCTTCCACCATATTATTATGGATGGTTGGGGGTTGGCTACTGTTTTAAAGGAATGGTTTGAAATCTATTCATACTTGATGAATAGACATCCCATAAGCTTGCCAAACAGTTTCCCTTTTAGTGATTATATTGTTTGGCTACGTAATCAGAACCATGAAACCGCCTCACAATATTGGGAGAATTTTTTGAAGGACTACAACACTAAGGCGGGTATAATGCCCGCCTTGAAGAAAAAAGAGGTAGAAAATCAGTACAATCACTTAGAACACATAGAAGTCTTTGATTCTCCTCTGACAAAATCTCTTGGGACCTTAGCGAAGACAAATAAAGTTACACTAAATACTATTATAAGATCAATATGGGGTTTACTGTTACAGAAATATAACAATACAGATGATGTGGTGTTCGGTACTATTGTCTCCGGACGCCCGTCTGAACTAAATGGAATAGAGCAAGCTGTTGGATTATTTATTAATACGGTTCCTGTTCGTATCAAGGCAGTGCCATCTAAGACCTTTACTGACCTGCTTTCTAAAGTGCATGAAGACAGTCAAGAAGAAAATAAATTTCATTATTATCCTTTATATGAATGCTTCTCTAAAAGTGAATTAAAAAATGAATTAATAGATCATGTAATTGCATTTGAAAACTATCCCTTAGACAAACAATTATTGTCTGGGGGACGAGAATTAGGTTTTTCGATTAATAATTTTAATATATTTGAGCAAACAAATTATGATTTTAATATGAATATATTTCCAGGTGATCAAATTACTTTGAAAATTACCTATAATGGTCACGTTTTCCAAACGCAATATATAGAGCAAATATGCAATCACTTCAAACGACTTGCAAATAATATTGTGCAAAATCCGGATAAATTAATATCAGATTATGAAATCCTGACTAAAGAGGAAATTTCTGAATTACTACAAAATAAAACAGAAGTTAAGTATCCAAAAGACAAAACAATACATGAATTATTTGAAATTCAAGCCAGTTTGAATCCGAATAAAATTGCTGTTGTATTGGATGAAAGTTACTTAACATATAACGAGCTTAATTTAAAAGCAAATATTTTAGCATTTCATTTGAGACAAAGAGGAGTGAATAAGCAAGAGCCAGTAGGATTAATTGCTGATAAAAGCATTGACACGATTATAGCCATGCTAGCTATTTTAAAGTTAGGCGCGTGCTACGTACCTTTAGACCCTTTTTCTCCTATGAATAGGATAAGTTACATACTAAATGATTGTGCTACTAGATTTGTGATAGCACATAGTCACTGGATATCACCTATCGGTTTTTCAGGGGAAGTTATTAATATTCAATCAGGTAAAGATGAGAACAATTATCCGAAAATTTTTTCTCCTGATATTGGATCTACTCCTAATGATTTGGCTTATATCATCTATACATCTGGAACAACTGGAAAACCCAAAGGTGTTATGGTGGAACACAGAAATGTTACTAGTTTAATAATGAACAATAAGATTCCGTTTAGTTTTAGTAATAAGGATGTCTGGACTCTTTTTCATTCTTTTAGTTTTGATTTTTCTGTCTGGGAAATGTATGGTGCACTTTTACATGGTGGAACATGTATCATTGTTCCGAAAGAAACTGCTCAAGACCCTAAAGCATTTTTAAACCTCCTCAAAACTGAAAAGGTGACTGTATTAAATCAAACTCCTGCAGCGTTTACACATCTTATTGAAGAGGTTCGTGAAGGCAAAGAAGTAAACCTAAGTCTACGGTATATCATTTTCGGTGGAGAAGCATTAAAACCTGCCATGTTACTCCCTTGGAAGCAGCTATACCCGCATACAAAACTAATCAATATGTACGGAATTACAGAAACGACAGTCCATGTTACACATAAAGAAATAACATTAAATAATATGTCGGATAATTCAAGTTATATAGGTAAGGAACTTCCAACATTAGCAGCATATGTTTTAAATAAAGAAATGCAAATAGTACCCAAAGGAACGATCGGAGAATTATACATAGGAGGAGAAGGTGTTTCTAGAGGTTATATTAATAGAGAAAAACTAAATAATGAAAGGTTTATTCAAAACCCATATAATGCTTCTGAATTACTTTATCGATCGGGAGATATTGTACGCAGAATGTTAAATGGAGAGATGGAGTACTTAGGTCGCATTGATAATCAAATTAAGATCCGTGGTCATCGTATCGAAATTGGTGAAATTGAAAACCAATTATTATTTCACCCTAATATAAATGAGGCCACTGTACTTGCTTATCAAGATCATAATGATACTAACTTTTTATGTGCTTATTTAGTCACTGGGGAAAAGATAT
>NZ_JAUSUB010000067.1 GCF_030813235.1 Cytobacillus purgationiresistens | reverse complement strand
TTAGCTGGCCAGCTCAGGACACATTCATCTTACCAAGAGGTCTTTTTTCATTCAAATCGCATTTTCAGTTATTACAGGAATGCTGCCCCTTTAGTCCAATAAAAAAGAGCCGACTATTGTCAACTATGATTCAAGCGATTGCAACCGAGAGTTAAATTGTTATGCTTCACAAACTATTAGCCAGCTTAGGGCTATCCAATTTCAGTTTGAGTATAGCTTTAATAGTTCCTGTATTGGTAAACTATTTGTATTGTTCACCTCAACAAAATATTCTAATTGCCATTTTTGTGTTTCGATAGCTTGTTTGCTAGTGGGATTTTCCCATCTAGGGTAAACTCTAATTGCCATTTTTCCTTTTGTAGTGGTTGTTTTAAGGATATTTTGTTTTACAAGTACTTCTTTTGGAAAAACGAATTGTCCAAAATTATTATTACTAGTAAAAGTGTTGATAACCAATAAATCAGTAGCCTTCTCATATGAAAAGGCTTGGTTTTTATTATCTCCATCTTTTTCCCAAAAAGCAACAAACTGTCCTATCTTGGTAGGTGTTATTTTTGCGACTCTAAATCTAACCGATTTTGAATTTAGCTGAAATATACCAGCCCCATAATCTGAATTTTGTGCTTCTTCTCGGATAGCTTTTATAGTTAAGCGATTTGGTTCATAAAAAAATTTATTTACATATGTTAACGCCTTATAAAATTCATTCACTGCTTCGTACTCCTTATTTTTTATACTACTAAATGGCTAATCATAAAATGCCGTCAAAATTTTCTTGTTTTATAGCATTTCTTATCGAGCTATCCTGCCGCGATAACTTCATAAGAAAAGACAATACCGTTCGTGAATCAAGTATTGCCTCGTTGCTTTTAGTGTATTTCTTCACAACCATAAACTTTATACCCTTCTTTATTTTAGGAATACTACTCCTTTAGCAATAAAAAAAGTTGCCTAACGACAACTGATCAAATTATGTATCGTATATGTTTGCTTAAATAAAACAATTTTGCAATCTTAAAACTAATTCTTTATATTTAAGATAATAATCTCCTACTGGAATGACCGCATGATAAGAAGATACTTGAGAATTTGCTAGTAAACATTCATCATAAATTAGCCAAATGTATAAAGGCTTTTGCGGTACTATTCGTCTTTCCTTCAGAAACCTTACTAAATCTAGATATAAACTGTGTCCTAATTCATCAATAGACCTTTCTACCGCAATACCACCTGCAAAGCTTTCCCACCACACTTGAAAGCCTTTATAAACTTCATTAAAACTTGTTAAACTCCCGGCATTATCACTGAACAATTTTTGGTAAAAAAGTTCTTTTTCTTCGTGAAATACTTCTAAATCGGTGCCGTCATTTAGAGATACTTTAGCTGAAACAACATTCCATAGTTCTTTATATTCTGATAAAATTTTTTCTTTAAAAGCAATCTTTGTTGATGAATAAGGAAACCTTAATCTTTCCTCATCACGATTTTGATTAAGATATATATTTTGTAGGAAAATTAAAAAGTTTAGTGAAATAGATCTATCTGTAACCATCTCTAACGAAATACCCAAAATTTATCTACCTCCTTTTTCTATTATTTCAATAATTAAGTAAAAACACAAATGCTACACAAATCAGCTAATAACCATTAACTTCTAATACTGATAGGTTAAGATCTTTTAAATTATTTATCACTCTAATAATATTTTTCAATTTTGTAATATTTATCTTACACTAAACTGCCGCATTAGTTCCATAAGAAAAAAGGTTGCCGCAGCAACCCTCCATCTTTAACTCTTACACCCGTCAGTGAAAGAGCAAAAAGGCTTAATCCTTAGCAAAACCTTAATGCTTTATTCTTTCTTTTTCCAAGACATTAAATCTGAAAATGCCCATCCAAATGATACACCCAAAGGAATACCTAAATCCCAAACATCCATTTCCGAACGTCTAAAAAAATAAGAAAGAAGATAGTGCAAAGTACTTAAAGAAATAAACAAAATAATAAACGTAAAAAACCTTTTTCTTATTTGAATCCAATTTAACTTCCTTGTATTCGCAATAACTAAAAAGATGGAGAACAAACCATATAGAAGAAGATAAATTACATATCCTATAATAAATTTAAGAGATAGCGAAGTATCAATATCCTTATATATTATAAATATCGTAAGTATGGTTCCTACCAAAAATACAATAAACAAGATTAAGTTTAACGAAATATATTTCTTCATCTTTACCCCTTACCCTCAAAGTCTAAATACCTTTTGATTATTTCAAAATATCAGAACTTATGTATTGGTAACACATTCCTTGTTCAACTAACCTGCCTCTTTAGTCGAATTAAAAAAGGCTGCTAGCTGCAACCCTTTACTTAACATAAGCCTCCTATTCTTTAAGTACAATCTTTCACAAGTTTAGCTAAAGGAACAAATACTCATTTGATTTATTACAGGAATTGCTGCCCCGTTAATGAAGTAAAAAAGCACTTCTTTTAATTATGGAATGCCCCCTAGAGCTTAAGTACTATTATTCGAAAATTCCACACTAATTTTCATTTATTATTGAGTTTAATTCGACAAAATGAGTGTCAAACCTTCTTGGATTCACACCCCGATACAAGCTAATTTTTAACATCTTACATATTTCCGTTTGAAACCAAGCTTCCCTCTATCAATTTCTTTTTGAATACTTTCGTAAGCGTTTAGGAAACTACTTTTTTTCTTGTTCCGTTTGACTTCTACTATACCTACTTCCTCTGCCGTGTCCAATGCCTTTTCATGTAGCGGCAAATATGAAATCCCCACGGTGTATAGAAAATTATTCATAGCGGATTTCGTTCGTTCAGGCGAGTCATGAATCGTATTTTTCACAATATCAAGCATATTGGAAATCTTGCTTTTGGAAAATTCATTGTCTAGGCGATTTCCTAAAAGCCAGCAGTAGCAACTCCAGCCTGCTGACATTCTCAGCTCGTCACCGCTTACAATCCATTTATCAGCAACGTCTTGTGCAATACCAGACTCTGATAAAGTCACTGCCACCACAAAGTCGGAGAGCATATAAAAATACGCCCCATCTATCCAACGATCAAAAT
Organism: Cytobacillus purgationiresistens; assembly: GCF_030813235.1. Taxonomy (GTDB): domain Bacteria; phylum Bacillota; class Bacilli; order Bacillales; family Cytobacillaceae; genus Cytobacillus; species Cytobacillus purgationiresistens. The sequence continues at coordinate 1,197 of NZ_JAUSUB010000067.1, read as the reverse complement.
CCGACTCAGTCATAGCTTTTGGGTCCGCAATAATGCCGGCAAAGTACATTGCATCATAGTTACCTGTGGAATAAAGCTCCTCAGCTAAATGTTGATTTATTTTTATTTTCTTAGCGATTGGTTTCATAGCACCTGTAGCTACGCCATAAAGCGGCTCGTGCGCACCATTGGATATGTAAATTTTTTTAGTTCGTTCCTTACCGAGGGCTTCAAGCTCCTCCATAACTGTTTCGAAATCCATAGTTTTGCACTTCCTTCCTTAATATCAGACCCATTTAATTGTATCAGTCTTCCATACTTCTCAATATTACCATTATCTTGTTCGTGTTTTTGCACAAAATAAAAAAAATGCAACTACTCAAATTGTACGATCACTCCAAATACTCTCTCTATAATTTATACGCTATTCCAACTGTAAAAGCAAAAAAGCAAATAACTATTACCCCTGCAGTATTCTAAGAACATCTGGAGATACTAAAACGGATATGAAAGCAGGTTGGCGGATTAAATTAATATCGTTCATATTGGATTATATATTAATCTTTGTATTTATGAACATACTAGGGCTAGGAGTGGGAGGTGCAGAGTGGTCAACTGTGGTAGTTAGAATTATAGTTACGTTCTCGTTGTTTTATTAGAAGGGAATTCTTCATGAATAATATAAATTATTTTAGCTTCATCTAGTGAAGCCAGTACAGTAATTTTGGGTTCATAATATATTAAACCTCTAATTTTTGTATATAGAAAATTATAAGAAATATTAGATTATTAGTATTTATTTATATTTATTTGCCCTTCTTAAAACAAGCCTGCTCAATTTGTTCCATAAGTAAAAGAGCTTCCTAATTTGAGGAAAGCCTCCGTTAGTATAGTAGGTTTATCAATAGGTTAATTTCTTTTTTAGGTAATATTGCTGATTTTCTTTATTTGGATGTTCTTCAATTAAACCGACTATTTCATAACCATTTTTTTGATAGAAATTTGGAGCTTGAAAGCTAAACGTATCAAGTTGAATTAGTTTACATCTGTTTTCTCTAGCAATTTTTTCTATACGATTTAATAACTCTTTTCCATATCCATTACCCCTTAATGATTTATCAACCTGGTATGTCAACACTAAACTAGACAACTTTTTTAAGGTGTTCAAGTTTATAATCAATTGGACTTACATAACCAAGTGTCCCATGAATTCGTATG
>NZ_JAUSUB010000066.1 GCF_030813235.1 Cytobacillus purgationiresistens | reverse complement strand
CTTCAAGATACCGAGTAAGCCTGCAACAGTTTCAGCTTTTCTTCCAGTAAGAATACCGACATGGTCTCCTGGGCGAATGCCATGAAGTATAAGATGCGTGGCCACTGAATTTGCCTGTCTAGAGAGTCCCTGATAGGAAACACGACGCTCTCCGCATACCAGCGCAGTTTCGAATGGACTGCGCATTGCTTGTTCTTCAACTAATTGATCAATTCGTTTATCTGTTGGAAAGGACATTTCTGTAGAATTGAAATCTATTAATATTTGCTTTTCTTCTTCCTTTGATAAGATATTCATAGTTGATAATAGATTGTCTGGATTTCCCATTATATATTCTAAGATTATTAAAAAATGCTTAGCCATTTTTTGTATGGTGTCATACTTAAATAACTGAGTACTGTATTCAAAATCTAGCATTAGGTTCCTTCCGTCATCTATTGTTTCTAAGGTAATATCAAATTTAGAAGTTTGATTTGTGATACTTATTGGACTAAATATATTATTTTCCTGCTCCTCTTTTTCACTTTCTCTAAGAAGGAATACAGTATCAAAGATGGCATTTCTGCTAGCATCCCTTTTTATATTTAATGTTTCTACAATTTTTTCAAAAGGATATTCTTGGTTATCAAATGCATCCAATACAACTTCTTTTGTTTGAAGAAGGAAGTCCCTAAAGGTAAGGTTGCTTTTAGGACTTACTCTCAAAGCAAGTGTATTTGCAAACATTCCGATTAAGTCCTGGACTTCCTCTTGGATTCTTCCAGAAATTACCGAGCCAATAATAATATCATCCTGGTTAGAGTACCTCGAGAGTAATACAGAATATGCTGACAAAAGTACCATATATAATGAAGTATTAGTATTTAAGGCGAACTTCTTAATCGTTCTAGTAAGTTCTTCATTAACTGATAGTTGATATCGATTTCCGATAAAATTATTCATAGCTGGCCTTTTAAAATCGACAGGTAATTCAAGTGTTGGCATTTCGCCCGTTAGACGTTCCATCCAATATTTTTCTTGTTTCAATAATCTTTCTGTTTTCATTTCACTTCTTTGCCATATTGCATAGTCTTTATATTGTATAGTCAGAGGAAATAACGATTCATTTTGATAAATCTTCATGAAGTCTTTTATGAGCACTTCCATTGACATTCCATCACTTATGATATGATGCATATCAAGTAGCAAAATGTAATCTCCTTTTTCAGTATGCATTAACTTCACCCTCATTAATGGAGAGTCCGTTAAGTCAAAAGGCTTTACAAAATCACTTATTTCTTTCTTTACATTTGCTTCTATTACATCACTTATACTTAAATCGACAACTGCCTCTTCACTCACCTTTTGAACTAGTACATCACCGTTCAATTTAAAGGACGTTCTTAATGATTCATGCCTTTTAACTAGGACAAAAAGTGCTTCATAGAGTTTATCTTCACTCAACTTTTCTTTCACCCTATATGCAGATGGGATGTTGTAGCTTAAGTTTGACTTATCAAACTGACTTATAATATATATTCTCTCCTGCGCAGAGGATGCTGGATAATAAAGGTTCTTTTCTACAGGAACTATACTGTTTTGTTCATTTTTATTCTTAGTATTTATATAACTGGCCATATCAGCGAGAATAGGAATTTCAAATATAATTCTTATAGGAAAGTCAAGTTTAAATTCTTTGCTTACCCTCGCAGCGAGATTGGCAGCTTTTAAGGAATGACCCCCTTTGTAAAAAAAATGATCATCAATTCCGATGGCATCAGAGTTGAGAACCTCTTTCCAAATTTTCACTAATCGCTTTTCTATAGGATTGCTAGGAGCTTTTCGAGTTGATTCTATTTCTAAGTTGAAATTCCCTAATGCTTGGCGATCTACTTTTCCATTTTTGGTTAACGGAAACTTTTCCAACCGAATAAAGTAGATTGGTATCATGTAATTAGGTAATCTCTTGGAAAGATAAGTCCTGATTTCAGAATCAACTATTTTTCCATTATTTTTTAAGAATGCACAGAGAAATTCAAATCCATCGGAATCTTTCCGTGTAAGAACCAAAGCGTCTTCGACCCCTTCAAGGTGAAGAAGTTGGGTTTCGATCTCCCCTAATTCGATGCGATGGCCTCTGATTTTAACTTGATCATCTATCCGCCCTAAATATTCGAGGCGGCCGTCTGGCAGCCAACGGGCTAGGTCGCCCGAACGATATAGTCGAGTGCCAGGTGCTAAGGGATGATCAATAAATTTCTCGGCAGTTAATGCCGGCTGATTTAAGTATCCTCTGGCTAACCCTTCTCCTGAAATACAGAGTTCTCCAGGGACACCAATCGGCTGTAATTCTCCCTTTTTTCCAAATATATATACTTTTGTATTAGCGATTGGTCTTCCGATAGATAAATTCACAGCGTCTTTTTCAATCATTCCGCTTGTCGCCACGACCGTATTTTCCGTTGGCCCATAATTATTCACTAACTGGAATCTAACCGGTCGATAACTCTTCAATTTGTCGCCACCTGTCAAAAGCACGCGCAAGGACTGGTTGTCCATGGCCAGGAACGGCTCGCATAGCGGAGTCGGTAAGAAGCTTATCGTGATTTGATGTTGTTCAAAGAACTCATTTAGTTCATACAAGTCTGTTCGTAATTCTTCTGGCACGATATAGAGTGAAGCTCCCTTTAGAAGGGGTGGAAAAATTTCCCACACAGAGGCATCAAACCCGAAACCAGCAAGTTTCGTGCATCGATCTTCCTCCGTAACTTTAAACTGTTCATTATGCCAGTGGCATAGATTTGAAAGCGAGTGATGCTCGACCATTACCCCTTTGGGGTAACCGGTAGTGCCAGAAGTATAAATAACATAAGCTAGCTGTTTGGGGTCATAGGTGAGTGAAAGGTTTTCAGATAATTCTCCGGTCCAACCTCTTTCTTCTAAAATCACTTGATGAGTAGTTCCTTTGAATCTTTCGCTCAAGTGTTTCTGGGTGATAACGAGTCGTGCTTGACTATCTGTCATCATATAGTGAATTCTTTCATCCGGATAGCTCGGATCTATTGGTATATAGGCACCGCCAGCTTTTAAAACCGCCAGTACAGCTAAAAACATGTCAGCGGATGGCTCAACCATGATGCCCACTATTTTTTCAGGACCTACGCCTTTTGCCTGTAGGTGTCGAGCTAGTTGGTTTACTTGCTTATTTAAATTTTTATAGGACCAAGTTTCATTTCTAAATGCTACTGCCATGTTTTGAGGGTTTTGCTTTACTTGGTTTTCAAACATTTCTATTATGGTTTGATCGAGATTATAATTCACTTTAGTTTTATTGAAGTTTTGAATGATTGAAGCTTCTCTTGTTGTTATAATTTGTATTTCGGAAACATTGATATTTGGAATTTTAGTTAGCTTATCTATTAACTGTGCAAAGTGTTTTTCTAGTCTACCGACTAGATCTACTGCATAGACGTTTGGATTATAACGAATCGTATATTTAAGTAACTCTCCTGGAACAATCACGACATTGAAATCATAGCTAGTCTGCTCAAATATCCCTTCATTTTGGATGTGAAGTCCTGCTTGCGTCCCCTTTTCAGCCATCATCTCTTCGTCAAATGGATAGTTCTCGACCACGAAGAGGTGGTCAATCAGTTCCTGACCCAGCTCACTTTCTGCTTGAATTTCCGCCAGTGAGAGAAAGCCATATTCCTGAGAAGCAACTACCTCCTCCTGCCTTTGTTTGACCAGCTCCGCAAAAGTCGTATCAGAGCCGAACTGGATACGAACCGGCAGTGTGTTAATGAATAAGCCAACAATGGATTCCACCCCTTTTACAGCTGGTGGTCTACCAGAAACGACAGTCCCAAACACCACATCTTCCTGCTGATTGTACCGAGATAGTAAGATACCCCAAACTGTTTGAAGGACCGTGCTCACCGTACTGTCCAGTTCACGGGCTACCTCTTCGAGTCTTTTGGTTTGGGCAGCTGTCAGGCTGGATTGGATTTCTTCTTGTTTGTAAGGAGAGGAAGGAACATTCTGTTTCTTTGGCAAACTCGCTTTTTCGCTGTAGCCTTTTAATTGTTCTTCCCAATATTCTTTTGCTTGATCTGTATCCTGCTCTTTGAGCCATTCCATGTACCGTCCATATGACTGTATGGGACCTAAGTCGACCTTACGGCCTTCTCTTCTTGCCGCATATACAGTTAAAAATTCTTGAAGGAGAATGCCCAGGCACCAGCCATCCATCAAAATGTGATGATGGCTCCAAATTAACACAAACGCTTCTTGTCCAGTTTGAAGCATCATAAGGCGCATAAGCGGCCCCTTCTCCAAGTTGAATCCTGCTTCTTTATCTGTTGTTTTCCAAGCATTGATTGCTTCTTGTTGGTCTTTCTTGTCCACAGCCAGAAGCGACACTTCTTTTACTTCAAGCGGCAGCTGTTTTAATACTAACTGTAATGGCTGATCTCCTTCCGTTGTAAAAACGGTTCGGAGAATATC
>NZ_JAUSUB010000065.1 GCF_030813235.1 Cytobacillus purgationiresistens | reverse complement strand
GGCGTTCTCTTTTAGTCATGTAGATTCTCCTTGAAAGTATTATATGTAGTCTACTTGACCTTAAAAATTCTGTCTAACTAAGTGTAGCCTATCCAGCCTTTTGTTTCTTCAACTAAAGCAGCACCGTATATGTTTGCAATTTCATTGGGGATTACAAGAACTCATTTATAATTATTCATTTTCGATTTTATACCCAAATTCTCTTGCTCTATCAATGAAATTATATAGGTTTCCTTTCCCCCACTGTGTAGTAACAGCAATTACAGTTCCGTCTTCTAACTTTATTAGTTCATCTTCCTTGATGTAGTATCTTTTATAACCCGTTTTTTCATATATTTCTAATGCTTTTTCTTTTGTTGTAAGCACACCAGTAGAACCTTGCAAATCATTAGGAAAATCTTGTTTTAACTCAAAATAGGTTTTTGTTTTATGAGCTGCCAAATAATCTTTAATAACCTCTAACACTAACCTACCCTTGTTATATTTTTCACCGTTATAAATAAACTTTGTTCTATCAAAATTTCTACTCTTATTATTAAAAATTGTATCGGATATTACATACACTTGATTGTCTTCCCCTCTAAATCTGGAAATAGTTAATGCTGCTACTGGGATATTGTTTTCAATCTGATAGCCATTTGACAATTTTTCATCAAGCTCTGCCGATATTGCAGAACCAACTATTACTCCAACCCACTTTATATCCTTGTAATCCAAATCTATATTAGGTTTGATATAAGTATTAAAAAGCTGTTTCTTCTCTTTCATATAATCTTCCAATTGCTCTAAATGCAATGAAGATAATGTACCTAATTTTAGTTCAACCACACCAAAGGTATCTTGTCCATATTGGACCAATATGTCAATTCTGCCATCAGAATATTTTCTTCCATTTTTTAATGATAATTCCACATCAATTATAGATACATCAGAAAAATCATTTTCATCCAACTTGAGTATACTCTCATTTTCAACTAAATAAGATTCCATCGATAACTCTCTTAAAAAAGGTAATGGTCTTAATTCGACATCATTTGCAGTTACTTGCTTAAAAATTCTCATACTGTATTCTCCTACATAAGTTTTTTTATACTAGATAAGCACGTATTTCCTCAAATCTGGTCCAATTCTGAAGGTCGCCTCCTTATTCAAGGAAAGCCAATAACATAGTGATTGAATTTTTTTCTCTTCCCAACTCTATAAAACCTAAATTTCGATATAAATTCACTGCATTTGTATTAGCAGCATCCCATCTCCACCCTTAGACAACACTTTACTATAAATAGCCATTTTTTATTAAAGGTTTATTCCGGATAATGGCCCTTTAACAGAACAACTATTGTCACTTAGCAGTTCCTTAATCAACTTTTCAAATTCAGGTGTTCTTTCCTTTTTCACTATAAATAAACACCCCTTCAGATCATATCTAAAGGGGTAGAACATCGCATCTTTTTTATAAACGTCGCGTCTTTATTCGAAAACATCGCGTCTTTTTTATAAACATCGTAACTTTATTCTAAAGCCACAGCAAGAGATACATTAATGTTTAAATTTATTATATTATTATCTCTTCAATATTTTGTTAGATCTAACGATTTATGATATTAGATTTTAAAATCTCAAATTCTTTTTCTGAAATATGTCCTTGCTGCTTTAACTCCACTATTTTCTGAATCTCATCACCCACGGAATAAGGTTTAGAGCCCGTATCTTTAACAGGACTTTCCTTGAGTTCATCCAATGTTTGTACAAGTATTTGTCTGGTTTCACTCAATCTTTCTTTCCAGCCATCTCTTATAATTACCTTTTGATGAGAATCGTTCACATAAATTGTTAATACAGCTTCTGTAAAATGGTTTTGCAGTTCAACAGATCCAATACTTTTTATATCAACTTCTTCTATATTTTCACCAGTAAAAAAACCTTTTCGTCCACACATCACTCTCAAATTAGTAATAGCAACTGCTCCCAACCCATTATAAATAAAACACTGATGTACTCTTATAATTTCTTCTCCATCTTTCAATAAACTTTCAATGTATGTAATATGCTTGTCTTTTTTTGCCAATTACCTTAACCTCCTCCATATGTTTAAATCGGATTAGAATATCATCACTTAAGTATTTATGCTCTTGGTATCCTTTTCATTAATTTAGCAATTTTCATTAATATATGCAATTGAAAGATTATTTAGAGTCCCCTTTATAAATCTTCTATGTTTAAGAGAACTTATTTATTGACACCAGTAAAATATCAAAATTCCTTGTTAATTATCTATGTGAGAAGAGAAGAACAAGCAAATTAATACATATTAATCTTAAAAAAACATCGTCGATTTGCAACTCTGTTAGATAATAATTTGACTGAGGCTCGATTAGACAGCCTCTGACACATAATTTACGAAATTAAATTTTATTTTAGTAGTTTATATAGACTTTTAAAATACTATTAGCACACTTTTAAGACACATTGACTTACCTTAAGAAGGTTAATATTTTATTAGGAGGTGATTTTACTTGATAGGTGATTTGATCAACAAAGAAGTCATAATTAATTTTACCAATAAAGAATATTGTCTGGGTACATTAAAGCAATTTGATGAAACAAATAAAATCCTTACTCTCGAGACAGGTAACAGACACATCTTTGTTAACTTAAATTTCATTAAGTTAATTGAGGAAAGCAGATAGAGTTATTATGGATTTTTAATAGAAAATAAAGAAAGTTATTAATTGTTTGTAAATAATAAAATATTAATGTAATCAAATTTGAAAGGAAGATGAATATGTCATTAGCAGGAAGAAACACAGTAGTAAAAGTTTCAAGCGATGGAGAACAATTTACAGTTGTACAAGACTTAAAAGAAGTAACTATGCCAATGGAAAGTGATAACCAAGATATCAGTACATTTGGATCTAATCACGTAAAAAGATTATATGGATTAAGAGATACCAGTTATGAATTAAATGGCCTTCTAAACCTAAATGATATTAATGGTCAACAAAAAATTCGCCAATCCTTAGTTGAAAACACACCATTATATATACAGTTTTTGCCAGATGGGAACAATGGATTCCAGCAAGAAGTAATGGTTGCTAGTTATGAAGTTTCAGCATCTGCTGAAGGTGTTGTGGAATTAGCAATTGAGTTGGAAGGAACGGGAGAAGTAACAATTATCTAATGGGGGAGGGATAAAATATGGCTATAAGTGGCTTTAAATCCCAAGTAATGGTTACAGGTAAACCTGTTGAATTTTTGAATGAAGGGACTTTAACACAAAACTTTACAACATACTCAATTGTAGATCGTAAAAAGAAAATATTTAGTTACGAAGATAATATTAAAGTTGAAGAAAGTATTGATGGTGAAATCTGGAGTGTAATTGAATCAGGTTTGTATGAAGTCAATAGATTGAAAGGTGAAATTACCTTCTCAGAGCAAAAAAGTGAAAATACTACTATACGACTATCAGGGTTTTTCCTTCCATTGTCATTAGCAGGAAAGTCATATGAATATACTTATAGTATAGAAATTGAAAATCTCAGCGCACCCGAATTTGGATCTAATTATCAAAAAAGATTGTATGGACAGAAAGACACAAGTGGAGAAATTCTAAATTGGTATGAAACTAATAATTCTCTATTATTAAATGCATTACGAGAAAATACTACTGTTGTTCTTCAATTTTATGGAAATGAGAATGACCTTGATTTTTGTATGTGGGCTATTCTAAAAACTGCAGAGGTTTCAAGTACAATTGGTGGTTTAGTAGAAGAAGCTATAGAATTTGAAGGAACTACAGACATAAATGGAAGGATGTTTAGCATTGAATAAATTAAGAAATAACATCTTAAATACACAAGATATTTCAAGCGAAAATTTATATATTCCTGAATGGAAGGTCGAAGTAGAGGTTCGAGGTCTCTCAGGTTCGGCACGAAATAGAATTCTAAGTAATGCACTTAATAAAAAAGGAGAAATAGATCTAAATGCAATGTATCCTGATTTAATTATTGCTTCATTATTTGAACCGGGAACAAACGAAAGAATTTTCGGACCAGAAGACCGCGATATTCTAAATGCTAAAAGTGGTAAAGCGCTTGAACGAATTGCACGCGTTGCTATGGATTTATCTGGATTAAATGAAGGACAGGTTGAAGAAAAGGTAAAAAACTAAAAAAGCACCCTGAACGTCGGTTTTATTTTGACCTTGCTGAACGTTTGGGGTGTACCGTATCTGAATTGCTGAACAATATTACATCTGAAGAATTAACGGAATGGATTGCATACTTTAAAATTCTTGCTCAAGAACAAAAAGAAGCAGAAAAAAAACAAAAATATAAGCATAAATAACAATTTAGAAGGGAGGCATTCATATATGTCTGCGGCCGGAGGAAGTGCAAACCCTGAAAGTCAATATTCTACATTGGGTAAAACATTAAATGATTTAGGTGAGTCTGCACAAAAAGCTGTTGCACCTTTACTTGCACTTCAAGCAGCTGCATTATTAGGAGCACAGCAAAGTCAGGCTTGGAAAGAATACCAGGAAAATATTAATAGTTTAAATGAGTCATTAACACCTTTTGCAGTTGCCTTATTGCAATTAACGAATACAGCCTTAGTTCCGTTAACAGCGATAATATCTGAATTAAGTGGTTGGTTTAGTACCCTATCACCTACAATTCAAATGGCTACCATAGGTTTTATAGGATTATTGGGTTTTCTACCAACAATAATTACTTTTATTGGGGGATTATCTAGTTCAGTAGGTTTACTAATAACAAAACTTGGACCCCTATTTACAAGATTACTCACCTTAATGACTGGAATGACCAGTCTTTCAGCAGTTCTTTCATTTTTAAGTGGCTCCTTTTTGTTACCTTTAATTGGTATAGCAGCGTTAGTAGCTGGATTTATTCATGCTTGGCAAACATCTGAGACTTTTAGAAATGCTGTTACGACTGCTGTTAATAGTATTGTTCAGGTTATGCAATGGGCTTGGCCATTTATACAAATGATTATTGTAGGAGTATTTAATAATATTAAAAATGTTATTACTGGGGCAATAGGTATAATTTCAGGTATAATGACACTTTTTGCAAATCTGTTCACTGGGAACTGGTCTGGTGTATGGGAAAGTGCTCTTTTAATTATTAAAAATGCTTGGCAATTAATTTGGAACTTAGTTCAATTATGGGGAATTGGAAAAGTATTGGGGTTAGTAGGCAAATTAAAATCTTCTATTGTGGGTATTTTTACTAGTATGAGAGCAAGTATTGTTAGTAGATTTAGTGGTATGTGGAGTACTTTAACATCCACCGTATCATCGGCAATGGGAGCAATTGGTGGTTTAATAAGAGGTGCATTTACAGGTATTTTAGGATGGTTTACTACTCTAGGTGCCTCATTTTTTAGTGCAGGTCAAGGGCTCATGGATCAGATTAAAAATGGAATAGTAAATGCTGCAAATAAAGTATTAAGTACAGTGAAGGATATTGCAGGTAAGATTAGGGATTTCCTTCCGTTTTCTCCTGCAAAAGTTGGGCCTTTATCAGATTTAAACAAATTAGATTTTGCTAGTCCATGGTATGTCAACACTAAACTAGACAACTTTTTTAAGGTGTTCAAGTTTATAATCAATTGGACTTACATAACCAAGTGTCCCATGAATTCGTATG
>NZ_JAUSUB010000064.1 GCF_030813235.1 Cytobacillus purgationiresistens | reverse complement strand
CTTGCATAAGAACCAAGTTTACCCATAATAAGAGATCCAGAAACTGTTCCCTCCCGTATAGAATGTGCTAACCGTAATACATCATCAAAATTATCTCGAATGATTTTGGTATTAATTTTCCCTCGAGAAAGAGTATGTATTTCTTGGAAGTTTTCCATTACATCCATGGTGTATAGTTTGGAATCAGTTAAGTCCCTGAGTCGTGGAGCAAAACGAAATCCTAATAAATGACTCAATCCAAATACTGAGTCTGTAAAAAAGCTCTTCAATATATAAATCTGTCTCATGATGAAGTAACCCATCAATGACGTACTGCAATGGGGAAAAAATCAATTCAAACGGGCTACGACCGTTTTTATACGGTTGGAGCTGGACCAAAGGAGTGAGGCAGATCGGAAAGCTTGTGAAGCTTTTCAAAAAGCTCAAGGGTGGTCTGTAGCATGGTTACCCGGGACCATCAACATGGACAAGAATTTTCTATAGATACGTAAAAATATCTTACTACAAATGTATGTATTAGAAATTAGACGTGAAGGTAAATCCAAGATTAAACCCACCCTACCACTAATAAACCACCCTATATATGGAGAAACAATTTTGTATATTATAAAAAACTAGATTATGTGTTGAATCAAATGTTGATTCAATATTTTTCTCCAGAGATCCGCAATGTTATAGCTGCGTTTCAGAGTTTTTCTTTTGTCATTTGACTCTCTAAAAGTATGCAGCTAGATAATATTTATAAACCTTCATTAAAAACAGTGTCCAAAAAAAATTTTAGACACTGTTACGAAAAGCCAATTTATTATCTATTCATCCAACCAACTGTTGAAGAGTAATCTGGTCTATAAGCAACGGAGCCCTTATAAACCTCTGCACCACCTCTAATGTTTGTGCTAGTAAGTAAGGTTCTAGAAGTAGCCTGGGCCCAAAGTGATCTAGCACTTGCACTTTTTGTATTTACAAAAGATGCAGATTTCCAACTTACAGTCGACGATGAACGAGTTAAGGATGGAGCAAAGCTAATACTTGCAGATGTACCATTAAATTTGTAATTATAATTTATGAAGATCTTATTTGCTGTACCTGATCCAGTAAAGCTTGCGTTAATTGTACCATTATTTACTCTCATTTTGTTTGAAGTAATTGGATATAAATAAGCGTATTCTGAATACCCAGAAGTACTTAGACTTCCTTTCCCTGATCTATCAGTATTACTTAAATTTCTTGCGAAGTTAATTATATCTCCTTGTATAACGTTACCCTCATCATCTAAAATTGGTTCATCACCTTCGAATGGGTCGGTTTTACTTTTTATTAGTTCATCAACATACTCTGAAACTGCATCTAAATTAGCTGCTGAAACATCGCTTGTAACTGAGTAGTAATCCACATATCCATCATTAAGAATTTCAAGATTGAAACTCTCACCATTTACTGAATGAACCTGTGCTTCCACAAAAGTCAGTTCTTTCTCTGCTTCAATTGGTTCAATAAATTCTTCAGCAGACGCGAAGGTAGGAAAAATTAGTGCTGATGCTAAAACAAGACTAGCTAACTTAAACTTTTTTTTAGACATTTTTAATCAACCTCCAGAATTTTTTTATATCAATGGCCATTGATAACTAATGAATTCATGCTGTCGTTAATATTTTGTCTTATAAATTGGTGTGATTTCTCATCTAAGTCAATTTCAATATTATAAAAATCAAAGAGATAATAGACTTGATATGTACTTAAAATATCAGACAATTCTTGGTTCCCATCTCCAAATAAAGGATAGCCCCCATTATCTTGTTTCAATGACATAAGGTTTTCTTTCATATTTTCCACATCAATGTCTAAATTCTCATTAGGATCGAATAAGCTTACATTAGTCACAACAATATACTTAATTAAGCTATCATTTTCTGATTTTAAACTATCATCAATATAGGCTAAATCATTTTGATTCATCATTTTGGAGCTTTCTTCAAGTCTATTTAATATAAGTAAATAGACATAATATAAATCTGAATATGATAACTTATCGCTTTTGTCTAACTTGTTTGGGAAGTTTTCTGTTAACCACCCTGATATTTCCTTTTGTTTTCCATTTGGAAGCTCTTTACCCAAATTAGAAATTGCTTCTAAACCCATTTTTGTACTAAGTAAGTAATTCTGTGGTTCAAGGTTTTTTTCTTCTTCAGAATAAGATTTGTAAAATCCATTCTCAACATATAGGTTATTTATATATTCCAATAGTAATTCTTTATTATCAGGCTTCAATTCTAAGAGGGACATGACCTCCAAATACAACCAAATATCATATATCGAAACACTATTTTCGATTAATTTTTTTGAACCATATGATTCTATTTCATTTTTTATTTTTTTAATATCTGATGATGTCAGAGTCTTAGTATATTGATTTGCTGCCAATGAATAGTATAATTTATAAAAATCTATATACTCATCCTTTTGTTCAGTCTCATTACCAACACTAGTCAATCTCTGAGGATTTTCTTTAAAATAAATAGTTGCTAATGTAATACCTGTAATGAATACAATAAAAACCAAGAGATATAATAACCATTTTTTGTTCACAATAATTTACATCCTTTACTAAAATTACTTTTTATTAAAAAATTGTAAAGAGGAAAACAAAAAAATTTCTATTTTCTTTCAATAACATCTACATTATTTTTTTGGAAAGTGATATCATAACTGTTTTTGCTCTCATTTATAAACGATAATCCCAAGAAAGCAGGTTCTTTTTTATTTAACTTCTCTAATTCTTCATAACTAAGACCCTCATTATCAAACGAAACTTCACCCTTAATATATAGAAGATTACTATTTTCAATATCATTATCTTTTATATCCTTAATATCTACATTGATTACCTTATTTTTTACCCAAGACCCTACTATAGGTTTAATACTTGAAGTATCAATCCGTTTACTATTATCTTTAGGAATAATAATTTCTATTTCAAATTTTATGGAGCTTTGTGAAGATTCATTTTCTCCTAATCCATATGAAAATTCATTAATATCATAGGTTTGATTTTGGGTACAAGCTGACAATATTAAATAGAAAGGTAGTAACGATACCAAAATAACCTTTTTCACATTAAACAATTCCTTTCTTTTTTGTTTTTCTTTTAACCAATGTCAAAATTATAATTCATTAAATATATTATATGTGTTAGCTAAATCCATTTTTTGTTAATTCACATTCACAAACAATTTTAGACCGTAATTAAGAACAAAGAAATCCTACAAATATGCTATTTTTAGTATTTTTTAACAGTTCAAAAGATTTATTTATTGTTAATTTTTGAAAAATAATTATATGATTGGGATTAAGGTAACAGGTGTGGCATATTCATAGTGATTTCAATCTAAAATCTAACTAACGAATATAGATTTATAAATAAGAGCAGATATTAATCTGCTCCCATTATATCTCGTTTTCTTCATGTCTATAAGGCAATTTAATTTCCCTTAATACGGGAACCTGATCCACTGCTGTCTTCAAGATAACTTTTTAATACCATCTTCCACCTTGATTGGTTTGCTAATATATTTGTTTGTTTCACCAAATTCAAAAATCATAATGGAGATATCACGAATTCCAATAGCATAACGCCAGCCCATAGGGGTCCAGACACATGCCCACCAAGTTAATATTTTTATGTCCCCCAAAATGAAAAAACTAAGATGTTTCTAAGAAAAGAAACTTAGAATTTTCATTTTGGGGGTATCCATTCTACTTAGCTTGATGGGCATGCGGTACTACCCCATTACCATCAAACTAAGAAAATAAATACCCCCAAACTGGGAATTTTAGAAGTCAAAACCTCTCATAAATTTAAATTTAAATACACGTTATCGAGATCATCTTGTGTCATACCAATATAGGCTAACGTAACGCTTGGTGCTGAATGGTTAAACAATTTTTGAAGAATAGAGAGGTCAACTCCAGATTGATAAGCGTGGTAACCAAAAGTCTTTCGTAATGTATGAGTCCCAATTCTCTCTTTTATTCCTACGGCTCTTGCTGCCTCATTAATAATTCGATAGGCTTGTTGTCGCTTTAATGCTTCTTTCCCTTTCCTGGAGCGAAATAAAGGTTCGTTCTCTTCGTAATTTCTTGTCATCAAGTACTCCTTAATTGCTTTTTTTGACGTATCCCCAATGGGAAAATCTTTGGTTTTTCCTGTTTTTACTTCCCGAAGGGAAATTCGATCCTTAATATTACGCTTTTCGTCGATTACATCAACAATTCTTAGTTGGAGCAAATCGCTGATTCGAAGTCCTGAATTAATTCCTACATTAAAAAGACAATAGTCTCTTATATTAGTAGCCTTTAGAATTTTCTTAATAGCATCGATTTGTTTCCTGTTCCGAATAGGTTGAACATATTCCAAAATGATCCCTCCAAAACTATGATCCTTAATGTATAATATTATATATTATGTATGATTCAAAAGCTGAGGAAAAATACGAGATTTAAAAAAATTCTTGGAAACCCTTATTTATCAAGGGTTATCACTTCATTCCGAATGATACAAAAGATAGTTATGTATCATTGGCAAGAACCATTTTTCTCAAGAAAGGAGCTCTTATATTATGTACGCCAGAGTAAGAGAATTACTAACTTCAGAGGAACGTAAAACGTATATGTCGATTCCTAATGAATTGGATGAATGGACATTAGGTACATACTTCACGCTTAGCCAACATGATTTGGATGTCACTCTTCGCCATAGAAGAGACTATAATCGTTTGGGTTTTGCAGTACAACTCTGCATTATCCGATTTTCAGGATGGACCTTATCTGATATGGATAAAGTTCCTTCAACAGCCATTTCTTATATTGCCAAGCAAATTAAAGTGGATCCAAGTGAGTTTCTAAAGTACTCAAAACGAGAAGCTACAAAATATGAACATTTGGTAGAAATCCGTAAAGAGTATGGATATCGAACATTTACAACTTCAGAATATCGCCAACTTGCTAGAATTCTGTTCGATGATGCTATGGCTAATGGAAACCCTACACACCTTATCCAAATTGCTATCCAGATATTGCGTAAGTGGAAAGTCATTCTACCAGGTATGGCCACCATTGAAAGAGTAGTCTGGGAAACACGTAAACGAACAGAACAACAAATTTTTCAACACTTTAACTCCTCCCTAACGTCATTTCAACTTGAAAAACTGGACCATTTACTATTGCTAATGCCTGATAGTAGTGGAAAAACATACTTATCATGGTTAAGAGAGATTCCAGGGCAATCATCTCCAGAGGCATTTTTAAAAGTGATTGAGCGATTAGAATACATTAAAGCAATTCAACTTAATGTAGCAACTGAGACCATACACCCCAACCGTTTGCGACAACTATCTAAAATAGGTGCTAGATATGAACCCCATTCCTTCCGACGATTCATCAAAGAAAAGAGATATGCCATATTAGTAGCTTATCTACTCCATCTGAGTCAAGACCTAATTGATCAAGCTTTTGAAATTCACGACAGACAAATCATGACTCTTCAAGCGAAAGGGCGTAGAGCTCAGGAGGATCTGCAAAAGAAGAATGGGAAATCAGTGAATGAGAAGGTCATTCATTATGCTCGCTTAGGTGAAGCTCTTATAAAAGCACGCGAAGAAGGGCTGGATCCTTTTACAACTTTAGAAACCATCATGCCATGGGAAAAGTTTGTTACTTCCATTGAGGAAGCTAAGGATTTATCTAGACCAATGAATTATGATTATTTAGACCTCTTAGAGAGTCGCTTTTTTTACCTTCGAAAATATACGCCGATTTTATTAAAGTCACTTGAATTCCGTTCGACCAACTCCACACTACCATTAATGAGAGCATTAGATACTATTCGTGAAATGAATAAATCTAATAAACGCAAAGTACCAGAAGGTGCTCCTTTGGATTTTGTATCTAATCGGTGGCAAAAGCATGTATACGAAGAAGATGGGACCATTAATCGGCATTACTATGAAATGGCAGCATTAACGGAGCTGCGAAACCATGTAAGGTCAGGGGATATTTCCATTGCCGGGAGTCGACACCACAAATATTTTGAGGATTATTTAGTTTCTGAAAAAGAATGGGAAAGTGCCTCTACAACGGGCACAACAAGGCTTGCAGTTAATTTGTCTGTAGGCGATTATCTTGAAGAACGAAGAAATTCTTTATTAAAACGCCTTCAACTTATAAAAGAAAATATTCATGATTTAGAAGGAGTTAATTTAGCTAACGGAAAACTTCACATCCACAGGCTTGAAAAAAATGTTCCGGAAGAAGCCCGACCATTCAGTGCATCTCTTTATCGTATGCTTCCACGCATAAAACTAACGAATTTACTGATGGAAGTATCCAATTGGACAGGATTTGATAAGGAATTCATTCACACGTCTACTGGAAAACCTCCGCATCCAGAAGAAAAACCAATGATATTGGCAGCATTAATGGGCATGGGGACAAATATTGGACTCACAAAAATGGCTGAAGCAACACCAGGGATCTCCTATCGACAAATGGCAAATGTTGCTCAATGGCGAATGGATGAAGATGCTCTAAATCGAGCACAGGCTACCCTTGTCAATTTTCATCATAAAATGTCTCTATCTTCATTTTGGGGAGACGGAAGTACATCATCCTCTGATGGAATGCGTGTACAGGTAGGTGTTTCTTCTTTACATGCGGATGCAAATCCCCACTATGGTTCTGGAAAAGGAGCTACCATTTATAGATTTACCAGTGATCAATTTTCTAGCTTTTATACTAAAGTCATTAATACCAATGCTCGGGATGCTGTGCACGTCATTGATGGGTTACTTCATCATGAGACAGATTTAAATATTGAAGAGCATTTTACAGACACAGCTGGCTATACGGACTCAGTATTTGGATTGAGTCACTTACTAGGATTTCGTTTTGCCCCTCGACTCAGGGATTTAACTGATTCCAAACTATACACCATGGATGTAATGGAAAACTTCCAAGAAATACATACTCTTTTTCGAGGGAAAATTAATACCAAGATCATTCGTGATAATTTTGATGATGTATTACGGTTAGCACATTCTATACGGGAGGGAACAGTTTCTGGATCTCTTATTATGGGTAAACTTGGTTCTTATGCAAG
>NZ_JAUSUB010000063.1 GCF_030813235.1 Cytobacillus purgationiresistens | reverse complement strand
TCCTTTTTAGCTGGCCAGCTCAGGACACATTCATCTTACCAAGAGGTCTTTTTTCATTCAAATCGCATTTTCAGTTATTACAGGAATGCTGCCCCGTAAATTCCATGAGAAAAAGCTACCTTAAAGACAACTCCGATTTTCAGCTAACGCACGTTGAATGGCTATTCAAGTAATAACTCGGACTTAAATACGATTACAGCATTTCCCGCAATCCTTACTTCCTCTGGTTCCTGATTACAAATTTTCACTTGAACATCAATGATACCCGCCCGGTTTATAGCTTCGCCCTGCACTGCTTTAAAACTAAATAAAGTATTATCATGTTTGACAAGTCCATGGTGTATTAAGTATGCGCCTAAAGGGCCGTTCGCATTGCCTGTAACAGGGTCTTCGTTGATACCAATTGCTGGAGCAAACATTCTTCCATGAATTAAGATTTCGGAGTCGGGAGCATTCATCGTAAACACATAGAAACCATTGCAATTAATTAATCCACTGACTTTTGTTAGTAATTCCATATTAGGGTTTAATCGGTGAAGAAGTTCCGAATTTTTAATTCCAATCATCACCTTGGAATGCCCGGTAGAAACGATTTGTACTGGACAATCTTCTAATAAATCATTTTCACTAATATTGAAAGCTGTAAATATGTTTTCTAAAGCTAGACCATCAATCACCGCATCAAAACTTATACTACCCTGGGTCATTATAATTTTGTAATCATTATCTTCTTTAATCACATCGACTGGTAAAATACCGGCACCAGTTTTATGATAAACTTTACCTGTATTTAAACTATTTTCAACTGCACGAGCATAGTGGGCAGCAATCGTCGCATGTCCACAGATGGGAACCTCATGAGTAGGCGTAAAAAAACGAATATGTACATCAGATTCGCTATTGTCTGATTTAAATATAAATGCCGTTTCCGAATTGTTAAGCTCTCTCGCAATCCTCTGCATCTCACCCGAAGATAAACCATCTGCATTTGTAATTACACCAGCAGGATTACCTGATAATTTTTCTTTCGTAAATGAATCAATTTGATATAATCGGTACTTTCTTGCCATGTCATTTCCCACCTTTAATATAGTGAATTTCCAGTCTTTTATACTATCTATAATTCTTATTATATTAAAAAGTAAGGACTTCGTTTTGTTTCGCAAACTCATCCAATGGTAAAACAATTAAAATCCACATCCTTAATCGCAATTAACATTTTTTCATACTTTTTCATAACACAACACCTCCAATATAAAAAATATATAAGCCATACCAATATGTTCAATAAATAGATCAAGCGTTCCTTCTCTTATGGAACTAAACTGCCCCTATAGCATCATAACAAATAGGCTTCCCTTTATTTAAGGAAAGCTCTAAGAATGAATTGAATTAATCTTCAACTACTTCAATCAAGTCAGTATGGATAGCAACAAAATACGTTTCTAATAATTCCGCAAATTCCTCATTAAGCTCGTAATAGGCATCGTTCTTTTTCAATGACTTTTAAAAATTCATCTTCTTCAATTTCGTCTTTTTCTAGTTCAACGTACAAGCTCCACATTTTTTAACAATACTTTTTCTCAATCTTTGCACAGCTGTGGGCGCCAATTTCCTCAAGGATTCCAATAGCTGATTAACGTAATTATTTATCACTACCTCTTTAATACCATTCAAACCACGTAAATAAGCTTTTGTGACCGCCACTTTCAAGTTCAGAATAGTATTGATGGACGATGTATGCTTCATTTATTTTTTTATCTTCCGATGATAAATCACACTCACTTAATACTGTATTAACGGCGTTCCATATATCAGTCTTGCTCATTAAATCTTTTCTTTTTATTTTTGGTTTCACAGCATTCCCTCCAACTAGGTACACCCAGAATTTTAACACATACTTCCATTTTATCTTGACCTCTTGTTCAACTAAACTACGGCTTTGTTCCATAAGAAGAAAAGGACAATACCACTGATCAAGTATTGCCCCCTATAGTTTAAGTACATTTCTTCACAAACCTTGTTCTTTTACACAGTTCTTTTTATATATAGGAATGCTGTCCCGGTTGTGTTATAGAAAAGGCACTCCTTTAAATTAAGGAAAGCCATCTTTAATTTATGACAAAGTTTTTCTCCCAAAGAAACACAATCACTTTAGTACTTTGATAATATATAAGCCAATACATCTCCGTCTATATTATCACCTGATAAAACAAGAGCAACATTTTTTCCTCCAATCCGCTCTTTGTAGTCCATAACAGTAGCTATTGTTGTGCAGCTACCTGCTTCTACAATATACTTCTCCTTTTTTGCCATGAAACTAACTGCTTTAGCAATAGACTCTTCTGATACAGCTATAAAGTCATCAACGTAATTTTTGTCCAAATCATAGCTGAGTTTACAAACCACTCCAATAAGAGCATCACATAATGATTCCTGGCTGACTGCTGTTACTCGTAGCCGGTGCGGCCATTGCAGACATTGGAGCTAACATGGTTAGCACCAGGGTTAAAGCGGCAATTTAAGTTCGGTTTTTAACTATTCTCGTGCCCGCTCTCATTTTCATTTCCTCATGTTATTCCATTCGCATCTTCACTTGTCCTTATCTGTTTATTGGGCTATCTTAACTTGGGTGCTAAAGTAAGCTTAACCAATGAAGATGTACTCCCCGAGCCGAGTATGAACAAGCAAAAAAATGCCACGTCGTCATATACAACGAAGCATGCACAGGATGCTGTAGCATGGAGAAAACAATGATAGCGTTGTGATGACATCACATATTTACAAACACACAATGAAAAAGACCGTCCCAAAGGACGGTCTTTTTCTCACTTATACATATGCATAAAATAGCGGATGAACCCTTCACTTTACACTTACTTTACTTCTTTCATAAATACTCTAACGTCTTCAGTGATTTCTTTGAATTTGGTATGGTGTAAATAATGTGATCCATCCATAGTTACTACTTTTCCATGTACCGAGTCTTTGATCTGCCCTTCATGCAGAGGTATCCATCCTGCTACACCTTCATTATTCGCTTGTACAAAGAGAAGAAGTGAAAGATCTTTAGGGAAGGTTAAACCTTGAGCCCCTTTAAAATTAGACGAAATATGGTTCATCTCATTCAAGGTAGTGTCATTATACATGTTTTTATTCGAAATCATTTTCATTTGCTCCACTGTTTTTTCATCAAATGCCAGATCAGCATAGGGGTCAGCACTTATTTTCATGATCAATCTTAAGAGACCTGATTTTTTGAGGAATGCAAACGTTTTTAATGGGAATTTGATGTCCATACCCGGTTGTGTTGCAACACTGCTATCGATTCCGACAAATCCAGTCACCTCGTTTGGATATTTGTTCACATAATCAATTCCGTAAATGCCTGTAATGGAGTGACCCATGAGCATGTATCTGTTAATATTAAGCTGCTGTAGAGCTTCATGAACTTCACTTACCATATTCTCCGTGGTTCGCTCTTTTTCAGTTTCATCACTTAATCCATAACCGAAAGGCTCTACCGCAACAACTTTGTAAAATGGAGATAATTCATCGATAAGAAGCTTAAAATCAAGCCCTGGTGTAGCTGTTCCATAACCAGGCAGGAGCACGATCGTTTCCTCGCCATCGCCTTGAATTAACACATTCATATTTTTCCCGTCTACAGATACATGCTGACCGTAGGGCACTATTCGTTTTTGCTCAGAATGACTACTCATCACATTAGCAATATAAACAATACCTAGAAAAAGAACAATAGCTATTACGATTGCTCCTATGATTTTAAGTAAGATGTTTCGCACTTTCTTTATTTTCGTTCCACTCCCCGTTTTCTTTTCCTCTTGTTGTGTCACTGTCATCTTCTCCTGTCCTGATCTGTTTGTTTGGCTTCCTTCATGTGCCGCTAATGAAATCTTAACTAATGAAGGTGTACTCCCCATGACGACAATATGAACTGAATATGAACAAGCAAAAAAATACTACGGCTCACATACCAGAAAGCTTGCATGTGAGCCGTAGCATAGAGAATGAATCTAACTAATCTGTTGGTGTAGTGATTGACAAGGTGACAATGAAGGTCGTTCCTTGACCAGGTTCACTTTCCACTCGGATGTCACCTTGATGAAGCGATACGATCTGTTTAACGATGGCGAGTCCCATACCACTACCGTCATACTTACGACTGTGGGAACGATCGACCTTAAAAAACCGCTCGAATATACGCTCCTGGTCCTCAAGAGGAATACCAATACCAGTGTCGGATATTCGGACTGTCGCGTTTTTGATATCTTGTTTGATGCTTATGTTAATCACGCCGCCATCCTCGGAAAATTTGATGCTATTTCTGAGGATATTCGTCCATACCTGATTTAACTGGTCATGATCAGCCGTTACTTTAACTGTCTGTAAATCAAGCACGAAATGTATGTTGCGAGCAGACCATTGCGGCTGTAGCGCCACGATTACCCGTCGGATTTGTTCATCGAGGCTGAGCGTGACGAGCCGCAGTTGCTTTGACTGCGATTCAAGCATACTTAGCTTTAGAAGGCTATCGCTCATTTTGGACATCCTTTTAGATTCAGCGATGATAATATCAAGATAACGGCTTCGTTCGTGATCTGAGATGTCAACTTGCTTAAGCGCTAGAGCATAACCGGATATCGAAGTGAGCGGAGACTGAACCTCGTGCGACACGTTAGTTACGAATTCCCTGCGCATCTGCTCAAGTTGCTGCAGATCGTGCATCATTTCTTCGAAGCTGCGAGCCAAAGTACCCAGCTCACTCGTTTGCTTAATATTCAGCTTGACGTTGAAATCTCCAGATGCTATCCGCTTGGTCGCTTTTGTCAGCTTTTTGATCGGTCTTACCAGGAATGCAGAGGCAACTAGAATCAATAAGCTTCCTGAAATCAACGAACAGGTTGCAAAGATCAATGCCCACTTTGTGACAAAAGAGGCAGAAGGGGGGGCGAGCGTTTCCAAAAACATCGCTTTCGTTCCCATTTCCGTTTTCAACGGCAACCCTAAGAGGACCGTAGCAATACCATTCGGAGTGTCTTGAACAACTCCTCCATCTAATACTTTCTTTAGTTTTTCCATCGTCACAGTGGCAGGTTTGTGTCCGTTAAGTTTTCCGTAAGACTGGAACTCACCCGTTGCTTCGTAAATTCGAATATGGTAGGAATCGAGCTGCTTCATTTCACTTACGAACGATTCCGCTTCACGTAATGGAAGGGTCTTGTAAATCCGGACGATGTCTTGGCCAAAGTTACGTGAGTTGATTTGCGCGTTTTCGTTCAATTTTTCTTCGAATATCCAAGTTGACACAAAAAAAGAAATGATCGTGCCCCCGATAACGGAGACTAGAAATGTCAGGACAACACGTATATATAAGGATTTGATCATTCGTAAACCTCAAGCCGGTACCCAAGCCCACGCATCGTCTCGATACGAAAATCGGGTGTAGTCGCAAACCGTTCGCGCAGGCGTTTAATATGTACGTCTACCGTTCGATCGTTTCCAGCGTAATCGATTCCCCAAATCTGATCAATCAACTGCTCGCGCGTATAGACTTGTCCGGGTGTTCCAGCGAGCTTATACAGCAATTCGAACTCCTTTAGCGGCAACGTAAGCGACTCCGTCCCTCTCATCACCTTATAGGTCTGTCGATCAAGGGTGACGTTCCCGAAATGGATTGTCTGCGTGGAGCCAATCTTGTATCGTTTGAGTAGTGCCCTAACACGAACCGTCAACTCTAACGGATCGAATGGTTTCGTTAAATAGTCGTCAGCCCCAAGTTCGAAACCCTTCACTTTCTCCCATGTTTCTCCTCTCGCAGTCAGCATAAGTAAAGGAAGATCAGGATTGGCTCTTCGAAGCTCCTTGCATAACGTCCAACCATCCATAATCGGCATCATAATGTCGAGCACGACAAGATCCACATGTGTTGAGGTGTAGACGGCCAGTGCTTCCTTGCCATCCGCGGCTTCGGCTGTTGTGAATCCGTCGTTGTGTAAAAATAAACAGACGAGTTCCCGAATGTTCGCATCGTCGTCAGCAACCAGTATTGTAGGCATCCGTTCCCTCTTTTCCCTGTTTTCCATCGCAATATTGAAGTATTCATTATACTATAAATTAAATTGAATTACCCCTATTCTTCCTATAATTAAGTACGGAATATCATTAAATGCACCCTCGTTTGCTTATTCGATTACCGGAACGCTGAACTTGATATGGATGAAAATACAAATAAACACAAACTGCCTACGTAGTACCCCAGACAAACTTTGATACAAATGAGAAATCAAGATGAGTCCCGACAAAGAACGGTATATAGCTATGCTCTCCAAAGGGGATACTATAAACCTGCTGCTCCTGCTTCCCAAGAGGTAATTAATCAGTTAAAAACACAACTAATGTCTGAACAATAATAAAATATTAGTACAGTAATATTGCATGCTAAAGCCAAATCCTATTTACAGGATTTTGCTTAATAAAATTGAATATTGATCCAAATGGGCTTGGTCGATCCCGTCTGAACAGCTCGACCAACTTCCACTAAAGCCTCCTATTGTTTAAGTGCATTAACTCACATACTCTTTTTAAGTTATTATAGGAATGCTGCCACTTTTGTGACATAGGAAAAGTCTTTCCTTATTTGTGACTTTCTTAAGTTAATTAAGGATAGTTATCATAGAGAGTCAAAGAAGAAGAGCTGACAAAGATCAGCTTCCCTCTTTCTTTTTATTGCACTTTATTTTTGTCTAGATGTTTGTACAAATGTTTTTCTTCATCACTTGGATAAGGAGTATATTGTATGATATCACCATTATCTCGTATGTATTCGTACTGATGTTCAGGTTCATCTTTAAATGTCACAAATGATGAAAAACGAAAGCTAGACAACGTAATTGTTGTATCTATATTTTCGGTATCTTCTATATCATATGTTTTTAATAAGTACTCCTCAACATCGTTAGTTAAGGAATAAATTTGATACTGTATATACCCTAAAAAGCCTAATGGAATTAAAATAATTAGCCATAAAACAATAGTTATAGTAATTACTGTTTTCTTCTTCAACATATTCCTCCTTAAAAAGGAATTTCACAAGCATCTAAACCCTAATAAATATTATTTGATTCATAAATTCATTAACCCTTTTTTATCTTTTGACCTCTATTCCTTATTCTTATAATACTCTACATATATTTCTTCTTGTTAAACAAACCTCCCTCAATAAACAAACACTTATCTCTTAAATACGCAGCTTTTCTCCATATTACTATCTAACTTGTTTAACTTTACAGTTTTGGTTAGAAC
>NZ_JAUSUB010000062.1 GCF_030813235.1 Cytobacillus purgationiresistens | reverse complement strand
ACATACGAATTCATGGGACACTTGGTTATGTAAGTCCAATTGATTATAAACTTGAACACCTTAAAAAAGTTGTCTAGTTTAGTGTTGACATACCAGTATACGAATATCTCTGAAACAATTCTAGGTTACATCCCTTTACATTGGCATGTGGAAATGCAATTTGTAGTAGTTAAAAAGGGCATAATCGAAATTCGAATTAATGGAAATAAGATACCAGTTTCAAAAGGAGAAGGATTCTTTATTAACTCAGGCATTATACATGAAATTTATGCGATAACCCCTGATGCAACATTTATTTGTTGGAATGTTGGGATAACACTTTTTGATAAGCATATACAAAACAAGTACATTCTTCCTTTAATCCAAGAAGGAAGTACACCCTATGTACTGCTAGATCCCTTACATGAGAAACACATTATAATTATAGAAGGAATTTTAAGATCTTTTTATGTATTTAAAGAACAAGGAAAAGGATTCGAGTTAGTCATATCTAGTCAGTATCTTTTATGTTTAAAAGAATTGTTTAATGAAGTAAATCTTCACTCCTCTAATAACATTCCAATTTATGATCAAAGAGTTAAGAAGATTTTAAAATATATTCATAACAATTATCACTTTCAAATATCCCTTGAACAATTAGCTGAAATTGCTTACTTAAGTAAATCAGAAACAATACGTCTTTTTAAAAAACACGTTGGGAAAACTCCATTTAATTACATTCTTACTTATCGTTTAGAGCGCAGTATAGATCTTTTGATTGGTACTGAAAGTACAATTACCGAGATTTCTAATGAATGCGGCTTTTCTAGTGTTAGTTATTTTATAGAAAAATTTAAAAATAGTTATGATACTACTCCGAAAAAATTTAGAAAAGAAAAAAAGGTTAAGGGCCAAGTCCCTTAACCCCTTCAATAGTAATTGCAACAAATTTTTTCTATAAACATATATTCTTTCTTTAACTGTCCTGCCCCGTTTGTTACATAAGAAAAGGGAGATTCTTCGTTATGAAGATACTCCCCCATTAATTCAACAAGATATAATTATTTTTGAGAAAGATTTTTTAACCACTGTTCATCCCACTGAAAATATAATTCATTATTTACCCTTTGTAAAAATAAATCTTTAGGGTAAGGGGTAAAGCAAGTTCAGGCATTTCACTTGGGCTAAAATATTGAAGGTCAGCCGTTTCGTTATCTATTGGACTTAGTTCAGCCACTTTGAATAACGCATTCAAACATTAAGACGTTATACTCCACTTTTTGACCATTAGGATATTGGATCGAAAGTCTTTCCCACCAAATACACCTAATAACTTTTGAGAAGAACATATAATCCTGTCTCTTCCCATACTTCTCGAACAATTGCTTCGGCTGGTGCTTCTCCAAGTTCAATTGCACCAGCAGGAAGACTCCAATTCTACCATTTCCTTTATTTTGCAATAAAATATCTCTCAAATCGCCCTTTTGTGACATAAAAAAAGGCGATTCTTCTTTAAGAAGAAAATCCCCCGTTTGTTAAAGTACATTTCTTCACATATCATTGTGGGGGCCTTTGACCTCCATATACTCCAGGCTCTATCATCATGGTATATAAATTTGCCCTTTAAGACTAAACATCTGAAGGCATTCGAACAATTTTTTTACAGAATTGTCACTCCGTTTAGTTATTCAATAGATGAATTAACTTAAGTATAATATTAAGGCATCAAAATTCTATCAAATGTAATTAACTATGTTACATGATTTCCGTTACTAAGAAAAAAGAAAAGCTGAAAAAAAGAGCTATAATATATCAAATATTTAGATGTAATTATTATTGTTGAATTGACCAGCCGGCTAAGTCTGATTTAATTGAATATGTTAACCTTTAGTCATTGTTGGTAATAAAACTACTTCATTCCTTTTTATCATTAAAAAGCATAAATATACTTCTACCAACTAAAATTGTCAAACTTAAATAGCCTAAAAGTTGTTGATAATTCTTAATTAAACTTTAACAAATTATTTCTATACTATCTCAATAAGGGAGATGGTTTAAAATGAATGAAATTGGTATTTTAGTTGCGCTATTCGCGGGAATGCTATCTTTTTTCTCACCATGTGTATTTCCACTATTACCAGCTTTCGTTACTCATTTAACAGGTGGAAAAATTCAAGAAGGAAACATGTATTTAAATAGAAAAAAATTAGTGTTAAGATCAATTGGTTTTATAATGGGCTTCAGTATTATTTTTATTGCTTTAGGAGCATCAGCGAGTTTTATTGGTGGTATTCTAATGGATTATCGGATGATTGTAATGCAAGTATCCGGTTTATTAATAATCATTTTTGGTTTACAGATGTCGGGTTTATTAAAATTTAAATTTTTAATGAAAGAAAAGAGAATAGAAACAAAACCAGGCGGAAAAAATATTTTTAGTTCCGTTTTACTTGGGATGGCTTTTGCATCAGGGTGGTCACCTTGTGTAGGATTGGCTCTCTCATCTATATTACTTTTGGCCAGTTCTTCAGATACTTTATATCAAGGAGTTTTTTTACTTACTGCGTATTCACTTGGTATGGCTATTCCCTTCTTTGCAATTTCAATGCTGGTATCCTATTCTCTTAAATCTATAAAGAAAATAAATAAATATCTAGGGAAGTTATCGTTTATTAATGGAATGATAATGATCTTCTTGGGATTTTTTGTTTTAAGTGGTCAAATGCAAAGAATTAGTGCATGGTTAGCAACTTATAGCTTATTTCAATAATAGGAAGAGGTAAATCATTGGAAAAGAAAAACTGTCAATCAATATTAGTAGTCGAAGATGATACCAAAGTTAGAAACTTAATTAAAATATATTTAGATAGGGATGGTTATGAAGTTATCGAAGCAGATAATGGTGTAGTTACTAAGACCATTATAGAGAAATCCCACCCTTGCATGTTAATACTAGACCTTATGATTCCGGGTATTAATGGAGAAAAAATTTGTAGATGGATAAGAGAAGATTTAAAAAGTAACATGCCAATAATTATGTTAACTGCTAAAGCAGCTGAAAAGGATAGAATAAATGGTTTTAAACTTGGAGCAGATGATTATATAGTAAAACCATTTAGCCCTGAAGAATTAATGGTTAGAATTAAGGCTGTTCTGAGAAGAACAGGTAGTCATTGTGGTACTTTAAGGTTTCATGGTTTGACCTTGAAAATTGTTGCTAGAGAAGCTTGGATACAAAATAAAAAACTTGACTTAACACATTTTGAATTTACTATTTTAATGACGTTTATGAAACATCCTGGTCAAGTCTTATCCAGAGAACAGATCTTAAACTATATCTATAAAAACAATGAAAAAGCTGTTTCTAATAGAACTATAGATGTTCATATAAAACATTTACGAGAAAAGATAAATACACAAACACCCAAAAATTACATTCAAACGGTTAGAGGAGTGGGATACAAACTTGTGGATTAATAAAAAATTCCAAAACCTTTTATCAAAGCTTGTAGCACTTAATAGTATTGTTATCTTGTTTGTCATTATACTAGCAGGCATATCTGTTAAAGATTATGCCTGTTTTTTAGTTAATTCTGAGCAGGTTATTGGTAAAGAGCTTGTCGACACCTTAAATAGTTTCCTATGGAAAATAGGCATACTTTCTTTCTTGCTAGTAGGTGTATTTCATTATATTACCGTAAAGAAAATTATTGCACCAATCAAGGAGTTAACTGAGGCAGCTAAAGAAATAAAGGCCGGACATTTACCTAAAAAGGTAAATGTCCAAACAACAGGTGAAATTAATGAATTAATAAATAATTTTAATGCAATGACTGAAAAGCTTAAATATGTCCAGGAGAGAAGAGACGACATGCTACGAGATATCGCTCATGAGCTTCGAACACCTTTGACAAATATTAATGGCTACCTTGAGGCATTACAAAATAAAGTAATAACTGGCACCCCAGAATTATTTGGTTCTTTACTAGAAGAATCTAGAAGAATTACTAGAGTTGTTGAACTAATAACAGAATTAAATTCTTGGCATCCCGATTATTTGTTTTTGGAAAAAGAGTTTAAACCTTTAAAAGTTAATATAATTTTAGAGGATTCAATAAAATCATTTCAACTTAAACTTAATAAGGAATTCAATAATATAAATATTAAAATAGATGAATCAAGCATTATGGGCAATCAGGATGGTATTAAACAAATATTTAATAATATCTTACAAAACATTGTTGCTTATAATATTGGAGACGAATTATCAATAAATGCAAAATTATTTAAAGAAGACTATATTATTACTTTTTCTCATCTTGGGGAAGAAATATTCGAGCAACAAAAAGACCTGATATTTGAACGCTTTTATCGAATAGAAGAATCACGTAGTACTAAAACAGATGGTGCAGGTCTTGGCCTATCTATCGCCAAAGGTATTGTCGACTCACATGGAGGTGATATTGGAGTAAATACTGACGGTAATAATCATACTTTCTGGATTAAGTTCCCTTTAGATAAGTCAAATAGTATGAATAAGTAATATTTACATGATTGGATAATCCATATTAACAAGAATATAAAATCTTATTAACGGTGAAAACAAATGTATATTAAAAAAATTACAAAAAATGGTCAGATACTAATTCCAAAAGAAATACAAAACAGAACGTCTATATCGGAGGGTGATTTCTTATATATATATATAAGAAAGAAACAGATTGTAATAGAAAAAAGTAACGAAAATCAAACCCTTAACCAATGTGTTTTTAGAAATAAACTCCTTTCTATCCCTGTAGAGATTAGGAGGATATTGGACATATCGAACGAATCCAAATTGGCTATATGTTGCTCACCTTGCAATAATTCAATAATTCTAAGGACGATATGATTAAATTAAAGATTTTTTTAAATGAACTAAAGGTTACCTAACCATAATACTAATAACCCTTTTATATCTGAAAAGGGTTATTTTTATTTTGCATAATCCTCCTTCTAATATTACTGAATAAATAGTTTTTATCATCTTAACTAATACTTAATAAAACTCTAATATAATCTTTTTGAGAGGAGGCATGAGTCAAATATAGTTTCTAAATCTATTTTTTATAATATGAGGAGGATAGTAATGTCTTACGTTCAAATTGGAAACACTTCTATTTCTTTAACATGGGTTGCAGTTCTTGTCAGTTTTTTTTTAGTCATAATTTTATATAGATTAATCACTCACAATAAAGTAAGTGACTGGTTTGGTAATAGTCTATTTCTTTTTTTTATTATTTGGAAATTAAGTTATATCCCATTAAATTTCAAATTATTTATTGATACTCCTCTTTCAATTATATATTTTAATGGTGGACTTAAAGGACTTATCTTTGCCGTAGTGACTGTAACTGTTTATCTTATATATTTGTCGAAAAATAAAGCAAAACATATACGAACAGAAGGTCATATAGTTTTTCTAATCTTTTATTTAAGCTTTATCCCATTTAAGTTAATATTAGAATTTAAATCTATAGGAATATTAATTTTACTAATACCCCTTCTATTAATGTTTTTTTTATTCAAGTATAAACAAAATATTAGTACTACTTTATCTAATCAATTATATATAATCTTTTTTTTAATAGGTATTTTAATGTCTAGTTTATTCGATAATTTATTGTCAACGGAATTTATATCAATAATGTGGTTGGGTTTAATTATCTACATTTTAGGATTAAAAAAGACTTAGGAGGCTTTGAGAATGTTAAAGAATATAATCTCTCTTGTGATTATTATAATAGGTCTAGGTATAGTAATAATAAATATATTTGATTTGAATTTCTCTAACAATTCAACTGAAAGCAATACATCTATAGAGGTGGTAGCTGATGACAATCAGCAAAATCAAAATATTAGTTTGCAAAAGGGAGCAACTGCACCAGATTTTGAATTAACGACTCTAGACGGACAGACTCTTAAATTATCTGATTGTAAAGGAAAAAAGGTTATCCTAAATTTTTGGGCAAGTTGGTGTCCCCCTTGTATAGCGGAACTGCCACATATGGAGAACTTTTATCAAAAGAACAAAGAGGCTGAGATTGAAATTGTAGCTGTTAATTTAACTAATTTGGATAAAGGAACGGCTGCAATCGAAGATTTTGTGGATGATTATTATTTATCATTTCCTATTCCACTGGATAAAAACGGAGATATCGGCTTACTATACCAAGCATATTCTATTCCTACCAGCTATATTATTGATTCGAAGGGAGTTATCACGCAGAAGTTAGTTGGACCAATGGATGAATCGATGATGGAGAGTCTAACTAATAGTATTGAATAATCGTTGATTATCATTTTTGAATGGTTTAATCCTTTTAGATTTTAAATAAAACATTTATATAAAAATCCTCATCTGATATGAAAGTTAATTATCTACATATGCAAATTTCAGGTCAATTCTGATGGGGGTTTTTATCCGGTAGCGGGTGGCACATATATCACCGGAACGAGAACGCACAACTGGTTAGATTTGACGACACGGCGCCACTACGCAGGTGCCAACAGAGTGACACTTGTAATTAATGGGCTAAATGTTGGGAATCAATACTAACGCTCCTCCCCTACCAATAAGTGATTTGAGATAATTCATTTAAAATTAATTTTCAACATGACTTTCTAGCTATATGTATTTTAACATAAGTTTTGCTACTAGTTATGTTCTTTAACTTGCCAAATCTATCACCATTATCTATAAAGCCTAAACTTGAGTATAATTTTGCTCCTAGATTTTCCGGATGATATCCTACAATTTTTTTTACATTCGGTAATTTAGCAATTTCTGAAATCATAGATTTAGTCGCTATTTTACCTATACCTTTTCCTTGGAATTCCTTATCTACCATTATTGTATGTACCCAATAACCATTGAGCTCTTCTAGTAACGAATTGTACATTAAAAATCCAACTACTTTTTCTTCAAGATAAATAGCATAAGGTTTAATGTAGGTTCAAACTTTGACTGAGCTATTGAAATAGCATTTGATTCAATGTAATCTGACCGTTCTTTCGATACTCCCAATTCGTAGCATTCATACCAGTTATACGCATTTAATTCTATAATTTTCACGTTTTTATTAGTCATCATTTTCCCCTTTTTGATTTATATTTAGGTAATTTTCCGACTTTTAAAGTTATACCATTTTAATCAGTTTTTTTAATCAAATCGCTCAGTAAATCACCATTTATTCAAAAATATTTTTTCCACTAACCTCCCTCAATAAACAAACACTTATCTCTTAAATACGCAGTTTTTCTCCATATTACTATCTAACTTGTTTAACTTTACAGTTTTGGTTAGAACGAATAGAACTCAATTTAGCAGTTTACGAAGAA
>NZ_JAUSUB010000061.1 GCF_030813235.1 Cytobacillus purgationiresistens | reverse complement strand
AAAATCATCTTTTTCACTGAAAAATGGTTCTAATAGCCGGATTAGAACATGAAAATCATCTTTTTCACTGAAAAATGGTTCTAATAGCCGGATTAAAACATGAAAATCATCTTTTTTACTGAAAAACGGTTCTAATAGCCGGATTAGAACATGAAAATCATCTTTTTCACTGAAAAATGGTTCTAATATCGAGTTTAGAACATGAAAATCCGATATTTCGTTGCAAAACTGTTCTTATATTGTTATTAAGCTTCAGCATTCCACTTATGAGTCGCCCATAGAAACCGAAAGTCACAACTAAATAATACTGACATGACAGCTTTTGAATATCAATCACAGCGATGATACTCCTAAATCAGTATTTGCTTCTGAAATATCAATTAAACTCAAACCACTAGTTTATCATGTAGCCTTAACATATGCAGAGAAAGGTATTCGAATCAATAGTATTTCACCAGGGTATATAGAGACACCGTTATTAGAACAAATCCCCCCTGAAACAAAAAAAGAAATGATTGCCAAACATCCAATTGGGCGTTTAGGGAAGCCCGAAGAAATTGCAAATGCGATTGTATTTATGGCAAGTGACAAAGCCTCTTTTATCACGGGTACAGTATTACATGTAGACGGCGGGTATACTGCCATTTAAAAGAAACTGCAGCAGGATATAGCCCTTGCTGCAGCTTTATTTTTTTCAAACGAATGTATTGCTTGAATAGTTGCAGTCTGGCCGGGTCACTTGAGTGCTTTTGTTTTCACAAATAATTATCTGCCTCATCTCCCTCGGTATTCTATTGTAGAAATAACATTCTCCTTTAAAAGTGGTGATAAATAAACTCAACCACTTTAAATAGCCTTTGCCTCAAATGCAGAAAATTCTACAACATGGAGTGGTTATAATTTCTGAATTGGTAATTATTAATGAATCGACCTTTGCAAGCAGCAGCTACCAAGTCTATTGATATGTAAAATTATACCTATTAAAATATATAATGAAATACTTTTCATGATTTTCTAAAACTCTTTCCTGTACCTTTCACTTGAACACACTTTGTTCATTTATTAAATCCATCCCCCAAAAAAGAGAACTAGCATTTTCTCTAGTTCCCACCCTTCATCAATAACTATTCGATTCCACAAATCTATGTTTTTGAATATACACTAACCTAATTGAAAGAAAAACACCTGCTGTCAACAAACCTGCAGTTAAACCAAGCCAATACCCCGTTGCACCAAAGCTTGTATAGTTCGCTAAAATAAACCCTACTGGCAGACAGATTAACCAGTAAGCAACTAAGGTGATAATAAAGGCGATATTAACATCTTTATAGCCCCTAAGAGCAGCCTGTGCGGTCACTTGGATCGCATCTGAAATCTGGAAGAATAACGCAAAAATCAGAAAGTGTGTCGTTAACTGAATGACTGCAGGTTCACTCGAATACAAACCAGCGACTTCATACCTGAACAACACGACTAATAGTCCGGTCACTAAAGCTATAAACATCGCTAAATAGATTCCGAGCCAGCTATAAACTTTGGCATCTTTATTTCTGCCTGATCCTACTTCATAGCCGACCACAACCGTTAAAGCCATAGAGATGCTAATTGGAATCATGTATAAGAAAGATACGATATTTAAGGCTGTTTGATATGATGCTATCGTTGTCACATCAAATCGGCTTAATAAAATCGTTACACAAGCAAACATACTCGTTTCAAAGAATACCGACAATCCCATAGGTACACCAATCTTGAGGATTTCCTTACATCTGCTCCACTCAAAACCTCTTATACTCTTAAAAATATTGAATGCAGAATAAGGCTGCATTTTATTAATCACATATATTGTCATCAGCAGGATACACCAGTAGGTAATTGCTGTGGCGTAGCCTCCCCCTGCTCCGCCAAGCTCTGGTAAACCTAACTTCCCGAAAATGAGCACATAGTTCAGAAAAAGATTGATCGGTAATGCCAATAAAAGAATGATCATTACTATTCTTGTTTTTCCTAAAGCATAAATAAATGACCTTAACACATTAAATGAAAATAAAGGTATGATACCGAGACTTAAACCAACTAAATAATGAAAAGCCGTCTCCTGTACTCTGCTATCAAGATCCATAATATTTAAAAGTGGATTCAATAATATGGCACCGGCAATAATTACAATTAGGGCAATAATAACAGATAAATATAAGCCATTTTTTACGATGGATGTAACTTCTTTATTGTTCTTTTCCCCCATTTTTTGTGCAGCAATCGGTGAAACTGCAAGCAATATCCCGCTCAGCCCTGTAAATACTGGATTCCAAATAGATGCCCCAATCGCAACACCAGCTAAGTCTGCCGAATCATATCTCCCGGACATAATCGTGTTAAAAAACACCATCGAAAACATCCCAAGCTGTGTAATTAAGATAGGGATTAATAAAATTAAAATCTGTTTTGTTTTTTCTTGCAAAGTAAAGGTCTGTTTCATGTTGCTTCTCCTTACTCTCAGGTTCTACGTTCATTCACGCCACTCTTATCATACACCTTCTTTGGGGGTTTTCAAGGTTAAAAATTCAAAATAAAAAAGCGATCATCTCTAAGTTGAAGATGATCACTTTTTTATTTTAATTTTGAACAAATAAAGATTAATGTTGTGTTGGAATACCGAACGGAACAACAGGAAGACCATGTTGTGTTGGAATACCTGCTACAACTGTTTCCTTACCTGTAATACTGTGTTGTGTCGGAATACCAGCAGTCTCTAAAGAGCCACTTGATAGAGCACTTGCACCGCTAATTCCTAATACTAAAACACCTGCTAATAATAGTTTCTTCATAATTTCCACCACTTTCTTTATTATTTAAAAAAACAATTATGTAATTGTTTTTTTTACGAAGGTAATGAACTTATCATTTTGGTTAATTCAGCTTTCATTAAGACTCCCATCTTCTCATGCTTAGTTAAATCACATAAGAAGAGAGACTTCTCAATATAATGTTTTCCTGTTTTAACCTCTCCTAGCTTTATAAAGTTTTCACCACTTTGATAGTGAAGTTCAGCTAGGAGGTACAGTAGTTCTACTTCAATACAGAGATTTATTCCTTGCTGACAATAAGTAAGGGATCTCTCATATTCCCCTTCCTCAGTTAATGATTGAGAAAAGCCGAATAGGATTCTTATTTTTACTTTTGGATCTACTAGGCTTGGAAGTCTTTGTAATTCGTCCAAGGATTGTTCAAAATAATTCCTAGCCTGAACATAGTCTTTAGATTCATAAGCTATCATCGCGATACTAGTTAATATTTCAATTTCAGATTCAGTTAAGTTTTTAAATTCTTTATTCGTTAATTTAATAGCATCATCCAATAACTCCAACGCTTTTTCAGTCTCATTATGTAAGTAGTAAAGACAAACACCTTCATGCCATTTTAAAAATTGCTTTAATTGAACATTATCAAAGATCGGCGAGTGTTGCTCTTTTAATACAATATCGTAAATGGTTTGATAGTCTCTCACCCGCTTATATTTATTAATTAGATTAATAACAAGCTGCGAGTAGTTTTGATTACACTTTTTCGCCATCGAAAAAAAATATACCAAGTTTACTTGTAACCTTTGTCCTAATAAATATAGCTGTTCTACTGTTGGATACGCGCTTTCCTTTTCAAAACGTTCATACTCTTCTTTGGTACAAATCCCTTTTGTTAATTCTTCTATAGTGATTGATTTATTCTGTCTTAAAGAGTATAGTATTTCTCCGATATTGTATTCAGGCAGCATAATGCTTCCAACTCCTCACAATCCAACATAGAATCGCAAATTAGGCAAATAACTTTAAAACTATTAATCCTAATCATATATTAGCACTACAGACCTATCAATTGTAAAGTTTTTTCATATTTCTATTATATTTCTATCATTTTAGTCACAGCAAGGGACTTTAGAATTATTTTATCAGACTATTTTATCACGGTGATACGATTAACTACCAAAGTATTTTAAAGCTCCACTGTTGCAGTAATGAATAAACTGTCTTATGATATTTATATTATTTTTTACAAAGGAGCGCTTCGTATGTCCTCTTTTACTCAAGAAAAAGACGGAATTTTCCCATCAGTCTGTTCGTTGGACTGTCCTGATCAATGTGGTTTGCTTGTACATAAGAAGGACGGGAAAATCGTGAAGGTTGTGGGTGATCCGAATCATCCCGTTACAAAGGGGAATATTTGCAATAAAGTCCGCAATATGGCGGCTCGACTATATGATGATAAACGATTGGAATATCCATTAAAACGCGTTGGTGAGAAAGGCGAAGGAAAGTTTGAAAGAATTAGCTGGGAGGAAGCAATTGAAACCATTACAAGTCGCTGGAAATCATTGATTGATTTAGATGGACCAGAGAGTATCATTCCGTATAGCTTCTATGGCAATATGGGCTATTTAACAGCGGAAGGTATGGATCGCCGATTCTTTCATCGACTGGGTGCATCTCAGCTTGATCGCGCAGTTTGTCAGGCAGCTGGGTCAGAGGGATACAAATACACGATGGGCGGAAGCTTTGGTGTGGATCCAGATGATACCGTGGAATCTAAGCTCATTATCTTCTGGGGAGTCAACGCAGTAAGCACAAATATGCACCAAATCGTACTTGCACAAAAAGCCAAAAAAGCGGGTGCAAAAATTATCGTCATCGACGTGCACAAAAACCAAACAGGCAGAATGGCAGATTGGTTTATTCCTATTTTACCAGGAACAGATAGTGCTTTGGCACTTGGAATGATGCATATATTGTTTGCGGAGAACTTAGTAGATGAAGATTTTCTAAAAGAGTATACGGTTGGCTACGAGGAGCTTCGCCAGCATGTTGTTCAATACGACCCTGTCACAGTTTCTGGAATTACAGGCGTACCTGTAGACGACTTGTATAAGCTGACGAGAATGTATGGTGAGACTGCCCCTGCGTTCATTAGAATCGGCAACGGCCTGCAGCACCATGATAATGGCGGAATGACGATTCGTTCCATCGCCTGCCTGCCTGCGGTAACCGGACAATGGCTACATAAGGGCGGCGGTGCTCTTAAGTCTAATTCAGGCTACCTTGCACACAACACATTTGCCATGCAAAGACCCGATTTGATGAAAAACAAACAAACGCGAACCATTAATATGAACGCGATTGGGGAAGCACTGCTCCAAGAAGAAAATCCAATCAAGTCAATGTATGTGTATGGCAGTAACCCGGCTGTTATTGCACCCAGCAGCAATAAAGTCAAAGCTGGCCTTGAAAGAGAGGATTTATTCCTTGTCGTTCACGATTTATTCTTAACAGAAACTGCACAATATGCAGACATCGTGCTGCCGTCGACTTCTTCATATGAAAACACAGATTTTTATGGTTCTTACTGGCATAACTTTTTCCATCTTCAGCAGCCAGTCATTGAAGCATATGGAGAGTCCAAATCAAATTTTGAAGTATTCAAGCTGCTTGCAGCCGGAATGGAATATACAGAGAGTACATTTAATGAATCGGAAGCAGAAGTGATTACAAATGCATTGAATCACCCAAGCAATCCTTATATAGACCATATCACCTATGAGAAACTCGTTGAGAATGAATATATGAAAGCAAATATTAAACCATTGCTGCCCGGCAAGCTTCATACGCCCAGCGGAAAAATAGAGCTCTATTCAGAAAAAATGGTGGAAGATGGATATCCGGCCTTACCGACCTATATGCCAATTGTTAATGATGGCGACGCACAATTCCTGTTCGTTCCTGGACCAAATCATAACTTCTTGAATTCTACTTTTTCTAATAATGAAAAACATATCAAATTAGAAAAACAACCGAAGCTGCATATGAATCAAAATGATGCAGAAAAATACGGGGTGGAAGATGGAGATATGGTTCGTATTTGGAATCACCGTGGGGAATGTGAATTGACTGCCGCTGTTGGCGATAATGTACTTCAAGGGGTGCTTGTCAGCCAAGGACTTTGGGCAGATCAGCCTGGCACGAAGCAAATCGTAAACGCGCTTACGCCAGACCGAATCGCAGATATGGGCGGAGGAGCAACTTTCTTCTCAGGAAGAGTGAATATGGAGAAAGCAAAAGCATTAGTATAACAAAAAGGATAGAAACCAGAATCATTCTGAGTTTCTATCCTTTTTATTATTTACGGGATTCTTAAAGTATTTCTATAGAGTCATCGCGTACTCCTTAACATTCTGTTTGATAAAACCTTGGAGTTGATTCGGCAACAGTATGATCAGATGATCAAATATGCGACTGCTCTCCGATTGGGAACAGCTGAAACGAAAGCGATTCTGAAACGCTTTACGCGAAATAACCTAAAACACCCTACGTACCAAGCATTGGCTGAACTCGGAAAAGTCATCAAAACTATTTTCCTTTGCGAGTACTTGAATTCAGAAAAAATACGTCGGGAAATTCATGAGAGGTTGAATGTTATCGAGAACTGGAACTCGGCCAATAGCTTTATTTTTTATGGTAAGGGTGGCCAAATTTCCACGAATCGTTTGGAAGATCAAGAAATCGCGGTTTTGTCGCTTCACCTACTGCAAAATTGTTTGGTCTATATTACACCTTAATGATCCAAGAGGTGTTGTCAGAACAGAAATGGTTTGATTTGATGGAATCAGAGGATTTACGTGCCCTTACCCCTTTAGTTTACAGCCATGTCAATCCTTATGGAACGTTCGAATTAAACATGGAAGAAAGACTTCACATCAAAGGAGTATCCATATGATAGAACAAAGAACACCTGCAAAAAAGAAAGCTAAAGAACTGGCAAAATATCTTCGGGGAGAACGACCCGATTATGATTACCTAAAACGGGTTTTTCAACAACTAAGAGAAGAATTAGAGGTTGAGGTAGCACAGAAACCGAAAAAACTTCCCTATGTACCAACAGAAGATGAATTGAAACGGTATTACGATTTAGTCTGGAATGGGAAAAACTTTCGTCACATGATGATCATCAAAACATTTGTTTATACAGGCGTTCGAGTGAGTGAGTTAGTCAATATCCAACTAACGGATGTGGATTCATCCCTTTGTCAAATCCGAATCAATAATGGAAAAGGTAAAA
This sequence comes from Cytobacillus purgationiresistens, assembly GCF_030813235.1. GTDB lineage: Bacteria > Bacillota > Bacilli > Bacillales > Cytobacillaceae > Cytobacillus > Cytobacillus purgationiresistens. The sequence continues at coordinate 574 of NZ_JAUSUB010000061.1, read as the reverse complement.
AGGATCGAATCGTTCCTTTCCCACAATCCTTTAGGGAACTGTTAGCCATGCATGTTGAAACTATGAGAAAAGAAAAAGCACGTTATCTTTTTGAATCTAATTGGAAGATAAAATATACGGATCGGGGCGTTCGAAAAATTCTGGCCAAATATTCGGAAGCAGCTGGACTGTCACAATCCTTGTCTCCCCACAAGCTCCGGCATTTTTTGTTGACCTGGCTTAAAAAGAAAGGGATCGACGACGCCTTAATCCAACCATATAGTGGTCATGAGAGTGGACAATCCCTTGAAATTTATTCAAAGTTGGCACTGCCGGAGGCTCAAAAGAAATATAATGAAGCAATGGATGAATTTCCAATTTAACCCATCAATTTGCCGGATTTGCAGCTTTGCTGGTACTACCCCATGCCCATCAAGCTAAGTAAAAACAATAGCTCCAATAATAAAAAAACGCTATGCTTATCGTAAGAAGTTTACGATAAAGGATGGTGTTTTTTTATGAATCCTATCATCTCTAGTGAACTGACACTTTTTGCACAAGAAATACAACGCTTTCTATCTCCAATCGTTCTTAA
>NZ_JAUSUB010000060.1 GCF_030813235.1 Cytobacillus purgationiresistens | reverse complement strand
AAAGGGGTAACTAGATCGCTCAACTAGTGCCCGGAAGAGAGGAAACCGGAGGAAAGGGGTAACTAGATCGCTCAACTAGTGCCCGGAAGAGAGGAGACCGGAGGAAGGGGGTAACTAGATCGCTCAATTACAAGTAACCGAGCAATTCAGAAACGTCCTGTCTGGAACCAACCGCCCTTAACCATGATCCAAGCAAGTCAAAAATATCGCTCCCCCTTGAACAATCCGGCATCATCAACCCTCCCTCCACAACAAATGACAAGTCAATTCACTCCCCTAAGAAAACTAAAAATAAATTCATCAAAGCCTATTTACTTCAATATTCATACCTATCCTCCCCATTAAAACACAATCTTTTCAGCAATTTGATATCCAGTAAACATGCCTTAAACACCAGTCCTAATTGTAAATTGGACAGCCCTATCTAAGAGCGAATTAGCTATTCCTTGCATATGATATCGTAATAATCATTCACGGCGATCATTGAGAGGATGGAGGATATGGTAAATAGAAAAAAACCTAAATTTAAAGTCGGTGATACAGTCGTGATTACGATTTATGGAACGGTGGGAAAAATCACGGATGTGAAATGGCTGGATGATATGTATGTTTATGAAGTCAATAAAAGCGAAGGCTTATATATGGAATCAAGTCTGCAATATCTCTCAGAATATGAAGGAGAGCTTATTGAAAAGGAGCAGATTGACATAGAATATAAATATTTCTTTGGTGATCTCGTCCAGGTGAAAGGGTATGGAACAGAATTATTTAAAATCGTTGGCTTTCGTACAGAAATTTGGCGTTATAAAGAGGACGCATGGGAAGACATTATTTATGAATTATCAAGAATTAGTGATGGTGAATGGCTTGAAGCTGGCGAAGAAGAGTTAACCTTACTTGCAGATGCTGAGAGTGCAGATGCCTTTATCCAAAAGTTAGGATTACTATATTTAATTAATAAGACAGAAAAAATCCAAGAACTTAAGAAATCTACTTTCTCTTTCCGTGAGGCAGAAAAAGAGCTGCTTGAAAGTGTGAAGGAAAAGAAATTACTTATTGATGGCTTACTTGATATTTATAATGATTATCATATTCTATATGAACTGTTCCAAGATGAGGAATATAAAAAAGTCATGCAAATTATTTTAAGAAAGCTAAAGCAGCTTGCCAACGAAAATGATAGTAAAACCGCTGCTAATGAGCAAAAATCAATCGAATAATGGAAATGATAATTAGCGGTATTCCAATTACCATAACAATGAAGAATAATCCGTTTAATATCTTTGCTAAAAAATTAAGGGTGACACTGTTTTCAAGGTTTACATCTTTGACAAACCAGTTTGAAAGAGATTGTACTAGATTCATAGAAATATCTTCCTTCCCCATGTTTAATAGAGTATATTTTGATAGTTTATATGTATGCATAGGACTAGAAAAAATAACCCCTTTCATTCATCATTATTTGAAATTGATCACATAATTTACTTTGTTTTGCATGAATTGAATGAAAACCACATACATTTGGTACAAAGGGGGCGACGCTATGAGGGAAATAGAAGTATTTATCGATACAGAAGAGATTGCTGAATTTTTCTTTCATGAGCTGGCAAAGAGAGGGTTTGTTCCATCTGAAGAAGAAGTAGATGAACTAGCAGATATCACTTTTGATTATCTATTGAAAAAATGCATTATTGATGAGCAAGAGGAAGAAGAATAAAAAATGACGGGTATCCGTCATTTGAGGCTGCAGACAAACTCATTTATTTTCGTAATAAAGATTGGCTAGGATTTCCGAAGCTACCTGTTCGCATACTGTGGGGCGAGCGTTAAGCCGCTTCGTCGCTACGCTCCTGCAAGTCACGGGCTTTCTCGCTTTTCCCGCAGGAGTCGAACGTACATTTCTCCAAATTCATAGAAGTTTGCCTATTTTTACTTTTGTCGACACTATGAAATGACGGGTATCCGTCATTTTTTGTATATAAGGAGAGGGGAATTAGTTTGGTAAAAAACGATAAGGGCTACTATTCTACATAGAATACTTTATTTACAAACGAATCATATATTGAAAAAGTCTTTAAAAAAACGAAACCTTCGCAACCGAATTTACGTATATATTTTGATTTTAACTGAAGTGACCATTTGTCACGAGGAGGATAATAACGTAAATGAGCTTGTTTAATAAGGTGTTGGCGAGCGTTGGTATTGGAGCAGCAAAGGTAGATACGAAGCTGCATAGTGAAACTGTCTTTCCTGGGGGAGAAGTAACAGGGGTCGTTGAAGTAAAAGGCGGTAAGATCGAACAGAAAATTGCAGAAATCTATATAAATGTAAGTACAGCTTTCGAAAAAGAGAGTGATGATAAAAAATATTATGTAAATAGCCAAATCGAGAGAATCCGATTATCAGAGTCTTTTCTTTTAAAGTCTGATGAAGAAAAAGAAATTCCATTTTCGTTTGTTTTGCCCTTGGATACAACTGTATCTATTGGTAAGTCAAAAATCTGGATTTCAACAGAGTTGGATATTAAGAATGCTGTAGATCCCGATGATAAAGATGTGATTAGAGTCATTCCTAACCCATTGATGAAATCTGCTATAGACGCTGTAATTGATTTAGGATTTAAGATAAGGGAAGTCGATTGCGTGGAAGTCCCACACGGTTTGCGCCGCAGGCTACCATTTGTACAAGAGTTTGAATTTATACCCGTATCAGGTTCTTTCCGTGGACATCTTGATGAGTTGGAGATGGTGTTTTATCCAAATACAAAGAATGAAATCGATCTTATGATTCAAGTAGACAGACGGGCAAGAGGCATTAGAGGTCTTTTCTCAGAGGCGCTATCAATGGATGAATCGACTATTTTAGTCAAAATAGCAGATTCTGATATCCTGGATATCCGCGAGAAAATTAAATTGACGATTTCTAAGTATGCATAAGAATTAAATGAACGAGGAAAACGCCAGGAGAGAATGCCTGACGTTTTTTTCTGTGCTTTTAGTCGAAAGTAAGTGATTAGTTGGATTTGCGGAGAAATGAATTTTATTATATTAGACAAAGAAAGTTCGTAAAATATCCTGACCTTTTAATAATGGGGAGACAAGCGCATAAAAGTGTGTGTTGCGGGTTTTCATTTCTTCATCTGAAATGATGCCATGAACACCAATTCGTTGCATATCATAAAATTGATATTGTTGCTTGATCGTCCATGAATAAATTTCATAGTCATAAAACTCTGCCTGCTTAATAAAAGCACTTGATATAGCATAATAATGGATGGATAAAAAAGTAGTAAATTGTCTATAGGTTGTAAGCTGAAAAGTGTCTAAAGGATTATTCAATAGGAGACCGGTCGCGATTTTAGGTGCTAGCTGGTGAAACTTTTCTATTTCCTTGACGTTAAATGATTGGACTTTCACATTTTTATAAGATAACTGCCCTTTTTCGATAGAGTCTAATAATAAAGGGGATAAAGCTCCGGCCATTTCGATCTGTTGCCCAGTGGTTTTTATTTCAATCAAAAGCCCAATTTTTCCTCCGAATTTGTCAATCACTTCTCTCAATAATGGAATTGATTCATTTGTGAATTGAGGGGAATACCACGATCCAGCATCCAGCTCTTTAATATCCTGAACAGTCATTTCATTTATTTTTCCTTCTCCATTTGTTGTGCGATCAACTGTATCATCGTGGATAACAATGAACTCACCATCCTTACTAAGGTGGACATCAAGCTCAATATAGTCAAAATCAAGTGCCAGCGCTTCCTCAAACGCGGCCATCGTATTTTCTGGCGCGACGTTAGAAGCACCGCGATGTGCGATTGATTCAAAGGGATGAAGGGGCAAAAAACCTTCAATTATGCTAAAGGAAAGAAAACATAAGATCAATAAAAGTGGAAGGCTTTTTCTTTTGGTTAATTGAATCCTCATTCGATTCTGCTCACCTCCTCGTTGTTGTTTGAAAGTCCGAAGCTCCTCAATTAGGCAATATATAAGCATTTATAACAGTATATGAGCGGCTATTTAAAAATGTAAGCGTTTTCTTATCGTTTTTTTCTTAAATCGACAAAACTAGTAATTTTTTTACGAAGGAAACGACAAACTTTATATCTAATAAAAGAAGTAATAAACGAAAAAATGGTTGGAGGGATGATGAATGCTTAAGGAGTTAACTAAAAGCAGGAAGAAAGAGTTCGACGTCACCATTTTTCAAACGCCGGTCTATCGGGAGAGTAAAGGTTATCGCCAAGTATATCGACTATTTATTGAAGGAATGAATCATGAGGATTGCTTAACATCGGTATTTAAAAAATTCAATGTGCCTGACCGGATGCCGTGTGATTTTGCTGGAAGGTTCATAACTACTGGTGATATTTTATATATTGATGAAGGAAAAAGGGGCCAGCATTATTATCAGCTAAAATCAGGTGGATGGATGAAAATTAATCGAATTCATATTAGATAGTCAGGATATGTGATTCTCCTGATGAATACAGACATACTTGGTTATAGATTCGGAGGAGCATTAAATGATGATTCCTGAATTTCCCCATTAATACTTGCTTTATTTATTGATTATAGCGATAATTATTTTTCAGGTGGATTCCTTATTTAACAGTATGGAGTTTTCTAGCCTGTTTTTATTATGCTATAGTTGAATTAAATCAGATTCATTAATAACTGGAGGTAATATAGATGAGTATACATATCGGGGCAAAAGAAAATGAAATTGCTGAAACGGTCCTTCTTCCTGGAGACCCTTTGCGAGCAAAATACATTGCTGAGACATTTCTTGAAGATGTAACTTGCTATAATGAAGTCCGTAATATGTTCGGCTACACTGGTACATATAAAGGAAAGAGAATTTCTGTTCAGGGTACTGGAATGGGTGTGCCATCGATTTCTATCTACGTAAATGAGTTAATGAACAACTATAATGTGCAAAACCTTATTAGGGTCGGTACCTGCGGTGCTATACAAAAGGATGTAAAGGTGCGTGACGTCATTCTTGCAATGACTGCATCAACTGATTCACAAATGAACCGTTTAACGTTTGGCGGAGTGGATTACGCACCGGCAGCAGACTTTGACTTATTGAGAAAAGCATATGATACTGGGGTCGAAAAAGGCTTGAACTTAAAGGTTGGAAATGTTTTTACTGCAGACTTGTTTTATAATGACAACGCAGAACATGAAAAATGGGCGCAATATCAAATCCTTGCAATTGAAATGGAAACAGCGGCTTTATACACATTGGCAGCAAAATTTTCCAGAAAAGCACTTTCTGTCTTAACTGTTAGCGATCATATTCTGACAGGTGAAGAAACTACTTCAGAGGAAAGACAAACTACATTTAATGAAATGATTGAAGTTGCATTAGAAGCAGCAATAAAAGAGTGAGATAAGAGGAAGACTATTCAAACTGGATAGTCTTCTTTTAATGGAGAAATAAGGTGAAGCCAGCATTCGTTTTTGGGGATTTTTCACTATAATGTTTCGTTTTCGCATTTCATTTTATTACATGATATGATAGAAATGAAATGCATTAGAGATAGGTGAATTGACATGAAAAAAATAATGATTAGTACGGTCGTAGCAAGTGTGATATTAGGAGGCTGCAGTCAGCTGGATCCATATTTGGACAAGATTCCATTTTTATCAAATGCGGATCATAATGGCTCAGAAACAACAAATGAAAACGATAATGGTAAAAATGATGAAGAAGTTAATAATGAAGAAAGTGCAGAAACATCAACCAATCCTGCTGAAAAAGACAGTAATAATCCTGTTTTGGAGGCTGCCTTTTTTAACGATATAGAAGTGGTTGATGACATGAATGTAATACAGAATCCCAAGAATGTGATGGCATTAGTCAATAAACAATTCAGCTTACCATCTGATTATATTCCCAATGATTTAGTCAGGCCGAATGTTGCTTTCTCCTTTGGCGATGAGGATATAGAAAAAAGCTATCTGCGGAAAGAAGCAGCAGATGCCCTGAAAGAAATGTTTGAGGGAGCAAAAGCAGCCTCAATTGATCTTTTTGCCGTATCTGGCTATCGTTCCTATGACCGACAAGAAACGGTATTTAATGCAGAGGTTACCCGAGTAGGTGAAGAAAAGGCTGTGCAGGTCGTTGCCATTCCCGGCAGCAGTGAGCATCAAACAGGTCTTTCCATGGATATTTCAAGCAGCTCTGTGAACTATGGTTTAACAGAAGAATTTGAAAAAGTTCCTGAAGGGAAATGGCTTGCTGAAAACGCTCATAAATACGGATTTGTCTTAAGGTATCCAAAGGGAAAAGAAAGTATCACAGGCTATCAATTTGAGCCTTGGCACTTCCGCTTTGTCGGTAAAGAGGCAGCTACCGTCATGTTTGACAAGGACTGGACGTTAGAAGAGTATTTCGATATTGTCGAAAAAATTTAATGGTCAATCTGTCTTTCTTCTACGAATATAAAATAGAGCAAGACCATAAATGGAAACAAAGGTAATACCCATAAATAGCTGAATATATTATCGATCATGAACAGATAATAGCTTAATGGCAAGACAAGCAAAATGCTTAGAAGCTCATGTTTCCAGGACCTATTCATAATACCGGATACAAATGTAATAATAAAAAAAGCAAAGCTTAACCATAAGAGAATACCTATGTACATGCAGAGTAGCTCCTTTCGGGATATGTTATGTATGATTTCCTAACAGAAGAAGAAACACTTAAATTTTGGGGATTAAATACATGATATGCATGAAAAAAGAAAAATTGACTAAAAACTAAAGGCAAGAGAAAAAGCACTTAATTGTATGTTAAGTGCTTTTTCAATTGAGGAAAGTACTGTTTTGGGGGTTGGATATTTTTGATGGATAATTAAATTATCAATCGTTCAGATACTCGTCATCCTATTAGGATGAAAAATGATGTATAATTTGTACATATGCTGGTAAGTTTTTCTTTTCGCACATTTATTTAAATTTTTTAGTACATCCAATGAAAAATGAAAAACGGCTTTTTTCTTTGTTAATTTTCAATTAAAAATGTTATTCTAATCATTAAAGAGTCGGATTCGATTCTATGGTCATGAAAGTGGTGAAAGTTTTTGGAAAATGAGGATTTAAATCAAGAATCAGCAGAAAAACCATCTGGGTATATACGTATGAAAAAGTTTAAATTTGTCATGCTCTTATTTTTTGTTGTCTTTTTATCGGCAGGGATTACAACTTTAGCTCTTGCTTTTGGTGATGAAAAAGCGGTAAATGTGGGAACCAATGAGCGATCAGAATTTAGCAAGCTCTATTCGGCATTTGATACATTAAAGGATAAGTATTACCAAGAAGTGGATCAAGATGAGCTTATTAATGGTGCCATCAATGGAATGCTCGATGCGTTAGATGATCCCTATTCAGATTACATGAATGTAGAGGAAGCAAAGAGTTTCCATGATAGTATCGCATCTTCCTTTGAAGGGATCGGTGCAGAGATTTCAGAACAAGAGGGACATGTTGTAATTGTATCTCCTTTAAAGGGCTCTCCTGCAGAAAAAGCTGGGTTACAGCCGAATGACAAAATCCTTTCTGTTGATGAAAAAAGTCTGCAGGGGATGAGTTCTTCTGAAGCTGTTCTTTTGATAAGAGGTGAGAAAGGCACAGATGTAGAACTTGAAGTGATGCGTCCAGGTGCTGAAGAGTCAGTGAAAATGACAATTACACGTGATACGATACCACTGGAGACTGTGTACGGTGAAATGATTGATGATGAAATTGCGAAAGTACAAATTACTTCATTTTCTGAACATACGGCTCAGGAGCTTGCTGATAAATTAAATGAGCTTCAAGATGAAGGAATGAAAGGTCTTGTCCTTGATTTACGTCAAAACCCAGGTGGATTACTAGATCAAGCAATCGAAATTTCGAGCTTGTTCGTTCCTGAGGGAGAAATTTTATTCCAAATCGAAGACCGAAATGGAAATAAAGAAGAAGTTGAATCAACTAATACACAAAGCTCTGATATACCATTAGTTGTCGTAATTGATAAAGGAAGTGCCAGCGCTTCAGAAATTCTAGCTGCTGCTGTTCAGGAATCAGCTAATGTAGAATTAGTTGGTGAAAAATCCTTTGGTAAAGGAACGGTTCAGCGCGCCCAAGACTTTAGTGATGGCTCCAATATGAAATTCACAACTGAAAAATGGCTGACTCCAAAAGCGAATTGGATACACACGAAAGGAATAGAGCCTAATCATAAGGTGTCTTTACCAGACTATGCTTCCTTGCCCTTCATCAATCCAGATGTCGAGCTCAAGTTATCAACATCATCGAGCCAAGTGAAAGTGGCACAGCAAATGTTAAAAGCTATTGGACATGATCCTGAAAGGGAAGACGGTTTCTTTGATGAAAAAACCGAGGCTGCAGTCAAGGCTTTCCAAGCTGAAGCAGAAATAGAAGAAACAGGCGTGCTTACTGGACCATCGACATTAAAGTTGATGGAAGAACTGCGCCAACAAGTAATTGACAATGATACTCAAATTAAAAAAGCAGTAGAAGTATTACAAGGTAAAATGAAATAATAAAATGAACTGCCAGTGAATCGAACGAATTCGCTGGCAGTTTTTTTTGATATTTTATTAGTACGATTATTGATTATTATTCATATTAGATGAGAACAGTGCACAAGAACGTGGATCCCCCCTTTCTACCGAGGAGAGTGTGTGAGAAGGTAGAAAAAGAGAGGCAATTAATCCCTTCTAACGAGGAGAGTGTGTGAGAAGGTAGAAAAAGAGAGACAATTGATCCCTTCTACGGGGAGAGTGTGTGAGAAGGTAGAAAAAGAGAGAAAATTAGTCCCTTCAAACGAGGAGAATGCGTGAGAAGGTAGAAAAAGAGAGACAATTGATCCCTTCTACCGAGGAGAGTGTGTGAGAAGGTAGAAAAAGAGAGAAAATTAATCCCTTCTAACGAGGAGAATGCGTGAGAAGGTAGAAAAAGAGAGACAATTGATCCCTTCTACCGAGGAGAGTGTGTGGGAAGGTAGAAAAACAAGATTATTAATC
>NZ_JAUSUB010000059.1 GCF_030813235.1 Cytobacillus purgationiresistens | reverse complement strand
CTAAGGTTTTAGGTGTAATTTGAGCTATTTTATGATTTTGGTTATAATTCATGGTGAGTCCTCCGAGTAGATGTTTTGTCCTTTTTAGCTGGCCAAGCTCAGGACACATTCATCTTACCAAGAGGTCTTTTTTCATTCAAATCGCATTTTCAGTTATTACAGGAATGCTGCCCCTTTAGTCCAATAAAATAAGGTTTCCGCAGCAACCGATTAATTATCATGCCCCTATAGCGCAGACACAAAATGATCATTATATAATAATAGAACTGTTTGAGAAATATTTAAGACTACAATGTTTTACATCGTCTTTAAACCTTTTTAACGTAATTCACGTCCACCCTCACATTCCCAGACTAATTCTTTTAAACTTTACTCTGCATTTTGATAGGTTCCAATACACACTTCAACCCCATTAACTGTATGAGTTTGGCGTTTATGCCCCTAAATTTTTTTAGATAAGTAATTATTTACATACATACTGTATGTATGTTAAAATTAACCAAACTAAAATAAGGAGATGGTCGTGTTGGTTAATGGTTTTTATCCAGTTATTTTAACTGAAAAGTTAGAAAAAACTGCTAATTTTTATGAAATGAATTTTGGATTTAAGCCTGTTTTCAAATCAGATTGGTATGTGAGTTTGAAAATGAATGAAAATACTGTTCCTTACGAATTAGCAATCATTGACAGTACCCATGAAACGATTCCTTCAAATTATCGTAAAGTAGTACAGGGATTGATTCTCAATTTTGAGGTTGATAATGTCGATGACGAGTATAAAAGATTAATTCATAGTGAAAAATTGCCCATCATCCAGGATATGAAAGATGAAGATTTTGGTCAAAGGCATTTCATCACAAGTGACCCAAATGGGATTTTAATCGATGTAATTCAAATCATACCACCTGGTGAGACTTATCGTTCTCAATTTAATGAGAAAATATGGTCTGAAAAATAATCTCTGATTCCAACACAGCAAGTATAAAAACAGCTCACAATATAGGAAGGCATAATTTTATGAGAAAAAATAAAATGGAAACCGATGCAACTGTTCAAAAGTTACTTACAACTGCAAGAAAACATTTTACAGAAAAAGGATATGCTAACACAGCTTTAGAAGATATCGTTACAGAGACAAATTTGACCAGAGGTGCTCTCTATCATCATTTTAAACATAAAAAGGGACTATTTTTACACATTTTTGAACTCGTACAAAAAGAGGTTGGAGAACGGGTTGAAAAAGAGGCTTTAAAAAGTGAAGATCCATGGCAGCAATTACTACTTGGCTGTCAAGCCTTTTTATCAGCTGTAGTTGAAGAACAGAACCTGAAAATCCTTTTAATTGACGGTCCTGCAGTCTTAGGCTTGGATGTCTTTAGATTAATTGATGAACAAAACTCAATGAGACATTTACGAGAGCAATTACAAGATATGAAAAATCAAGGATATTTAAAACCATTATCTGTGGATGCTATGACCCATTGTCTTTCGGGAGCAATGAATGAAGCAGCCCTTTGGATAGCAGATAATCCAAATGATGAATACTCCTTAGAAGACACAATTGCTACAATAACGAAGCTATTGGAAGGGCTGAAGAATTAAGCAAAACAGTAACAGTGATGAGAACGGAGCTTCATTAACCCAAATACAAGAGAGCCTTGGTCATAAGGACATAAAGACAAGATCACACAACTTTACTTGAAAAGAAAGCATGCGAGGAAGAATAATGCCTCGCACACTTGGAAAAATTCTGCTTTACTCCAGGATATGTACAGTGAGTAGACAATATATTGTCTGTTCTTTCAGATTAGTAAACAATCCAATACATAATAAAGTTATTATTCTAAATAAAATTATAAGGATCAATAAAGGAACGTATGTATGTTTTGGATCAACGGTGATTTTTTAAATCCAACATACAGCCCCCCTGTTTGAAGGATCAATTGTTTACCCGTCCCTTTCTCGAAGTAAAAATTTTAAAAACGGTCAAGTTTGCTGGAACAAACTTGACCGGTACATACATGTTGGCCTACTTATTGTTTTGTTTTGATTATTCTTAATCATACTAATTAATCCTTTTGACAAAATCAGTCCCAATTCTTTAGCTAGGCTAATTGCATCATGAGGCTGAATATAAGTTTTTTATTGTTCTATCTTATAATGTTATAAGTTGACCTTCTTCGTTATCTACAAAATGAATAGTTATTTTATTCACAAACTATACCACTCTATTATTTTGCTAACAGTATTTCCTCAATATCTGGTAGATAGGGCTACTGCCTCCGCTCCAATTGATTAATTACACTCTCTGAACCAGTAAATACAGATCCGCCATTTATAACCGTTTGCCGAATTAATTGAATTAAACTGTCTTTGTTCATCTGAACATCAGTCAACCAAGTTAGGGTGTCTGCAGTTTCAGGTTCATGCTTCGCTCCCCAGCCGGATAATTCAAACAGGACGGGTAATAAATCCAACCCAGCCTCCGTTACTTCGTACAGGTCTTTTCTCCTGTCATCGGGATGTGGACTTTTATTAATCAAGCCTATTGTCTCTAGACGGGATAAGCGATTCGATAGTATGTTTCTGGCAATCCCTTCATCTGAGGTAAGGAATTCCCCAAACGTTTTTTTTCCTGCAAATATGATGTCCCTGATAATAAGTAGTGACCAAGAGTCACCTAATAAATCTAGAGAAAACGAGATAGGACAATTCGACCTTCTGCGCAGTTTGGAATTATGCATAGATCCCCCTTGACTTAATTATTTAAATGTTATTATAATAAATTAAGTTTCAAATTGCAACTGAAAATAAGGAGGGAACAAGATTGAAGTTTTTGTTTGTTTATAGGGGCGGTGAGGTTCCGGACAATCGACTTGATCGAAATGTTGATGAACTATGGAGATGGCTTGACAATCTAAAGGAAGATGGTTACGAGAAGGTACGTTTTGCGGGAAGTGGGCGTAAATTTATTTCGCAAGATTCCATCGATGATTACTCCGGAGATATATTCGGCGTTTCCATTATTGAAGCAGATTCTTTGGAAAAAGCGATGTCTTTAACTCAAAATTGGCCGGAATTGCAATATGGAGGTATGATAGAAATCTTAGAAGCGATAGGTGATTAACATGTCCGATACCTATGTATTGAATTTGTTTGCAGATATTAGAAAACAAATACTGAATGTTTTAAAAAACGTGTCTGAAGGTAAAATGAAACATATCCCGAAAGGTTTCAATAACCATTTATATTGGCAGGTTGGACATGTGCTAACGATAACAGACAAATTAATATTTGAATATTCTGGCGCTGGTTCAAGAATTCCAGATCATTATAGTGATTTTTTCGCGACAGGCACAAGTCCGTTAAACTGGTCGGGGCAACCGCCAGAAATTGATCTTATTCTAATTGAATTAAAAAGCCAGCTGACGGAGATATGTGATAATTATGACGGTATGTTAACACAACCTGTAGCAGAAGAGAGCAACTTTCTTCAAGCGACCGTAATCGGTGAACTTGTTCATGTTTTAATTGCGCATGAAAGTACTCATCTTGGAATGATAACTGCGATGGTTAAAGTTCTGCAGAATGAATAATTAAAGCATGCACCGCCTACTGTTTAGAGACCAGGGATTTTAGCCCTATGCTGCTAAATCAAGTAGATGAGATATTCAATGATAATAAATTTATTACCGAACTGAAATTATCTAGACCTATTTATAATAAACCTTAATAAATAAAGGATAGTACATATTAGCCATGTATAATATGTACTACCCTTTTTTCTCTTATTGAACTAACGCCCCCTATAGCTTAAGTACATTTCTTCACAAAGTTATTCATTTCCAACTTCAATTTATTACAGGAATACTGCACGCTAGTTCCAAAAGCAAAAAAGAGCATTGATCCATATTCATTCAATCAACACCCCCTTTGTTTAGTTTATTATTTTACAACCTTGTCATTTTCCGTTTCTTTTATAATCTTTGCAATGACTTCACATTTTTTAATAGCCCAAATATAATGATGTGAGGTGTTTGCAGCAAAATAGGTATATAAATTGCTTGTTTTTGTCCACTTATAGTATTTCTTTGTTATGAGTTCTTCATCAGTATGTAATTTAATTAGTTCCATTACTCTATCATGACTTAACTTCAATTTCTTAATAGCCTGATTCAAAGTTACATCTTGATATTTTTCCCAAATTTGTTTATTAAGCAGATTTATAGTATTCCATTTATAACCCGCTGCTGGCATAAAAGGAATATCTCCATCCATGCCTTCTCTATACCATCTCTCAAGCATTGCATGCCATTCATAAAGGTGCATTAATACATCACGAAAATTCTTATCTCTCTCTTGAGTTTCAATAGAAGTTCCCCTTTTTCTGGTAGGTACAGAGTCAATTATTTCAAGCAATGATTTAAAATTCATGTCGCTATTCAACAATAAAATTTCTTTTTCACTTTTCACTGTTATACTAATCCCCTCCCTTTTTAATATATATTAACATAAGAACATATGGTCCTTTATTAATTTTCTGAAAATAAAACACAAAGGTAAAATATTGTAAATTGAGTCACTTTCTTCAATCCCTTCTTAAAAGAACAATACAATGTTTTTTACATCCACTATCCTGCCGAGATTGTGACATAAGAAAGGTTCTCTACATTTATTACAGGAATGCTGCCACGTTCGTTCCATTAGAAAAAGATAATAGATATTTTTCTCCTTTTTATTTAAAGAGAGCTAAGATTTGAAAGCATCCTTATTAACTTTATTAGTTCACTACTCAGGAAGATTTTTATTTTCATGCTGCTGCACCCATTTAATCCTTCGTATGAAGAAGCGTTTTCTATAGTGTAATTAATACACCTATTCTCACATATAAAAATTTGATCTTAATTTCAATTGATCAAATCGCCCTATTTCCTCATCTTCAATAAAGAAAATTAAGGTTGAATTTGAAGAGTTTTTTACCTTATTCAATTCTTCAGGAGTGGGGGCAGTCCTTATTTCGGGGTTTTCTTCTAATGCACCTAAAACAAAGTCAAAGCTGTATTCTCCCTCTTGATTTGTTTCAAGAACTGGAGTACCAGTTTTCCCGCTACCTAGAATTTCTTGTTCCTTGCCTTCTTCAAATTTCTAGGTCTCTCCATAACTCATTTGCACGAAGAAGCAATGGTACATAATTTTCTCCTTCTCCATATGAAAAACGAATAATTCGAGTATCTCCGTGGTGGCTTCCTTTATCATGAGGAGGGTTATGGGAATCAAGCATTAACACGCGTTTTCCTCTTTTTGAATGATAGTATCCTGCAGCCATCCCCATTGTACCAGCACCAATAATTGTGTCATAAACCATACTTAAGACTCCTTTATTTTCTGCCAATTATACTTTTTATCTAAACAAACTGCATTGATTGTACCTCATCATGAAAAACCGTAATATTATAGTGCGGTTTCTCTGTTGAACTATTCTGCCGCCTTAGCGACATAAGAAAAGAACAGTACCGTTGTTAGTTTAATAAGGGATACAGAAACCCCCAAAATTTATATTACTTAGATAAACTTCTTACTATTGGATGTAAAAATCTTTCGAGAAAAATAGTAGGCTATACTTGCAACCAATAATATTATAATAAACGGGATTGTTTTTGCCTGTCCAAATACCACTTCTTGACTAACATTATTGTTCACTAAGGATAAATTAGGGGTATAAAAGGCTGTTAAAAACCAGCCTGATAAAATGTTAACTGCTAAATACAACAAACTAAAACTTATTATAAACACAACATAATTTTTCATTTTCCTTCCTCCTTTTACTATTATACGTACAATAAATGTTTAATGTTTTACTTAATTCTTTTACTAACCCGCCACTTTTGTTACATAAGAAAAAGAGCACCTCAATAGATACTCTTACAATTCACTAATTAAAGTTTATTTTATTAATTACATCATAAGGAAAATGTAATAAAACACCAAGCGTGAAAATTGGTTAAAATAAAGATAACTGTCCTAGATCTACAACAATAGTAATCTCTGTTACTGATCCTACTTAAAATGAGCAGGTGCTATCGCCATCAAATTAAATCTAATCTGCCAGTCTATTAAATAAAGTCACTCCTGTCCTTAGTTAATCTTTCTATCCCGGAGCTGCTACCGATTAAAGAATGTTTGATGAGCAACCTGACGTAATGCAGCTTAACTTCTTCAAATGATGACATCTTTAAGCTCTCGACGAGGACTCGGATATGATGGGGATAAAGGATATCCAATACGGAAAAGAAAAATAGCTTCGCCGGTTGAATGCCTAGATAATTCTGTCAGTTTTTTTTTGAAATTATGGGTTTTGCTACCTAGCTGAATCTCCCGATCTCTCATCTCCATCGGTTGGTTTAATGGATGTAAACCTAAGCCATCATTTGCCCCTTGTAAGTGAATTCTTTGCCAGATCCGTCCTGCTCTTAGTTGACTTTCATGATCAGTTAATTCTTTAATCGTTAACAGTCCAAAAGCTGCTGCAGTTGGAACATGAGTTTGACGAGTTGACTTTAACCAAAATTGATTTGCACTCTCATGTGAGACATTAGGAAGCATTTTCCCTGCTGCTCGAACCCATGCTGGACCGCCTTGCGCATCCAATGTTAAGCCATCACGGTATTTTTGCAGCTCTTCCCAATTACCTCGATACCAAATATTACTATCATGACTCATCTCTTCGTCTACAATGATAGATTCGGTTGCTGCAATCACAAGTTTACTCGTCTTTTGTTTTTCTTCAGATGTACTTAGCCAGGTTAATTGAACATTTGGTTCGTCTTCGCAAAGCTCCTTCAATTTGCCTAATATTTCAGTAGATACAGTTCGCTCTTTATCATAAGGTCCACGGTGGGTATGTCTGTGCGGGATTGCTTGGTGTAAAATTGAACTCTTCTTAGTACCAGGATTGAGCTCAACCTTTGCTATATAATCTAAATCTAAAGGGTCTGGAAAATACTCTACTTTTGGAAAATACCCTTTTTCTTGAGCAGACAATACCATGTTTTCTACTGCGCAACCAAGTCCCATATGCATTTCACGCAATAAAGGATCCATACTCCCCAAATTCCGAGTTTTATCTGCAAATAACTCAATTGATGTTTCAGAGGCTTTGAAAATCCATGGTTGACTGTTGTGAGGATTTGATGCAAGAACTGCATCATGAACTAATGCCAAAGAATCTGTAAGATGAGATGACTCTTCAGGAGACCACAATTCATAGGCAGGTCCTTTTCCAGTACTAAATACTCCTTGGTCAATTGCTCTCCATAACAATCCACCAAATGAAACAACCAAAAATGATGTACCAGCTTTTTTTAGAAACTCTCTCCTTGTAGATGTTGAATGATTATTTTCAGCTTTTTTATTCATATAAACAACCTCCTTCACGAACCCTCCAGTAAACCCCATTCAAAACTTGAAATATAAGGACGCAGAATAGACAAAATTAACCCTATCCCCTTTGAAATACTACTATCATCAATTTCCAAGCCACTGATCTCAAGAAATGACAACCAGTTGTTGCTAATAATCCAGCAAGAAGTTAGCAAGGAATCCATATCTGATTCTGCTAATCGTAGGTGTCCTGCCTCGACAAATTGTTGAAATACCCTCCTCTGCTCAATAAACCTCTGCTTCTGAATCTGTTGGTGAATACGTTGTAGCTCAGGGTCAATCCTCATCAAGCTAATAAGTTCACGATAGAAAAAACAGTACTTAATTTGTAGCTCTATGTTTAACCTTATAATCTTCTTCATATCGCTTAATGTTGGTTCCCACCCCTTTGGTGTAAGCCACAACTTATCCCACTCTCCTATCATTTCTTGGAGAATAGAACGGATGATATCCTCTTTATTCTTAAAGTGGTAGTATAGATTTCCTGGACTAATACCAGCTTCACTTGCAATTCGGTTTGTAGATACTGCTCCTGTTCCATGCTCATTAAACAGTTTAATAGCAGCATAAATTATTTTAATTTTAGTTGCATTTTTCGAACTTATTGTTCTCACCTTCAATTAAAAAATAGAGTAAATACTCTAATTAAATAATAGAGTATTTACTCTAAAAATTCAATTAATATTCAGATATTTTTTTCATTTATTTGTAAACTTGGCAAGTTGCCATCGTTCACCCGGTTTCATCCCATCCATTAACCAGACCTCGTATGTTTTCCCACCCATTAAAGCAATTCCATACTCTCAATATCAGATAAAACATCCGGTCCGTGGTCACCTTCATATAAAAAAGTCGAATCATCTGCTATATCGTTTGGATCTGCAATATATCCGTCTGCCGTCATTGCCACATGATAAATCAATTCTGACATAACTTCGTCTCTCTTAATTTCCTTTTATTATTATTTTCAACTAACCTGCCGCTTTACTTTCATAAACAATAGAGCTGCGAATCTAAGTAATCCGCAGCTCTTGCCCTCATTAGTTAAAAATAAGTAGTTTAAATGTATTGAAACCAAACAAACCACCCGGTTTCTTTACTTTTGGCTAGAAATATCTGACCTTGGCTAAGTTAGCTCCAGGTGCTTTAGGGAAATTTAAACGTACAAGCCACAACTTTTCAGCAATTTCTTTACCACAAAAGGTTTTTGCCACTCCAAAGTAGTCTTCTTCTTCAGGTTGTGCGTATCCTTGAATTGAACCAAAAACAACATCGATACAGTTATAATCAATATATAAAGCATTTTCATATATTAAATTCACCTCAGAAGGTATCTTTCCTAATTTGTAGAAACGTACTCCATTTCGAGGAGTAATTGCTCAATTGCTATGTACCTTCCCTAATAGTTCCATAAGAAAAAGACAATACTTCACAATTCAATGGTATTTAATTTTATACCGTAAAAATGTATAACCCCGTTCCAAAATTAGGACAGGGTTAGCATAAAGTTGTTTAATTTTAGATAAAAAACACTTCACCGTACTTAAAACTTACCAATAAAGTCGTTTAGAATTTAAGTTATTTCGACATAAAGTTACTCCTGAATTATCTGAATAAGGTTGCCGCATGTATCGTCGAAGACAGCTATTGTGTTTTCGCCCATTTTTGTGGGCTCAATAGTAAACTTCACGCCTTTTTCCATTAATCGTTTGTACTCTGCGTGAATATCTGCAACCCCAAACATTGTTACTGGGATGCCTTCAGCAAATAACTTCTTTTGATATTCAGTTGCGGCCGGATGTTTATTCGGTTCAAGTAAAAGCTCGGTACCTTTTTGATCCTCGGGAGAAACAAGCGTTATCCACCTAAATTCTCCTGTGGGAACATCGTGCTTTTTTTCAAATCCCAGTGTTTCTGAATAAAATTCTAGTGCCTGATCTTGGTCTTCTACGAATATACTGGTAACAATGATTTTCATTATGTTTTTGCCTCCTGTTATAATTGCGACGTATGGGACTCTGCTTACAATCTGGCTCCAAGCAGAAAAAACCAATCATTCGTCAGAAATTTTTTAAATAAAATTACTCTATCCACCCTTTCAGCAAATTTTTAAGTGGTTCGTTGTTAAATATAAGTACTCGATATTTACCCTTTCGTTTTGATGTTACGAGCCCTGCATCTTCCAATGCAGAAAGATGCTTAGCTATCGCCTGTCTCGAAATGGAAAGGTTGTGATTCGTAATAAGACGTACCGTAAGTTCAAACAACGTCTGCTCGTTGCGTTCGGAAAGTTCGTCTAATATTAGCCGTCGAGTCGAGTCGCCAAGTGCTTTGAATATAGTGTCTTTGTCCCAATTCATGTTTCGAGTATATGCAACTCTACGGTTGCTTGTCAAGGGCAACTTTATGGTTGCGTGATTAAGTAGCCGTATCATGCAACCGTTAAAGTTACATAATATTAGTTTGAACCATTATAGAAAAATATATTTATAACACCTATTCTTATTCAACTAAACTCCCTCAATAAACAAACACTTATCTCTTAAATACGCAGTTTTTCTCCATATTACTAACTAACTTGTTTAACTTTACAGTTTTGGTTAGAACGAA
>NZ_JAUSUB010000058.1 GCF_030813235.1 Cytobacillus purgationiresistens | reverse complement strand
AGGTCTTAAGTCACGAATGAATTGAAGGTAAAGATCGACCTTCATTTCCTCCGCGTCTTAAGCTTGTCGGGGCTAAGCAAGCCACCTCCACATTTCTATTAAGGAGGATTTTTATGACATCTGTTAAGACTTTGGCTGAGACTTTGAAAGAGAAAAGAAGTGAGATTGAAGCTGGTGGGGCACCGAAATATCATGAAAAACTTGCCGAACAGAATAAGCTTTTTGTCCGAAAGCGTTTAGAGCTTCTGTTTGATGATGGCATCTATGAAGAGGATGGAAAGTTTGCGAACTGTAAAGAAAAAGATCTGCCTGCTGACGGGGTCGTTACGGCAATAGGAAAGATAAAAGGGCAAACGGTTTGTGTGATGGCAAATGATTCGACAGTTAAGGCGGGGTCTTGGGGAGCAAGAACGGTGGAAAAGATCATTCGCATCCAAGAAACAGCCGAAAAGCTCAAAGTGCCAATTCTCTACCTAGTTGATTCAGCGGGTGCGCGTATTACTGATCAGTTGGATATGTTCCCAAATAGAAGGGGAGCAGGGAAAATATTCTATAATCAAGTTAAATTGTCTGGGATGATTCCGCAAATTTGCTTATTATTTGGTCCTTCAGCAGCAGGAGGAGCTTATATTCCTGCCTTTTGTGATATCGTCATCATGGTTGATCAAAATGCTTCAATGTATTTAGGGTCTCCAAGAATGGCGGAAAAAGTAATCGGAGAAAAAGTAACGTTGGAGGAAATGGGAGGAGCACGCATGCATTGTACAGTCAGCGGATGCGGTGATGTTCTTGCCTTTAGTGAAGAAGAGGCGATTGACTCAGCTAAGCGTTATCTCAGCTTCTTCCCGGCTAGCTTTAAAGAAAAGCCGAAAAAAATTGAGAATGTACAGCCAAAAGCTGGCCGTGAGCTTGAAGCAATTATTCCCAAAAATCAAAATGCACCATTTGATATGTACGAATGTATTGATGCGTTAATTGATGAAGGCAGTTTTTTTGAGATAAAGCAGCTTTTCGCTGCGGAAATTATTACAGGGCTTGCGCGAATCGATGGCAGGCCAGTGGGCATTATTGCGAATCAGCCGAAAATAAAAGGGGGCGTTTTATTTGTTGACTCTGCAGATAAAGCGGCAAAGTTTATTCAGCTTTGCGACGCCTTCCATATTCCGTTATTATTCTTAGCTGATGTACCGGGCTTTATGATTGGTACAAAGGTTGAAAGAGCAGGCATCATTCGTCATGGAGCAAAATTGATTGCTGCGATGAGTTCAGCGACTGTTCCTAAGATATCAGTTGTTGTTCGTAAAGCATACGGCGCAGGTCTATACGCGATGGCAGGTCCGGCATTTGAACCAGATTGCTGTATTGCTTTACCAACTGCACAGATAGCGGTAATGGGTCCAGAAGCTGCTGTGAATGCTGTGTATTCAAATAAAATTAATGCGATTGAAGATATGAAGGAAAGAATTGCTTTTGTCCAGGAAAAGCAGCAGGAATATAAAGAAACCATAGATATTTATCAGCTTGCATCTGAACTTATCATTGATGAAATTGTTGCCCCAGATGAATTGCGAAATATGCTGATTAGCAGATTTGATTTGTATGAAACAAAAGACATGCCGTTTAGCGATAGAAAGCATCCGGTTTATCCGGTATAAATAGTGGCCCCTTGTTCTGATTTTTGAACAAGGGGTTTTTGTATAAAAGCAAATTTTATTGTATTAGCTCTTTCCAACTATTGAAAAATTCTGTTAAAATAATACTAAATAAAATGGCAAAAGAAGAGGTTAGTATGAAGATAAGTATAATTGGCGGGGGTTCCATCGGGCTATTATTCGCTCATTATTTAAATAAGTATCATCATGTTACACTTTATGTCCGTTCTGAGCAGCAAGCACGTTTATTATCTTCATCTGGACTTATTATGCAAAGTGACCAAACCGAAGATCATCAAACAATTCAAGCGGATGTTATACATAATTGGACAGATGAAAATGACCTGACAATCCTTGCAGTAAAACAGTATCATCTCTCTGATCTCATGGAGAAATTGGGCAGCCAAACAGGATCTCCTCTATTATTTCTGCAAAATGGCATGGGCCATCTAAGCATACTTCAAGAGTTAAAGCAAAAGGAAATTCTTTTAGGGGTTGTTGAACATGGTGCGCTAAAAGTAAACGGAAATACAGTTATTCATTCAGGGTTTGGCAAGACGAAATTGGCAAAGTACAAAGGGAGCAATGAACTTGTACATGAATTACTCTCCAGCCCGATTGTTAATTTTTCCTTTACATTAGAGAACAATTATCTTTTCATGCTGCAAGAAAAGCTGGTTGTGAATGCAGTCATTAATCCAATAACGGCCATTTTAAAGATTAGAAATGGTGAATTAGTAGAGAATAAGGATTTTTATATTGTTTTTCAGCAAATGTTTCATGAGGTAGTAAAGGTTTTAAATATAAAAGACATAGATCACACCTTTTCATATTTGGAATCCGTGTGTAGGCAAACAGCAGCCAATCGTTCTTCGATGGTGAAAGATATTGAGGAAGGGCGTCCGACAGAAATAGATGCCATTCTCGGCTATCTATTGGATGAGGCTAGGCGCAAAAAAATACATACTCCGTTAACAGCGAGCTTATTTCATTTAATAAAAGGATTGGAAGAAAAGGAGGGGAATTAGTGGGGGCGGCTTTTGCATCCGTTATAGCAACGTTTATTACTTTACCAATGCTAGGCTATCTAATTGTTTTTGTGATTACCAAACAAGTTACGAAGCAGCATAAACGCTCCGTTAGTGCTGCATTGGATGTCAGTACCCTCCTGCTCATTATTTCTGTACATTATTTAATTATTTCTATCTGGAAACAATCTTTACTATGGGTTATATTATTGCTCCTCTTGTTTACGGCTATTATATTTGTTATTAGTTATTGGAAGATAAAGCAGGAGATTGACTTTTTACGAATATTTAAAGGGTTTTGGCGTGCGAATTTCCTCATATTTTTTACAGCCTATATCATTTTAACGCTTATCGGTATTTTTCAGAGAGTGACCTATTTGGTTTCCATGTCCTAATAAGTATAATAAAAATTTCTCAGTGCATATAAGCAAAGTTTTTTTCTTTTCTTTTCTGACAATGCTATACTCATATGGATTAATGCGAAAATGTGTTTAGAAAGGAAGTTCATAAATGGAGATTTTGAATCTCTCATTGCCGGCTACAAACCGGTTTGCTACAGAGTATATTGCACAAACTGAAGATATTCAGCGATTTTTCCATTATCGCTATAATGATTCTTCAGACTATCAGGCGCGTCTTAATGAATTGAATAATCGGTCCTTTATGAGAGAAGAATTATCCTCATATATTAATTCCTATATGGAGAAATTCCCGTCTTCAGATAAAGTAGAAGAATCACTGGCAAAGCTAAAAGAAGATAACAGCGCAGTTGTCATTGGGGGTCAGCAAGCGGGTATTCTAACTGGTCCGCTTTACACCATACATAAGGTTATTTCAATCATTTCCTTGGCCAAGCAAAAGGAAAAAGAGTTAGGTATCCCAATTGTCCCCGTCTTTTGGATAGCAGGGGAGGACCATGATTATCAAGAAGTTAATCATGTGTATGTAGAAAATCGTAAGCATTTAATGGAAAAAAGAGTTTATCCGGAAAAAATACTTGAGAAGAACATGGTTTCAAATATTGAACTTGATATTGAGATTTGTTTAAAGTGGGCGGAAGAGGTAATTGAATCCTTTGGTGAAACTGAATTTACGAACGAATTATTGGAATTTGTTCATGAGGCCATCAATCGTTCGAACACTTTTGTTGATTTCTTCTCATATATCATCATGCAGCTATTTAAAGAATACGGTCTTCTGCTTGTCGACTCTGGAGATGAAAATTTTCGTTCTTTAGAGAAGGAAATATTAAAGAAGCAAGTTAATGCGGCAGTTGAAATCACGAATGCGGTTATTTCACAGCAGAAGTCAGTGAGAGATAATGGCTATAGTAATATGATTGAGCTGACAGACAATGCGGCTAACTTGTTTTATTATGATGAAGTGTATAAGGAACGAATTCTGCTTGAGTATAATCAAGCGGAAAGAAAATTTAGCGGCAAGGATGGCGTGATTTCATTTAGTCATGAGGAGCTGCTTCGGGTTGCAGAAAACGAACCGGAAAGACTTAGTAATAATGTGGTTACGCGTCCATTAACGCAGGAATGGTTATTTCCAACTCTTGCCTTCATAGCAGGACCTGGTGAAATCGCCTACTGGGCAGAATTAAAGCAGGTGTTTGATCAATTTAATATGAAGATGCCACCACTTGTACCGCGGTTGAATTTCACAATCATTGAACGCCCGGTGGATTCTTATATGGAAGAATTGGGATTGGAGTTGGAGGACACACTTCAACATGGTACCTCAGAGAAGAAGCAAGCTTATCTGGATTCCATTCGAAGCAAAGAAAGAGATGAAATATTTTCAGCCATAAAAGAGCAGTTATCTGATCAATACCGTCTTCTAGAACTGCACACAAGGAATGAAGACAAAGGTATGCTCCCAATGCTTAAGAAAAATGAAACGATTGTTTTAAATCAAATAGACTTTATCGCTGATAAGCTTGAGCTTTCTAATCAAAAAAAGCATGACACAATGATTCGAAAGTACGAGCGGATTGATTCTGCTCTTACCCCAGGGGGTGCCCCACAAGAAAGAGTTTGGAATGGTCTTTATTACTTGAATCTTTACGGTATGCAGTTTTACTCGCAAATCCTTGAGCATCACTGGAGCTTCGATGGAACCCATAAGATCATTAAAGTATAGTTTGCATTTAAAAGGAAATGTCCTGAGGGATGTTTCCTTTTTTTTGTGGTTTTTTTGAAATCCGAAATCATTCACCCTAATCGGGAATTTTTTTATTGATTTATTCATGTTTACTTTTTTACCTGTCTATAGAATGGAACAACAAAGTCTTTTCCCCTTTTTAAAATTAATAAACATAATTAAGAAAGAAAGAAGGCGATAATCAGCCAAATTATGCAGGGGCTGGCAGACAAAATACACTACAGTTTCTATGGTTCAGACAGATTACTATATATTTTTAAAAAATATTGTAAATACAGGGCGAACGAAAACTGAAAACAATTTAATATTTTTGCAGGAATTTATTGGTGGCAAGCGAAATTTTTAAAATAGTGGAGGAAAGTGGAGGATTGTGGTACATTTGTGTTAGAAAGTGGGTGTAACGGGTATGTTCATGGGAGAATACCATCATAACGTTGATACGAAGGGTCGTTTGATCGTTCCCTCTAAGTTTCGCGAAAACTTAGGAGAGACGTTTGTTTTGACTCGCGGATTGGATCAATGCTTGTTTGGTTACCCAATGAGCGAATGGAAAGAGATGGAAATAAAACTCAAAGCTCTGCCATTAACTAAAAAGGATGCCCGCTCCTTTACCCGATTTTTCTTCTCGGGTGCCACTGAATGCGAAATCGATAAGCAAGGAAGAGTGAATATCACTTCCCCACTGCTGCAATATGCAAAATTAGAAAAAGAATGTGTCGTTTTAGGCGTATCCAATCGAATTGAGATTTGGAGTAGGAATCTTTGGGAAGAATATTTTGCAGGATCAGAAGAATCTTTTGCTGAAATTGCAGAAAATATGATTGGGTTTGATATTTAGATTAGTCATACTTAATTTCCCAAAGTGCTTCGCGTGGGATCTGTTAATCATTAACAAATGAATTACATAACTGACGGCACATGCGATATGCTTTTCGGTTGGAAAGGATGGACAACTATGTTTGATCATACAACAGTATTACTTAATGAAACGGTTGATGGACTGAATATTAAAGAAGATGGCATTTATGTCGATTGTACTTTAGGAGGCGCTGGGCACAGTGAATTAATATTGTCTAAGCTCTCAGGAAAAGGAAAGCTTTACGCTTTTGACCAAGACGATGCCGCTATTGCACACGCAAAGGAAAAGCTTGCTGCCTTTGGTGACAGGATTACGATGATAAAAAGCAACTTTTTGTATTTGGAAGAAGAGCTTGCCTCATTAGGCGTAGAGAAAGTCGATGGGATTTTATATGACTTAGGTGTTTCATCCCCACAATTAGATACACCTGAAAGAGGCTTCAGTTACCACCATGATGCACCCTTAGATATGAGAATGGATACGGATGCAGATGTTTCTGCCTACGATGTCGTGAATAATTGGTCATACGGTGAGTTAGTTAAGATATTTTTTAGATATGGTGAAGAGAAATTTTCTAAGCAGATCGCCAGGAAGATAGAAGCTGCAAGAGAAATCGCTCCGATTACAAGTACTGGACAGCTCGTCGATATCATTAAAGATGCGATTCCAGCACCAGCGAGAAGAAAAGGCGGACATCCGGCAAAAAGAGTGTTCCAAGCGATTCGGATTGCAGTTAATGATGAGCTTGGTGTATTTGAAAAGTCTTTGCAAAAAGCAATTGGCATCTTAAACCTTGAAGGAAGAATTAGCGTCATTACCTTCCACTCATTAGAAGATAGAATTTGTAAGGCTACATTTAAACAGGCAAGTGAAACGCCTGAGTTGCCACATGGATTACCGATCATTCCAGAACAGTATAAGCCGGAGATGAAATTAATCAATCGTAAGCCTATATTGCCATCGGAAGAGGAATTAGAACAAAATAACAGAGCAAGATCAGCTAAATTGCGAATTGCAGAGAAAATTAAACTATAAATAGATGCTATAAAATGAAACAGGAGGGGAAATATGGGGAATTTAGCTCAAAAACTACAAGAAGAACAACAGTTTCAGCAGCAACAACAACCCGTTCAAAAGCCTAAAAAGGTATCTGAGAGAAAATCATTGCTCTCACCCGGTGAAAAAATTTTAGGAATTGCGTTCGCAGGGGCGGTATTTCTTGCCTCCAGCCAAATTGTGTCTAATCAGGCATCCATTTATGAAATGAATGCAGAGATTCAAAAAACAGAAGCGGGCATTCAAAATCAACAGCAAGTCAATGCAGACCTAGGTATACAGGTCGAAGAGTTAAGCAGATATGATCGTATCCGTAAGGAAGCAGAGAGACAGGGTCTAGTTCCGAATGAAAATACCAAGGTTGTGAATGATTAATGAACAAGAAACAACCTAATATAAATGTGGGAGCAGTGATATTATTTCTAATATTCAGCCTGCTCTTTTTTGTCTTATTGTTCCGCTTTATTTCCATTCAAGTTACTGGGGAGGCAGGCGGACAAGTTGTAGCTGCAAAAGCGAA
Organism: Cytobacillus purgationiresistens; assembly: GCF_030813235.1. GTDB lineage: Bacteria > Bacillota > Bacilli > Bacillales > Cytobacillaceae > Cytobacillus > Cytobacillus purgationiresistens. The sequence continues at coordinate 4,462 of NZ_JAUSUB010000058.1, read as the reverse complement.
GCAATTATACGGAGGGCAAAGTATAATTGAAGCGAGAAGAGGTACGATTTTTGATCGGAATGGTGAAGTGATAGCGGAAGATGCAAACTCCTATCAGTTAATTGCTATCTTAAGTAATTCAATGACAACGGATAAAGATCACCCGAAGCATGTCGTGGAGCCAGAAAAGACTGCGAAAGAACTGGCGAAGTATATTGATATGGACGAAGGGGATATTTATAAGCGCCTGACAATTGGCGGGGATCCATTTCAGGTTGAGTTTGGTAGTGCAGGAAGAGATCTATCTATTCAAACGAAAAAGGAATTAGAAGAATTAAAGCTTCCAGGAATCATATTTCAGCAGGATACAAATAGATTCTATCCTAACGGTTTATTTGCCTCACATAGTATAGGCTATGTTGATAAGCAAAAGAACGAAGAAGGCAAAGTGGTGCCACAAGGGATGATGGGGCTGGAGATGACTTTGAATGACCTCTTAACTGGAACGGATGGAAAGTTTTCATATGAAAGCGACCTTTGGGGCTATTTGTTGCCAAATGGAGATGAAGTTGTTAAACCGGCGAAAAATGGAAAAGACGTTTATTTAACGATTGATAAAAAAATTCAAATCTTTCTTGAGGATGCGATGAGTAAGGTTGATGAAGAATATAGTCCAGAAAAAATGATTGCTATTGTGGCTGATCCAAAGACTGGAGATATTCTTGGCATGTCTCAAAGACCTTCATTCGATCCTAAAACTAAGGAAGGTATTGATCAAACTTGGCGTAATCTTGCAATTGAGGATTCATTTGAACCAGGTTCAACAATGAAAATATTTACACTTGCTGCTGCGATTGAAGAAGGTGTATTTCAACCTGACGCATCATTCCAATCTGGTTCATACAAGGTAACGGAAAAGTCTCCGCAGATTAAAGATCATAATGGCGGTAAGGGTTGGGGAACGATCTCCTACTTAGAGGGGATTCAGCGCTCCTCCAATGTAGCCATTGCAAAAATGGTTAAAGAGCAATTAGGCTATGATACATATAGAGAGTACCTGACTGAATTTGGATTTGATCGTCCGACAGGAATTGATTTGCCGAATGAAACAGGTGGGAAAATTGTATATGAATGGCCATTGGAAAAAGCAACAACAGGGTTTGGTCAAGGAACTGCGATCACCCCTATGCAACAAATTCAAGCAGCAACAGCAATCGCAGATGATGGCAAAATGAAGAAGCCACATGTCATTAAAGAAATTGTTGACGCGGATAAAGAAAAAACAGAGCAAAAAACAAAGACAGAAATTGCTGGTCAGCCTATATCTGCAAATACGGCAAAGAAAGTAAGAGATATCCTTGAGACCGTTGTTTCGTCTGAGAATGGAACAGGATTCAACCGTTATAATATAGATGGTTATGAAGTAGCAGGTAAAACAGGGACAGCTCAAATACCGAAAAGTGGTGGAGGCTACTTAACTGGTCATGAGAATTATGTGTTTTCCTTTATAGGTATGGCACCAGCAGATGATCCAGAGCTGATCGTGTATGTAGCTGTGCAACAGCCGGACATCGATTTAAGCACGAACGGAGCGGAGCCGGTATCACAAATCTTTAAGCCGGTGATGAAGAATAGTCTTAGTTATTTAAATATAGAGCCTTCTGATTATGCCAAGCTTCAAGTCAATGAAACACCAAATGTAAGTGGTATGAAGGTTGAAACCGCTAAGAAAAAGCTGGAGGAATTAGGGTTAGACCCTGTCGTAATCGGTGATGGTGCAGAGGTTGCTGAGCAAGTTCCAGGTGATACTTTCAATATGCTTGAAGGCGAGAAGGTTCTCATCAAAACGGATGGAAAGCTCACAGTGCCGGACCTCGGTGGTTGGTCATTAAGGGATGTATTGAAATTTGTAAAAATCAGTAACCTGAAGCTCAATTCAGTTGGAAATGGGTATGTGGTCAAGCAAAACTTGAGTCCAGGATCGATCTTGAGTGATGGTGATTACTTAATTGTTGAATTAGAATCACCAGGTAATCGTGCTCAGCAGGCTGAGGATGAAGGTGCACAAGACGAGTCGAGTGAGAATGGAGAGGAAGCAGACGAAGTGAGAGATTAGCGGTTTCCTGCCCCGTTTGCCACCCTTGTCCGTTCTAAAGGAATAAGTACAAGCATATATTGGAACGAGCCAGATTGAAAAAGGAGGTTCGTTCTTATTATGCGCGTATCGAATGTAACGGTTAGAAAAAGATTAATAGCTGCTTTGTTTGTCGGCATATTTATATTCTTAATCATTGATTTGCGGCTAGGCTATGTCCAGTTGTTTTTAGGTAATGTGCTTACGGATGGCGCCAAGGAACTTTGGAGCAGGGATATCCCATTTGAACCTGAAAGAGGCCAGATTGTTGATCGTAATGGTGTGCCGCTCGCAACAAATGTGAGCGCGCCGACAGTATATGTTGTTCCTCGTCAGATTAAAGATCCGGCGAATACGGCAGAAAAGCTTTCAGTTGTTTTAAATATGTCAAAGGAAAAAGTCTATCAATATATCTCGAAAAGGGCATCGAGTGTAAAGATTCCTGAAGCAAGAAAAATATCCCATGAAAAGGCAAAAGCGGTACGAGCACTTGAGCTGGATGGCGTATATATTGGTGAAGATTCAAAGCGTCATTATCCATTCGGTGATTATTTATCTCATGTACTTGGGTTTGCCGGGATCGATAATCAGGGTTTAATGGGGCTTGAACTTTATTATGACAAAGAGCTGCAGGGAGAAAAGGGTTCTGTTAAATTCTATGCAAATGCTAAGGGAGAAAGAATGAATGATATGGCGGATGACTATCAGGCGCCAGTTGATGGAAATAACTTAATGCTTACAGTGGATTCAAAGGTTCAAACCATCATGGAAAGAGAGCTGGATAATGCTGAGGCAAAATATCATCCCGATGGCATCATTGCGATTGCAATGAACCCAAATACAGGAGAGATTCTAGGCATGTCAAGCAGGCCAAGCTTCGATCCCGCAAATTTTCAAAATGTATCCCCTGATGTCTATAATCGTAATTTGCCAATTTGGAGTTCTTATGAGCCTGGTTCAACCTTTAAAATTATTACACTTGCTGCTGCGTTAGAAGAAGGAAAAGTAGATCTTGAAAACGATCATTTCCACGATCCAGGCTATGTTGAAGTGGGCGGAGCCAAGCTGCGTTGCTGGAAAAGTGGCGGTCATGGATCGCAATCTTATTTAGAAGTCGTGCAGAATTCCTGCAACCCTGGATTTGTTAACTTAGGTGAAAGATTAGGAAAAGATAAGCTTTTTAAATATATTAAAGACTTTGGTTTTGGCCAAAAGACAGGTATTGATTTACAAGGGGAAGGGACAGGTATTCTCTTTAATCTTGATCGAGTAGGCCCAGTTGAACAAGCAACCACTGCCTTTGGTCAAGGAGTTTCGGTCACGCCGATTCAGCAAGTAGCAGCTATATCAGCTGCTATTAATGGAGGGACTTTGTATACGCCTTACATTGCGAAGGAACTCATCGATCCCACAACAGATGAAGTGATTATGAAAAAATCTCCTACAGCAAAAAGGCAAGTCATTTCAAAGGAAACATCTAAAGAAATCAGACATGCATTAGAAACAGTTGTTGCGCAAGGTTCTGGAAAAAATGCCTTTGTCGATGGATACAGGGTCGGCGGCAAGACTGGTACCGCTCAAAAGGCACAAGGCGGGAAGTACTTGGAAAATAATCACGTTGTTTCATTTATTGGATTCGCTCCAGCAGATGATCCTGAAATTGTTGTTTATACTGCTGTCGATAACCCAAAAGGCACTGTACAGTTTGGTGGAGTAGTTGCTGCACCTATTGTTGGGAATATTATTGGCGATAGTTTACGAGCAATGGGTGTTAAGCCGAGAAAAGACCAAATAGAGAAGGAAATTGCTTGGCCGGATTCACCATTGATTGAAGTACCGGACTTAGTGGGGATTACAAAGCGTGAGATTGGTGAGATGATGGTCGACCTGCAAATTGATGCAAGCGGCACTGGCGACACAGTGGTGAAGCAATCTCCCCTTCCAGGCGTGAAATTGAAGGAAGGATCCACAATTAGACTCTATTTTGATCAGCAGGAGTAGACTTTAAGGCGGCAAATTAAAATGCCGCCTCTATTTTTATGTTTTCCTATTTTAGGATATAAGCTAGTCTTGAAATAATAGGGAAACATCATTTGACCTGTAATCAATTCGGGGCTGAGCGAGGCCCTTCCGCCTTTCTTGTTGTCCAGCTACAGGGCCTAGCCCCTCGAGGTCTTAAGTCACGAAGGAACTGAAGGAAAGAGCACCTTCATTTCCTTCGCACCATAAGCTTGTCGGGGCTGAGCGAGGCCCCTCCGCCTTTCTTGTTGTCCAGCTACAGGGCCTAGCCCCTCGAGGTCTTAAGTCACGAAGGAACTGAAGGAAAGAGCACCTTCATTTCCTTCGCAC
>NZ_JAUSUB010000057.1 GCF_030813235.1 Cytobacillus purgationiresistens | reverse complement strand
GCCAGGAAACCCCATCGACCGCAAGGTGATGAATGGCAAACAAGAAATGGTCGCCTCTTCCCGTTTTGAATAGTACGCCGGCGACAAGCGGACCCACCGAAAGATTGAAGCTGGCTTGGATGCGTGTGGCTTCCTGTTCTATTTTTTGAGCCAGTGCCTGATCGGTTTCATGCACGAGAACCGTCTCCCAATGGTAAAGCAGCTTTTCTTGAAGCGAGCGATTCCATTGGATAACGGATGTCTTTTCTTTCCGATAATTCATTCGAAGGGCATCGTGATGATTCACGAGCGCTTGGAAGGAAGTTTTCAAGGCTTCTTGGTCCAAGCCCTTCGGGCTGTGTAACAAAATAGACTGGTTCCAATGATGTGCCTCCTCGAATCTTTGGTCAAAGAACCATTTTTGAATCGGTGTTAAGAGGACTTCTCCGGTTACCTCTGCTTGGTTTGACTGTAAGCCATTGGCCTTCTGAATCCAAGGTGCTAGCTGTGCAATCGTTGGATAGCGGAAAAGGTCCTTTAATTCGAGCTTCCATCCCTTCTCATGGAGGCGTGCTGCGACTTGAATTCCCTTAATTGAATCGCCTCCAAGATCGAAAAAGTGATCATGGCGACTGACTTTTTTTGCCTGCAGCACTTCCGTCCATACAAGAGCTAAGCGCTCTTCGGCTTCTCCTTGCGGTTCTTCATGAACAACTCCCGTTTCCATTGTTCCATCGAATTCTGACAGTGCTTTTTTATCCACCTTTCCATTCGCTGTCAAGGGAAACTGTTCCAACAGGACATAGGCGGTTGGCATCATATAATCTGGCAGCTGCTTAGCTAATTGATTTCGAATGGCAGAGACCGTGAGGGTCTCTTTCCCTATTAAATAGGCACAAAGGGACGGCATTCCATCGGCATCTTTTCGTGTAAGAACCAAAGCGTCTTCGACCCCTTCAAGGTGAAGAAGCTGGGCTTCGATTTCCCCTAATTCGATGCGATGGCCTCTGATTTTAACTTGATCATCTATCCGCCCTAAATATTCGAGGCGGCCGTCTGGCAGCCAACGGGCTAGGTCGCCCGAACGATACAGTCGAGTGCCAGGTGCTAAGGGATGATCAATAAATTTCTCGGCGGTTAATGCCGGCTGATTTAAGTATCCTCTGGCTAACCCTTCTCCTGAAATACAGAGTTCTCCAGGGACACCAATCGGCGTTAGGTTTCCCCATTTGTCGAATAGATTAATAGATAATGTTGGAATTGGGAGACCAATAGGACTATTATCTTGTAATATTTCCTTCATTGTTATTTCCTGATAAGTAGCATGGACGGTAATCTCTGTAATGCCATACATGTTAATTAGACGATTATCAGGATATTTTTTATGCCAGTCTTTTAATATTATTGGTGCGAGAGATTCCCCACCGAAAATAATATATCTTAAGGCTAATTTAAAGACTCTTCTGTTTTCTTCTTTCATAAGCGCACGGAAAGCTGTAGGTGTCTGATTTAATACAGTTATTTTTTCTTTTTCTAATAAATCTAGAAATAGTCTAGGGTTTTGTACGGTTTCTTTAGATATAACTACACAAGTACCTCCATTTAATAATGCTCCATAAATTTCCCAAACAGAAAAGTCAAAGCTGGAGGAATGAAAAATGCTCCATACATCATTCTCATCAAAATCGAATAAAGAATGATCACTTTTAAAAAGTCTTACCACATTTCGATGTTCTACCATAACACCTTTGGGCTTGCCAGTGGTTCCTGAAGTGTAAATAATATAAGCTAAATCACTAGGCCTAGAAAAGCTTGTAACATTTGGAATATAACTTTCCATGCTGAACTCATTAAGGCAGATAATTTCACCATTAAACATAAGCTCATCAGGGAAAGAAGACTCTGAGATAATCACAGTGGCCTTACTGTCATCTACAACAAACTGTATTCTATCCATTGGGTATGAAGGGTTAACAGGAACATACGCACCTCCGGCTTTCAACACTGCTAACATACTGATCAACATATTAGGTGATCGATCCATAAGAATAATTGCCAACTTATCTGAACCTATTCCTATACTTTTTAATTTTCTTGCCAAATGATTAGCACTGTTATTTAATTCCTTATAGTTTATTTTTTTTCCGGAAAAACTCACTGCAATCTTTTCAGGAAATTGTTCAACTTGTCTTTCAAAGAGGGAATGTATTGTCTCCTCATTTGGATAGTTAATCTCTAATTGATTAAAGTATTGTGTTATATGCTTTTTTTCCAAATCTGAAACAATATTAATATTTCTAATAAGTGCTTTAGGACTCTCTACTACTTTCTTTAATATTTCGATAAAATGGATACTCATTTGATTAACCATTTCATCTGAAAAAAGTAATGTTTTATACTCCCAGGAAAATGAAATACCTCCATCTTCTTCAAGTGTTGTTTCCAAAGTCAAATCAAACTTTGATGTTTTATGAGGTAATGGATATGGTTTGACTAGTGTTTTATCCAATTTGAATTGTGTTTGTTCCATGTTTTGATGAACCAGAGTAACATCAAATAATGGATGACGACTTGTATCTCTTTTAATTTCAAGCTTTTCTATTAAGTCTTCAAATGGGTAATCCTGATGTTCCAAAGCAGTAAGAGTCTGCTTTTTAACTTCTTGTAAAAAAGTTTGGAAAGTTTTCAATCCTTCAGGGTGATTACGCATTGGAAGCATGTTCACAAAGACTCCGATCATATCTTGTATCTCTTCATGAGTACGGCCAGAAGCGGGTGAACCAATCACAATATCTTCTTGCCCACTATATTTAGAAAGCAAGATATTGTAGGATGCTAACAGCAACATATATAGGCTGCTTTCATTTTCATGTGCTAATTTATTCAGTTTTCCACTAAGTATTGGGTCGATTTTTCCTGTCAAACGTTTTCCTTGAAAACTTTGATTGGATGGTCGTATATCTTTTATAGGTAATTCCAAAGGATCTGGTATACTATCAAATTGATTTAGCCAAAAGTTCCTCTGTCTTAAAAGTTCATTAGAGTGTTGCTCATCCTGTTGCCAAACTGCATAATCTTTATATTGAAATGGTAGCTCGTCAAATTTTTGTGTATCATATCCAGATAAAACTTCCTTCACAATAATATTCATGGAAACCCCATCGGATATTATATGATGCATATCGAAGAAGAGGATAGATTGTTGTTCTCCCAAAGTCATCAAAGATACTCTGAATAAAGGTCCTTTTTCTAAATCAAAAGGCTTTACAAAAGATGAATCTATAAGTGAGGCACTTTCATTTAATGTACGAATTTGAATTTGATCAATTTTAATATTGAAATTGTCTTTTATAACTTGAATTGGTTGACCTTCATGCATTTTAAATATAGTTCTTAAAATCTCGTGACGCTCTACAACTTGCTCAAGTGATTTCGCAAGCCTCCTAATATCAACAGCACCTTCTATTAATATGGCATTTGGCATATTATAGCTTGTTCCGATTTCTTCAAACTTACTAAGTATAAATATACGTCGTTGTGCAGAAGAAAGTGGATAGTGACTTCTTTTACTAACCTTTTTAAGATTAGCTTTTTTAGATACTTCAGTGGAGACATTTAATCGTGATGAAAGCTGGCGAATTGTTGGGAAATCAAATATATCGGCTATAGGAAGTGATTTTTTAAATGTTTTTTTAATCCTAGCCGCTAAAATTGTTGCTTTCAGAGAATGGCCTCCTATAGAAAAGAAATCATCATGTACACCTAAATCATTCAAACCTAATATTTCTTTCCAAATGGCTAAAAGGCCATGTTCCGTTTTGTTTTGAGGTGCTTCATAGCGATTGTTTAAATATACCTCTGGTTGAGGCAATGCTTTTCTATCTAATTTCCCATTAGGTGTAAGTGGCATTTTGGCCATTATCATAATATGAGCAGGTATCATATATGTCGGCATTTTTTTTCCTAGAAATTCTTTAAGATCATTTTGTAACGATATACCAATAGAATGATTATTTTTAGGTACGACATAGCCACATAGATAATCTTCATTTGAAGAATCCTTTCGTAGTAATACTACAGCTTCATTTATAGCTTCATGTTCTAATAGATAGGTTTCAATTTCTTGCAGTTCAATTCTATACCCCCTTATTTTAACCTGCTGATCCATACGACCCGAGTATTCAATTTCACCATCTAGAGTCCATCGGGCTAAGTCCCCTGTGCGATACATCTTTGTTCCATTTTCAAACGGATTATCAATAAACTTCTCATTTGTTAACTCTGTTCTATTTAAATATCCTCTTGCTAATCCAATACCTGCAATGCAGAGCTCACCCGTTACCCCCATAGGCATAAGATGATTGTAAGCATCAACAATGTATAGCTGCACATTGTCTATAGGTTTTCCGATAGGGACAATATCATTATTGAATGGGGGTTTGCAATTATAATAAGATACATCCACCGTTGCCTCGGTTGGTCCATAAAGGTTTATTAATTCTGTTTGATTTGCTGAGTATAACAGTTCGTTAAATTCGTGAACTTGTTTTAAGAGTAATGCTTCACCACTTGCAAAGCATTTCTTTACTAATGTAAGTTGCTGGACAGTCTTCTCTTTTCCCTTAATAAAGTTTAAAAAGGCCTGTAACATTGAAGGAACAAAGTGAAGAATGGTTACATTGTTCTCATAAATTGTGTCTACTAATATTTCCGGATCCTTTTCACCCCCAGGAGCCAAAAGACATAGAGAAGCGCCTGTAATTGTCCACCAGAATAACTCCCAAACAGAGACATCAAAAGTAAAAGGAGTTTTTTGCAGAATTACATCATCTTCATTAATTGGGCATTCTTTTTGCATCCAATAAAGCCGGTTCATTACTGAATTATGTTGAATCATTACTCCTTTTGGTTTACCTGTAGATCCAGAAGTATAAATAATATAAATTAGATCTTCAGGTGAACTATTCAATATAACATTATTAGTATTCCCAGAATATAAACGAGGATCATCTAATAACAATGTCTCTCCTTTAAACTCTGTTGTTATAGGTTCAATGTCAGATGTAGTCAAAATAAAATTCGATTTAGAATCTTCCATCATATAGTTTGTTCTTTCAACTGGAAAGGAAGGATCAATTGGTAAGTATGCACCTCCAGCTTTTAGAACGCCAAAAATTCCAATTATCATTTCTAGGGATCGTGCTAGCCTAATAGCTACTGTATCACCTTTTTGTAATCCACTTTCCTGCAGAACAGTAGCAATCTGGTTGGCCTTCTCGTTTAGCTGCTTATAAGTAAGTTGTTGATTTTTAAGTGTTACTGCTGTCTTATTTGGAATCCGTGTAGCCTGTTCTTGAAGTATTTCATGTATCGTAATATCTCTACGATAGTTTACTTCTGGACCACTGCTAATTTCTTTTATCATTTGTTTTTCTAACCCGTTAAGCATTTCTAATTCTTTGATTGCTATTTCAGGAAAATCAGTGACTTGATTTAATAGATTAATTAAATGAGATGAAATATTTTTTATCATTGTTTCTTCATAAACATTTGCATTATAACTAAGTCTTAAATGAAAGTTCTCACCCGGTATAACCAATAATTGGAAATCGTAATTTGTATGTTCAGTAATATCCATCTTAGTAACTGTTAATTTGTGTTCTCTATCATCAAAGGAACTCGTATTAAGAGGATAGTTTTCAAACATAATTAAATGGTTTAACAAGTCCTTACCAAGACTGCTTTGTGTTTGAATATCAGCTAAAGGTACAAAGGCATGCTCTTGGGAAACAAGAGCATCCTTTTGTTGTGCCACTAATAATTCGTCAAAGGTTGAATCATCCGAAATTGTAACTCGAACAGGAGCAGTCTGTATAAATAGTCCAATCATTTGTTCTATGCCAGAAATTTCAGATGGTCTCCCCGATAGAACGGAACCAAATACTACATCATTAGACCTGTTGTATTTTGACAATAGAATTCCCCACACAGCTTGGATGTAAGTATTAAGTGTTACTTTGAGTTTTTTTGTGTTTGTCTCTATTCTGGAAAGAAATCTTGAATCTATCGGTATATCAAGCCATTTTAAGTCATACTTTTCATACGTAGCACCTTTCTCATTTTTTTTTGGTAAGGAGGCTTGGGCTTCATATCCATCTAAATAACTTTTCCAATAATTTACGGATCGATCTTTATCCTTTTTTTCCAGCCAATTTATATAGCTGCTGTATGGTTGAACAGACTGCAGATTAGCTGGCATACCAGTCATCATTTCCTCATAGATTGCGGTGAATTCTTCCCATACAAGACCTAAAGACCAGCCATCCAATAAAATATGGTGAAAACTCCACAAAACTGTTGAAGTGGATGTGCCAGTTTCAAAAACAGTAATTCTCATAAGTAAATCTTTATCTAAATTAAAAAGATGGTTTTTGTCTTCATTTAGATAAGTGTTGATATATGTTTCTTGTTCTTGAGTATTTAGATGAGATATATTAACTGATATAATTTTTGTCATTCTCTGACTTAAAACTACTTGAACTGGGCGAGGCACACCCTCATGAATAAAGATAGACCGCAAAATATCATGACGAGCGATCAGCTTATTAAAACACTCCTCAAATACTTGAACATTGATGCTTTTATCAATCTCAAGACGAATCTGTTCTAGGTAAGCGTTGCTTTCTTTTGAATATAATGCATGAAAGAGCATGCCCTCCTGCATCGGGGACAAAGGGTAAATCTTTTCTATTGCTGGGCTTACCATCATATTCCTCCTAGGATTTGAATTTTGCTTCTAATAAATCTTGTAAATTTTCTATATCTTCTAATGATAAATTGTGATTTTCTCCAAAGTCTGAAGGAGTAAACTCCGCTTTTTCTTTCATTGAACAAAAATTAATTAACTCTATGAGATGTGATTTAAAACAATTTGACCAAGCTTCTATATCTGTATTACTATACTGGCTCCCGTTGTATTCCCACTGGAATTGCAAGTTACCATTGACAACCTTACCTATTATTTCGATATCATGAGTCCGTACTGATTTAGAATTAATTGATTTACCCAATGGTAAGGAGGACAAACCAAATGGTCCATTAAGATCTTTCCCATATTCTCCTAGATAATTAAAGCTGATTTGAGCCTCTTCCTTCTCAGTAAAAACTTCGTTATTGTTAAATGGACATAGATGCTTTATTATGCCGTAGTTCATTCCTTTATTTGGAATCCCTCTTATCATTTCTTTTATTTTCTTAATTAGTAGAGCTTTGTCATCAGAATATTGAGCGTCTAGCTTAATAGGATAAATAGAGGTGAACCAACCAATTGTACGAGATATGTTGATATCATTTTTCATCGATTCTCTACCATGCCCCTCCATGTTAATTAGGAACATCTCATTTCCAGTCCAATCTTTTAGGCTTAATGTCAGTGCAGACAGTAAAATATCATTTATTTCTGTATTAAATGCCTGATTAACTTCATTCATCAGTTGATTTGTAACTTGCTCATCTATTTCAATTTGTACTGTACTGCTGTTAATGACAATATTTTCATGCGCAGGTTCTACCTGTTTCAACGATGAGAAATTCCCCACTAAAATCTGTCTCCAATATTCCGCTTCTTTATATAAATGAGATTCTTGACTATATGAAGATAAGATCTCCGACCATGATTGGTAGGATGCTGTTTTTTTAGGTAAGTTAAAGTTGTGTCCCTTCTCTAAAGCTAAGTAACTACTGATAAAGTCTTCAATTAATATTCTCCACGAAACCCCATCAATTACCAAATGATGAACAATAAATACTAAGAAGTCTTGCTGCTTTGTTTTAAATAAGCCTAGAGAAATTAGTGGCCCACCCTGTAAATTAATCTTCTGATGAAGGTTTTCCATCTTTTGCTCAATCTTTGTTTCATAATTTTTTATACTTTCATAGCTAAAAACCTCAAAACTGAACAATTTTTCCTCTAAACATGAGATTCCTCTATTAAACTGTTTAACTGTAGTATCGTTGTTAAATGTCATACGTAAGGCGTCATGGTGTTCTATAAGTTTTTTCATTGCCACTTTGACATTCTTTTCTACAATCCTTATTTCTGAAGCTAACATAATTGCTTGATTCCAGTAGTGCTCCATACCTTGTTTTTCAAAAAACCATTTCTGTATGGGAGTTAGACTTACTTTTCCTTCTATAATTCCTTGAAATTCTTCATTCAAGTCTCTTTTAATAAATGGAGTAATGCTTTTAATTGTTGGATATCTAAAAAGATCTTTTACCTCCATTTTCAGATGAAGATTATATAGTTTCGCAGAGATCTGGAGTGCTTTAATAGAATCCCCTCCTAAATCAAAGAAACTATCATCTGTACTGATCTTTGAAAAACCTAACACTTCTTTAAAAATATTAACGAGAATTTCCTCAATTTCATTAATAGGTAAGGTAATACCCTGAGTTGTTTCAAGATCTGGTTGAGGTAACGATTGTATATCTAACTTACCATTAGAAGTCAGCGGGAGTGTCTCCATCTCTTTATACATAGTGGGTACCATATATCCCGGCAGAGTTTTTTGAAGTTCTCTCCGAAGTTCATCAGAATCAATCGAATCCTCAAGTACATAGTAGGCACAAAGAACCTTCTGATTATTAGGTCTTTCAAATACAGATACAGTCCCATTTTTCACTGATGGATGACTCAGCAAAGCGGCTTCAATTTCTTTTAGTTCAATCCTATATCCTCTTATTTTTATCTGGTTGTCTTTTCTTCCTATATATTCAATGTTCCCATCCTGAAGCCACCTTCCAAGGTCGCCTGTTCTGTAAATTCTATCTCCTTCTATAAATGGATTTTCAATAAATTTACTTGCAGTTAAATCGGGATTATTCAAATAACCTCTTGCTACCCCTGCTCCGCCAACATATATTTCACCAATTACTCCAATTGGTTGAAGGTTGTTAAATTTATCAACTATAAACGTACTAGAATTACTGATCGGACGTCCGATTGGTATATTACTATTAAACAACTTATTAACAGGGTAATAAGTTGAGAAAGTAGTATTTTCAGTTGGACCGTATGCATTAATAATTTTGACAGTTTTAAGTTGTGTAGCAAGGTTAATATGCTTAATGGATAAAACTTCACCACCTACGATTAAATATCTTAAAGGTGTAAACATGTCTTTGTAATATTCTGCGTATTGATTAAACAAAGAAGAAGTTAGCCATAAAACACTGATTTGGTGTCGGCTAATATAATCTGACAGGTCCTTGGCTTCTAAAAATAGTTCCTTTCTGCATAAATGAACAGTTAAGCCATTTAACAATGCTCCCCAAATTTCAAATGTTGTTGCATCAAAACCTGTAGCGCCAGTAAGAAGAATCTGATCAGAATCATTGAATTCAATGTAATTTGTATTATTAACCAAACGGTTAATATTCTTGTGGGTAACCATTACACCTTTTGGTTCTCCAGTTGTCCCAGAGGTGTACATTATATATGCAAGATCCTCAGGTGTATTACTTACATTTAAATTGTTTTCAATTCCATCTTCAAAAGGAAGTTCTTTTATATTTAAGATTTCCGCAGGAGAGTCAAATTCTATCGTTAATGCTGAATCAACAAAAAGAAACTTTGCTAAGCTATCTTTTAGCATAAATTTTAACCTATTTTCAGGAATCTCTTTATTCAAAGGCAGGTACACGGCTCCTGCTTTTAGTATTGCTAGGAATGATACAATCATTTCTGCCGATGGCTCCATTAAAATTGCAATTGTTTCCCCTTGTTGAATTCCTTTGTTCTTAAGTAGATAACCTAGTTGATTTGCTTTATCATTTAATTCTCTATATGTTAGAGGATACCCATGGGATACTACAGCCGTTTTCTCAGGGTTTACTTCAGCTTGTTTTTCAAACACTTCCTGTATCGTGAGAGTCGAATAATAATCAGTTTTTGGTCCAATCGAGTATTTCAAAATTTCCAGTTCTTCCAGTTCAGAAATCATTTCCAAATTATAAATCTGACGATTAGAATCTGAACAAATTGCTTTAATTATGTTTAGGAAACATTTTGAAAAACGGGCAATCGTTTGTTCATTAAATAAATCATTACAATATTGCAGATTAAGATGAAGTTCTTTGTCTTCTATAAAAGCCTCTAACATTAAGTCGAACTTAGAAGTTGTAGTTTTTAATTTATATGGATTTAAGATTAATTCATCCATTTGAATCCTTGGAATTGCCTTATTTTGCAAAACAAATGCCGCATCAAATATTGGATTTCGTCCAGGATCTCTTTCAAGATCTAATTTTTTTATCAGTTCCTCAAAAGGATAATCTTGATTTGCAAATGAGTCTAATGTTGTGCGTTTGACTTCTTGTAGGAATTCTTTAAATGGCTTTTTACCCTCTGGATATAATCTAATAGGAAGCATGTTTACGAACATACCAATTAAACTATGAACATCTGGGTGAGTTCTACCTGAGACAGGAGTTCCTACAACAATATCTTCTTGCCCGCTAAAACGACCCAATGTAATTTGATAACATGAAAGTAAGATCATAAATAATGTAGTATTAGTATCATTTGCAATCTTATTAAGGTGTTTTAATAATTCACTGTTTATCTTAAACTCATACCGATTTCCTTTATATGTTTTAACCCTCGGACGATCGTAATCAAGCGGCATTTCAAGTAATGGAATTTTTTCTTTAAATTGATTGAGCCAATACTCTTCTTGATTATCAAGCCTATGTTGATTGAGCATTTCCTTTTGCCAAGAAGCATAATCTTTATATTGAAGAATAGGCTTATCACTATTTATGCCATGGTAAAGATCGAATAGTTCTTTTTCAATTAATTCAAGAGATAATCCATCGGATACAATATGATGCATATCTAGTATTAGATATTGATGGTTTTTCCCAGCTTCAATTACAGTCATACGAATAAGAGATGGCTTGAATAAATTAAAAGGCTTAATAGATGTTTCTATAAATGAATCAATGTTCTCATAATCAATTTGCAATACATTAATTTCATTGTTTACATCCTTATGGATTATTTGGAAAGGTTCGTTATCTACCATTTCAAAGGAAGTCCTAAGAATTTCATGCCGTTTAATCAGTTTATTAAAAGCTTTTTGTAGGTTATTTAAGTTTAAACTGCCATTTACTTTTAAAACTGCAGGCATATTATAACTTACACTGATTTCTTCCATCTCATTAAGGATAAATAAACGTTTTTGTGCGGATGTCACAGGGTAAGTGTCTGCCTCTTTAGCAACGGAAATTGGCTTATAGTTCACTCTTACTTGATTTTGTATTAATCGAGACATCAAGTGTATGGTGGGATTTTCAAACAAATCCTTTATTTTGATCTCTGTATTGAATAATTTATATATATCAGAGGTCAGTTTAATCCCTTTTAATGACTCGCCACCGAGAGAAAAGAAATTCTCGTGAATGCCTATTGTGCTAACTCCTAAAACTTTGCTCCAAATCTTAGACAATACTTTTTCTATAGGTGTTCGTGGTGCTTCATGCCGTAAGGCTTGTAGGTCAGGTTTTGGCAGAGCTTTTCGGTCCAGTTTTCCATTCGCTGTTAGAGGCAGCTCTTCGAGCATTAAAAACTGAGTAGGCACCATATACCCTGGCAGTTTGGTCAATAATTGGGCTTTAATTGTTTCTAAAGAAATGGCAGCCTGGCTATCTTCCCAAACGAGATATCCGCAGAGGTAGTCATCTCCTGTCGAATCTTTATGAAGGGCCACTGCAGCTTCTTGAATCGATGCCATTTTTTCAAGCTGAGCTTCAATTTCCTGTAGCTCTATTCGATATCCACGCATTTTCACTTGTTGGTCCATGCGGCTGGCATACTCAATGTGTCCATCTGGTAACCAGCGTACGAGATCTCCCGTTCGGTACATCATGTTGCTTGATCCGAATGGGTTCTTCACAAATTTTTCGGCTGTCATTTCCGGCTGATTCCAATACCCCTGCGAAACTCCGCTGCCTGCGATACACAACTCTCCAAAGATACCGATTGGTTGTAGGCGGTTATGCGGGTCTACGATGTAACATTGAGTATTACGAATCGGTTGGCCAATGGTCACTTGTTGGTCTAAAGTGACATTTTTAATAGTTGACCAAACTGTAGTTTCTGTTGGCCCATAAGCATTATAGATAGACAAACGATCGTAGCCTTGAAGCCGTTGTAATAATGTAGGTGGAAACGCTTCTCCTCCTACTATGAGAGCCTTCACCGATGCTAAGCATTTTTCTCCTTCGGGATACATCATCAAGCCCTTAATTCTGGAAGGGGTGGCCTGAATATAAGTCACCTTTTGATCGAGAATCAGCTGACTTAATAACGTTGGGTCCAATTGTTCCTCCTCGCTCGCCATAATTACGCTGGCCCCTTTGGCCAATGGAAGGAAGGTTTCGGTAACAAAGATATCAAATGAGATCGTTGTCAGAGCGAGCATAGACTCATCCGCAGAAAAACCTACAGCGTCTGATATTCCTTCGATAAAATTTTGCACCGAACGGTGCGGCACCATTACCCCTTTTGGATGGCCAGTGGAACCAGATGTATAGATAATATAAGCCAGGTCATCGGCGGAAACGTCCACATCCAGATTTGAGCCGTCTTGACTTGTGTCCATCAATTCTAATATTTTCCACATTTTCTCTTTAATAGTTTGAAGATGTAATTCGTCATCGGCAATGATACATTTGACCTCGCTGTCATTGGCCATGAAAGCTATGCGGTCTTCTGGATAATCGGGATCAATCGGAACGTAGGTAGCTCCTGTTTTTAAGATGGCCAGGAGTGTGATAATTAATTTATCTGAACGTCGCAACATAACCCCGATACGGTCGCCTTTTTGAACCATTTTATTTTGAAGTGACCGAGCCAATCGATTGGCCTGTTTATTGATTTCTTCATAGGTGAATGGGTTGTTTTTTGAAACGAGTGCAAGCTGTTCAGGTCTTAGCGTCGCTTGTTCTTCAATGATTTCATGTAATGGACGTTCATTACTTTGTACTTGTTCTGGATTCAATCCATTGAGTAGATGATGACGTTCCTCATCCAGAATCATTTCTACTTCAGTTAACTGCGCATTAGGATCGATCGCAATTCCCTCTAGTATTTTAATAAAGTGAGCAGCCATTGCTTCTATATCCCGTGGTGAGAATAGCGCTGAACTATATTGAAACCAAGTACTCAGCTTTCCTTCATTTTCAGTGACTTCCAAGGTAAGATCTACTTTGGCCGATTTGTCTTCTAATGGATAAGTCGTAATCTTTATGTCAGCTAATTCAAGCTTCATCGAATCAGCTTCATGCATAATAAACATACAATCGAAAATTGGATTTCGACTAAGGTCCCTTGCGATAGCTACATTTTCTACTAATTGTTCAAACGGATAGGATTGATGTTCAAAGGCAAGGATCGTACGATCCTTTACTTTGTTTAGCAGGGAAAGAAAACTTTGGTTTTCGTTTATCCCCATTCTCATTGCAAGAGTATTTCCAAGCATCCCGACCATGTGGTGCAGGTCGGCATGGGTTCTACCCGCAATCGGTGTCCCAACAATAATATCTTCTTGTCCACTATGCCTAGAAAGAAGAAGCTGATAAGCGGAAAGCAAGACCATAAATAAGGTGGTTC
>NZ_JAUSUB010000056.1 GCF_030813235.1 Cytobacillus purgationiresistens | reverse complement strand
AAACTCTCCAATAAAGTGTTGTTTGATTAGCTCGTTTTTGCACTAAAAGTGCGATGCTGATAAATCAGCTTTTTTTGATTAACGTTGACGTTTTTGTTCGTTCAGTTTTCAAAGATCAATCTCATTCGCTTCAGAAGCGACTCTATTAATATACCATATCTCTCGTTTTAAGTCAACATTTTTTTGAAATGTTTTTTAAAAAATGAGAGCGTGTCTCTTAGTGACGACTTTTACTATATTACCATCATGGTTTAATATTGTCAACAGTATTTATATAAAAAAATAAGACAGCTCCTGCATTGCAGAAGCTGTCTCTCTCATTAAATCACATAGGATTGAATAGCAACTAACGCGCATAAGCCTGGGATGCCCAAAAATCCTGATATTATAGCTGTTGCTGGATTGATTGGAACTTGTATACCAAATTGATTGCCCAATGCATTTAAAAAGAACAATAAAAGTGCGCCGATTAACAATTTCATTACACCTTGTCCTATAAATCTGATTGGCCTTAACGGCGCTCCCATAAATAGTACTAACAATATTAATACACCAATCACGGAAATGACCAATATTGGTTCCAAAAAAAGACCCCTCTCTATTAGGAAACTTGTACTACCAATTTATGAAAGGCAGCATCAAAAAAGACCATGAAGAGGGGATAACATATGAGATTTATATTTTCTATTTATGAACGGACACTTACATTCCGGTTTTTTGCTTCTTTAAAAAGGTAAAAATACTTTGCTTCGGCTAATTTTGCTTCACTTATTGATTCTGCTGAAGGGTCAAAGCCTCTTTCTACTAATGACTTTTGATTTTTCCATTCTGTTTTTAAACTATCTAGCTGGTTTAAAAGCTTTTCATCAAATTCTTTGCGGAGCCAGCCTTTCCTACGAAAAAACATTCCATTTCCCCCTGGTTACTTAGACTTCTCTTCTTCCTTCTAATGCTTTAGAAAGCGTTACTTCATCAGCATATTCAAGATCGCCTCCAACCGGAAGACCATGGGCAATACGGGTTGCTCTAATACCCGAAGGTTTAATGAGACGGGAAATATACATTGCAGTTGCCTCACCTTCAATATTCGGGTTTGTAGCTAGTATAACTTCCTTGATTGCTTCATCTTGCAATCTTTTGAGCAAATCCGGGATATTAATATCCTCAGGCCCAATGCCATCCATCGGTGAGATTGCTCCGTGTAACACGTGATATAGTCCATTAAACTCTTTCATCTTCTCCATTGCTATTACATCTTTTGGGTCTTGGACGACACAAATCAGCGTCCGATCTCTGCGTTGATCCTCACAAATATAGCATGGATCTTGATCTGTAATATGACCGCACACAGTACAGTAAGATAGATTCCTTTTTGCATTAACCAATGCTTTTGCAAAGTCAAGAACTGTGTCTTCTTTCATACTTAATACAAAAAAAGCCAGACGTGCAGCCGTTTTAGGCCCGATACCTGGTAATTTCATAAAACTATCAATCAATTTGGATATCGGCTCAGGATAGTGCATGATGTTTTTCCTCCTATTTAATACCGAGTGCATATAGAAAGTCTGTTTCTACCTGCTGCTTCCTATAAAAAAACGCCGCAGTACTCTCTAGGTGTCTATATATACGTACCTTCGAGCCCGCGGCGTCTATATTATCCTCTCAGGCAAAGCCCAGGGGTTGTTCACTCTTTAACTTAGAACATTCCTGGAAGATTCATTCCCTTAGTGAATTGACCCATTGTGTTGTTTGTTAATTCCTCAGCTTTCTTTAATGCATCATTGGTTGCAGCAAGGACTAAATCTTGGAGCATTTCGATATCCTCTGGATCAACAACCTCTTCCTTAATATTCACTTCAAGTACCTCTTTATGACCAGATACGACAACTGTTACCATACCGCCGCCAGCTGTACCTTCGATTTTCTTTTCACCTAGTTCCTCTTGTGCTTCCGCCATCTTCTTTTGCATTTTTTGCATTTGCTTCATCATATTTTGCATATTACCCATTCCACGCATCTTTACATGACCTCCATATAATATATTTAATCTTTAATTTCTATTAATTCGTCACCGAAAAGTTTTTTAGCCTCGGCAACAATTGGTTCTTCTTCCTGGCTTTCTATATCGTCACCCATTTGATCGCCATTTAGCTGTTGATATTGTATAAAGTCTTCTCGTATCTTCTGCCATTGATCTTCAGGTATACCTAACATTTGCAGCTTTTTACCTATCAACTCCTGCAAGGTTTGCGAAAGCACTTCAATAAACTTACTATTTTCCATTGCCATTTGACAATGGATTTCATATTTGAATTTTATAATAAAAGCCTTTTCTGAAGCAGCTACTGGTTCCGCTTCATTGAGTAGAGCCGCTTGTGATCTCATTTGATTATGCACAAGTCGATCAAGCATTTCTCCCCAACGGCTTTTAATCGCCATTAAATCTTTTTTAGTTGCTTCCTTTAAAACCTCGTTCATTCGCCCAACAGGGGCTTGGAACCCTTTTCGCGAACTTCTTTGCGGTTTCTTTTGAACTGGCGAAGATTGAACTTCCTCCACCTTTATTCCTGTTGTCTTTAGTTCAGACAACTCATTTTCCAACATATCGATTCTTGTTAGTAATGGCTGGATATCAACGCTACCGCCTGCAGGCTGTGTTCGGTCAAGCTGACATAGCTTTACAATGGCGACCTCTAAGAATATCCTTGGGTGATTCGTCCAGCGCATTTCTTGCTGAGCTTTGTTCAAAACTTCTATGAGCTCGTATATTTCATCTTGATTAACCTCATCGGCAAGTCTTTGGAACTCCTCATCCAGCATTACTCTTTCAAGAGATTCTTCAAGAGCAGGTGCTGCTTTATATAGAAGCATATCTCTATAATAAAGAATGAAGTCTTCAATAAATCGCGATGGATCTTTCCCTTGAAATAAGAGCTCGCCCAAAGCTTCTAGACCCTCTGCCGCATCTCGTTCCTTTATCGCTCTTGCTAAGCGGTTTAAAAAACCTTGAGATACTGCACCTGTAACAGCTAGCGCATCCTCTGCCGTCACTTTCTCTTCACTAAAAGAAATCGCTTGATCCAGTAAGCTTAATGCATCACGCATACCACCTTCTGCTGCACGAGCGACCACTTGAAGGGCTTGATCCTCACATTGCAAACCTGTGTCATCTACAATCATCCGCATTCTGCCAACAATGGATTGAGCTGAAATACGCTTAAAATCAAAACGCTGACATCTAGATATAATCGTGAGCGGGATTTTATGCGGCTCGGTCGTCGCCAAAATGAATATCACATGTCTTGGAGGTTCCTCAAGTGTTTTTAAAAGAGCGTTAAAAGCACCGATAGAGAGCATATGTACTTCATCAACTATATAGACTTTGTACTTTACGGCATTCGGTGCATACTTAACCTTATCACGAATATCCCTAATTTCCTCTACGCCATTATTGGAAGCAGCATCGATTTCAATGACATCAGGGATTGAACCGTCAGTGATTCCTTTACAAGAAGGACATTCATTGCAAGGTTCATTTACAGGGGCTCTCTCACAGTTAACAGCCTTTGCTAAAATCTTTGCTGCGCTCGTTTTCCCGGTTCCACGTGGTCCAGAGAAAAGATAGGCATGTGAGATCTTTTGCTGAAGCAGGGCGTTTTGCAATGTCTTCGTTACATGCTCTTGCCCAACAACATCTATGAATGTCTGCGGACGCCAAACACGATATAAAGCTTGGTAACTCAACTGGCACGCCCTCCTTTTTATTGTCTTACCTATTATAACGTATCTAATTTCCTTTTTACAAAATGAAAGGAGAAAAATCTATTTAATAACGAAAAACGGAGGCGACTGGACAGCTCCGACAAGCATAAGTCATGTAGGAAATGAAGTTGACCTTTGCCTTCATTTCCTACATGACTTATGACCTCGAGGGGCTAGGGGGCCACAGCTAGACATTTTCCTAACTTATAAGATTTATACTTTCTTATCTTTAAAAAAACAAAAACTCATCCTTTTATGCAGAATGAGTTTGATCGTTATATTTAACTGCCGTGCACCTTCCTTCGACTGACGCCCATAAGCGTTACTTAAGCAGTTAGCTCAGCCCAGGCGACCCCGCGGCACATGAGAGAGTCCACTTAATGCTGCTTCCTTCCGGACCTGACATGGTTCATGGGTTCCCATTGCGCGGGACCCAGGCGTCAACACCACTTACTTAAGGCAGACCCTACAGGACATCAGCCTCAGAGAAGGGATTCAGTCTCGCTAGAGCGGATTGCGAGTACAGGGCACCGCTACCTCCCCACCTAGCACGGCAAAATTGATACCATATTAAGTTGCGTCTTTATCGACGCATATTAAGTATACTGTGTTTTATTTGAAAAAGCAATGCTTATCCCTTATCCTGATCGGAGCGTTGTTGTCTCCTTAGTTTCTCCGCTTTTTTTCTTTTTCTAATATTGCTGAAAAAGGTTGAAAGCAGTGCTCCACATTCAGTTTCTAGTACACCAGGTTCTACCTCACTCTGATGATTAAAGCGAGTGTCTTCCAGAAGGTTCATTAGCGTACCTGCACATCCGCCCTTTGGATCCTTTGCACCGTATACCACTCTTTTTATTCTAGAGAGAATAATGGATCCTGAGCACATGGGACAGGGCTCTAGGGTGACATAAAGAACCGCCTCTTCCAATCGCCAAGTACCCAATTTTTCACATGCCGCTTCAATGGCCAGTAACTCAGCATGTGCTGTTGCACTTTGTTTCGTTTCCCGTAGATTATGAGCTCGGGCAATGATTTCACCATTTAAAACAATCACCGCTCCAATCGGTACCTCTTCAAGCTTCTCTGCCTTCTTCGCTTCGGCAATTGCTTCCAACATGTATTTTTCATCATGATTTTGATCCTGACCTATCATCCAATTTCATTCCTTTTTCAAAATTTCATTCGTACCTGTGTAAAACCTGCTGATTTATAGAAGAATAAAAGCGAAAGGGGCTGTCTTTAAAATGAAAGAATCACCCACAGCAGAAATCGCTCTTATCATTATTGATATGATAAACGATTTTCAGTTTGAACATGGAGAAGATCTGGCAAAAAAAGCGCTCAATATAAGTGACCCAATTAATAAGGTAAAAGAACAATTTAGCCGTCTCAACCTCCCAGTCATCTATGTGAATGATCATTATCAGCTTTGGCAGGCGAACCTGGATAAAATCATTAGCCATTGCCAGAACCCAATAAGCCAACCCGTAATTGATGCCATTCGTCCGAGCTCTCAGGATTACTTCCTAATCAAACCTAAGCATTCCGCCTTCTATGGCACCGCTTTAAATACACTTCTTCACCAGCTCAATATTAAAACATTAGTTTTAGCAGGCATCGCAGGTAATATTTGTGTTCTCTTCTCTGCAAATGATGCCTATATGCGTGAATTCAAATTACATATTCCGAAAGATTGTATCGCTTCCAACAATGATCATGATAATGATAATGCTTTACTAATGATGGAGGAAGTCTTAAAAGCTGATATCCGTTCTATGTCTCAAAAAAATTATAACATTTCTGCCTTATTCCCTTCATAAAATAGTCATAGCGGCTATTTATTTCTTCTGTTGCGGCGCCTAGCCCCTCGAGGTCTTAAATCAAATGGAATTAAGGAAAGATCACCTTCATTTCCACTGTGTGCTTTAAGCTTGTCGGGGCTGAACGAGGCGCCTCCGCATTTCGAATTGTCTAGCTGCGGCGCCAAGCCCCTCGAGGTCTTAAATCAAATGGAATTAAGGAAAGATCACCTTCATTTCCACTGTGCTTTAAGCTTGTCGGGGCTGAACGAGGCGCCTCCGCATTTCAGTTAAGGGAGGGTATTATTTTGCAAATACATGTGGTGCAGCAAAATCAGACACTCAGAGGGATTGCTCAAGCTTATGGAACGACTGAAGCTGATTTAATTGAAGCAAATGAACTTCCCAATGCTAATCAGCTTGTTATTGGCCAGACATTAGTTATTCCCATTATTGGCCGTTTCTACTGGGTTCAACCAGGAGACAGCCTCTATTCCATTGCACAAAGGTTCGGATTATCACCTCAAGAATTGGCGAGAATCAACCAAATATCTATTAGTCGCCCACTACAGGTCGGATTTCGGCTGTATATACCTGAATCACCTAAGCCCCCAGCAGAGTTTAATGCATATGTCGAACCAAGAGGCACAACCGTTTCACCTGAATTAACTGAGGCCTCAAGAGATGCGGCACCTCATTTAACTTATTTAGCACCCTTTAATTTTCAAGCACTTAGGGATGGATCTCTTCAGGAACCTCCGCTTGATGATCTGCCCGCTATTGCAGCTGCAGATCAAAATGTCCTTATGATGGTAATATCTAATCAAGAGAACGATCAATTCAGCGATGAACTTGCCCGCATTCTATTAAATGATCAAGCCATCCAAGACCAGTTCTTAAATAATATTGTCAATACAGCTAATAAATATGGATTTAAAGATATTCACTTTGATTTTGAATATATTCGCCCCGCTGACCGGGAAGCATATAATCAATTTCTCAGAAAAGCAAGAGATCGTTTTCATGCGGAAGGCTGGCTTCTATCCACCGCTCTTGCACCAAAAACAAGTGCGAATCAAGAAGGAAAGTGGTATGAAGGCCACGACTACAAAGCCCATGGTGAAATCGCTGACTTCGTCGTTATCATGACCTATGAATGGGGATATAGCGGCGGACCTGCTATGGCAGTTTCACCTATTGGCCCTGTTAGAGATGTACTTGAATATGCCATTACTGAGATTCCACCTGACAAAATCTTGATGGGGCAGAATTTATATGGATACGATTGGACACTGCCCTTTGTCGAAGGATCGATGGCAAAAGCCGTCAGCCCGCAACAGGCAATACAAATTGCTGCGGAGAATAATGTTGCCATACAATATGATCAAGAAGCACAAGCACCCTTTTTTCTCTACACTGATAACGAAGGAAAACGTCATGAGGTTTGGTTTGAAGATGGACGCTCCATCCAAGCAAAATTCAATTTGGTCAAAGAGCTTGGATTAAGAGGCATGAGTTATTGGAAACTGGGTCTTTCATTCCCACAAAACTGGCTTTTACTATCTGATAACTTTGAAGTTGTAAAGCACTGATCATTACTACTTCTCCTTAACTTCATTTTCCACTAAAAAATGGCTCATCATATGTTAAAATGGGACTTATGTTAAAGGTAGCTTAGGGGGAAGTAGGATTAATGAAAAATATACCTTTTATAACGGTGGAGGGACCCATCGGTGTTGGAAAAACATCACTTGCCAAAGCCATATCTGAACAATATCAATACGCATTATTAAAAGAAATCGTTGATGAAAATCCTTTTTTAGGGAAATTTTATGAAAACATTGAGGAGTGGAGCTTTCAAACAGAAATGTTCTTTCTCTGTAATCGCTATAAACAATTAAAGGATATTCAATCAACTGAGCTAAGCAACGGAAGGCCGGTTGTTGCTGATTATCATATTTTCAAAAATTTAATCTTCGCTCAGCGGTCATTAAGTGAGGAAGAGTATACAAAATACGAAAAGATTTTCCATATTCTAACCAATGATATGGTCCAGCCTAATATCATTATTTATTTACACGCCAGCCTAGACACCCTTTTGAAAAGAATCGAGAAAAGGGGTAGAGATATTGAAAAAAACATCAGCCCTTTATACTTAGAACAATTATCGATTGATTACGAGCATGCCATGAACAAGTTTGAAAATCAGCATCCTGATGTGCCGATTCTTCGCTTCAATGGAGATGATCTAGATTTTGTGAATAACCAAGGCGATTTGCAGCATATCATCCAAACACTTTCTAAAAGCTTAGTAAGGAGCATACAGCAATGAATGTAAAAAATAAATACGGTATCCCAGATCATGCGATCATCACCATTGCAGGAACAGTTGGAGTCGGTAAATCAACGATGACAAAGAGCCTGGCAGATGCACTAAACTTCCGAACATCCTTCGAAAAGGTGGATACCAATCCATACTTGGATAAATTCTACGGAGACTTTGAACGTTGGAGCTTTCACTTGCAAATTTATTTCCTTGCAGAACGCTTCAAGGAACAAAAGCGCATGTTTGAATATGATGGCGGTTTTATTCAAGACAGATCCATCTATGAAGATACGGGGATTTTTGCAAAAATGCATTATGAAAAAGGGACAATGTCAGAAGTGGATTATGAAACCTATAAGAGCCTATTTGATGCTATGGTGATGACACCCTATTTTCCTCATCCTAATTTGCTGATTTATTTAGAAGGATCACTTGAGGATATCCTCTCACGCATACAAGAACGCGGTCGCCCAATGGAGCAACAAACATCGATAGAATATTGGAAGGAAATGCATGGACGTTACGAAAAATGGATAAATGAGTTTAACGCTTGTCCCGTCCTGCGGTTAAATATTAACGATTATGACCTAATGAATAACGAAGGATCTATTGAACCGATTCTCGAAAAAGTATCTCACTTCTTAAAACAACCGATTTAATCATTCAAAAACCGCTGAAAGCAGCGGTTTTTTTATATCAGAAGTTCCGAAATGATTGTTCAGCCCCTTTACGCTGTCCAAATAGTGCATCAGTAGACATAAATAAAAAAAAGCCGTTACTCGAAAGCAACGACTTTAATATCTCCAATATTTATGCGCGTGTTAAATGTAAATGGAGGAGGAAGAGGGATTCGAACCCCCGCGCGGTATGACCCGCCTGTCGGTTTTCAAGACCGATCCCTTCAGCCAGACTTGGGTATTCCTCCGTATCGACAAAATATAATATAACACCCATTAAAACTAATGTCAACCATTTTATCATCTTTCTCTAAATAAAATTAATTTAGAGAAAGATGACTGATAAAAAGAGGAAAATTACTTACCTTTTGCTTGAATAACTTCCTTATTGCCCATATATGGACGTAGCACCTCTGGAATAATGACACTTCCATCCTCTTGCTGGTAGTTTTCTAAAATCGCAGCCACTGTACGTCCAACCGCTAGGCCTGATCCGTTCAATGTATGCACAGGTTCCGGTTTGCCTTTTGCCTCACGGCGGAAACGGATATTCGCACGTCTCGCTTGGAACCCTTCAAAGTTACTGCAAGAAGAAATTTCACGGTAATTATCATAGCTTGGAATCCATACCTCAATATCATATTTCTTCGCAGCCGTGAATCCAAGATCACCTGTACACATGCTCATCACTCGGTATGGAAGGCCTAACAATTGCAGGACTTTTTCTGCGTTCTTCGTTAGCTTTTCCAATTCAGCATAAGAATCTTCAGGCTTAACAAATTTAACGAGCTCTACTTTATTAAATTGGTGCTGACGAATCAATCCGCGTGTATCACGACCAGCAGATCCTGCTTCTGAACGGAAGCAAGCGCTAAATGCAGCGTAATTAATCGGCAGCTCTTCTCCAGTTAAGATTTCATTGCGATGCATGTTGGTGACAGGCACCTCAGCCGTCGGGATAAGAAAATAGTCTTCACTACCAATCAGGAACGCATCCTCTTCAAATTTCGGAAGCTGTCCCGTTCCAGTCATGCTTGCGCGGTTGACCATATAAGGCGGTAATATTTCCTCATATCCGTGCTCCTCTGTGTGAAGATCAAGCATGAAATTGAAAAGAGCACGTTCTAAACGAGCACCCAGCCCTTTATAAAAAACAAAGCGGCTTCCTGTTACTTTGCTTGCTCGTTCAAAATCAACAATACCTAAATCAGTAGCTATATCCCAGTGGGGCTTCGTTTCAAAATCAAAATCCCGAACCTCTCCCCACTTCCAAGCAAATACATTATCGTCTTCCGTCTCACCGACAGGAACACTTTCATGAGGTATATTTGGAATGCTAAGCAGCAATTGATCCAATTCTTCTTCTACTGTACGTAAGCTTTCGTCTAATGCTTTAATTTTATCGCCCACTTCTCTCATTTCGACGATTAATTGATCGGCATCCTTTTTCTCTCGCTTTAATGCTGCTACTTGCTGAGAAACTTCATTACGTTTGCTTTTTAGCTGCTCTGCCTCGACAATGAGGTCACGTCTTTTTACATCAAGATCTTCAAATTTTCCTAAATCAGACAAGTCTTCGCCACGATGTTGCAACTTGTTTTTAACTTCAGCAAAATTAGCTCTTAAATATTTAATATCTAACATACATATACCTCCTATTATTTAAGTGAAAGGGTTAAGATCTTGAGAAAAAACAAAAAACTCCCGTCCCCTATAAAAGGGACGAGAGTTACCCGCGTTGCCACCCTAGTTGAAAGCATAAGCTCTCCACCTTAAATCAATAACGGGTTTTACCCGAGAGTTTTTAATAGCAAAATATGCGTTCTAAACTCTGCTCAAGGATGGATTCACAAGCTTCAACCACCGATTTCCACCAGCCACCGGCTCTCTAAAGGATGAACACCCTGCTACTATTTCCTCTCAATGCTTTCACTATAGTTATTTAGTAATTCATAATTTACTACAATTATTACCCATTTGCAACTAGTTTATCCTGTTTATTTTCTTTTACCATTTCTATAAAATAGGTAGTCAGCCGATAATTACTAGTCAAGTCAGGGTGAAAGGAGTAGCAAGAATATACTCTCCCCTTGCAGCTACGATCGTTACATCGCACCATGGGGTGTCTGCAGGCTCTGATACGCCGTTTACTGCGAAGTTAACGCCTGTAGAGGCTCCTTATATCCAAAAGCAGCTCACACGGTACACCCAATAGCCTAGCCTCTGTCAAAAACTCGTCCATACTCCTGTTTGCCACTTTACTTGCTTGTACAGTCTCCTCTGCAAATATACCTCCATAATGACCCCACCATTTAAACATCTTACTATTGCTGTACCTATATTCATTTTCAAACCCTATTTCATTGTATGTTCATTCCAATTCGAAAATGTTTATGAATAAAGTATCGGGAACTCTATTCTAATAAACAAAGCTTCCTGCGAAATTCACAGGAAGCTTTGTTTTATTTAAAACCAGCCTTTAACAGTTGAAGAAACACTGCTCCATACATCACCGAAGAATCCGCCAATCGCACGCATAGAAAGAACAAACCAATTTGCCTTTTCTACACCTTCAGCAGCGATTACATCTGCTTGTACATGTTTTGTGTCCTCAGATAGAAATTCAATTGCTTCCCCATCTGCTGTTTCAAGCGTTAAGTAACCGATCTTATC
Organism: Cytobacillus purgationiresistens; assembly: GCF_030813235.1. GTDB lineage: Bacteria > Bacillota > Bacilli > Bacillales > Cytobacillaceae > Cytobacillus > Cytobacillus purgationiresistens. Next base: position 4,197 of record NZ_JAUSUB010000056.1, on the reverse strand, counting down.
TCCTTTTTTAACTGGAGCTGTTAATTGACCCTCTTTATTTAAAAGCTTTTCATCAATGACAAGCTTTGGCTTATAGTTTTCCTTCTCGCCATTTTTAACAACCATAGAAATTGCATCACTTGATTCAATTTTTACTGAGCTTTCTTTTCCTTTAACGACAGCAAGTGATTCCTTATCCTTCACTTTGTAGTTGGCCGGGATAATTTCCTCTTTGCTGAAGTTGCTGAATCCATAATCAAGCATTTTCTTTGTTTCATCAAATCTTGATTTATAAGATCCTCCTGCCTCGTTGCTTTTTGCATTCATGACAACTGTAATATAGCGTGTACCATTCCGTTCTGCTGTACCTGTGAAGCAGTAACCTGCAAAATCAGTAGTACCTGTTTTTAATCCGTCTACCCCTTCATAGCCATATACTAATTCCGGAAGCATCCAGTTCCAGTTCTCCATATTGATTGCATCTTCAGTACCTTCTCTAAAGGTCTTTCTTGGTGTACTAGCTGTCTCTAGTACTTTAGGGAAATCCTTAATTAAAGCTGCTGCAAGTTTAGCTGTAGCTCTTGCAGACATGACGTTCTCCTCGTCTTCATTCCCCACCGAATGAAAACCTTTTAGATCGCTATTATTTAAACCTGAAGAGTTAACGAATTTAAAATCTTTTAATCCAAGCTCTTCAGCCTTTTCATTCATCATCTTAACAAAACTCTTCTCAGAGCCGGCAATTGTTTCCGCAATAGCAATTGTTGCACCATTTGCTGAGTAAATCGTCATCGCCTCATATAGCTCTTGAATATTATATTTCCCATCTCTTCTTAAATGAACGTTGGACAAATTTGTGTCTTGTGAAACCTTCCAAGCGTACTCGCTTACCGCATACTCCTGATTCCACGAAACTCGCTCTTCTTCAATCGCTTCTAAAAGCAAGTATTCAGTCATCATCTTAGTCATGCTGGCGACACCAAGCACTTTGTCCTCATTTTTACCGTACAGTACTCTTCCTGTCTCAGCATCTACTAAAATAGCAGCATCAGCATTTACATTTAGTACATCATCTTCCGCATTTACACTATGTACATTGGGGAAAATACCTAAAACCATAACAAGCGTCAAGAAACCAGCAATTAATTTACGATATCCTTTTCTGTTCAATTCAAAAGCCCTCCAACATTTTTATGCAACTTTTGTTATTTTATCATAACTTACTCCTAATAGATAGAAACATCCTTTACCTATTCTTGGCTATTTCCTGAACAAAATGAATGGAAGCTAAAAAGGTCTTAGTACTAAATTCACGTTTGAAAGTTTGACCTTTTTCGACCTGTAGAACACAAAAAAAACAGAGAGGCTCACCTCTCTGCTTCGCTATTTTTATAATGAATAATTTGGTGCTTCTTTTGTAATTTGAATATCATGCGGATGGCTTTCCTTTAAACCTGCACCTGTCATGCGAATAAATTGTGCGTTTTCTCTTAGATTTTGTAAATCCTTAGTTCCGCAATATCCCATGCCTGAACGAATGCCGCCAACAAGCTGATAAATTGTATCTGCTAGAGGCCCTTTGTAAGGAATACGTCCTTCAATTCCTTCTGGAACAAACTTTTTATTATCTTCTTGGAAATAACGGTCTTTTGAACCTTTTTCCATTGCAGCAACAGAGCCCATGCCTCTATAAACTTTAAATTGACGACCCTGGAATATTTCTGTCTCTCCTGGGCTTTCAGAAACTCCGGCAAGCATACTACCTAACATAACTGCATGTCCGCCTGCTGCAAGAGCTTTAACGATATCACCTGAGTATTTGATCCCGCCATCAGCAATAATTGCTTTGCCCTGCTTACGGGCTTCAGTAGCGCAATCATAAACAGCTGTAATTTGTGGTACGCCAACACCGGCAACTACACGAGTAGTACAAATAGAACCAGGTCCGATACCTACTTTTACAACATCTGCTCCAGCTTCAATCAAAACCCTTGTTCCTTCTGGAGTAGCCACGTTTCCTGCAATAATGCATAATTCAGGATAGGTTTCTCTAATCTCTTTTACCACATTAACTACACCTGCTGAATGACCGTGAGCCGTATCAATTACAACAACATCTACTTGAGCTTTTACAAGCATTTCAAGTCTTTTCATTGTATCCTTTGTCACTCCGATTGCTGCACCAGCTAATAAACGACCATGCTGATCTTTTGCAGAGTTAGGAAACTCAATGACTTTTTCAATATCCTTGATTGTGATTAAGCCTTTAAGAACGCCTTCATCATCAACAAGAGGAAGTTTTTCAATTTTATATTTTTGAAGAATTTTTTCTGCTTCAGCAAGTGTTGTTCCTACTGGAGCAGTGACTAAGTTTTCTTTAGTCATTACATCTGAAATTTTGATCGAGAAGTCTTGAATAAAACGAAGGTCGCGATTTGTAATAATACCAACAAGTTTTTGCTCTTCATTATTATTGATAATAGGAACACCTGAAATTCGATATTTTCCCATCAAATGTTCTGCATCATACACTTGCTGTTCTGGTGTGAGAAAAAATGGATCTGATATTACGCCGCTCTCAGAACGTTTCACTTTATCAACTAAATCTGCTTGCTGTTCAATTGACATATTTTTATGGATAATACCTAGCCCGCCTTGGCGTGCCATGGCAATCGCCATTTCTGCCTCAGTTACAGTATCCATGCCTGCACTTAGGATGGGAATATTTAACTTAACTTGATCAGTCAAATTAACCTGCATATTTACATCTTTCGGTAGTACCTCTGATTTAGCAGGGATGAGCAACACATCATCAAACGTTAAACCTTCTTTAACAAACTTAGTTTCCCACATTTTTTTGACCTCCTGTAGATGAAAATATTATTAGTAGGTTATCAATTGGACAAAATACTGTCAAGAACACAGCTATAAGTTGGATTTTTCAGATTATTTGGAGGTAATATTTTGAACAATAAATTTCACCACTTTCAGTCCTATTTATATTTCTATTCAGCCGACACTACAAAAGCCTTCTTGAAGCATTCTTATCAAAACGAACATATTGAAAATGCCGATCAGAAAAGCTTTGCAAACACCTACCCATTTATTTATTATCTCGAACATGGACAAATCTATTACGAGCAGGCAGACAAAGCACCTCTCATGATCAAGCCAATTCTTTATTTTTATGGGCTTGTTCATTTAATCAAAGCATGTATCCTAACAGTCGATCCAAACTATCCCGAAACAACTTCAGTATTGGCACATGGTGTTTCAGCGAGAAAAAGAAAAAAACAGCAATATCTTTTTGTTACAGATGAAGTAAAGTTTCAAAAAAGTGGATTATTCCCATATATGGCTGAAAGGTTGTTCCACATGAAACATCTGGAAGGAGAAAAAGTACAGATGGCTGACCTGCTAAAACAAATGCCTGAATTAAGTACCCTTTTTCATTTAACAGAGAAAAAGCAAACTTTTGTTGAGGTAAATAAATGTGGAAATTCTTTTTCAATCCCCCTTTCAGTTCTTGACCGTTATCATATGACTGAATCGCGCTTTTTTGATTATTTAAAGTCAAAAATCAATATTGAAACATCCAACCATTCCTTAAACAAAGAATCACTGCAGTTTGATGCTGAGGATTCGCAGTTGTTTAACCTCAGGCTCTTGAAATATCACCAAAAAGAAGAATCTTTTTATATCCCGATCGGAAAGAATGATTTTAATCATTACCCTGAATTATTAGCTCACTATTTATTGCTTTACAACTTGAGTATGATTGCCAGATATGAGACAGAATGGTGGAATGAATTAATAAAAATGATGCCCAATAATGATTTTCCTTTTATTAAATCCTTTCTTGATATAACATCCACAAAAGGTCCTTATCTTGTTTATCAATATTTGATGTCTAGGAGAGATTGAAATTGGGTTTCGGAACCTTCGATTCATTTTTCAAAAGGCGCCTTTTTGAAGGTGTTTTTTATGGGATCCGAAACCATTAATTTTTAACCCTTTATGTTAAGCAGCTATCTTTTATAAAGAATCTCTCAGAGTTAATGGGCGGACATCCTTATGGTTTTAGACTTCTTACAAATGCGAAGATAAAAACAAATAATTTCTCAACACAAAAAGAGCACCCATACAGGTGCTCTCACGATCATTTGCCCGGCAACGTCCTACTCTCACAAGGGGACAGCCCCTAACTACCATCGGCGC
>NZ_JAUSUB010000055.1 GCF_030813235.1 Cytobacillus purgationiresistens | reverse complement strand
GAAAGATATATATTCGTCTAAAATACGCAAAAACCACGAGACCTTTCATCACGTCTCGTGGTTTTTCTTTAAAAAAGGGCTTTTGAGACAGCCCCTTTGCTCTTAAATTTAAATTGCTTATTCATCATTTATCTAAATGAGATGAAGTTCAACAGGTAGTAAATTAGTTATTTTATTTTTGGCTCTGTTAATTTTAATGTTGATTTTTATATAGTAATTAGGGGAACCTTCATTTGTTGAGGTTCCCCATCTTAAATATTTTCTTATGGAACTAACCTACCCGTAGTTCCATAAGAAAAGAGCTGCCTTAAAGACAACTCTAATCATCAGCTAACGCACCTTATTGTTTAAGATAGTATTATTTATTATATGAATGTTGACCCGTTGGCGACATAAAATTAGATTCGTGTTTTTAAGTATTGATAAATCTCACTACAAATATAGTGCCAAAATATTATTAATGTTTTAAATTTCTAAAAGCACTTTGTCCGCACTACTCTTGTTTATATTTTTCGCTTCTAAATCATGCCCTGTATTTACAAGCCCCTTGGTGTATATGTCTATTATATTGTTTATGTTGTCTAAAACCGATCTAAATTCATTAAAGTTAATATCGGAATAGTTATTTAAAATAACCTTAGAGAAAATTTCTTTGCCATAGTATTTCGAGATATCATAATTATCTTTTTTTGAAAATTTTCTTCCATCAATTTTACGTGAAAGGGTAATTTCTTCAAATAAGTCTTCTATATCACATTCTGACTTCCCACCAATTAGAGGTACAGTTAAGAGGTATAAGTTGTCAATAATATCAACCATGTATTCATTTTCTAAAATTCCCCTTTTTTCATCACCAAGCCCTGCATGGTTAAGAAATTTACCTATAGGTTTATTCTTCCCACTCTTAATCTCATTATCGAACATTAAAATTACGGGATTTATTGGTAAGCCCTTGCTTAACTTTTTAAAAGAAGTGAATATCTTAGAATCAAAGAAATTATATATATTATTTAGTGCACTGCCACCATCCTGATAAATTCCCAGAAAGTATGCTAATCTCTTTGTTTTCTTTAAAAAGGATACTTTAAACTCAAATGTTCCATCACTATTTTTAGTAATTAAATGAGGATATTCGTTGTAGAGATTTTTTAAAGCTGACTTTAAATAAACAATATCCGTTTTACCTTCCGTCACAATTAGTGGCTTAGGATTAGCAAAAAAGTATTTATAAAATAGAAACTTTTGATATTGAAGTTCTCTCGAACTTAAATTATTAAAATGATGTTTGACACCATCTACTTTGTTATTGTACCAAGTTAGTTGATTTATAAATGCAAATCTTCCTTCTAATTGATTAAGGGTGGCGGGTTCACCATTGATCTCGAAACTTCCTTGTTTAAAAAGTTGATGAGCCATTGCTCTAGTCTCTTTGTAATATATTCTATTTACGTTTATTTTCTTATTAACAACAAGTCCAGTTACCACCTGTCTGGAATCCCTAAGTTGCAACCTATTCTTCTTTTCATTAATTTTAAATCCAGCTCGTATTATCTCTTTAGATATTTCTTTATAAAATTCCGTTTGTAAAACTAGGAATTTTTTATCATTAGTTGAAAATGTTAGGTCATCTGCATAACGAGTATAGTCCAACTTATATTTTTTTGCGATTTTCAATAATCTGTGGTCAAGTATCTCACAAATTAAGTTCGAGATGATTGGAGAACTTGAAGCTCCTTGAGGTAGTTTTCCTTCATAACATGATATTTGTGCTATAACTGTGGCTACTTCAATAGATAATAAGAAATTATTATTCTTAATAAAAAAACCTCTGACACGACCAAAATGAATACTTTCAAAAAAGTTCTCTAAATCAATATTCAAAACAAGCCTTTTATTCCGGTGAATTCTTGCGTTTGTTATAATGCTCTTGTCTTTTTCAAATCCATGAGAGATATTATTTTTTTTCTTCCATTTCTTTTTCATATGCTTATACAAAGCTTCTGCAAGTTGTCTTTGAATGACTTTAAGTTCTTCTAACGGAGCATTAATTTCGCGAACGCCACCATTTTTCTTAGGTATTTCAAACGAAGTGTATAAATTATTTATGCCTTTTACATACAATATGTAACTAAGTTGTTTCCTAAGAACATTCAGAAAATCTGCAAGTTCATTTCGTGTTTTTATTTCGTCAAATTCCCTCATATAAAACTCCCCATAAATAAACGTGTGGCTACTCATTATGCGCTGAAGATCGAATACATCGAAAAACATACCAACATGGTAAATAATAAGAATAGGAGAAGCTAATGTTCCCACCATTTTTGTCAACACTTGCGAAACACAAGTGAAAAAAATCTAGCCACACGTATATAATATTATACACTAATTTTTAAAAAAACTTATATAAATTTACAATATGAATCTTGGATCCTATACGAAGTAAGAAGTTAGATGTGGAAGCAGAAGCAAAACCCTAAAAGAAAAAATAAATATGTCAGAACATTACAACGTAGCAAAGACTCCAATAACTCTAAATCAGGATCAATTGGATAATCGTTATATATTACGTTGCTTTCTATTTTTGAATTATTTTTTAAAAACACATCTACCTGATAGTTAAATAACCACTAAAATAGCAAATTACGATAAACGAAAACAGCGATACGTTTTTCAAATACAAATGAAGACAATATAAACTCTTTAATGTTATATTTTTTGCTTTAGACGCCTTACTTATCTTGGAACCCCACTACGAATTTTTGTTCTTATCATGGCAACGTTTGGAAAGTTACTACATTTCAACACTATTCTTTAACAGTGTCTTATTTTTCAGCAAACAAGTCTCTAAATAAGTCAGACACATTGTACATTACATCACTTTGCATGGCCTAAATCTTTTCTTTCCTTATAGAAGACCTACCAGCTTTTTAAATCTCTACGAAAAAAAATATTTTTTTAAAAAAACTACTTAAAACGACCAAAATACGAAGCTATAATGTTTCAGAATTTAACCGGTTATTTCATTACAACAATTTATTAATTAAAAACAAATGTAAAATGGAGGAATTCTTATTATGGACAACAAAAAAAATTATACAACTTGGGAGTCACTCCCTGATACTTTAACTGCCATTCATATAGCACAATATCTTGGTATATCTAGAAGAAGGGTTTATGAGTTATTCCAAATTCATAATGACCAAGGCGGAATTCCAAACTTTGAGATTGGACTATCTAAAAGAGTTGATAAAGTAGATCTTAAACAATGGATTATGCAGCAAAAAGAGAAAAAAGTAAGTAAAGCATCATTGAACTAGTAAAGAGAGCAGGTAATTATTCAGTTTGGTTTACCTAGCTTATTAAAGCATAAATACAATAATAAAATATAAATGATAGTGAGGTTAGTAAATTGGAAGGTCATTTTTTCAAAAGAGGTTGCACATGTGATTCGGGAAATTGCAAGTGTAATAAAAAGTGGACTTATGTTATTGATGTAGGGATTAACCCCAAAAACGGGAAGAGAAAACAAAAAACTAAAGGAGGTTTCAAAACCGAACATGAAGCTCAAATAGCTGCCGAAGTATATTTAGCAAAAATCAAAAATGGCGTTTCCATTGAAAACGCGGAGATTCAGTTTAAAGATTTTACTCAAGACTGGTTAACCTATTATATTGATAGAAATGCCCCCAAGCCGGGATCTATAGACAATAGACAGTATAGTATAAATAAATTAATGCCTTACTTTGCTTTTCAGAAGGTAAAAGATGTTACAAAAGATTCCTATCAAGAAGCGCTGAATGACTTAAAGAGTCAACACTTATCTGGAAGTACGTTAGAAGGGATTCATACTACAGGAAAAATGATCTTTAATTTTGCTAAAAGTGAAAAAATACTAAATGAAAATCCAACAACATATGCCTTTATTAAAAAGGACCAAAAAACAATTATTGATGATGGAGAAGAAGTTCCAAATTTCTTTGAAAAAGATGAACTTCTACTTTTTATAGATACTATTCAAGAAAAAAGGCTATATATGGATGACCTTATCTTTACTATACTGGCCTATACTGGTATGCGTGTAGGAGAACTAGTTTCGCTGAAATGGAAGGATATAGATATTATTAATCATACTATTAGCATTACTAAAACCTACTACAACAAAAAAAACAATACCATTACTTATAAACTAATTCCTCCAAAAACACATAAATCTAGGCGTAAAATTCCAGTTGCTGAACTAGTGATTGAAAAACTTAGAGAGCATAAAAAAGTGCAAGAAAAAGTAATTACTTGTTACGGTAATTCCTACCGTGATGAGGGTTTCATATTTGCTAATATTAATCGTTATCCAAGTTACCCTATTTTATTAAAGCTAATTCAAAATAGAATGACCAGACTATTAAAATTAGGGGGGGTAAATACAGAACTTACCCCACATTCACTTCGTCATACGCATACTTCACTCCTAGCTCAAGCTGGAGCGACTCTCGAAGAAATCATGATTCGCTTAGGTCATTGTAACGCAGAGACGACTAGAAAGGTATATCTCCATGTAACGAATGAAGTGAAAAGAGCAACTTCCGATAAATTTAGCAAGTTATTGCAAAGCTGATGACCCACTCCTTGAAAGCGAGATAGCAGTCGCTTTCAAGGAATATAACAGTATTGATATATCTTATTCATCAGTTACACATCCCTCAGATCTAGTTAATCTATAGTAATGCTAGAAGCTTAATTTATTCACCTTCTCTCATAGGTGATACTAATATGCCAAGCCCCGCTTCCCCATAATCCCACATCTTAACCCAAGGAAACGTCCCTTCTGGTAACTCGAATAGTCTTTCCTCCAAATGTTGAATAGGTTCTCTTGACCCAGTACAACCATGTGAGAAAGTAGCTGGGTGTATTGACACCATTCTTCCAGTATCATTGAAATAAATAAAGTTCATTTTTATTCTCCCCTACTTGAATGTATATGCTTTTTTCTAGCCTTCCATAGCATCAATTATACGTACTAATTAACGTACGCATATAGGTTCTCCAGTAGCTATCAGTTTAACATAGTCATTTTATAAATTTGGTTTTATAAAGGACACTTTCTAAAATGGTTATTCACTTTCAAAGTGGGAATAATGAATATTTGTAACAAAACGACTAAGACAGCGAGGTCATTCATGAAATGAGAGGACATGTTTACAGGAGAGGTTGCACCTGCAAAAAGAAGAAAAAATGTATCTGCGGATCTAAATGGGCTTTTATCATCGATATTGGCATAGATCCTATTACGGGTAAAAGAAAACAAAAGACTAAAAACGGTTTTGCCACTAGGCTAGAAGTAGAAACTGCTGCTTCTACACTCATTCACGAGCTAAACGTAGAATTGTATGTAGAGGAGACCCATCAGACCTTTAGTAATTTTGCAACAGAGTGGCTACCTATTTACAGTGAAGCAAAAGATGTAAAACCCGGTACAATCCGTGTTAGACTTCATGAAATCAATAAGCTGCTGCCATACTTTGCTCGACTAAAATTGAAAGACGTTTCTGTAAAAAAATACCAAGAGGCGTTAAACGATTTAAAAGAATAAGGATATTCTGATAGTACACGTGAGGGAATAAATCGTACGGGAAGAATGATATTTCGAAAAGCATTAGAAATGGAGCTAATCAAAAAAGATCCCACCGAATTTGCTTATGTCAAAAAGGATAAGAAAACCATTGAACAGCTTGAAGAGGAAGAACTGCCTAAGTATTTAGAAAAAGAAGAGCTGGCTCTGTTTTTAAAAACAGCCAAGGAACGTGGTTTGGAACACGATTACTTGATGTACCTGGTTCTTTCCTATACAGGAATTCGAGTGGGTGAATTAGTGGCGCTCAAGTGGAAGGACGTCGATTTCGTAAACCACACGATCAGCATCACGAAAACGTATTACAATCCAAAAAATAATGCACAGGAGTATCAACTGGTGACACCAAAAACGCGGAAATCACGAAGAAAAATCATTGTGGACGAAGATGTCATCCATACCTTGAAAGAGCATAAAAAAGTTCAAGAGGGGGTGATTAATCGGTTAGGTGATGCTTACTATAACCAAGATTTTATTTTCGCCAAAATGGAAAGACACTACGGTTATCCTATCGTGATTAAAAACGCTCGAGATCGAATGAAAAGGCTGCTTGCTATTGCAGGCTTAAATCAGGATTTAACACCGCATAGTTTAAGACACACCCATACATCACTTCTTGCCGAGGCTCGTGTGTCACTCGAACAAATCATGGACCGTCTCGGTCATACTGACGATCAAATTACGAAAAATGTATATCTCCACGTCACCCAAGACATGAAAAAAGAAGCCTCTCAAAAGTTCGCTGAACTCATGAGAAGCCTCCGTTAATTTACCTCTATGTTAGCAAAATGTTAGCATTCCACTCTCATCTTACTCCAAAACCCAGTCATACCAAGGGTTCCAGGGCGTTATTACATCATGCCGCCCATTCCACCCATGCCGCCCATGTCAGGCATTGCAGGGGCACCAGCAGGTTCTGGTTTGTCAGCTACGACTGCTTCTGTTGTTAGGAACATAGCAGCAACTGATCCAGCGTTTTGAAGTGCTGAACGAGTAACTTTAGTTGGGTCAACGATACCAGCTTCGATCATGTTTACCCATTCGCCAGTTGCAGCGTTGAAACCAACACCGATTTCTTCGCGTTTTAGGCGGTCAACGATAATTGATCCTTCAAGGCCAGCGTTGTGTGCGATTGTGCGAACTGGTTCTTCCATTGCACGTAATACAATGTTGATTCCAGTTGCAATATCGCCTTCTTCTTGTAATTCTGCTACTTTGTTATATACGTTAAGAAGTGCAACTCCTCCGCCAGATACCATACCTTCTTCTACAGCAGCACGTGTAGAGTTTAGGGCATCTTCTATGCGAAGTTTGCGTTCTTTCAATTCAGTTTCAGTTGCAGCTCCAACTTTAACAACTGCCACACCACCAGCTAATTTAGCTAGGCGCTCTTGTAATTTTTCACGGTCGAACTCAGAAGTAGTTTCGTCCATTTGTTTGCGGATTTGGTTTACGCGTCCAGAAATTTGGTTGCCATCCCCTGCACCTTCAACAATTGTTGTGTTCTCTTTTGTAACAACCACTTTAGAAGCGCGTCCTAAAGAATCAATTGTTGCCGCTTTAAGTTCACGACCTAGTTCTTCAGTAATTACTTCACCGCCAGTTAAGATCGCGATGTCTTCAAGCATTGCTTTACGACGGTCACCGAATCCAGGAGCTTTAACAGCTACTGCATTGAAAGTACCGCGTAGTTTGTTTACTACTAATGTAGAAAGTGCTTCACCTTCAACATCTTCAGCGATAAGCAATAATGGCTTGCCTTGTTGAACCACTTGCTCAAGAACAGGAAGTACTTCTTGAATGCTGGCGATTTTTTTGTCAGTGATCAGGATGTATGGATTTTCTAATACAGCTTCCATTTTGTCTGTATCAGTAACCATGTATGCTGAGCTGTATCCACGGTCGAATTGCATACCTTCTACAACGTCCATTTCAGTTGTGAAGCCTTTAGACTCTTCGATCGTGATTACGCCGTCGTTGCCTACACGTTCCATTGCTTCTGCAATCAATTTTCCTACTTCTTCATCAGCAGCTGAGATTGCAGCAACTTGTGCAATAGACTCTTTGCCTTCGATTGGTTTAGAAATTGCTTTTAATTCTTCAACAGCAGTAATAACCGCTTTTTCGATTCCTTTGCGGATACCCATTGGGTTTGCACCAGCTGTTACGTTTTTAAGGCCTTCACGGATCATTGCTTGCGCAAGTACAGTTGCAGTTGTTGTACCATCACCAGCTACATCGTTTGTTTTGCTTGCTACTTCAGCTACAAGTTTAGCACCCATGTTTTCGAATGCATCTTCTAATTCGATTTCTTTCGCGATTGTTACACCATCATTTGTAATCAATGGAGAACCGAATTTTTTCTCAAGAACCACGTTGCGTCCTTTTGGTCCAAGAGTAACCTTTACTGCATCTGCAAGAGTATCTACTCCACGAAGCATCGAACGGCGTGCTTCTTCACTAAATTTAATCTCTTTAGCCATTTGTAAAAACCTCCTCTATTTTTGTAAAAGTATCTTTTTATTAATATAGAACTGTCGAAAATTAACCGATGACAGCAAGAATGTCGTTTTCACGTAAAATTAAATATTCATTACCTTCATACTTTACTTCTGTTCCAGCATATTTTGAGAAGATAATAAGGTCGCCGTCTGCAACTTCTAGTGCAACACGTTCCCCATTTTCAAGAACACGGCCAGTACCTACAGCTACAACTTTACCCTCTTGAGGCTTTTCTTTAGCACTGTCCGGCAGTACGATACCGCTAGCAGTTTTTTCTTCGGTTTCAACAAGCTCGATAATAATTCGATCACCTAGTGGCTTCAACAAGTGAAACAACCTCCTCAATAATTATGTATTTTTATTAGCACTCTCTTCACTTGAGTGCTAACACAACTATAATATTAATAAATCTGATTAATATTTGCAAGCATCAACCTCTAATTTCCTTTAAAAATTTAAGTGAACCCTTCCATTCTATACTCCGATGCTTTTTTTTATTCAATTTAAGCCTTTTTCAGATGAACTATTTGTAACTGTAGGTGATTTATTAGTAAAATGAACTTTAGTGTACATTCTCTAGTGGATAAGGAGACATTTATTTGAAAAAAGAGTATTGGTTTATACTAATTGTTTATATAGCAATGCAGCTTTCAGGCTTAGTGGGCATACCGATTATCTTTTTTATGGGAGACCTATTAGGTTGGGAAGTTCAGGAAACACGCGTGATGGCCGCTCCACTTTGGATTATTATCAGCTTTTCCATTACCATTCTCATTACTTTATTACTTCTGAGAAATGAGATGAAAACGGATAGATTCTCCAAAGATAAAGCGCCTGTTAGCACGTCGGTTGCATGGGCAATCGGAGGGATCTTCCTTGCCTTCATCGCACAGTCCGTAGCCGCAAATATTGAGATGATGCTCGGAATTGAAATGGGTTCAGAAAACACCCAGCAAATCATGGGATTCATTGAGACATCAGCTATAGTTATTTTAGTCGTTTCAATCATCGGACCAATCCTAGAGGAAATTATCTTTAGGAAAATCATTTTCGGTTCCTTGCATAAACGATTGAACTTCTTTCTATCTGCTTTGATTAGTTCTCTCATTTTTTCTTTAGCTCATGGCGAAATCGAACATCTTATACTTTATGCTGCAATGGGCTTTACCTTTGCCTTTCTATACGTAAAGACCAACCGAATTATTGTTCCAATCTTTGCCCATGTTGCAATGAACACATTTGTAGTCATCATGCAATTAAACATGGAGCGTATTGAGAAATGGTTAATTGAAATGGAAAACTTACAAGTGATTATTGGAGGATTATTATGAGCAGAACGCCTTTGATTACAGGCATTATCTATCTCATTTTGGGTTTCCTGCTTACTTATTTTGCGATTTTCAATCTGCAAAATGGTGCAGATTGGGGATTCTTCACCTATCTTCTATTGATTTTAGCTACGTTTGATATCGGTGGAGGAATAAGGATGATCGCTTTTCACTTTAAAATTAAAAAGCTGCAACAAAAAAAATGAAGGCTCAGCTTACTGAGCCTTCATTTTTTTACATTTTAGAAGGATAATGTTTTAAAAAGTAGATTAATGATTGCAATTCAACAGCAAGATCAATATGGTGAACACGAATACTGGAAGGTACAGTGAGCCTTGCTGGCGTAAAGTTCAAAATCCCTTTCACTGGTCCTTGGGTGATTTTATCTGTGATTGTTTGGGCAACTGAAGCTGGTACAGTTAAGATCGCCACTTGTATATTATTTTCCTCAATTACCTTTTCCAAATCATCCATATGAAAGACAGGGACTTCACCTATTTTAGTGCCGACCTTATCTTCCAGAACATCAAAAGCTACTTCTATCTTTGTATTATTATTTTTTAAAAAATTATAGTTTAAAAAGGCGGTGCCTAAGTTTCCTACACCAATTAATGCAACCTTTGTTACCTCATCTTGATCTAGTGTTTTGCGAAAAAAGGAGAGAAGGTAATTCACATTATAGCCATAGCCTTTTTTACCTAGAGCGCCAAAGTAGGAAAAATCTCTGCGAATCGTCGCAGAATCCACCTTTACCGCTTCGCTTAGTTCTGCTGAGGAAACCCTCTGCTTGCCCGAGGCATGCAAATTTTTTAAAAAACGATAATACAAAGGCAATCTTTTGGCCGTAGCTTGGGGGATTTTCACCGTTTCATTGGACATTTTCCCATCTCCATTCTAAGGATTTCACAGGAATTATTCCCTTTTAAAATCCCCGTTTTTTCCACCGGTTTTTTCTACTAAGTATGTCTGGCCAATGATCATGCCTTTATCCACTGCCTTGCACATATCATAAATCGTTAAGGCTGTAACAGAGGCAGCTGTCAGCGCTTCCATTTCCACACCTGTATGACCTTTCGTTTTTGCAATGCAATCGATCATCAACGTATAAGTATCGTCTGTTTTTTCCCATGAAAAAGATATATCCACGCCTGTCAATGGAATAGGGTGGCACATAGGAATAATATCGGCGGTCTTTTTACAGGCCATAATTCCAGCTACCTGTGCTACTGCAAGCACATCACCTTTTTTCATTGAATTGGAGGATATTTTATCATATATTTCTGGACTCACCTGAATGCTTGTATGAGCAATCGCTGTGCGAGCGGTTTCCGGCTTATCACTAATATCAACCATCTTTGCTCTGCCTTCTTGATTAAAATGGGTTAATTCTGCCATTAAATAACACCTCACATCAAAATGATACACTATTTTCATACATATGTGTGAACAGTTTTTACGTATTCTTAACTATCCTCTCATCTTTCCATCCGTTCCGCTTTATTGCCGAACACAATGTGAATAGGTTACACTATCTCTATATATTGAGGTGAGAAAGATGATTTTATTACAGGTGAATCAGCTGTCGAAAAATTTCGGAGCTGACCCTATTTTAACGAATATTAAACTAGAAGTACAAACAAGGGACAGGATTGCACTTGTTGGACGTAACGGAGCAGGTAAATCCACGCTTCTTAAAATCATAGCCGGACAGATGTCTTATGATTCCGGCGAGATCATAAAGCCAAAGGAAACTCAAATTGGCTATCTTGCGCAAAATACAGGACTTGAATCAAGCTTGTCCATTTGGGATGAGATGCTCACTGTTTTCAATCATTTACGTCAGCAGGAAACAGAACTAAGAACCCTTGAAGAAAAAATGGGTGATCCCAAAATTACAAATCATCCACAGGAATATGAGCGCATATTAAAAAACTATGACCAATTACAAGTGAACTTTAAAGAACAAGGCGGTTATCAATATGAAGCAGATATCCGCTCTGTCCTGCACGGTTTAAACTTTCATTCCTTTAGCTATGACACACAAATAGCAACGTTAAGCGGCGGGCAAAAGACACGCTTAGCATTAGCAAAACTATTATTGCGAAAACCTGACCTATTAATATTGGATGAGCCGACGAACCATTTGGATATCGAGACATTATCTTGGCTGGAGCAATATTTGCAAGGGTATGACGGTGCCATCTTGATTGTTTCCCATGACCGCTACTTCCTGGATAAAGTGGTGAATCAAGTTTATGAAATATCCCGCAAGCTAATCAAGCGGTTCACGGGCAACTATAGTGCTTATCTTGATCAAAAGGCAGCAAACTATGAACGAGAAATGAAGCAATTTGAAAAACAGCAGGAAGAAATCGCAAAACTTGAAGACTTTGTTCAACGTAATCTCGCCCGTGCCTCCACAACAAAGAGAGCACAGAGCCGCAGAAAACAGCTCGAAAAAATTGAAAGAATGGATCGGCCGATGGGTGATGAAAAGTCTGCATCCTTTGGCTTTAAAATTGAGAGGCAATCAGGAAATGACGTTCTTACTATTCGCTCATTAGCTGTCGGCTATGAAAATGAAAAGGTATCAGAAAATATCTCCTTCCGCATTTCAAGAGGAGATAGCATCGCACTCGTTGGTCCAAACGGAATCGGCAAGTCGACGCTATTAAAAACGCTAGTGGACAAGCTGCCTGCCATCGCTGGCGATTTTGGATTTGGTTCCAATGTTACGATCGG
This sequence comes from Cytobacillus purgationiresistens, assembly GCF_030813235.1. Classification (GTDB taxonomy): domain Bacteria; phylum Bacillota; class Bacilli; order Bacillales; family Cytobacillaceae; genus Cytobacillus; species Cytobacillus purgationiresistens. Next base: position 4,825 of record NZ_JAUSUB010000055.1, on the reverse strand, counting down.
TTACTATGACCAGCAGCAAGCCGAGCTGACTTCTAATAAACAAGTGCTAAGTGAGCTATGGGATGATTATCCTCTTTTACCTGAAAAGGATATTCGCACGGTCCTTGGTAACTTTTTATTCTCCGGCGATGATGTACAGAAAGTAGTCTCTACATTAAGTGGTGGTGAGAAGGCCAGGCTCGCTCTTGCCAAATTAATGATGGAAAAAGCAAACGTCCTGATCTTAGACGAACCAACCAACCATCTTGATTTAGATAGCAAGGAGATTTTAGAAAATGCCTTAATTGATTATCCAGGGACATTATTATTTGTCTCACATGACCGTTACTTCATTAATAGAATTACCACGAAGGTCATTGAGTTATCAACAACAGGAGCAACAGAGTATCTAGGCGATTACGATTATTATGTGGATAAAAAAATGGAACAAGAAGAAATCGAAGCGCTTGAATCAGCCGACCAAATACAAATCCATACGCCAAAGCAGGAGAAACAAGGCTACCAGCTTGATAAAGAAGCAAAGAAGCTTGAGAGAAAACACAAGCGCCGAATGGAAGAAATCGAGTTACACATTGAAGAGCTTGAGAGCACGATAGAAAGATATGAAGCACAGCTATGTGATCCTAATATCTTTCAGGATCATGAAAAAGTACTCGAAATTACAACTAAAAATAATGAAACGAAAGCCAAGCTTGACCATCTTTTAGAAGAATGGACTGAACTTGGGGATAAGGTGTAAATAACTAAAAAAAAACCGGGAACAAACTGTTCTCGGTTTTTTTATCCACAATTTTATTCACAATAAGAATCAAATTATCACTGGTTTACAAATACTTTTCCACATAATCCACAATTTTTATCCCAATTATCCACAAAACCTTCTGAAAATTTTAACTTTATCCACAAACTTAAGACAAATTCTACACAAACTTAAAAATACAATGAACAAAACCTGCTGAAGTTGTTCTTTATCCCCAAGGGTGATAGAACCAACTTCTTTCAACCAAAAAAGCCCTTTACAGTGTAAAAGGCTTTTCAAGTTATTCTCCATTGTGGATAGTTATGTCCAATCCCGGATTTGCGTTTAGTGCAAGATTGGAACGAACACCTTTATTGAAGAGAATGGTCCCTGCTGCTGCGATCATCGCAGCGTTGTCTGTGCATAGATTTAATGGAGGAATGACTAAATCTATCCCATCCTTCTCCCCAAATGCTGCTTCTAAAGCGGTACGAAGGCCTTTATTTGCTGCCACACCGCCCGCAAGCAGCACTTGCTTCACATGATATTCATCAACTGCTCTAATCGTCTTTGTCACCAAAACATCGATTACACTATCCTGAAAGCTTGCCGCCAAATCTTCTGGAGCAATGGATTCACCGCGTTGTTCAGCATTGTGGACAGTGTTGATAACTGCAGATTTTAGACCGCTAAAACTAAAATCATATGATCCTTCTTCAAGCCATGCTCTTGGAAGCTTAATCGAAGGTGTCCCAGATTGTGCTAACCGATCAATATGAGGACCCCCTGGATATGGAAGGCTCAGCGTTCTTGCTACTTTATCATATGCCTCCCCAGCAGCATCATCTCGCGTCTCGCCGATCACTTCAAAGTGTCCATGCTCTTTCATGTACACAAGCTCTGTATGCCCTCCAGAAACCACAAGGGACATTAAAGGAAATGCCATTTCTGAAACTAGTCGATTCGCATAAATATGGCCTGCAATATGATGAACGCCAACTAGCGGAATGTCATGCGCAAATGAGATCGCTTTTGCCGCATTCACCCCTACGAGCAATGCCCCTACAAGTCCCGGGCCTTCTGTCACACTAATAGCAGATACATCTTTCATTGTGATTCCAGCTTGGCTTAAAGCTTCTTCAAGCACGATCGTCATTTGCTCTACATGGTGTCTCGAGGCGATTTCAGGTACCACCCCACCAAATCTTTTATGACTTTCAATTTGCGATGCAACCACATTGGCTGCAATCTCCGTACCATTTTTGACAATTGCTACTGCTGTTTCGTCACAGCTTGTTTCAATGCCCATAATCCATTGATTTTTTTCCATTATAAATTCACCCACATAATTAACGCATCCTCTTGATTATCGGTATAATAATTTTTCCGAATGCTGCCATCTTGAAAACCTAATTTACTGTAAAGTCCACGTGCTACATGGTTAGATACCCTGACCTCAAGCGTCATTGTTTTTGCCCCAAGCTCTGATGCAGCCTCCATCAGCTTCCTCATCATCGCTTCACCAAGCTTACGACCACGGTAACTAGGCAAGATTGCCACATTGGTGATATGTGCTTCATCCGTAACAACCCATGTCCCACTATAGCCTATAACCCTGCCAGCGTCCTCAATCACAAGATAAACAGCAAACTGATTTTTAGTTATTTCACTTAAAAAAGCTTCCCTGCTCCACGGAACCGTAAAGGATTCCTGCTCCACCCTTAGTACATCATCAATATCTTGTTCCTTCATCAATCGAAAAGTAATGGACTCGTTCATTCCTACAGCTTCCTTCATATTAAACATTCTTTCCTTTATTTGCTTCCAGCCACTTGGACTCTGCCTCAGCTAAACGAATATAGTTCGGTACAAAGGAATGAATATCTTCTGCTTCCTTGTCTCTTCCTAAGAATGCAAGCTCGGCTGGACGTGGATTTTGTTGTGTGATGTTCGCAAACACTGCCTTGTCTCCTAAAGTCTCCTTAAGAACAGCCTGGTGAATAGGCAGATCATTGCCTACAAACAGGACTCTTTCCTGTTGAGCAGCTAATTGAATAGCCCAATCCTTTGACAGCAGAAGCTGATCTGGCTTATCCACAATCAGCTTATCATGATCATACTTATATAAACCTGTATATATCTGCCCTCTCCTCGCATCAAACAACGGGGATATCAAGCCGTCAAAATAATGTCCTGCAGAAGCAGATAACACAGCTAAGCTGGATACACCTGTCAATGGGATATTCAATGTCCATGCTAACGTCTTAGCGATCGTAACACCTATTCTTACGCCCGTATAAGACCCAGGACCTTCAGCAACAACAATTTTCTCTAAATCACCTGGTTGAACATCACAATCTTTCATCAATGTTTCAATCGCAGGCATTACTCGAACAGAGTGATTCTTTTTGACATTCGTTATATATTCGCCGATTACATGCTCGTCATCAATTAAAGCAATCCCTAACACATAATTGGAGGTATCAATCGCCAATATCTTCATTTTAATAGCTCCTTACAAATCGATACATATCTTTCACCTTTTGGCTCCAATTGTATTCGTCTTTCATTCTCACTTTTGTGATAAATAAATACCTCTAAGCGCTCATCCGGCAGCTGTTCTTCTATTAGATGGGCCCATTCTACAATCGTGACCCCTTCACCTTCAAAGTATTCATCAAATCCAAGATCCTCAAAGGAATCTTCCACCCGATAAACATCCATGTGATATAAAGGGATTCTTCCTTTATATTCTTTAATAATCGTGAATGTTGGACTGTTCACCGTTTTGCTTATATCAAGACCCAGCGCAAGTCCTTTTGTAAAAGTCGTTTTCCCAGCGCCTAAATCGCCTTCAAGCACAATGACACACCCAGGCTCCATCAACTCTCCCAGCCTTTTAGAAAACGCCATCGTCTCTTCTGGACTGATAAAGATAAATTCTAAATTACTCATAATATCATCACCTACATTAAATGAATGCTAGGTATTGCCCTTTATCTTGGGTTACCTTTTTTATGAAAAAGACCATCACTAAATTGATAGTGGGGCCAACAGATACAATTAACAAAACCCTTAAAAATCATAAATCATCTTAAGCATATATTCTATTTGTAGTTTACATGATTTTTTTGCTTTCGGCAAAAAAGGCCAATATCTGTGATTGTAGAGCGGGTCATTCTAATAGTTTTTTCTTAGGTTTTCTGATTTGCGAATGGCTAATTATCTTTTCATTTTTATTTTGTGAACTTTTAATAAGGCTCTTTTCTTAAAGATTGTTGTTATTCAAAGGTTTTGATAAGACAAACCATTGATAACAAAGTTGATTGGAGCGGATGTGCGAGACTCCTGCGGGAGCAGCGGACAGGTGAGACCCCGCAGGAGTGAAGCGGACGAGGAGAATCACCGCCCGCGGAAAGCGAGCTCTCGGAGAGGAAACCAACGACTATTGTAAAAAGCAACAAGGTATACGAAAACAGCCTTTTATAATTAATCTAAAAAGTATTGTTAAAAAACTGATTCTGCTTTATAAAAGTTATATGGATAATTAGTTTACCACTCACGTTGCATATCTCACGTTAAAATATAATGATTAGACCTTTTCTAAACACAAAAAAAGCCGAAACATCTGTTTCGAACTGTTAATTGACTTAAATATGAAAATGGCGGTCCGGACGGGACTCGAACCCGCGACCTCCTGCGTGACAGGCAGGCATTCTAACCAACTGAACTACCGGACCAAGATTGCGGGGGCAGGATTTGAACCTGCGACCTTCGGGTTATGAGCCCGACGAGCTACCGGACTGCTCCACCCCGCGACAATAGTATTTATGGAGTTTTTTCTATGCTCCATGCATAGCATTACTGTTTCTTCCTCTTCAAGTAATCCAAGGAAGCTGATGCGTCGAAACAACTCGCAGCCTATTCTTTGATGATTGGCTTGTTGCTCCACCCCGCGACAATAATATTTATGCTATTTTTCAATAACACAGCCCGGCAACGTCCTACTCTCACAAGGGGACAGCCCCTAACTACCATCGGCGCTGAGAAGCTTAACTTCCGTGTTCGGTATGGGAACGGGTGTGA
>NZ_JAUSUB010000054.1 GCF_030813235.1 Cytobacillus purgationiresistens | reverse complement strand
ACATACGAATTCATGGGACACTTGGTTATGTAAGTCCAATTGATTATAAACTTGAACACCTTAAAAAAGTTGTCTAGTTTAGTGTTGACATACCATATCCTCTTTGCTGGCTGATGTATTCCCTGATGGATGCTGATGACTAACAATAAAAGATGATGCATTATTTAAGATAGCTGCCTTCATAATTTCCCTTGGATGAATTAAACTAGCATTGAGAGAACCAACACTAGCTCGATGAATGGCGATTACCTGGTGTCTTGTATTCAACATTAATACCAAGAATACTTCTCTATCTTCATGTGCTATGAATGAGCTAATTAATTTCACAACTTTAAATGGAGAGTCAGCGATCCATGACATATGGAATTCATCTATTTCATTTATTTCCTGTTTTATTTTTACTACCTCATAAATTTTATCCATTTCTCATCCTCCTATTTTTTAAGAATATAGCTGAAAAATAGAAGAATAACAAAAGCCCAAATTTCAATTTTAGAATGCCAAAAAGAGTATAAAACTCCCTTTTATACTCTTTTTGGCATTCATTATGAATGTTCATCTACTCAAAAATTAAATTTTAGAATATAAACTGACAATTGTATATTAAATATATCTAGGACCTTTTTCATTTTAGAAGCATGTTATTTTTAAGAACAAAAACCCTTATGTAATATCTTACATAAGGGTTTTTGTTCTTAGTCTATTTAATTAGCATTTAAGGTGATCATAATTTGCCTATATATAAAAGTAAAGAATTATAAGGCGTCCTAAGCTAAAAATGCGAATTTTGTACGCTAAGCAGGAACTTACACCAAAAAGCCGAAGTCCTTTACGCTAAGGATTCGACTTTTTATGAGGGCTTGTTAAATTCTAGCCCTCATTTGTTTAAGGCCTAGTGACAGGGTAGCTGCTCTAGACCGCAAAGTATTGTTTTCATCCTCTAATCAATAGATTACACTCAAAAGAGTGATTATTCTAAAGTTAGGGGAAGGTTATTTATGAAACGAAATTGGAATGAAGATGAGCTACTAGAACATTTTGTAGTACTACCCATTGAAAGAAAGCTAATTGGTAATAAAACAGGGGCAAGTCGTTTAGGATTTGCGATATTATTAAAGTACTTTCAACAAGAGGCTAGATTTCCTTCCAAGAAACAAGATATTCCCAAAGTGGTAGTTGAATTTATAGGGCAGCAATTAGGGTTATCTTCATCACTCTTTGAGGAATATCGTTGGGGAGCAGATGAAAGAAACTTTACTTATCATCGAAAACAAATTAGAGAATTCTTTGATTTTCAAGAACTTACAGCAAAAGATAACGAACTTTTGACAGAGTGGTTAAACGAACAAGTTCAGTTTACACATGATATCGACTATTTAAAAAGTCAGGCATACAGTCTGTTTCGCAAGTGGAAAGTCGAACCTCCTTCAAATGGAAGTTTAAAGCGTATGATCGATTCCTCCATTGACACTTTTGAAAAGGATTTATATCAATCGATTTATCAGCAGCTATCTTCTAGGACTTGTTCGAGATTAGATGCGTTACTGGAATCTTTTACTGATGAAGTAACAGTAGAAGGTTTTGAAGAAGAGTTTCATAAGGAAAAGGAATCAGATATTTTAACTTTTCGGCAACTTTTATCTTCTCCTAGCAAACCAAGTGTAAGTACCATGGAAATGGAAGTTAAAAAATTGTTAGCTATTCGGCACCTACACATTCCTCCAAGATTATTTCATCATTTGACTCCGAAATTAGTAAAGAAATATCGACTCCGTGCAGCTACAGAAACCGTAACAGAATTGCGTGCACACCCTGCACCCATTCGCTATACCCTTCTTGCCATTTTATTTACGCATCGTCATGAAGAAGTCATTGATTATTTAGCTGATTTATTGGATGAAATTACGCATAAATTTGGAAATAAGGCCAAAAATACAACCCGAAAAGAAGCAGTAGAAGAATTAGAAAGAGTCCAAGGAAAAAATAGACATATTGTCAATTTATTAAAAGCAACCGTAGATCACCCAGAAGGGGTCATTCAAGATACTTTATTCCCTATTGTTAGCTCTGATATGATTCGAGATATTATTAAGGACATGACAAAAAATAATCGGGAATACAAAGAAAAAATCTATACAAAAATGCATTCTTCTTACCAAGGGCATTATCGAAAGTCACTTTCTAAAATTTTAAACAACCTTACTTTTCGCTCAAATAATCAATTTCATCAGCCGATTATTAAGGGTATTCAACTCATACGAGAGTATGGAGAAAGTGGGCAACGTTATTTTGCTGCTGGAGATGAAGTTCCCATTGAAGGTGTAATTCAGCCGAAATGGAAAGATGTTATTGTCGAGACAGACAGCAAAGGGATAGAAAGAGTAAATCGAATCAACTATGAAATTGCAGTGATCCAATCGCTTCGCACTCGACTTCGGTGTAAAGAAATTTGGATTGAGGGTGCTGATCGATATCGAAACCCAGATGAAGATCTCCCTCAAGATTTTGAAGAGAACAAGGAAGAATATTTTCAAGCACTGAAAGCACCACTTGATGTAGAGCCTTTTATTGAAGATATTCTACAGTTGATGAAAGATAAACTCCATTTATTGAATCAAGGGCTAGGAGATCATAGTAACGAAAAAGTAGCCATTACTACCAGAAATAATAAAGGATGGATTAGAGTCACTCCACTCGAAAAGCAACCAGAACCTCCACATGTGACGATGCTTAAACAGGAGATTAAGAACCGTTGGACCGACATTAACCTATTGGATTTACTAAAAGAAACAGATTTTCATACGGAGTTTACCAAAAACTTTAAAACCACCGCCAATCGAGAGATTTTAGATCGAGAAACCGTCCAACGAAGGCTTCTTCTAAGTTTATTTGGATTAGGAACGAATACAGGTTTGAAAACAGTTTCTGCTGGAAACCATCTAGATAGTTATCGAGAACTTCGATATATACGCCAAAAATTTATTCATAAGGATCATTTGCGAAAAGCCAACGCCGAGGTTACCAACCATATCATCTACAATCGAATGAAAGAGGTATGGGGAGAAGCTACCACTGCATGTGCTTCCGATTCAAAACATTTTGGCTCTTTTGATCAGAACTTGCTTTCAGAATGGCATCCTCGTTATAAGAAGCATGGAGTCATGATCTATTGGCATACAGATCGAAAATCAGCTTGTATCTATTCTCAGCTTAAGTCCTGCCTTTCTTCTGAGGTGGCAGCAATGATGGAAGGGGTTCTTCGTCACTGTACGGACATGGAGGTTGACAGAAATTATGTCGATACACACGGACAAAGTGTCGTTGCATTTGCTTTTTGTCATCTACTTGGTTTTAAACTGATGCCACGGTTTAAAAATATTGGATCTCAAAAGCTATATCGTCCAGAAGCCGGCATGAATGAGGAATATCCTCACCTACAACAGGTTTTAAGTAGACCGATTAACTGGGATCTTATTCGGCAACAGTATGAACAAATCATTAAGTTTGCAACTGCTCTACGGTTAGGTACTGCTTCTGCCGAATCCATATTAAAGCGATTTACAAGGGATACGAAACATCCAACCTATCAGGCTTTATGTGAATTAGGAAAAGCGATTAAAACGATCTTTTTATGTGATTATTTACACTATGAAGAGATTCGAAGAGAGATCCATGAAGGATTAAATACAGTGGAACAATGGAACTCAGTGAATACTTATATTTTCTATGGGAAAGACAGTGAGATTCGTTCCAATTCGATAGAAGATCAAGAGGTGTCTGCCTTATCACTTCAATTGCTGCAAAATTGCTTAGTCTATATGAATACCTTAATGGTACAAGAGGTTCTTTATGACAACAACCAATATTGGTTGAAGAAAATGACTCCAGAAGATTTTAGGGGATTAACACCTTTATTTTATCATCATGTCAATCCATACGGAACTTTTGAACTCAATATGAATCAGCGAATACCTATTAAGTTGAAGGTGTCGTAGTTTTTTATCATTTTGATCGGTGACAAAAGCCAGCTAATATCCCATCAAGATATTAGCTTGAGGACTTTGAGGTTGATGCGAGAAAAATTCATATACGTGATCGAGGTGAATTGTCCAATCTAGCTGAAATTAAAACGGTATGTAGTCCCCGTAGTATTGATGTATCTGCACAATGATAGGGTGCTTGCCTTGCTTACTTTTTTATCAACTGATAGTTATACTTTTAAAATCATAACTCTGAAAATACCCCCTTATCTAGCAATGATTTTTGCAAAACTTAAGACATAAGGTAAGCATCACTTTTCCCTTTTTGGGAGCTAACTCTGCTTTGTTTTTCCTTTTAAATAAGAGATACCTAGTAACAAAAATGGAATAGGAAACAGGACAATCATATATGCGTAAATATCTAATGTTTTATCTAGCCGAAGATGTTCTTTTGATAAATAGTACGTACCAAGGAATACGAGTAAAACAAACCCCGTAAACCCAAATCGTCTTATCCACTTTGAGGAAACCTTTGATACAGTTATATCATAAGCGATTCGGAAGTATAGACTGCAGCGTATGTATGTCCCTACAGCCATTAATAGTAATCCATAAATATCAAAACGATCAATGAATCCTAAACTAATAATTCGTACTGACTCTAATGCGGGATATACAAAATTATCAGCCTGACCTAATCCGAAAATCGTAATACTACCTATAGTTGTTGAAAACATCATAAGTGCATTTAACAAAATTCCAATACTCCATAGTAAAAACATTCGTTTTTCACGAATGTTTTGAATGGGTAGAAATAAAAGTAGTAATAATTCTACCCATATACTTAAAATTATCAAAGATCCCCATAATATTGGATTCCAACCAAACTCAAATATAGGTTGGAGCTCACTCCAATCTTTCATTGGTCTGTCCAAAATCGTGACTGTATGTCCAGTCGCCATAGCAATTATTGCTAGTATTCCTGCCGTTAATGCAATTCTTTTAATACCTTTTGAAGCTGCATAAACAAAGAATAACAAAAACCAGACCAGTATAGCCAATCGTGGTGTCTCAGGCAAAAAGGCAATGTAGATAAAATCAACTAACAAAGCAAACGAGAAAATTGTTAAAAATAAAAAGTAGATAATGAAAATTATCTTTATCATCACTCCAAAAGGTTTTCCTAATAAATTGTGAAGCATATTAGAAATATTTTGTTTTGGGTATTTAAGTCTCAAACGATAAATGGAGATTGCCAACGTAAATGCTGCCGGAAGTGATATAATTATGGAAATCCAAGCATCTCTCCCAGCAACATCGAGCATTAACGGAAGAATCACGACATGTCCCATGATTGGAAGCGTCATTATTAATAAAAAAAGTGTCTCCCATTTCGTTAACATATCAGTAATCTCCTTCTTCATTGTCCATAGAATCTATCGTTTATAAGGGTTGTTATAAGGCTTTTTGTGATTTTTTTCTACACTTTTATTAATAAGACCTTGATGAGTAATATTTGTATGAACATCAATCATTATATCTGCATTAGAAAAAATCTCATTCCATTCAGATTGGACATTTTTCCATTGTTTTGGATATTTTCTGTAGGTTTCCAGTCCAATTCCTGATATATCAGTCTTTATTACCTTTTGAAGCTTATTCAAAGTTAAACGTACGTATTTTTCAGTCTGATTTGATACTTCTTCTTCAACTTTACTTATCCATTGATCATTTATATTCCTATTCGTAGTATTATCAGCTAAAGTTCCCTCTATCTCGATATTCAGATATGCTTCAAGCTGATTACCATCTAATGTTGGATTTATTTCCGTTTCTAATTTCTTTATCTCTACAGAGATCATCTCCTTGTCATTCAGAGATACAGTTTCACTTCCGCCTTTTACCTTGTTTAAAAGGACATTCAGCCCAACAGTTTCATCTGTATTCAGTTTACCGACCATTTTATAAGTGTTAATAACAGCAGTGCCGTCTATTGAAGTAATTGCTTTACCCTTTTCTTTTCTTGTTCGAATTATCGGCAAATAGGCATTAGGAATAGGGCCCTCAATTAACTTATAAAATTCATACATTTTTACGGATGTAAATTCAGCAATATATTGTGTTTGTTCTAAAGCAGAAACTATTTCTGCCGAAGAAAGATCTTCATAAAGTGTAGAAGTACCCAAAATATCAATTGGATTTTCTTCTGTAATGAAAAGATAACTATTCAAACGAAACATTTGATCGCGTCTGATTTCATCAAGGTAGTCAATAAAATTATCTTTTGCTAATTCCTCACCAATCACCCATAAACGAGTATGCTCAAAATAAAGCCGACGTTTCGCATCTTTTATGAATTCTCTTGCGCCTTGTATCAATGAGTCCGCGTCTCTTTCTAATAGAATATTTTGGCCATTTCCTCCGCCCCCCTCTCCTCCACCTTGTTCACTTGGTCCAGTTGGTTTTATGATTTCGACGCTAATTCGTAATTGTCCGTCAGATTTATCCAACCCTACCCCATGTACAAGTGCTGATTTATCAAGTTCTTGACTACTCCAACAGCCGGTTAATAAAAATAATAATGGGATGATAGTTAGCATCCTTACCATCATTTATCACCTGTTTTAGGTAATGATCTAATTCTAGTCTTACGCTGATTCGGTATACTTTTTGGTCGCTGTTTTTTCCACCTCAACGGCAAACGAATCAGTGAATCTTTCCAATCCTGAAAATAAAAAGGTGCAAATGGCGCCATAAATGGAATCCCAAACGATGTTAAAGAGATCATATGTGTTAATAAACCGAGCATGGCGACAATTAGTCCATATCCCCCGAATAAGCTACTAGCAATAAATAATCCTATCCTAAGAAGTGCGGTGACGTCTGCAATTGGGGTGATAACAAAGGCAGCAATGTACGATATGGATACAACAATAATGGTCGGTGCACCAACAAGTCCGGCTGAGACTGAGACTTGTCCCAGAATCAAAGCACCAACAATACTTAACGCTGAGCCAATTTGTTGAGGAAGTCTGACACCAGCCTCACGGACAACTTCAAACATTAAAATCATCATGGCAATTTCCATTGCTAGAGGGAATGGGACCGTCTCTCGCGCTTGAATAATAGGGACAATCATATCAGATGGAATCATCACCTTATGAAAATTAATAGCTGCAATATAAATGCCTGGTAAAGAAATACTGATTACAAATGACACGAAACGCAGCATTCGAATGAAGGAACTATAATAGGGTCGAGAACTGTAATCTTCTATACTTTTTATATTTTCAAGAAATAGGGATGGAACAAACAAACTGACCGAATCCCCATTTACAATGATCACAATTCTTCCTTCCATTAATAAGGCTGAAGCTTTGTCAGGACGTTCTGTATTTCCAATCGTAGGGAAGATTGAAAAGGGATGGTCTTCGATGAATTGTTCGATAAGGAACTTTTCAGAAGGTAAAACCCTGATTTTTCTACGCTAAGCAGAAAAATCAGGGTTTTATTTATGTTCTGAGTGGACGTAGGGAATGAAAGGTCGAAATCTCAGGTTTAAATGAATATTCACCTAGAAAGTTTATGTGTTTCCATCCTAATGGTGATATGTGTGGAAGCAATTTCTCTTGATATTTTCCTGTAGTTTTAAAATGTTCAATTGCTTGTGATAGATACACGGTATTCCAAATACTAATAGCATTAATAATGAGGTTTAAGGCGCTGGCACGCTGCAACTGATCTTGTAGTGCTCTTTCTCTAAGTTCCCCATGTTTCCCAAAGAAAATAGCTCGTGCCAAGGCATTCATGGCTTCACCTTTATTTAATCCACGTTGGATTCTCCGACGTAATGTTTCGCTAGAAATGTAGTCTAATATAAACAAAGTTTTATCAATACGTCCCATCTCTCTTAGTGTAGTAGCAAGGCTATTTTGACGAGAATAAGAACCTAATTTCCCCATAATGAGAGAGGCAGATACCGTTCCTTTACGAATGGAATGTGCCAACCTTAATACATCATCATAATTTTCCTGAATGATCTTGGTGTTAATTCTTCCACGTAGCAACTTCTCCATTTCTGGATATTGGTCGGGCTTTTCAAATGAGTAAAGTTTTGAATCTGCAAGGTCTCGTAATCTTGGGGCAAACCGAAACCCTAACAAATTAGTTAGTCCGAATACTTGATCTGTATAACCGGCTGTGTCTGTATAATGTTCTTTAATATGCAAGTCGGTTTCATGATGCAATAAACCATCTATAACATGAACAGCGTCTCTTGCGTTTGTATTAATCACTTTCGTATAGAAGCTAGAAAATTGGTCACTAACAAAGCGATAAATGGTTGCTCCTTTTCCCGTTCCATAATGTGGATTTGCATCAGCGTGTAAGGATGAAACTCCTACTTGAACACGCATTCCATCTGAAGAAGAAGATGTACCATCTCCCCAGTACGACGACAAGCTTAACTGATGCTGAAAATTCACCATAATGGCTTGTGCTTTATTCATGGCATCTTCATATAAACGCCACTGTGAGGCTGTGGACATTTGCCGGTATGAAACTCCTTGTGTCGCTTCTGCCATCTTAGTAAGACCGATATTTGTTCCCATAGCCATAATCGCTGCCATGATCGCTGGCTTTTCTTCTTCTTTTGGAGGATGCAGTGTAGAAGCATGAAGAAACTGCTTGTCGAATCCCGTCCAACTTGCTACTTCCATAAGCAAATCTGTCAGCTTCACACGAGGTATCAGTTGATATAGAGATAAACTATATTCTCGTGCTTTTTCTGGAACGTTTTTCTCCAAACGATGGACATGCAGCCGTCCATCCTCAAAATTAACCCCATCTAATTCTGTGATATTCGCTTTAATCCATTCAAGCCGATTATGTAATACATCCATTTTTCCTTTTAAGTATTCATCAACAGAAGGTGGTGCGGTAAGTTCATTAAGCTGCTTGTTTTGCTCCCATGTTTCTTTTGTCACTAAATAATTATCAAAATCTTGATGCTGACGACTTCCTTTAATAGAAACGTTACCTGAGCGTACAAGATTTCTTAACTCGGTAAGAACAGACATCTCATAGTATTGGCGATTTATATTCCCGTCATCATCATAAACGTGCTTTTGCCAGCGATTCGAGATAAAGTCCAAAGGAGCACCTTCTGGAACCTTTCGTTTATTATTTCTGTTCATCTCTTTAATGGTCTCAATAGCTTGAAGCAATGGCTCTCCTGATTTTGTAGAAGTGAATTCCAAGGCTTCTAACAATGTTGGGGTATATTTACGTAAGTAGTTAAAGCGAAATTTTAGTAAGTCTAAGTAATCGTAATCCATTGGGCGTGACAATTGCTTCGCCTCTTCTATTGAGTTTACGAAGTCCTCCCAAGGCATAATAGCTTCTAATGCTTCAAATGGGTCCTTCCCTTGTTCTTTTGCTTGAATCAATGCTGATCCCAAATCTGCAAAGTGAATAACCTTTTCATTAACTGATTTACCATTTAACCTCTGAATCTCTTCTTGAGCTTTACGTCCCTTTGATAACAATAAGCTGATTTGCCGATCATGTATCTCAAAGGCATGATCAGTAAGGTTTTGGCTAAGTTGTAGGAGATGTAAAATTAAAAGTGTAAATTTCTTATTCTCTTTAAATCTACGGAATGAACGGGGTTCATATTTGGAACCCAATCGTGCTAACTGTAAGACCCTATTTGGATGAATTTCTTTAATATCCACATTAAGTTGCAAAGTTCGTATGACTTGAAGACGTTTTATAACCTTTAAGAAGGCATCTGGAGAAGATTGACCGGGAACTTCTCGTAACCAAGCAAGGGGTGTCTTTGAATAGGTGGAACTTACATCAAGTAAGTGATCTAACTTTGGTTTTTGAGATTCATTTAATGTAGAGCTGATAGATTTAAAAATTCGTTCTTCTGCCCGTTGACGAGCCTCCCATACAATTCTTTCTATTGTTGTCATAGCTGGCAAAATTACTTTTTGTCTTCGCAATTCCTTAATTGTTGAGCGAATCAAGTAATCTGTATTCCCGTTCCCAAGAGCGTGTTGAAGAGTATATTGTGCAATTATTCGATACATCCCAAAGGATAAATTTTGGTAGCCATAATGCTGTCGAAGTTCCTCTAGGTGTTCATTTCGAGTTGCTACCCGTTTTGCATACTGTGTATATTCTTGTGGGGAGACATCAATTTGTTTCGCAATATAATCGAGTATTTGGTTGGGAATGTCTTTAATCTGAAATAAAGTCCAACCCGGATACCGAAGAACTGCAAGTTGTAAGGCAATCCCTAAGCGATTATGGTCTCTTCGATGCTTATTAATAAATGCAAGATCTTCTGTGGTAAAAGTATAGTGCATTTCCATATCATGCTCAGTCATATCATCAGGAATAGACATAAACATATTTCGCTGATCAAGGGTTAATAGTTCTTTCCCTCTCATGTTACACCTCCTCGCTGGATAGCCCTTTCTTTCCCAAGTAACGATATAGCGTTGTTGCTCCTATTCCTGTGGCTTCTTTAATTTGAGATAAGGAGTAGTCTTTACTTTCATACATCTTCATGGCAAGCATAATTTTTTTTGATTCAACCTTCGGTCTACCTCCATTTCTTCCCCTAGATCTAGCTGCCACCAACCCATCTTTCGTTCGTTCACTAATGATATCCCGTTCTAATTCAGCTATGCTAGCCAACATTCTGAAAAAGAATCGCCCCATAGCTGTTGTTGTGTCAATTTTATCCTGAATAGACGCGAAATGGATTCCTTTTGCTTCAAACTGTTCCATGAGTTCGATTAAATGTTTGGTACTCCGACTGATACGATCTAATTTATAGACAACTACTGTGTCACCCTTACGTAATACTTTAAGAAGCTCCTCCAACTGCGGGCGATTTTTCCTTTTACCAGATTCTTTTTCTTCAAAAGTTTCGTCCACTCCATGACGATCCAATGCATCAAGTTGTAATGATAATGACTGATCTTGCGTACTCACACGTGCATAACCAAATTTCAATTTGAAACTCCCCTTTCCATACAAATTAATTATACCAAAAAGGGGGTTAAGGCTGATGTATTGGTATTCTGTTTTTGGTTATAGTTTTGGGTATGTATTTTAGCACTATTTGAGACTTTTAAAGACGCTCACTCACCATAACCATAAACGGTCGTTTATGGTTGTTGTTTTTTAACAAGAAAATAGATATTTCTGTTAAAAATAGATAAGAGAATGTGAAAAAGGTGTATTTAAACTAACTAGGCAGGATAGTCGAATTCTTAGTGTTGACAGGAATAAGAAGTTTGTATTAAAATAAAAATTGATTGAAAGACCAATTTAAAAATTGAATAACCAATATAAACGAGAGGAAGACCCTGATGGAAAACAAACAATCTTTTATTGCTGAAGCACGAAGAGAACAGATTATTCAAGCTTGTATTGATACACTCGATGAACTTGGCTATACAAATGTCAGTTTAACTAAAGTCGCTAAAAAGGCAAAAGTGAGTACAGGATTAATTTCGTATCATTTTTCTGGCAAAATGGATTTAATCAATCAAACCTTAGTGCATTTATTTAACAAAAAATTGGATTTTATTAGTGGGAAGGTTGTTCGAGAAGAAACGGCTATTTCACAATTAAAAGCATATATTGAAGCTAGTTTGGCTTACCAAGTGGCTAATTATAAAAATAATATCGCATTGATTGAAATTGTCTTTAACGCTAAAGACGAAGAAGGAGTGCCTTACTATAAAGCTGATGATGACGAGGAAGATCTGTTAAATGTATTGCTCAAAGAGATTTTATTAGAGGGACAAAAGAAACAAGAGTTTTCTAATGAATTTGATGTAGAAATGATCTGTGTTCTGATTCAAGGTGCAATAGAAGAAAGTATGCTTAAAAATAGGGCTTCCTTTAGTCTTGAGAAGTATAGGGATGATTTAACTAGAGTAATAACAAAAATAGTTATGTAACATCAAAAGGTCTATTTCCCTTTAATTAGAATAATTGATGGTTGAATAAGGATATATATTTATGCGTATTTGTTGTTTGATAATTATTATTTTCATTTGTATTGAATATTTTTGTCAGAATTTCAAGATACTCTAAACATCTTAATTCAACTATTTTTAACTATAAAGTCTCGGAGGTAACAATCCCAATGAAAAATACATCCACAATTGGTATGGGTTTCTTGGAAAAATTGATTGCAGTATTATTTCCTATTGTTTTAGGAACGATAGGTTGGTTTCTTCCAAAGTTGTTGGAATTCGTAAAAAGAATATCTTTCTTTTCTGATTCAAAAGTCATTGAACTTTTGGATGCATTCAACCCTTTTTGGGTGTCTATTATCTTGATGTTCGTAGGTGTAGTTATAGGTGTTCTTTTATCACTAACAGTTTATAGTGAAGCACTAAAAATGAGCATAAGCGATCAAGAAATATTGATCAATAAAGATGATAAAGAAAAGATAATTAGAAAATCTGAGGTAAAAGAAATCTTTATGGAAGATAATAATGTCGTAATTACTGGAAATAAAGGTCAAGAACTTTTGAGTGAAAAGACGGATATTAAGAAGGAAAAAATACGAGAAATCTTTCTGTATCATCATTACCTTTGGTGTGAACAGGACCCTTATGTAGATGAATTCAAACTTTGGGCCCTAGAAGATCATTTACTTGGGGAGAACACCAATTCAATCTTATATGAACGTAGAAATGCAATTAGAGAAGGAGATAAGAAAAAGGCAAAAAATTTAAAAATGGATTTAAATGAGCTAGGGGTAGTTGTGAAAGATCAGGGTAAGGATCAATATGTACGAAAGATTTAACTAAACAAGCCAAATTTAAAAAAGTCGGTTCCTTAGCGTATAGGAATTCGACTTTTTAGGTTGCAATTTGCTTAGCGTATAATATATGCGTTTTGTCGACATGACCCCTTTAAAAGAAAATATGGATACAAGAACCTCTACAGGCAAAGCCATGTTCCAAATGATGTGTGTCATTGCAGAATTAGAAAGAAACCTTATTGCTGAGAGAGTAAAGGAAGGACTTGAAGCAAGTAAAAGGCGTGGGAAAACATTAGGTAGACCCAAGTTGGATAAAGAAAAGCTTGCTGTTGCGCTAAGGATGTATGATAGTGAGGAATATTCCATAAAGGAGATTGTCTCGGCAACTGGAATATCACAAGGTTCCTTATACAGAGCAGTCAATAGAAGAAAGCTTGAAGAACTAAAAAAATAGGATTTTATTACTTCTCCAAAGTTACTTTGCGGTCTACAGCAGGAACCCTGTCACTAGGCCTAAAAGAAGAAGTCGTTTAAAAAGCATAGATCGACTGGCCACTTTCGTGACAGCTGCACGCCCTTGTCCAATGCTACGCTTTATGATTTTTTTTGATCGCTTTAAAACCTCTTTAAGCGACGATACAGCCATCCCGAACGTTTCTGCGAGCATCTTTAAAGAACCCTCTAAAAACGCCATTTCTGGGCTTGTATGGGTTTCTAAATAAGCAAGAATGTCTTCTTCTCGTTCTTCATAATGAGAGCGCACCCGTTCTTCACGAGGCTTTTTAAATTTATACCAGCCTTCCCTTCCTGAAAATTGAGCTTGACCATCTGTCCATAACTCCAACAATCCCTCTACATATGTACGTTTTGCACCCTTATATTTACCTGAATAAGCACTTTTTAAAATGCGCTCAAATTCATTTTTTGATAGTGGTTGCTCTAAATTACTATTGAATTGATCCAACTCGTCATAAGCTTCTTCTAACGGTTTTCCACTGGCATAATTGGCAATCGCTAAAGTTAAAATCGCATTGTTACGACTAGCTCCATGATGTCCTTTCTGAATATCAGTTGCACGGATCAAAGCATGATACCAGTCTGAAGACGTTTGATCGAATGCTCCAGCATTCTTGTCGTAAATAACATGTAAGGAAGCTCTTTTATTTTGTTCTTCATACTGTTTGGACCATTTTAGCAATTGACTTGTACTTGCTGGCTCATCATAAAAATCAAGTGTATTATCTTCTCTTGGAATACGATAAAAGCCAAATGGTACACACCCTGTATCCACTGAAACGTACTTGCTTAATGCTTTCCGAATATTATCTGACAAGCGTTCTGCTACTCTCAAAGATTTGTACTCTTTGTTATTATTTATATAAAACGGCGTGTCCAGGACAAAAAATGCCTGGAATCCTCTTGGTGTTTCCAGTAGCAAGTTTAGTCGTGGTAGACCTAATTCTTCACATCCCAAATAAAGGGCGTACAGATCAACATTCTTGGTATCAATATCAAACCCAATAACATTAATTTGCTTCAAGTTTTCGCGTGTATGTCCTTTAATATGCCGTTTTTTGAAATTATAATAGGTACCTCCCCGGTATGTATTTGGGGTCCAATGAGACAGCTCAAGCACCTTCTCATGAAGCGTTTCGTAAGAAGTGACAACAATACCCTTCCCCTCTGCTAAATCAGCCTTACAAGGCGAAACAAAGACAACTCCCTTTTTATAAGGATTTAATTTTTCGGACTTCTCGTAAGCTACCAATTTATCTAATGGTGCATGTGAACCTTTCTTTTTATATAAAGAAAGACTGTTATGGGTCATAAATTGCATGACTTCCACTGGCATCCATTTTGAATTACGCTTGGGGTTATTTCTAGTCTCTTGGACTATGGTTTTTTCAGCTTCCATTTGGCTTCTCCTTCCAAAACAAAAAGACCGCCACAAGCTAATGCCCGTGCCGGTCTAGAAAAGTTTGCTTTGATAGAAAAATGCCGAATTTTGCAAGAGTTTTACGAATTATTCCAACTCAAAATTACTTGCAAAAAAGGTATACATAAGATATTATAAGGTAAACATATCTTATGTATTAATTATGATGTTTTAAAAGCATCATGATTTCACTTTATCAAAGCTAGCGTTCCTTGGCCGGGGGCTAGCTAAGCTTTTCGAAGAGCGTTGTTTCCAGCAACGCTCTTTTACTTTGCCTTTTTGTTCTATTTGATTTTCATTATTTAAATCTATAATTTATGTAGGACGATCTACGAATCTATTGTTTAATTAATCTTGTAAATATTAGAAACTATTTTCACTATACAGAAATCTATTTGAATTGTCTAGTAGGGTTAGATGGATTAGCCTACACTTCACCTTATGCTCTATTCGCTTTAAAAATGCGAATAGGGCTTTTTTTATATTTCTAATATGCGCATAAAATGCGCCTTTTATATACCTATATGACATACAAAAAACAGAAAAAATCTAAAATATATACACATATTGTGCGCACAAACTACGCAAAATATATTGCCATCATATTAAATTGGGTGTATAATATAACTAAGAAAGTTAAAAATTACTAAATTATAAGGAGTGTATTTTATAATGACGATTTTTAAAGCTGGTGCTGATGCAGGAAATAACGGGTTAAAACTTTGGGTGAAAAATTCCGATCCTATTACAATTCCAACTGTTTATTCTCTTTATATGGGCGAAACAACTGAACTCATGGACATGGACGATATTCCAGCAAAGGATTTGATTAATAATATTGATGTAACCATTGATTCAAAAGCCGTTACTTTTAACAGCCAACGTTACGTGATCGGCGAAAAAGTACTAAATGATAATCTTCAAGCTGTAGAATTAGAAAAAAAATCAGATAAATCAAAAGATGAAATCCCTGTGATTGTTACACTTGCTGGGCTAGCCATCGATGCAATGAAAAGGGAATACGACAAAGACAAGATTGAAGTTACTTATGATCTTTCAGTAGCTTTGCCTGTCAGTACTATTTCACAAGCTAACGCAAAAGCAAACTCGGATCGATTCATGGGAACCCATGAAGTCACTTTTCACCATCCATCAGGCAGAAATGTTAAAGTCATTATTAAAATTGATTACTGCAAATGCCTTCCTGAAGGTGCAGCTGCGGCTTGGGGCGTTGTTTTTGATGAAACAGGAAAGGTAATCGAACGAAAAGTTGAAGTTGGCGAAACAATCATAAAAGTAGACTTCCAAAACAAAACATTGCTACACTTTGATATTGGAGCTGGCACTACAGAAGTGGTTGTTACTGAAGGGGTTAAATTCAATCCAAAGGTTTCTTCAGGATTAAATTATGGGGTAAAACAAACAATCCTTGAAATAATAAAGCGCTGGAATCGTAAATACCCTCTTAAATCGATTGATAGCATGGCTGAATTTAACGAAATCTATTTTGACTCTGAACATGCTCGACATAATCTTTTGAAAAACGAATCCCAAACAGGTATGTTGCAGCTTGCACAACAAATTAGCAGCGTAATCATTGATAAAATTGACGATTTAAAAGATGATCCATATGTTTTCATTTACGGTGGCGGCGCAGCTGTCTTAAAAGATTACCTTCAAAAAATACTTAACACAAAAGGACGCACAACAAATGTAACCTTTTTATCTGAACCTATGTTTGTCAATGCACGCGGCTTGCTCGTTTATACTTGTTCACCACGCTATGAACAGCAAAAAGAAAAGGAATTAGGTGTTGCAGCTAATGGCACGAAATCGTAAGAAAGACTATGCACAAGGGGATCGCATCAATATTTACATAAGTCGTGATGTACCCCCTGAATTTATGGAATGGATAAATAAGCAATCAGACTTATCAAGCTTCTTCTTATATGCAGCTCAAAAACTCTATCAACAAACAGGTTTTATCGATGTTTCAGAAATCATGCCAAGAAAGATTAATTTTGATCTTTCTTCGCTTGATAAATCACCTGCACTTGCTCCTAAAACATACGAAGAAGAAAAAATAGAACCTGAAGAAACACTTACACCAGCAGCCAGTCAGGATGACCCTGAAGAATCTCTTCTAAAAGAAACTGACGATCCTGACGATCCTGAAGAACCTGAAGAAGAGAAGAAAAAAGAAGCATGGGCCAATCTTGATCAATTAGACGATGATCCTTTTGCTTAATGACTTTCCCACCTTAAAGGTGGTTTTTTTTTGCTTCAGCAACAAAACTAGACAAGGCTCGATAAAGGATAATTATTTTTACACACCGAATTTTTAACATAGGAAACTAACATGTTTGGAAACCCCATTGAATCTCTTCACATAACTTCAAAATGGCTTTTACTAGTACTTCTTTTTTTTCACACATGTTCAAACCTATCTTGAAAGGGTGATCGAAAACATGAACGAATCTGAAAACCAACGTTCAAACAACAATGACGAAAACCTTGATGAACTACGCCTAACCGTCAAAGAAGCTGCTAATTATATTAATGAAAGTCCTGGTGTGATTCGGAACTGGATGCGTGAATTAAAACCACACATTCTCACTATACAGGGCGAAAATGGTTATCATTATTTTGATAAACCAGCAATAGAAAGATTACTATTGATTAGACAGTTAAGCCGTGATCAAAATTACTCCATTAAACAAATTGAATACCACTTTGCTACAGGCGGAAAACCTGTTAGACCTGAACCTAACGCTGAAGCATCTGATTTAATCCTAAAGAATTTAAAAGTTATTAAAGATCAATTGGAACTTCAGAAGGAATTTAATGCAACCTTAGTCCAACAGTTAAAAAAACAGCAACAGCACATGGATACGCAGCAGCAATATATCACGGAATCTCTTAATAAACGTGACGAACAGCTTTTATTGGCTTTTAAGGAATCTCAACAAGCCCGACAGGAAGCAGCTGCTACAAAAGAAGAAGTAAGCGAAAAGAAAGGATTTTTTGCACGTATGTTTTCAAAAGATTAATGAACAAAAAGAAAGCGTGTTTTGAAGAAAAGATTGATCAAAACACGCTCTTAATATATTCAATTAGGGAGTGTAAGATAAACTGTGTAAGTAAAAGAGCGTACGACTTTTACTGCACAGTTTATTTGTTTTTGGTAGGATAAAGAGAATAAGAATGGGAGGTTTTTACATGTCTAAAACTAAGCGTGACCCTCAGTCCGTTGAGTTAGCTAACCTCATCTTAGAGAAATATCAACCGAAGACGGTGGATGAAATGCAAAAGGCGTTAAATGATATCTTTGGCCCAATGTTTGAATCCATGTTAAAAGGCGAAATGAATCACCATTTAGGTTATGATTCAAATGATAAAAGCGAGAAGTCTACGACAAATAGACGGAATGGCTATGGAAAGAAAATGCTTAAGACAAGCTCTGGGGAAGTCAATATACAAGTTCCGAGAGATCGTGAATCGACATTTGAACCGCAGCTTATTCCGAAACGAAAAAGAGACGTTTCTGCCATTGAAGATAAGGTATTAGCTATGTATGCACGCGGGATGTCCCAACGTGATATTTCCTCCA
>NZ_JAUSUB010000053.1 GCF_030813235.1 Cytobacillus purgationiresistens | reverse complement strand
TGCCCCCGCAATTTGGTCCGGTAGTTCAGTTGGTTAGAATGCCTGCCTGTCACGCAGGAGGTCGCGGGTTCGAGTCCCGTCCGGACCGCCATTTTTATTTGCCTGATTATAGCATATGTGGCTCAGTAGCTCAGTCGGTAGAGCAAAGGACTGAAAATCCTTGTGTCGGCGGTTCGATTCCGTCCTGAGCCACCATTTTTTTAAAAAAAGTTATGGCGATTGTGGCGAAGTGGTTAACGCACCTGATTGTGGTTCAGGCATTCGTGGGTTCGATTCCCATCAGTCGCCCCATACTGCGGGTGTAGTTTAGTGGTAAAACCTCAGCCTTCCAAGCTGATGATGAGGGTTCGATTCCCTTCACCCGCTCCAATATAATGGGCCTATAGCTCAGCTGGTTAGAGCGCACGCCTGATAAGCGTGAGGTCGATGGTTCGAGTCCATTTAGGCCCACCATTATTTAATGTTCCGCAGTAGCTCAGTGGTAGAGCATTCGGCTGTTAACCGAACGGTCGTAGGTTCGAGTCCTACCTGCGGAGCCATACGGGGAAGTACTCAAGTGGCTGAAGAGGCGCCCCTGCTAAGGGTGTAGGTCGGGCGACCGGCGCGAGGGTTCAAATCCCTCCTTCTCCGCCATAAAGGCCCCTTGGTCAAGCGGTTAAGACACCGCCCTTTCACGGCGGTAACACGGGTTCGAATCCCGTAGGGGTCATACAAAAAAGCTGTCAACTTATAGTTGGCAGCTTTTTTGTGCTTTTAGAGGAAATAGCATAAAATAAAAAATTAATTTAGCGAATGAATCTAGGAAAAAATATTAATCAAAATTTCTCCTTCAATCAATATTCATAAATATAGTGGGAAATCAAATTCAATTGCATTAAATGCATACTATTTGTTTGGTCACCCAACCCAAAGAAAGATTCCCTATTAGATAAGCATCGAATCTATTTGGTCACTAAATCAACTTTAAGTTCTCCATTCGATTACATTCAATTTTAGATCCCAAACCTGATGTTAGTTAATCAAACTTCCCTAATCCAATGTAATGTATTAAGTCGTTCCAACAAGAAATTCTGTAATATTTGCAGAATGGTGTTGAAAATATAGAAAAAATATCAATTTTTAATATAATTTGTCATAATATTTTAAAAATTTAAAAAGGATTTTGGGGTATTTAAACGAATATAACAAAAATAGCCATTTGGAAATAGAAGGAGGCGGGAGAGGAAAGATATGAAAACTGTAATTCCAACTGATTATCAGCTGCATTTATTTCATGAAGGGAATCTTTTTGAAGCATACAAGTTATTTGGTTCACATATAATTCATGAAGGTGCGGAAAGTCGGACCCGATTTTGTGTGTGGTCACCAAATGCCATATCCGTGAGATTAGTCGGCGATTTTAATCAATGGAATGGAGAAGGTTATGACCTTCATAAAATGAATCAAGAGGGCGTGTGGCAGCTTTATTGCAACGGTGATTTAGGGGGCTCTTTATACAAGTATGAGATCGTTAGCAAGGATGGTCATACATTTTTAAAATCGGATCCATTTGCTGTTTTTTCAGAGGAAAGACCTAACACCGCATCCATTGTTCATCCATTGGAAGGATATCAATGGAATGATTCTAAGTGGTTAAGAAATAAAGAGAAAAAAAATGTCTTGGAAGTACCCATGGTTATTTATGAAGTACATTTAGGTTCATGGAAGAAAAAGGGTAAAGGATTATTAACCTATTTGGAACTTTCCAATGAACTGATCCCATATGTAAAAGAGCATGGCTTTACTCATATTGAATTATTGCCCTTAACTGAGCATCCGCTCGATATGTCTTGGGGTTATCAAGGAACAGGCTATTATTCAGCAACGAGCAGATATGGAAAACCAGAGGATCTCATGTATTTCATAGACCAATGTCATCAAAATAATATCGGTGTCATTATGGATTGGGTGCCTGGACACTTTTGCAAGGATGCACATGGTCTCTATCGCTTTGATGGTAGTTATCTATTTGAATACGCGACAGAAGAAGATCGAGAGAATCGAGTGTGGGGAACGGCTAATTTTAACTTGGCCAGGAATGAAGTAAGAAGCTTTTTAATATCAAATGCTATCTTTTGGATGGAACTTTATCATATCGACGGGTTTCGTGTAGATGCGGTATCGAATATTATTTATTGGCCAAATCATAGCCAAAGAGAAAATCGCTTCGGGATTGAGTTTTTACAGCAGTTGAATAAAACAGTATTTCAATATGATCCATCATTCTTAATGATGGCGGAAGATTCTACGGATTGGCCTCAAGTAACATCTCCAGTTCATTATGGAGGGCTTGGTTTTAATTATAAATGGAATATGGGCTGGATGAATGATGTCCTTGCTTATCTGGAAACCCACCCAAATGAACGTACCATGTCACATGGGAAAATGACCTTTTCACTTATGTACGCTTTTTCGGAAAACTTTATCCTCCCACTTTCTCATGATGAAGTTGTGCATGGGAAAAAATCTCTCCTTAATAAAATGCCGGGTGATTATTGGCAAAAGTTCGCTCAATACAGATTGCTGCTAGGATATATGATGACTCATCCTGGAAAAAAATTATTGTTTATGGGGTTTGAGCTTGGGCAATTCTCAGAATGGAAGGATTTAGAACAATTGGATTGGAACTTGCTCGAATATGAAATGCATACAAAAACGAATTTTTATGTGAAAGACTTAATAAAGTTATATAAACGGTCAAAACCCCTTTTTGAATTAGATTATTTACATGAGGGCTTTGAGTGGATAGATGCAAATAATGTTGGTCAATCTATTTTTTCCTTCATACGAAAAGGACGAACAAAGGATGACTTACTGGTGGTGATATGTAATTTCACGGCAGCTGTTTATTATGACTTTAGGGTGGGGGTGCCTAAGGAAGGGACGTATCGTGAAATCTTCAATACCGATAGTGGTGTTTTTGGAGGATCCAATTGCATAAATAAAAAGGTTCTTATGGCCGAAGAAAAAGGATTTCATGGGCAAACCTGGTCGATTAGCATGACTATTCCTCCTTTTGGAATGTCAATTTTACGTCCTGTAAAGAAGCGAAAGGTGAGTGAGAAATGATAAAGAAGAAGTGTGTAGCTATGCTGTTGGCAGGAGGTAAGGGCAGCAGACTGAATTCATTGACGAAAGACTTAGCTAAACCGGCTGTCCCTTTCGGAGGGAAATATCGTATTATTGATTTCACATTGAGTAATTGTACGAATTCAGGAATTGATACAGTAGGCGTACTTACACAATATCAGCCACTCATATTAAACTCCTACATAGGAATAGGGAGCGCGTGGGACCTGGATCGCCGAAATGGCGGAGTCACTGTGCTGCCGCCCTATAGTGAGTCTTCTGAGGTGAAATGGTATACAGGCACAGCAAGTGCAATCTACCAAAACATCAATTACCTGAAACAGTATGACCCAGAATACGTCCTGATTTTGTCAGGTGACCATATTTATAAAATGAATTATGATTTAATGCTTGATCATCATATTGAGAAGGGTGCCGATGCTACAATCTCAGTCATTGAAGTGCCATGGCATGAAGCAAGCCGCTTTGGAATAATGAATACAAATACAGAGCTAGAAATATTGGAATTTGATGAAAAACCGGATGAACCAAAAAATAATTTGGCTTCTATGGGAATATATATTTTTAAATGGTCCGTATTGAATGAGATTTTGGAAAGAGATAATATCAATCCACAGTCTACCCATGACTTTGGTAAGGACATCATTCCGTTGATGCTAAACGAAGAGATGAAATTAGTTGCCTATCCTTTTAGTGGCTACTGGAAGGACGTGGGGACGGTGAAAAGCTTGTGGGAAGCTAATATGGATCTACTGGATGATCATTGTGAATTAAATTTATTTGATTATGATTGGCGCATTTATTCTATCAATCCGAATCATCCACCACAATACATTTCCCCAGATGCTGAAGTGCAGCAGTCGCTCGTTAATGAAGGATGCACGATTGAAGGTGAAGTCTACAAGTCGGTTTTATTCCAAGGAGTAACGGTGGGCCAAGGAACGCTCATTCGTGAATCGGTTGTCATGCCAAACGCAATCATAGGGAAGAATGTATTGATTGAAAAAGCCATTGTCCCTTCGAATATAACTATTCCTGATGGAACAATCATTAGGGCTTCAGGCGAAGAGGATGTTTTATTAGTATCGCAAGAGATGTTTCAAAATGCATAAGTAAGAGATTTATTTGTTCATATGTAATAGATAGAAAGAACCTCCAAAAATGATGGCTCATCTAATGCTGATATTATTAAAATTTTGTTTGGTTTAGTTCCGGTGGCTATGGGTTCGAGTTCTTAAGGCGAGGATTCCGGAATGGTAAAACCAGCCTTTCCAGAAACATTGCCTTAAGCTTGTCGGAGCTGGGCAAGCCACCTACGCATTTCTAATTGTCTAGCTTCGGTGGCTAGCCCCTCGAGGTCTTAAGCCAAATTGGTTTAGAGGTTAAAGTGCAAACCTCTAATCCAATTCGTCTTAAGCTTGTCGGGGCTGGGCAAGCCACCTACGCATTTCTAATAGGGGGAGTGGTTGTATTTGAATAATCGTTTACTCGGAGTCATTGATGCGACAACTTATCATGAGGGACTAGATGAACTCACCCTTCATAGATCTTTAGCGGCTGTACCTTTTGCGGGTAGATATCGTTTGATCGATTTTATTCTTTCTAATATGGTGAACTCGGGTATAGAGAGTGTGGCTATTTTTCCTAAATTCCAGTATCGTTCCTTGATGGATCATTTAGGATCAGGAAAGAATTGGGATTTGAATAGAAAAAGAGATGGATTATTCTTTTTTCCCTCACCGATGTTAGATAGTCCAAATAGGGGAATAGGATCGTTTAATCACTTTGCTGCAAACATGGATTATTTCTTAAGAAGCAATCAGGACTATGCTTTAATTGCAAATTGTTTCACGATCTTTAACATGGACTTTTCTCCAGTATTGGAAAAACATATAGAGGCTGGTTGTGATATAACAACAATTTGTAAGGATGATCAGCCATTAGACATGTACTTAGTTAAGAAATCACTCCTCATTGATATGATTCGTACAAGGGCCGAAACAGGCTATTCCTGCATATCTGATGTGGTATCGGATATAAACCATTCCTATACATTATGTAATTATGAATACACAGGGTCTGCAGTAATGGTTGATTCCATTTCATCCTACTTCCAAGCAAGTATGGAGCTGCTAAATCCAAGTGTATGGAAAGCTCTCTTTTTAATAGACCAGCCCATTTTTACAAAAGTAAAAGATGAGCCGCCAACAAGATATTTAAATGGAAGCTCGGTCCGAAATTCAATTGTTGCAAATGGCTGTCAGATTGAAGGCTCAGTAGAAAATAGCATTATTTCAAGAGGTGTTAAAATCGGCAAGAATGTGGTTCTTAAAAATTGCATTATTATGCAAAAATGCGAGGTCCAGGAGGGCTGTGTGCTTGATTCAGTCATTTTAGATAAGGATGTAAAGGTTGAGAAAGGCACCCACTTATCCGGGTCTAAGGAAACGCCTTATGTCGTTAGAAAAGGAACTGTACAAGGAGCGTTGATGAATTCGTGAAAGTATTATTTGCTGTATCAGAATGCGTCCCATTTATCAAATCAGGCGGTTTAGCAGATGTAGCAGGGTCTTTGCCAAAAGAATTAAAGAAACAAGGAACAGATGTAAGAATTATTCTTCCTAAGTATGGGGCAATTCCAGAAGTATTTAAGCAAGATATGAAAAAGAAAATGGAGTTTACGGTCAGAGTTGGCTGGCGTCTTCAATATTGTGCAGTAGAAGAACTAGTTTATGATGGCATAACCTTTTATTTTATAGATAATGAGTATTATTTTAAGCGTAAAAAGCTTTATGGATACTTTGATGATGGCGAAAGGTTTGCTTATTTTAATCGATCCGTGCTTGAAGCATTGGAGCAGTTAGATTACTATCCTGATATTATCCATTGCCATGATTGGCATACAGGAATGATTCCGTTTCTATTAAGAACTCAGTTTCAATCCAGAAGTGGATATGAATCAATAAAAACAGTCTTCACTATTCATAATTTACAGTTTCAAGGCATCATGCCTAAGGAAGCTCTGACTGATTTATTATGCTTGAGCGAGGAGTATTATCAAGAAGATCAGCTTGAATTCTATGGAATGATTAATTTCATGAAGGGCGGGATAGTCGCTTCAGATAAGATAACAACAGTTAGCCCTACGTACAAGAATGAAATTCAAACAGAGTATTATGGTGAAAAGCTGCATGGACTATTAAAGAATAGGTTCAGGGACCTTGAAGGCATATTGAATGGTATTGATGATGATATCTATCATCCGCTAAAAGATACTGCTATTATACAGCCTTTTCATATAAGTGAAATCCTGCACAAGAAGGCGAATAAAGAGCATTTGCAACGCCAATTCGGTCTGCCAATCGAAAGGGATATTCCTCTTATAGTCATGGTCACACGGCTAACGAAGCAAAAAGGTCTAGATCTGGTAAAGTGTGTTTTCCATGAAATGATGAAGGAAAATGTTCAATTCATACTTCTAGGTACAGGTGACATGGGTTTTGAAGGATTTTTTCGGGAAATGGAAACGTCATATTCACATAAATGTAAGGCTTATATTGGTTTTAATGAAGAAATAGCTCATCAAATTTATGCGGGTGCTGATCTGTTTCTAATGCCATCAAAATTTGAGCCGTGCGGTTTAGGGCAGCTGATTGCGATGAAGTATGGAGCCATTCCGATTGTTCGAGAAACAGGCGGCTTGAATGATACGGTTAAAGCTTTCAATGAATATACAGGTGAAGGAAATGGATTTTCATTTAAGAACTTTAATGCTCACGATATGCTATATACCTATAGAAGGGCATTATCCTTCTATAGGGAAAGTGAGATATGGGAAAAAATTATGATTAATGCAATGGAAATGGATTATAGCTGGGCGCAATCTGCCTTTAGATACAATCAATTATATTCGAACGTCATCTCTAGGAGTGAAAGCCATGTTTTCTGATAAGGGTGAATTCAAGGAGGCTTTTTTAAAAAAGCTTGAGATGACCTGTGGAAAAAGCTTCAGTGAAAGCTCAGAGAAGGATCAATTTTTCACATTAGGTCTTATGATTAGAGAATATGTGAGCACCGAGTGGATCAATACGAATGAACGCTATCGAGTGGATAAAGTAAAGCAGGTATACTATTTTTCTATCGAGTTTTTATTGGGAAGGCTATTGCATCATAATTTACTCAATTTAGGGATTGAAGACGTTGTAGCAAGTGGGCTAGCTGATTTAGGCATCGACCTTGCTCATCTTGAGGATGTGGAGTCGGATGCAGGATTAGGTAATGGCGGGCTTGGCAGGCTGGCTGCATGTTTCCTTGACTCGTTAGCATCTCTTAACCTCCCAGGTCATGGATATGGCATCAGATATAAGCATGGTTTATTTGAGCAAAAAATCGTTGATGGATATCAAGTTGAGCTTCCAGACCAGTGGCTTAGGAATGGGCATGTATGGGAAGTACGTAAGGCAGACCTTTCCGTTGAAATCCCATTCTGGGGTGAGGTTGAAGTAAGGGAGGAAAATGGTCGTCAGGTATTTCGTCATATTCATGCAGAGAGAGTTACCGCTGTCCCTTATGATATGCCTGTAGCTGGATATAAAACTGACACGATTAACACGTTAAGATTATGGACTGCTGAGCCGTCACGCTATCCAATCAATCAGGATGTATTAAAGTATAAACGTGAAACAGAATCGATTTCAGAATTTCTTTATCCGGATGATACCCAGGATGAAGGGAAAATTCTCAGACTTAAGCAACAATATTTCTTAGTCAGTGCAAGTATCAAATCCATTATTCAATCGTATAAGCGGCAGCATCATAGCTTAATAAATTTTCATGAATATGTAAGTATTCATATTAATGATACGCACCCAGTGCTGGCCATTCCAGAATTGATGAGGGTTTTAATCGACGAAGAAGGACTAGGCTGGGACACAGCTTGGGGCATTACAACACAAACTATTTCCTATACCAATCATACAACTTTATCGGAGGCGCTTGAAAAATGGCCAGTACGCATCTTTCAGCCGCTGCTGCCGAGAATATTTATGATTGTAAATGAAGTGAATGAACGCTTTTGCAGCGATCTGTGGAATAAGTATCCTGGAGATTGGAACAGAATTGAGAGTTTAGCGATCATTGCTCATAATCAAGTGAAAATGGCTCATCTTGCATTGGTGGGCAGCTATAGCGTTAATGGAGTAGCCGCCTTGCATACAGATATCCTACAAAACAGGGAAATGAATCATTTTTATAAAATCTTTCCGGAAAAATTTAATAACAAAACGAATGGGATTACTCATCGGAGCTGGCTTCTTAAGTCTAATCCGTCATTGTCAAATTTGATTACAATGGGAATCGGCGACGAATGGATTAGAGACCCTAATCAACTAAGGAGATTACTGAAATTTAAAAATGATTCATCCTATTTACAAGCGATTTCCGATGTTAAAACTGAAAATAAGAAGAATCTTGCCAAAAGGATAAGAGCGCAAACAGGTGAATGGATCAATATAGATTCAATTTTTGATATCCAAGTAAAGAGGCTTCATGCCTATAAACGTCAGCTTCTCAATATTCTCCACGTTATGTACTTATATAATCGTCTGAAGGAGGATGCTCATTTTCACATGCATCCGCGTACATTCATTTTTGGTGCAAAGGCATCACCAGGCTATTATTTTGCAAAGAAAGTCATAAAACTCATTAATTCGGTAGCTGAAAAGGTAAATAAAGATTCGCTTACAAAAGACACGCTAAAAGTAATATTTCTAGAGAACTATCGAGTATCGTTAGCGGAGGAAGTATTTCCTGCAGCAGATGTGAGTGAACAAATATCAACGGCGAGTAAAGAGGCTTCTGGAACGGGAAATATGAAGTTTATGATGAATGGTGCGATTACAGTTGGGACGCTTGATGGCGCTAATGTTGAAATCCATGAGAAAGTTGGGGATGAAAACATCTTTATTTTTGGTCTACGATCTGATGAGGTATTAAATTATTATCAGCATGGCGGTTATCACTCCATGGAATATTATCATCATGATAAGAGAATACGGCAAGTAATGGATCAACTGAAGAGCGGTTTTTTTCCTGAAGTGATGGATGAATTTGAACCGATCTTTGATTCATTAATCATGGAAAATGATCAATATTTTGTTTTACGGGATTTTTCTAGTTATGTGAACGTACAGGAGAGTGTTGGGTATGCGTATGAAGATCAAAAGAGATGGAGGCAGATGAGCCTTGTTAATATAGGGGAATCCGGCCATTTCTCCAGTGATCGGACCATTGAAGAATATGCAAACGAGATCTGGCATATCCATCCATCATAATGAGCAATTGCTCATAATAAAACGGCTCTTGGATGAGCCGTTTTATTATTTATGTTAAATAGATTCGCGTTTAATTGGCATAGTACAACAGCGGAAGGCACCGCCAGACTTGATGATTTCAGTTATATCCACTTCAATCACTTTATAGCCATGTTCTCTAAGCTTTTTATTTATATTTTGGTTAATAGGCTGACTGAGTACCTTCTTATTTCCAATAGAGAGTACATTGGTGCCAAGGGTAAATTGTTCTTCTTTCGTGACTTCGATGATATTATAGCGAGAGGAGAGGTATTTTACTGTCTCGGACTCTATTTCACCAGGGAAAAGTAAAGCATCGGTTGGAGAAATTATGTTAAATACACAATCAAGATGAAGATAAGTATCGGTAAATGGGACAGGAATCACTTCAAAGTTTGGCAGTAAATCTTGAATATACTCGATGGCGCTGATTTCGGTTCTATCACTTTGGCCGATGTAGATGGTCTTGCCGTCAATAATAACATCTCCGCCTTCAATCCGGTGCTTATGAACATTTTTAAACGGTATTTCCCTTTTCAGAAGCCATTGCTTTAAAATTTCGTCTTCTCCTCGGCGTACTTCTGCGGACATTTCAGCTACAAATACTGTATCAGCAAGGGTGAAGCCAATATCTCTTGTGAAAACTTGTTCAGGGAATTCCTCTTGTGGAGGGAGCAGAATTATTTCAATTCCATGTTCCTCTAATGTCTTTACAAAATGGCGATGCTGTTCTATGGCTATTTGAACATTGAAGCCTTTATCAGAGTATCTTCTTTGTGTTTCATTGATTTTGCTATCAATATTCATGAACGTGGGTTCGCATAAAATCACTGCTTTAAGCGGATCATATTCGGTGTGGCACCCAGCCTTTTCTTTGTTCATCAGCATAATATCCCCTCCTAAGTCATCTCTTTTCAATAATATTTCCTATCTTTACCCTTTTAAACAAGCAGAATAACTATTAAGAAGCAGATATATGATGATTATTTTTATTATTTTATCATAAAAAAAAAACGCCTTTGCTAATTCAAAGGCGTTTTGTTATATCAAGTTATATAAGCCATAAAAAGGCCGACAGCGAGCAGCAATCCAAATATGGTATTGGTCTGAGCTGTATGTTTCATAGCAGGAATCATTTCAAAAGCAATTGTTTTTCCTTTAAAGCCTTTGATTGCTTTAAGCGGCTTTGGAGCACTAATTAGAATAAGAGCAAGCCAAGGTGAAACGATATTTGCTGCAATGAGAATAAATACCCATACGTAGGCAGTCACGAACATGGCTGCCAGCAGCTTCACCGCTTTTTCACGGCCAATTAAGATAGCCAGCGTCTTTCGGCCAAACTCCTTATCACCATCAAGATCTCGAATATTATTAGATAGCATGATTCCACCAACGAGAATAAAGCTTGGAATGGCTACTAAGATACTTGTCATTGAGATGAAGCCAGTTTGAATATAGAAAGAAATTAGTATGAGCATCATGCCCATCACAAATCCAGAGATGATTTCGCCAAATGGTGTATAGGCGATAGGATAAGGACCTCCGGTATATAGATAGCCGACTGCCATACAAGCTAGGCCAATAGCAGCGAGCCACCAGGTGCTGTTCATGCAAATATATATCCCTATCATAATCGATATGCCATATAGACCAAGTGCAGCGTTTAAAACTGTTCGGGGTTTGACACCTTCTCGAACGATGGCACCTCCGATTCCAACTGAATCAGCCGTATCATTTCCACGTTTAAAATCATAATATTCATTGAACATATTTGTTGCAATCTGTAAGAATAGACTTGCTATCAGCATGGCAAAAAATAACCCTATATGAATGTTTGCTTCATATACTGCTAACGCAGTACCAAGAAAAACAGGAACGAATGCAGCGGTTAATGTATGCGGTCTAGTTAACTGCCACCAAACTTTCCAAGTCTTGGTGCTGGAAGCAGATGCGACGCTGGTCTGCGGTTGTGGTTGCATAAATGATTCTCCCTTCAATCATTTCAGCCTCAATATATTTAGCAGAAATCATTTTTATCAGTCAAAATTAATCACATACTAAGTTTAGGTAATGTCCTAAAGGGTGTCAATAATAATTTGCATGTATATCAGGTGGAAATTTCCTAAAAAAACATCATCCATGTATTCTTATATACATTATAATATAATAAGGAAATGAACGGTTGAAACATTACTGGAATAATTGACATCTCAAGCGATTGAGGTGTATCTTAAATGAATGAAGGATAGCGGCTACAAGGCTGTTATTGGAGGGATTTTTTTGGTTGCGATACATGATACGGAGCTAAAAGAAGGGATCCAAAAGGCGATTGTTAAGGCAAAGGACTTGAAAAGACCTATTTTAGTTAGTGAGGTTCAAGCCATCGAACAGGTTGAACCACTCTCTTTTTTTGCAACAGGAAGCCAAGATTACTTTGGTGAACGCTTTTTTTGGAAGGACTCTTCTGATGAAATATTTATAGTAGGAATTGGGATAAGTAAAGACATTCAATCGGATCAGGCTACTGACCGCTTTTTTCATGTGAAGAAAGAGTGGAATGGCTTTTTAGATGATTCAATTATTATCAACCCATTTGATATAGAAGGAACAGGACCAGCTATGTTTGGCGGATTTACCTTTGATCCTTTAAAGGGGAAAACAAAGCTATGGGAAAAGTTTTCCGATTCTACCTTCCATATTCCCAAGTTCATGTACAGCATGATTAAGGGACAAGCCTATTTAACAACAAATATCGTGTGTACTCAGCATGATGATGTTTCTTTGCTGCATAAAGTATGGACAGAAAGAAACCATATGATGTCTAATCTAGCGGAAGCACCTTATAATAGTGAAAATTTGTTATTAAGTCAGACAGAGATTCATCCTGAACAATGGATGAATACGGTAGATCAAGTAGTAGGCGAATTAAAAAGCGAGGAAATGAAGAAAGTTGTACTGGCAAGAGAAACCCGGTTACGATATGAAGACCCGATTAAAATCGAAGCGGTTTTGGCAAACCTGCTGGAGTATCAAAAGAATAGCTTTATATATGCGTATGAATCCAACGGTGATTGCTTTATTGGTGCATCTCCTGAACGATTAGTAAAAAAACAAGGTAAGAACCTATTTACTACTTGTCTTGCAGGATCTATTAAACGGGGACAGAACCAGGCTGATGATGATGTGCTTGGTCAAGAGCTTTTAACGGATGAAAAAAACCTGGAAGAGCATCAATATGTTGTTGATATGATTAAGGCGGCTATGGAACAGGTAAGTGTGAAAGTGAAATTGCCTGATCAACCAAGGCTGATGAAGCTGCGTGATATTCAGCATTTATATACGCCAGTGACGGCAGAAGCTAACGCGGACAGTTCAATCCTTCAACTTATTGAAAGATTGCATCCGACTCCAGCATTAGGCGGAGTTCCTCGAACAAAGGCTGTTGAAAAAATCCGTGAACTTGAATCTTTGGACCGCGGAATGTACGGAAGTCCTCTTGGGTGGCTTGATTATAAAGGTAACGGAGATTTCGCAGTTGCATTAAGGTCAGGCTTGATTCAGCAAAATGAGGCCTCGATCTTTGCAGGATGTGGAGTCGTAAAAGATTCAACAGCTGAAAGTGAATACCAAGAGACAAAAATTAAGTTCCGTCCAATGTTGTCGGCACTTGGAGGTATAGAATGATGAACCATCAGGAATCATTGACTCAATATATTGCTTCGTTTGTATCGGAGCTCGTAAAAAATGGAGTAGAAGACGTCGTAGTCAGTCCTGGTTCAAGGTCTACTCCGATGGCCATGGTTATGGCAGAGCATCCTGAGCTTCGTGTGCATATACATGTCGACGAACGCTCGGCTGCCTTTTTTGCGTTGGGGATGGCAAAGGCGACGACGAATCCGGTAGCCATTCTTTGTACTTCTGGCACAGCTGCTGCAAACTATTATCCAGCAATCGTGGAAGCGTTTTATTCCCGTGTTCCTCTCATCGTCTTAACTGCTGACAGACCGCATGAGCTTCGGGATGTAGGTGCTCCACAAGCGATTGATCAAATTCATTTATATGGTAAGAACGTAAAATGGTTTATTGAAATGGCACCTCCTGATCATTCAGATGGGGTGATTAGATATGTGCGTTCGGCTTGTACACGTGCAGTTTCTACAGCGAAAAAATCCCCTGCAGGACCAGTGCATCTAAACTTCCCTTTCAGAGAGCCGTTAATTCCTCAATTAGATAATCCCAACATATTTGCATTATCTAATCGGAAGGAAGCATATATGAAAATTGAGTCAGGTCATATGACTCTCAAGGCAGAAGAATTTAATCAAATGGCTCATGTGCTTAGCAGCTATGAAAAAGGGATCATCGTTTGTGGACCGATGGAAGAAGAAGGATTTTCTAAAGCAGTGATTGGGCTTGCTAAAAAGCTGAATTTCCCAATTATAGCAGACCCTCTCTCGCAATTAAGAAGCGGTTATCACAGTCATTCACTTATTATTGATACATATGATTCTTTTCTAAAAAATGAAGATGCGAAGGAACAATTAAAGCCAGAAATCATTATTCGTTTTGGAGCAATGCCCGTATCAAAACCATTGCTGCAATTCTTAAAATTACATCAAGATGTGAGACAGCTAGTAATTGATGGAGGCAGCGGGTTTAGAGATCCAGCACTTTTATCAACAGATATGATTTATTGCCAAGAAACGCTTTTTTGTGAGTCACTAGCAGCTATTGTCGAAGAGAAAGAAGATTCGCGATTCTTGAAACAATGGAAGGATTGTAATGATCTGACGAAGGCAAAGTTGAAGCCTATTCAACATATCGAAGAACTGAGTGAAGGCAAGATTTTTGCACAGCTAGCTGAGCTTCTTCCAGATGGCGCAACTGTATTTGTCGGTAATAGTATGCCAATCAGAGACCTGGACACATTCTTTCATAACAACGAGAAATCCATTAAAGTAATGGCTAATAGAGGGGCAAATGGCATTGATGGTGTTGTTTCTACGGCATTAGGAGCAGCAATGCACTCCCAGCCATTATATTTAATCATTGGTGACCTTACCTTTTTCCATGATCTAAATGGTCTGATTGCTGCAAAGTTATATCATATTCCTATTCACATCATCGTGATTAATAATAATGGTGGAGGAATCTTTTCATTCCTGCCGCAAGCAGAGCATCCGAAAAATTTCGAAATGCTCTTTGGCACTCCATTGGATATTGATTTTTCACATAGTGTAAAAATGTTCGGCGGGCATTATGAATTAATCACTGATTGGCAGCACTTTTCATCTGCGTTATTATCAGAGACCGATACATTTAAAGTGTTAGAGGTTACGACAAATCGAGACAAAAATGTAAAGGAACATCGAGATTTGTGGGATTCTGTTTCCCAGGAAATAAGTCGATTATTGAAAGGGTGAATGCCGATGAAATTTGTCATAAATAATGTCAAATATCATGTAGATATGTGGGGAGAGGGTTACCCGCTCCTTTTATTGCATGGCTTTACCGGCAGCAGTGATACATGGGCACCTTTTGAAAGTAATTGGGAAAACCATTCGGAAATGATTGCAGTAGACATCATAGGGCACGGTCAATCTGATGCACCAGATAAGTTGTCTTGCTATGACATCGAAGAACAGGCAGAAATGTTATATAAGCTTATGGGGAAATTAAAAATAGAAAAAGCTGATTTTCTCGGTTATTCAATGGGCGGGAGATTGGCTATTACATTTGCAGTTAAATATCCGCATAAAGTAAGAAAGCTAATACTGGAAAGCACTACACCAGGGTTGAGAATTCATGAAGAGAAAAAGGCAAGAGTTGAGCAGGACCACCGATTATGTGAATTCATAAGCGAAAAAGGAATCAGCCAGTTTATAGATTACTGGGAAAACATTCCTTTGTTTGCTAGTCTAAAAAACGCACCTTCGAGTATGCAAACGAAAACGAGAGCCCAGAGGTTACAGAACCAATCAATCGGGTTAATGAACAGTCTCAAGGGAATGGGTACAGGTGCACAGCCCTCTTGGTGGGGGAAGCTAAAAGACTTACATATTCCGACTCTTTTAATAACAGGTTCACTCGACACGAAATTTTGTCAGCTTGCAAAAAGCATGTCATATCAATTGCCGAATAGTGATTGGGTTGTTTTGGATGAATGCGGACATGCTATCCATGTGGAGAAACCTGAAAAGTTTGCTATAATAGTAAGTGAGTTTTTGTCAATTTCTGAAGAAAAATCTCTTTCTTAATAGGAATAGGCAAGATACAAATTAAAAATAGCTGTGTTTTTCGTCAGTTATTGCTAAAATATGTTGTGGTAATATATATAGGAATGTCATTTTTAATGATTATATAAGGAGGCTTATAATTTATGTCAGCAGTAGAATGGGTAGCGGTCCGTAATTATGAAGAAATCATGTATGAAACATATAACGGGATTGCAAAAATTACAATTAACCGACCACATGTACATAATGCGTTCACACCAAAGACAGTTATGGAATTGATTGATGCATTTGCCTATGCTCGTGATGATTCAAATGTGGGTGTAATTATTTTAACAGGTGCTGGAGATAAAGCATTCTGCTCAGGTGGAGATCAAAAAGTACGCGGCCATGGCGGCTATGTTGGCGAAGATCAAATTCCTCGCTTAAATGTATTGGATCTTCAACGCTTAATTCGCGTAATTCCTAAACCAGTTATCGCGATGGTAAAAGGCTATGCTATTGGCGGCGGTCATGTACTTCACATCGTTTGTGATTTAACAATTGCTGCGGATAATGCAGTATTTGGCCAAACTGGACCAAAAGTTGGCAGCTTTGACGCTGGATATGGATCTGGTTATTTAGCAAGAATCGTTGGACATAAGAAAGCGCGTGAAATTTGGTTCTTATGCCGTCAATACAATGCACAAGAAGCTTTAGATATGGGTCTAGTAAACACCGTCGTTCCACTTGATAAAGTGGAAGAAGAAACAATTCAATGGTGTGAGGAAATTCTTGAAAAGAGCCCAACAGCTATCCGTTTCTTAAAAGCTGCATTCAATGCTGATACTGATGGACTTGCTGGTATTCAGCAATTCGCAGGGGATGCAACCCTTCTTTACTATACTTCTGATGAAGCAAAAGAAGGACGCGATGCATTTAAAGAAAAACGCGACCCGGACTTCGGTCAATTCCCGCGTTTCCCTTGAGGAGTCGTGCAATTTTATAGAACAGCTTGATGGGCAACCATCAGGCTGTTTTTATTAATGAATGATTGCAGGTTGGTTTTTGGAGCAAACGATTCTATTAAAGAAGGTGTCATTTTGACAAATCAAGTGATGCAAAATTTCTTATATAAAAGGTTTTTAACTACACCAGATAGAGTAGCTTTTCATTACAAAGGAAGAGATTATTCTTTTGCAGATGTTTATCACGAATCATATAAGATTGCTGGGCAATTGACTGCGAATGGGATGAAAAAAGGTCAATTCACTGGTGTATTATTGAAAAATAATCTTGAAACGGTATTTATTCTTTTTGCACTTCAGTTAATCGGAGTGAGAGCAGTCATATTAAATAACCGTTTGACTAGCGGTGAGATTGGCTGGCAATTGCAGGATTCCAAAGCTAAATTCTTAATTACAGAAAATGCTTTTGATAAAGTTCAGACAAATATAAAGTACGAATTCAATGACATTATCACACTTTTTAAAGAAACATTAGCAGGCAAGACAAACGAGCCAGAATTAGTGAAAGAGATAGCGCTCGATGATATATGTACAATCATGTATACATCAGGAACAACAGGCCATCCAAAGGGTGTCATGCAAACATATGGCAATCATCTTTGGAGTGCCATTGGATCAAGCTTGAACCTTGGGTTAAATGACAGGGATGCATGGTTATGCACCGTACCTTTATTCCATATCAGCGGTTTTTCTATTTTGATGCGCAGTATTATTTATGGCATGAAAGTGGTTCTTATTGATGCGTTTGATGAGAGGGCGGTCATCCAATTAATACATAAAGAGAAAGTGACCATTATGTCCGCCGTCAGTACAATGCTAACTAAAATGCTGGATGACTTAGACGGGGAGTCCCTGCCTGAGGCATTTCGCTGCCTGCTTTTAGGAGGAGGTCCCGCATCGCGGTCTTTACTCGAAGTATGTAAACAAAATGGTATTCCTGTTTATCAAACATATGGGATGACAGAAACCTCTTCACAGATCGTTACTTTATCCCCGGAGGATAGCCTAGCTAAGCTTGGATCAGCGGGTAAAGCCTTATTCCCTTCACAGCTTAAAGTGATGAATGAAAGCGGAACAGAAGCAGTACCAAATGAACCTGGTGAAATTCTCGTCAAAGGTCCGAATGTGACAAGCGGCTATTTAGGTCATGAGGAGATAACAGCTGAAAAAATAAATGATGGCTGGCTTTCTACCGGGGATATCGGCTATATCGATGAGGATGGCTTTTTATTTGTATTAGATAGACGTTCTGATTTAATTATTTCAGGCGGTGAGAATATCTATCCTGCTGAGGTTGAAGGCATTCTAAACTCACACCCGGGCGTGTCAGATGCAGGTGTGATTGGTATGAAAGATGTAACATGGGGAGAAGTACCAGTAGCTTTTGTTGTCATAAAGAAAAACCATGATACTTGCCATGATGAACTTGAATCTTTTTGTAATGAAAAATTGGCAAAATATAAGATCCCAAAACGCTTTTTTATTGTAGATGAAATTCCAAGAAACGCATCAAAGAAAATCTTACGAAGAGAATTGAGAAAAATGATTCATATGTAAAAGGGAACTCTTCTCAGCTAAACTGCTTGAGAGGAGTTTTTGCAAGAATGAGGCGTTATACACCACTGAAGTAAAGAAAATCAGAACAGAGAGAGAAGAATGAGGCGTATTCTCCGCACAAAATAAGAAAATCAGAACAGAGAGAGAAGAATGAGGCATATTCACCGCACAAAATAAGAAAATCAGATCAGAGAGAGAAGAATGAGGCGTATTCTCCGCACAAAATAAGAAAA
>NZ_JAUSUB010000052.1 GCF_030813235.1 Cytobacillus purgationiresistens | reverse complement strand
ACTGCGGGAGTTAAAATCCAACTGGAATACGATTTACTAAGTGGCCAATTTTTAAACGTACAGCTAGGACCAGGAAAGAACAATGATAAAACATAGGGTACCAACTGCCTTGGGAGCGTAGAAGCGGGTGATTTATGCTTACGCGATCTTGGTTACTTTGATTTAGAAGACTTACAAACTATTCATGATAAAGAGGCTTATTATATCTCGCGGTTGAAGCTTAATACTCGTATTTATACCAAGAATCATGAGCCAAAGTACTTCAAAAATGGCATCTTAAAAAAGCAAACGGAATACACCCAGCTTGATATGACACAAATGATGTCTAATCTAACGCCTGGTGAAACGATGGAAATACCTGAGGCATACATTGGAAAAAATCAGAAGCTTCCAGCACGTGTTATTATCCATCGTTTAACAGACGATCAAAGGCAAACACGCCTTAAAAACCAAGCGATACGTGAAAAGAAGAAAGGAATAGTTATGAAGGAAAAAAGTAAGCACTTGATGGGTATGAACGTCTATATCACGAATACATTGCCAGAAGAAGTTCCTACTGATTATGTCCATTCGCTCTATTCCCTGCGTTGGCAGATTGAGATTTTATTTAAAACATGGAAGTCATTCTTTGAAATCGACGAATGCAAAACAATCAAAAAGGAACGCCTTGAATGCCATTTATATGGCCAACTCATTGGCATTCTCCTCTGTTCATCTACCATGTTTCAAATGCGACAGCTTCTGCTTGAGAAGAAAAAGCAGGAACTGAGTGAATACAAGGCGATTTATATGATTAAAGATTACTTTCCGTTACTATTTCAAGATACAAAAGTTGGCACAGAAGAACTTTTGAAGATTCTGCATCGCCTTTATCATCTGCTTAAAAAGAACGGTCGTAAATGTCATAGGTATAAGAAAATGACCGTTTTTGATATTCTTGGGGTTGTGTATAAAACAGCGGTAAAAGATAGACAAGTTGCTTAGCAAAAAAATGCATTTTTAATAGGCTTGTTTGGCATGCCTACTTTTCCATCACTCACTAGTTTTGAAACAAGGCTCGTTTCGTATCTAGTTTTTCCGTTGTTAGCTTGATGGCTATGGGGATAAAGCGGAAATGGGTAATAAATTAGGCTGAGTGTGTATTGTTTTCCGTAATTTATTTTAAGTAGTGTATAAGATATGTATAAATGAAATTGTTAGGGAGATGAATGATGGAGAAACCTACATTTAATAGGAATCAACTGGTACCCGCCTCACAAGCTGCAATATTGTAAAACAATTAGTAGCAGAGTATGAAGAACGTAAATAACTTGAAAGATCCTTATGTTTACCCATGTACGGATGTATTAAAAAACAAACTCAATATTAGGGGTTATGAACGTCTAGAGTATGTGGAGAAAGAAATTATATCGGTTCGTTTGCATGATATTGTTGAAGGGATATTAACTGATGTCCTTTTTGATATCTTACACAAGTAATAAGCTCAACTGAAAAAGAGGAAATAAATCCCCTCGATCAGTTGGGTTTATTTATGATCTTATGTTTTGCTGAACTGCTGTATTTCTTTCTGGTTTAAAGATAGACAGGAACATAATGAGTAAACTGCAAGCCCCAATCCAAACGAGTGTGGAAACAGAATGACTCCATGAAAATCCTTTTTCGAAGAAAAATAATTCTCGAAGTCCATCTGTCATAAATCGCATAGGTAGCCAAGGATAAATCCAATCTTGATAAAATGTTGGCATGAGCTCGGGCGCCATGGCTAATAATGGAGCGCCAAAGAATAGGATAAGGGCAAAAATCGGCACACCAGCGAGGCCAACCCATGCCAACACAGCAGAAATCATTAAGAAAAAGGCCAAATAAGAGACTGCGACAAACAGTGATGTATCAATGATTTTAGGCACTTCAAGTCCAAGTGCTCCATCGGCAAATAAGGTTAATCCAAAGCCCGCAGTAAGAGATAGAATGATACCTGCGCATAATTGAGCAATCTTGGATGAAAACTTGTCTTTTCTGCTGTGAAAAGTCATATTTTTAT
Organism: Cytobacillus purgationiresistens; assembly: GCF_030813235.1. Classification (GTDB taxonomy): domain Bacteria; phylum Bacillota; class Bacilli; order Bacillales; family Cytobacillaceae; genus Cytobacillus; species Cytobacillus purgationiresistens. Next base: position 17,574 of record NZ_JAUSUB010000052.1, on the reverse strand, counting down.
TTGACACAAATAAGAGAATTGCTCCAATTAAACTAGCCATCCATATAGGTTGGAATAAAGATACCGGTACGTTTCCATTTGCACTGTGATCGCCTATCTCATTAACATTTGTTATTTTTTTGATAATCGGAGAAGCTAAAACCTCTGCTTGCTTTGGGGTTAAACTGGCTTTGGCTTGTTCTAACCCATTGAATGTATCTTGGCGGACCTTCATATTAAGGTTGTCAACAATGCTGTTCAATATTTGACTTGCTAAATTCGCAGCAGGTGTGTTCATTCCTTGATTAATTAAAATGTCCACTGTTGCTGATTCAGGTGCTCCTGTTTGCAATGTTGCTTGCTTTTGGCTAAAGTTTTCTGGAATAACGAGTGCAGCATAATATTCTTTCTTCCCCATTCCTTTATTTACTTCTTTTAAATCTGCTGCTTTGATCCACTTTACGGCAGAATCCTCCGCTGACTCTGCAGATGCTTGCAATATATTCTCAACTGCTATGTCACCCACATTTAAGTTGGTTCCGTTTGGCAAGACAACTCCACTATCCTCATTGACAATGGCAATAGGTAAATTCTTCGGAACTGGTGAAATGGATGGCACAATAGTCAAACTGAATATAACGATGACAATGAGTACAATGAGAGGTGATAAGCCTGTAAGCTTTTGTTTAAATAACCCCATAAATAAACACTCCTTCTATTAATGGACATAGTGTTGATTAATTGCTATGTTCTTTATTATAATTAATGTTTGTTGGAACTCAATAATCAATCTTATAAGGAATGTGCGGTATTCAACACTCTAAACAAATCTGTTGATTTTGATGAGAAAAGGGTGAAGGAATGTGTCGGAATTAAATACGGATCGAAGGATTCGAAAGACAAAAAAAGTCATAAGAGATGCGTTAACAGATTTAATGGAGGAAAAGGGATTTGATGGCATCACAGTAAGAGATTTAACGGAGCGAGCAGATATTAATCGCGGTACATTTTACTTACATTATCGGGATAAATATGATTTATTGGAGCAAAGTGAAGAAGAAATCCTCACCCGATTAAAGAAGATGCAATTGGATATAAAGGATTTGGATATTGAGGATCTTTATGAGTACTATTTGAAAGAAGAGCCTTTTCCTTTTGTCGTTCAACTTTTTGAATATATTCAAATAAATGGGAAATTTATGAGAATACTCATGGGTCCAAAAGGCGATCCAGCCTTCCCAAGTAAACTAAAAAGTTTCTTATCAGGGAATATGATGCAAAATCTATATGGTAAAGCAAACGGCAATGAATTAAATATTCCTGTAGATTATATTATTGCTTATGTCTTATCTGCGCAGGTAGGTCTTATACAGCAATGGCTAAACAGTGGAATGAAGGAGTCACCGAAAGAAATTGCGTTGATCGTCCTAAATATTACTTTTATGGGTCCACTTCAAGCATCGGGCATCATATCTTTAGAGAAAATAAAAAGAAAATCCTTCTAAGTAAGAAATTTACACTAAAAGGAAGATGGAAGTGATTCTGTTGAATAAAAAGATAATCATTTATGTATTGAGTGCAGTAGTGGTCATCGCTCTATTATTTGGAACCTATAAGCTGATGAATGCAAGAACACATCAGGCTTTTGGAACTATCATAAGTGAAGTGGAAACAGATCAAAAAGTGGTAGCATTAACATTTGATGATGGACCATCAAGAAATGTAGGTTCAATCATTTCTCTCTTGCGAACTTACAACGTAAAAGCAACCTTTTTCCTTATTGGGAATGAGATGGAACAATACCCTGAAGAGACAAGAGCAATAGTAGAAGCAGGCCATCAAGTAGGAAATCATACATTCTCCCACGATCGTATGGTTTTTAAAACACCTTCGTTCATCAAAAAGGAAATAGAGAAAACAAACAAACTCATAAAAGAAGCAGGTTATGAAGAAGAAATCGACTTCCGGCCGCCAAATGGGAAAAAGCTTTTCATATTGCCCTATTATTTAAACAAACAAGGTATAGATACAATCACATGGAATCTTGAACCGGATAGTTTCTTTACAAATGCAAATGACAAGATAAATTATGTTGAAGAAAATATTCATGAAGGATCGATTATTTTAATGCATCCACTGTATGATCAGTCGGGTACAGCACTAGAAGCTATTGAAGGAATCATTCAGTCACTTTTAAGTAAAGGGTATACATTTGTGACTGTAGAGGAAATGAAACAATTACATGGGGAGCGATCATGAGGATCGCTCTTTTTTCTAATTATTTCACCGCAAAAACATGCATCGATTCACCCATTTGGCCATTTTATTGTTAAACCAAAAAAGATGAATGCAATAAAATTTGCGCCGTTAGGAGAGGTGAATTCATAAAATGAAACCTAATACGATCGCTAAACGTAAGGAATTAGTGATAATTATGATAGGGGGAACTCATATGCTGCAGTCAGATAGAATTCAATTTCGAAAGATGGTTTCGGAAGATATTGAAATGTACCACAAATGGAGAAATGATATGGATGTGATGATGACGACGAGTCCATTTCTGGACGTTTATTCATTGGCTGAAACAAGAGATTTCGTTGAACAAGTCATACTTCATTCCAGCAACTCTAAATGTTATATTATGGAGGCGAAAGCAACCTCTATGGCAATAGGCGTAGTATCATTGATTAATATAGATGCAAAAAACCAAAATGCGGAGTGCGTTATAGATATTGGTGAAAAAGAATATTGGGGAAAAGGATATGGCGGAGAAGCTTTACGTTTGTTGTTGAATTATGCTTTTTTAGAACTCAATCTGCATCGGGTTGCATTAAAAGTGTTTTCATTCAACGAAAAAGCAGTTCATCTTTATAAAAAGCTAGGTTTTAAACAAGAAGGCTGGAGCAGAGAAAATTTATATAGATATGGTAAGTGGCATGACGTGATACATATGGGAATATTAAAAGATGAATTTGTTGAACATTTAAGTAAAGACAACCAACTATAGAGATTAACTATTGAAGTGAATTTTATCAATGGAGGTGTGACGAGAATGATAAAAGGTGATGATATTTACATAAGACCATTTACAGGTTTAGACTCTGTAAGTTTATTAAATTTACAAACAAGCAATCGAGAGTTCTTTGAGAAATTTTCTATGTCTCGCTCTTCGCATTATTATTCATTGGATAACCAAATGAAGTTAATAGAGAAGTGGAACGATAATCAAGAAAAAGATAGAGAATATAATTTCGGCATCTTCAAATCGGAGAGTGATGAGTTAATTGGAACGGTAAATTTATTTCAGGTGATTAGAGGGTCGCTTCAAAGTGCATTTATAGGCTATTTTTTAGCTGAAAAACAAAATGGCAAGGGTTACACAACTAAAGCGGTTAAGTTAATAGTTGATTACGCTTTTAACAATCTTCAGTTGCATAGAATTGAAGCGGGCGTCATGCCGCATAATATAGGCTCCATTCGTGTTCTTGAAAAAGCTGGATTTCATAAAGAAGGCATCGCAAAGAAAAATGTAAAAATTAACGGCCGATGGGAAGACCATCAAGTGTTGGCGATTATTCATCCTAATGACTGATATTAATAATCAAGGTCACTACTGATAAAAATAATGTATACGCTCAATACGTGAATAGAAAATTCATCGAAACAGAATGGGCATAGTAAGTGTAAAGGGGAGAATCTTAGATGAAGCCTAAAATCGATATGATTACAGTTCCTGTCAAGAGTTTAGAGGTATCAAATAAATTCTACAGAGATTTGATTCGGGTATCAGAAGATCAGATTTCTTCAGGTGATAATCATACTGCTTTCTTACTTGATGGAGGAATGTCATTAGTATTGTTTGAGCATGTAGCGTTTGCTCAGATGACGGATCAAAAGGAGGATTTGATTTTCTCCAGTTTGATTCTAACTCATACTGCGGAAAGTGAAGCAGAAGTATGTGAGATACTTCAAATGGCAGAGCAGGCAGGTGGAATAATAATCAAAAAAGCTATAAGAGATGAATGGAGTTTTAAAGGCTGCTTCAAAGACCCGGATGGGCATATTTGGGAAATATTGGCCTGGAATAATAATCAGCCAATATAAAATGAAAATAAAACGAAAAAATATTAATTATTTTCAAAAAATATCTTGCAATACTAGAAAAATTAGAATAATATATAAAACAATTAAAATAAACAAATGAGCAAAAAAAGCTATGATAAGGACATGAGATGATTGTTTCGGTTTCCAGAGAGGGAAGTAAAGGTGAAATCTTCCTAGCGCAGAACAAGATCTTACCACCTTTTGAGCTGTATTGGGGAAGGAAAGTATCCGATACCGTAAATGCGACGTTACCGCACCAAAGCCATAAGTAATAAATCATCTTATGGAAAGTTGGGTGGAACCACGGGTAAAAGCACACTCGTCCCTTATTATAGGGATGAATGTGCTTTTTTATTTTACTTTGAATAAGAAAATGGCGATGAAGAGGATATGAATTATTTTTACGGTTTTCAGAGAGGGAAGGATAGGTGAGACCTTCCTAACTTAGGAGTATAATTTACCGCCTCCAGAGCTGCATCGGTGAACTAAAGTATCCGGTGCCGTCATAGCGACGTTAACGTACCAGAGCCATAAGCATAATCAAGCTTATGGGAAAATGGGTGGAACCACGGGTAAAAACACACTCGTCCCTTGTATAGGGATGAGTGTGTTTTTTTATTTTAAAAAAGGAGTGTTTATCGTTATGGAAGAAAAAATGATTAAAGTACAATTTCCTGATGGGGTGAAAAAGGAATTTTTGCGAGGAACAACAGTAGAAAGTATCGCGGGCGCCATCAGTTCAAGCTTAAGAAAAAATGCGGTTGCTGGCAAAGTGAATGAAATTCTGGTGGATCTAAATTATAGAATTGAAGAGAATGCAAACCTATCCATTATCACAACGGATTCTGAGGAGGGTATGAGAGTACTGAGGGAATCAACTGCACAGGTATTGGCTCAAGCTGTAAAGCGACTTTATAACGAAGTGAAATTAGGTGATGGTCAAGTGAATGAAAATGGGTTTTATTATGATTTTCAGCTCGAACAAAGCTTGTCACCCGTTGACCTTGCCGCAATTGAGAAAGAGATGGAGAAAATAATAAGTGAAAACCTTGAAATTAAACGGTTGCAAGTATCATTTGAAGCGGCCGAAAAACGATTGAGTGAAAAGAATGAGCGATTTAAGTTAGAAGCTTTACAAGATTTGTCCAAGAATGAAAAAATAACTCTCTACCAGCAAGGAGAGTTGCTTGATCTTGGTCGGGGACCTCTTCTTCCCTCAACAGGTCGCATTAAAGCATATAAATTATTGAAAGTATCCGGTGCTTACTGGAAAGGTGAAAAGCAAAATGAGGTCATGCAAAGGATTTATGGAGTAGGGTTTAAAAAGAAACAGGATTTAGATGACTATCAATCGATTCAAAATGAAGCAGCAAAACGCGATCATCGCAAATTAGGGAAGCAATTGGAGCTATTCATGTTTTCTGATGAAGCAGCTGGCATGCCATTTTATTTGCCTAACGGCCAAATTATTAGAAATGAATTAGAGGATTTTTCACGCGAACTTCAGATTGATGCACAATACGAAGAAGTGCGTACACCCTATATGATGAACCAACAATTATGGGAGAATTCAGGACACTGGGATCATTATCATGAAAATATGTATTTCTCTGATGTGGATGATACTAAATTTGCGTTAAAGCCAATGAATTGTCCTGGCCATATGCTTATATTCAAAAATAAACCGCATTCCTATCGAGACTTGCCCATTCGGCTTAGTGAATTTGGCCAAGTCCACCGGCATGAATTTAGCGGGGCTTTAAATGGAATGACTCGTGTCCGTACATTCTGTCAAGATGATGCACATATTTATGTCAGGGAAGACCAGATAGAATCTGAGATTAAAGGTATCTTTAGATTGATCGATAAAGTATATAGCACTTTTGGATTTGAATATTCTGTAGAACTTTCCACTCGTCCAGAAGATTCATTAGGCAATGATCGATTTTGGGAGGAATCAGAAACAGCATTGAAAAATGTTTTAGCGAAATTGGATATTGAGTATCGGCTAAATGAAGGAGATGGCGCATTTTATGGACCTAAAATTGATTTTCATATACAAGATGCTTTAAAAAGAAGCCATCAATGTGCAACTATCCAGCTTGATTTTCAGATGCCAGAAAAATTCGATTTAACTTATATAAATGAAAACAATGAAAAGGTGCGCCCAATTGTCATTCACCGCGCTATTTACGGTTCAATCGACCGTTTCTTTGGGATACTAATTGAACACTTTGCAGGAGTGTTCCCGGTATGGTTAGCGCCTTTACAAGTGTTACTCATACCTGTAGCTCAAGCTCACCTCGAATACTGTTTAAAGATTCAGTCTGAGCTGAAGAAACTAGGGGTTAGAGTGAAGGTTGATTCTAGGGATGAAAAGCTAGGCTATAAAATAAGAGAAGCGCAGATGCAAAAAGTTCCATATGCAGCAGTAATAGGAGATAAAGAGATAAACGAGGAGACGTTCAATGTCAGGAAATACGGTAGCAGAAAATCAGACAATATCCCAATAGAAGGTTTCAAAGTCCTCATTGCAAGCCAAATAAGCAAGCGCAGCAGAAATTAACTTCAAGGAAGCCACTTTCTTTGGAAATTGGCTTCTTGGATTTTTGAAGGAATTCATCATGCAATAATAGAATTATCTTAGATCTGAATTTTTCTTGGTGGAGGAACTTATGGAACAAGATGAGCATGAATTGAACAAGTGCAGCAGCTTATTCAAATGCACAGCAAGGGTTTGCTTGGCGGTGATAAAATGCCGGAGGATGTGCTGATAGATGTGATTCCAAAGGAAGAATGATTGAATGTATTAGCATTGGGGATGTCACTCAAATTTATCTGGCCAGAAGCTCTTTATTGGTAAAGCACTCTAGATAATTATACGAAAGTTCGTTGGAAATCACGCAAATTCCAGTGGATCAAACAATAAAAAAAGGAAGTTTAAAATGAACATACATATTAAAAAACTGCAAAAAGCAGATGAAACGGCATTATACGAATTTGAATTGTCCAATCGCTCATTCTTTGAAGAAATGGTCCCTAGTAGAGGAGATGAGTATTATAAATTTCCTCATTTCCAACGCTTCCTCACATCCTTAATAGAAGAGCAAATTAAAGAAGAATCTTTTTTCTACCTGATCAAAGATGAAGAAAACAGCATTATTGGCAGAGTGAATCTCATTGATATTAACAAGGGCATTGGCCACATTGGTTATAGAGTGGGTAAGAACTTCATTGGAAAAGGTGCTGCTTATAATGCTGTTAAGCTCCTGCTGGAAGAGATCATGAAAAAGCGCGCTATCAAAGAGATTCACGCCAAAACGACAACAAATAATATCGCTTCACAAAAAGTGTTGGAAAAGAACGGCTTCCAAAACTTAGGTCAGAGCGAGGAAATATACACTGCTGAAAACGGTGAACAATTTAATTTTATTCATTTTGTTTGGCGGAAAACTCAGTAGGTTGGGCTGCTAATAGAATGAATATCAAAATGGATATAGGTTTCATTTCAGGTATTTTCTTTGTGAATTTCCTGTTATTAATGAGTGTTTTATTCCTTATGCTTATTATTAGGAAAACGGCAATATCAAAACGTGCATTTGTTTTTTCAGCCTTATTATCAATGCTATTATTGATATAAGAGTTGCCCAATATACTATTAGATGAATATCACTACTTGGTCACTAGCTACAACGTGCCAGAGGAATTAGTTAAAGGCTCAGGTATATTTATTTTATCTGTGAATGTAGAAACGGTTATCAATCTCCAAAATGAACAAGTGGTAGAAGAGGTTTATAGAAATAGTAAAAAGAAATTTATGAAATAACCCCTATTACAAATCTTATTCGCTATAGCAGCGGAAATTTCAGAAGTCTTTGGGCTAGTTGGCTTAAAAAAGGATGAATTTGAACAGATATCTGAGAATGTTCAGATCTATTTAAAGAAGAACAACATTGAAATAAATGAGTTTTTATCTAGAGAGAACTCTGGTGGCGACAGTGCTGGTTTAGCTCTAGTGTTATCGAGCGTTGTAGCAAACGGGGAACTACAGAATGACATACCAATCAGCGTTACAGGAGCTATTAGTAATACTGGAATGGTAAAAGAGGTTGGTTATATAAAAGAAAAAGTTCTGATTGCTGATAAAGACGGCTTCTCTCATATGATCATCCCAATCGCAAATCTTAATGAAGCCAACAAGATTAAAGAAAAACAAAACCTCCATATTCAAATAATCGGGGTCCGGAATGTTGATAAAGCTATTCAACTCATAAAAGACCTTAATAGCAGAAAGTAACAAAAGATAAAGGGTGTTAATTAAGGTAATACATATTAATGAATAAGAAGCTGTACTTAGAGAGAAAGGAAATGCATACATTTAGTGAAAATCTTCAAAGGTCGAGACGTTTCTTCAAAAAGCGAGACAGTTATGTTTAACTAGATGATTAAATTAATCATTCTTAAAAACTTCTAATAAATTTCTTAATGTACGACTAAAACTAATAAAAATGATGCAAGCCCCTTAATTTTTACAGGGCGGGTATTTTAATATTTCTTCTTCCCATTAAATCTTTAATCTTTATGATATCGGTCATCTTTTCAACTCCCTCTATTCAATAGCAAAATCTCACTTCGTAAATATTACAATCGATAATAAAATTGTGGATTCAGTTAGATTCATGTCTTTGTGAATCATAGTATAGTTTTGGGGGAGTAAATGGATATTATTATCTAATCGTTATGGAAGGAGTACATATATATGAAAAAAACGTATTTTATTTGGCTTGCTATCCAATGTGTTGTCTGGACATTTGCTTTTTTTCAATTGCCCCCGGAGCTAAATGAAAGACGGCTGACAAGTATGAGTATCTTTTTTATCATATTGTTTCTTCTGCCTCTTTTAACAGAAAAACCGTTAATCCAAACAATTTTATTTTGTATACAAGCGCTCATAACAATCATTATCTTTTATCCTATAGACAATGTGTTGAATCCGTATGTAATTCTAATACAATCATTAATAATAGCGGAAGCAGTTTTTTATCTTTCTCGATTAAAAAGTTTGATTGTGATTGGCGTTCAGCTAGGAGCGGCTGCTGCAATTGTGTTGGCATCGACCCTTACTGCTTCACAATTAGCTTGGTGCGGACTTTATTATCTATTATTGGTTATCGCGCTGCTGCATTACCAGGTGATCTATAAACAGGAGAAAGCGCAACGAATAAACAACGATACCCTACTAGACGAATACAGAAGGATGAAAAGGCAGCTTATTACTGAGGAAGAACAAGCCAGGCAGGATGAGCGGATGCTGATTGGTCATGAAATTCATGATTCTGTTGGTCATAAACTTACAGCTCTGCTCTTGCAATTTGAAGCTTTTCGCTTAACTGCAGATGAAAAGGACAAAGTAATGATTGGAAATCTCAAAGAACTTGCTGAGCAAAGCTTAGATGAAACACGGCAGGCGGTGAAGTCCTTTAAGCAAAGAGAAGTAGGCGGACTGCAAGGAGTAATCCGGCTCATTCGAAAATTAGAAATGGAAAGCTTTATGAAGGTCAATTTTTCTGTCAAGCATGGAGCGTTTGCGGCTCCCTTAACAGGAGAACAGTCCTTTGCAATCTATCGTGCAGTGCAAGAGGCATTGACGAATATTATGAAGCATAGTACTACAAGAGAGGCCCAAGTGATATTTGAAACGCCTGGCGGGAGTATTTTTCGCTTTGAAGTGATTAACCTTACAACGCCTGCTCCCTTTTTTCAAGAAGGATATGGATTGAAAGCGATGCGAGAAAGATTAGAGAAAGTTGGAGGTTTATTGGAAATCGATTATGATAAGCAGCAATTTGTAGTGAGAGGCATTATAAGATTAACAGATCGGAGTGGCTAGTATGATAAAGGTGTTGCTTGCAGAAGATCAAGTGATGGTCCGCCAAGGCTTGAAGGCAATGATTGAAACTGATGATGAAATTAAAGTAATAGGCGAAGCGGATAATGGTAAGAAGGCGGTTAATTTATGCGAGAAACAACTTTTTGATGTGGCAATTTTAGATATTCGCATGCCGGAAATGGACGGAATTGAAGCAGCGAAAATACTGCGTTCGCGTTATCCTCATATGAAAATTCTTATGCTCACTACTTTTGACGATAATCAATATGTGCTTGATGCGCTAAAGTTGGGAGTAAGTGGTTATATGCTGAAAAATGGGGATACAGAATCGCTTATTCGTTCGATTAAAAGCGCATTGAGCGGCGGACTTTCTCTTGAAGATCAGGTCGCAGCGAAAGTAATGCCGGTTTTACTTCAAAAGGAATACGAAGAAGAGCGGCAAATTAATCCGACGTTAACACCAAGGGAAAGAGCGATATTAAAGTGCATTGGCGAAGGGCTGAACAATAAGGAAGTGGCAGAGCGTTTAGGCTTGTCTGTGGGCACAGTTAAGAATCAAACAAGTCATATTTTAGATAAATTGGAATTAAGGGATCGGACCCAATTAGCCATTTATGCGATACGCCATCGTCTTGTATAAGGGATAAAAAATGACAAAAGTAATAAGAGTCTGTTTGCAGAGTGACCATAGTCAGTAGTGACTTTGGTTTTTTTATTTTAAGATGCAATTAGAAGAATAAAGGAGGCAAATACATGCTTGAAACAATCAATTTAAGCAAGTCATTCAAGGGTAAGAAGGTCGTGCAGGATGTCAATCTATATCTTAACAACGGTGAATCCGTCGGGTTATTAGGTCCAAATGGTGCAGGGAAATCTACGACAATTTCAATGATATCAACTTTGATAAAGCCTACAAGCGGAGAGATAAAGCTGAATGGTGTCAACACAATCGATAAACCAGGTGAGATTAGAAGAATTTCGGGTGTAGTTCCACAGGAATTAGCGCTATATCAGGAGCTATCTGCCTATGAGAACCTTAAGTTTTTTGGAGCCATTTATAAAATGAAAGGGAAGGAACTAGAAAAAGGCATCCAACAAGCTTTAGAATTTGTCGGCTTGGAAGCTCGTCAAAAAGATTTAGTAAAGACCTATTCTGGCGGTATGAAGCGTCGGCTTAATATTGCAGCAGCATTATTGCACAAGCCGAAAATTTTAATATTAGATGAGCCTACTGTCGGCATTGATCCGCAATCGAGAAATCATATTTTGGAAACTGTACGCATGTTAAATCAAAAGGATGGAACGACGATTCTTTACACTAGCCATTATATGGAGGAAGTGGAACAGCTATGTGATCGGTTATACATTATGGATCACGGCAAAATTATTGCAGCAGGTACAAAAGCTGAGTTGCTCAGCATTTTGTCGACCGAGGATACGATAAAAGTGGAGTTAAATAAAATGGACGAAACATTTGTTGAGTATGTAAAGACAATTGAAGGGGTTCGTAAGGTAGAGGCATCTCATTCGCAAATGAAGATTATTGCGACAAAAGGAAGTAATTTGATTAGTAAGCTCGTTCATCTTGCTGAAAAGCATCATATACAATTGATAAATTTTCATACTGAGACGCCTAGTTTGGAGGATGTTTTTCTTCATTTAACTGGAAGCAAGCTGCGGAATTAAGGAGGTGGAGTGATGCGAAGCTTTATAAAAAAGGATTTATTAATTTTTTGGCGTGATCGGAAGGAGCTCGCCACCGTCCTTATACTGCCTATCCTTTTAGTCTTAGTGTTGAATTTTGCATTTGCTGGATTGTTTAGCAACAATGAGCAGTCATCTTTGGATTTACAATTAGCAGTCGTAAATCAGGATGACGTAGCAGAGGCGATGGCAAGGTTGAACGAAAAATTGGTTAACGAAGCTTCATTAGGGGATCAAGAAGCAAAAGCTTTAGTTGAGCAAGCAAACGATATACACCCCGTTCAACTATTATTCGATTTTCTAGAAAGTGAAGATTTAAACGACTGGGTGACGGTTCATAAGCTTGAAGAATCAGTGGCAGTAGATAAAGTCAAAGAGGGAGATCTGGATGCCATTCTTATCATACCTGATGGGTTTACCGCTGAAAGTTTATATGCGGCCTTTGTAGGAGAATCTCCAGCTACCACATTGGAGTATAAGTTGGAGAAAGAAACGAGTAACAGCAGCGCTTTATACTCTATCATTCACGGATTTATTGATCATTTAAATTATCAGTTTGCAATACAGGAAATAGCAGGTGCTTCAGAGCCAGCGGTGAAGCTTCCGGAAGGCGGTTTTGAGAAAATAGGTGCGGGTGAAACCTTTACTATGACCCAATATTTTACGGTTGCAATGGGAGCGTTGTTTGCTTTATTCCTAGTTGCTACGGTAGCAACCAAAACGGGAGTGGAGATTAGGGAACAAGTGTTTAACCGAATCTTATTGACGAATAGTCACCCAATGCATTTTTTAATCGGAAAAATGGTGTCTACGATTTGTTTAGTTTTGCTGCAAATTATATTTGTTATGATAGTATCCCACTTTATCCTCGATGTATTTCCGGATCGTTCCATAACCTTTTGGATTGGACTCATAGCGATGGTAATCTTGCTTTCGCTGGTACTGTCAGGCTTAGCTGCTGTTTTTACAGCGATTTCACTAAGGGTGAACGATATTGATGCGGCTAATGGAATTTTTATGTTAGTCATTTTACTGTTTGGTATTATTGGAGGAAATTTTGTGCCAATTTATATATTACCAAATTGGCTGCAACAAATTGGCGAATGGACACCGAACGGTCTATTTTTAGTCATGTTAACAGACTGGATACAATTTGAGGAGCTATCCTCTATAGTTAAGCCGAGTATTTTATTGACAGGGATTTTCTTACTATTTACTATGATTGGTTTAGCTTTGTTTCCGCAAAGGGGGAAAGCGAAGTGAATTCAGTATTATGGGTGCAATTTTGTAAAGATAAACGAAACCCGTTAGTTATTTTATTGTTTATTGCTGGAAGTATCCTTGCTACCTTTTTATTTGCTGGAGGTGTTTATTCGCCAACAACAGTGGCTATTTTTAGTGAGGAAGAGAATGCCTCGGAAATCGAGACAAAGTGGGAATCGTTGTTGAATGTCGATGACTCCATTCAATTTGAAATTGTGGAACCGGAGGAAGCGCGGACAAATGTAAAAGATGGGAATATTGATGTGGCAGTAATGTTAATGGAAACAGATTACAGATTGGTCGTCACCAGTGAACTACCAAGCGTTTCGTATGTTCAACAACATGTTGAAAAAGTATTTCAGCGGGAGGCACAAATTAGTGCAATTGTGGAAACACAAGGAGAAGAAGATGTTCGCAGCGAAATCGAGAACTATTTAGCGGATGCACCTTTTCAGTTAGAAACTCAAGGGACTGGCAGTGAACAAGTCCCTAAGTATAACCTGAGTACTCAGCTATTGTTTGCATTTACCTTTTTGATTTCAATGTTTATTCTTGGGTTAAAGGTTAACAATGTGACGAATGACAAGGTTTCTGGAATTTGGGACCGGATGATTTTGTCCCCGATGACGAAAACAAACATGTATTGCGGTTATGTGTTAGATAGCTTTCTAATTACTTTGTTTCAAATTGTAGTCGTGCTGCTAATGTTTAAGTATGTAATGAATTATGAAGTAGGCGATAATCTCTGGTTGGTGATTATGATTGCGGCATTCTTTACATTTAGCATGATTAGTGTTGCCATGTTAATTACCGGTTTTATTAGAACGCCAGAGCAATTTTACGCAATATACCCTTCAGTAATTCCACTAATTCCGCTCATTAGCGGTGCTTATATGATGCCAGGAACAATTACAAATCCGATATTATTGTTTATTGCCGATCTATTTCCAATGGCACATGCCATGGAGGCGATCATGTCTGTGATATTCTATAATGCGGGTCTACAAGATGTAATGATGTCTTTATTGTTTATGCTTTTGATTGGCGTAGTAGCGATGGGAATAGGGATTAACCTCATTGAGCGCAGAAGTAAGTAGGGGTTTTTAGGTAATTAGGGTAATCATTGTATAAAAGGAATGCCTATATTTTGTCACATAACTACGGTTTACCCGTTTATTTCAGAGAACACAGACTTAGATTATTAGTTAGCAAATTAGATATAATAGAGCATTCTTTTATGAGAATGCTCTATTTAACATATTGATAGATTATAAAGTTAGCCCACCATCTACTACAACTGTTGTACCTGTCATATAGCTAGAGGCATCTGATGCAAGAAAGGATACTACATTGGCAATTTCGTTTGGTTCTGAGAACCTACCCATTCTCATTACACCTATTTCTGCAGGCACATAGCCAGTAGTTTGCATTTCTTTTGTTACGCTATCTGTTAGTGGGGTACGTACACCACCTGGGCAAATGGCATTCACACGGATGCCTTTAGAAACATATTCTAGTGCTGCACCTTGTGTCAGCCCAACTACCGCGTGCTTGCTGGCAGAATAAACGGCTGCGCTGTGCTCTGAGCGAATGCCTGCTGTGGAAGCAGTATTGATAATATGGCCATGGCCTTGTTCTTCCATGACCTTTAGCACATGCTTCATGCCAAGGAAAACACCTTTTGTATTTATATTCATCACACGATCGTATTCTGTTTCCTCAATATCAGTGAACATAGAGAATTTTTGGACCACGCCCGCATTGTTAAAAAATACATCAATTGATCCAAAAGTGTCTACTGTCTTTTGAACATAATTTTATACATCAGCTGCATTTGTCACATTTGCTTTGACAAAAATCGCTTCTGCTCCTTTTTCTGTAACTAGTTCTAATGTTTCTAGAGCAATTGTTTCATTGAAGTCTACAATGACTAAATTGAAATCATCCTCAGCTAATTGGAGTGCTGCGGCACGTCCAATTCCTCCACCGGCTCCTGTTATAATCGCTGTTTTTTTCCTCATCGAAATATCCCCTTTTATTTGATTATTTATAAGGTTCAATTAGACACCCTGTCTATTAAATGATAATATACAAGAAAAAAATTAGGTAATAAGAAGCTCTTATTTTTGAGTTGATAGACATATATATCGTTTGTGTTGAGGATGGAGATTAGATGGAAAAGCAAGATCCGAGGGTACAACAAACTTTTGATATGCTTCAAGATGGTTTTACACATTTAATTCAGGCAATGCCGCTCGAACAAATCACAATAAAAAAACTGACAGAAGCTTCAAGAATAAATAGAACGACCTTTTATTTGCATTTTTCTGATTTGTAGGCATTTATTGTGCAATATTGTGAAACTATATTTACTAAATGGACTGAAATTTCCATATATACCCCACCAACCCCTTTACATCGATCCTTAGATGAACCTTATCCAGGATTAGTGAATTTATTAGAACATATTAAACAGGAGAGTATAATGTATTCATGTTTATTGGTGGAACATCGTTTACCCCAATTTACAATCCGGCTCAATGAATGGATGACAGGGGCAATACTTGATCAGCAGTATTGTCTTTTTCTTATTGCACTATCGTGGCAGCATTCCTGTAATACCTTAAGACTACTTCGAGTTTGTGAAAAGCTATAGGGTGCTTGCTTAAAAAAGGGAAAGTCCCTTTTTTGTTGAATTTATTGAACTAACGCAGCAGGTTAGATGTTCTTCACTATAAGTAGCAGTGGTTGCAAGATACTGATATACAATTGATTTAATATAAGAAATCCATTAGAAAATTTAAAATACAATTATTATAGGGAGGGTCAGCAAATGATTGAGAGAAAGATACAATCATCAAAAGGAACGATCTATTACTGGACGAATGAAATAGTTCCTCCACAAGAAATTGCTATTGTTTTTTGTCATGGATTAACAGGAGACCACACCCTTTTCGATAAACAAGTTGAGCATCTATTTGCTGAATATAAGTTGATAACTTGGGATTTTCCTTTGCATGGAAAATCAAGACCGTATGAAGATTTTTCTTTCGCAAATGTAAATGAAGAGATGTTAACTATACTGGAACAGGAGAATATAGAAAAAATAGTCTTAGTGGGGCAGTCAGCAGGAGGTTATATTGCTCAGTCCTTTATTTATGAATATGGGGACAAGGTAATAGGGTTTATAGGAATAGGCACAACTCCTTATGGTAAAAGTTATTATAAAAAATCTGAACTGTTTTGGATAAAACAATATTCTACTATTGCCAGACTGTACCCATTTAGTTATTACTGTAAAGCAGGTGCAAAAGCTATTACAGTAACTGATGAAGCAAGGACAAGTATGTACAAAACCTTAGTTAGTTTGGGTAAAAAAGACATGTTGAAGGCGGCCAGTGCAGTTTATGGTGAGTTTTTGAAGATAGATGATGAAGTTCAATTTAACTGTCCAGTTTTGATTACTTATGGAGAATATGACAATACAGGTTATGTTAAAAAATACTGTAATAGCTGGGCTGAAAAGACGGGGTATCCATTGAAAATTATTTCGAGTGCCTCTCATAACGCAAACTATGATAACTATGAGGAGTTTAATGGACTACTTGTTTCTTTTGTTCAATCAATTATATAAATTACATATGTTTCATATTATATGGCACTTCATAAACAGAAAACAAGAAATTGTGAAGGAATGTACTTAAAGTAACGGGGGCTTTCCTTTAACAACGGGAAAGCCCTTTTGTTATGTCACTAAAGGGGCAGGTTAGTTGAATAAGAAACCCAATAAAAACCTTAAGAATTCTTAAGGTTTTTATTGGGTTTCTCTTCAGGTTTTGATTTTATATTGGATTATAAATCATTACCTAGAGGAGTATATAAATGAAAAAAGAGTCTTTTATCTACCAATATTTATTTAATCCAAGAAGCGTTGGTGCAGTCCGTCCTAGTTCTAAATTTCTTAGTAAAAGAATGGTGGAGGAAATAAACTTTAAGGACACAAAATACATTGTGGAATATGGCCCAGGTACAGGTGTTTTCACAGAGGAAATCTTAGAGAGAAGAAATAAAAATACCATAATTGTATTAATTGAGTATAATCAAGTATTTTATCAGTTGCTTAAGGGAAAATTCGCTAATGTCAGTAATATAATCATTATTTTTGGCTCTGCTGAATATGTTCAACACTATTTAATGGAGTACAATATTCCTTATGCAGATTATATTATCTCTGGTTTGCCGTTTGCTAGTTTACCTCATTATGTTGCAAATGAAATATTATCGAATACCTTATCTGTTTTAAAAACAGGTGGAGAGTTTGTGACTTTTCAATATACTAAGGTTAAAATACCATTTATGAGAAATTATTTCCCAAAAATTACAGTGAAAAAAGAATATAGAAATATACCGCCGGCTTATATTCTTCATTGTAAATTATAAGGAATAAGAAGGAGTTAAATGATGCAACCTAAAATACTAATAATCGATGATGATAAAGAAATAAGGAATCTTATAGGGATATACCTAGAAAATGAAGGTTTGGAGCGTCTACACTTATCTGGACAGAAATATTAAGGTCACGTACACTTGACCTAAAACAGATGAGGAGCCCCAACTATGATAAAGCGAGAACG
>NZ_JAUSUB010000051.1 GCF_030813235.1 Cytobacillus purgationiresistens | reverse complement strand
GGCGTTCTCTTTTAGTCATGTAGATTCTCCTTGAAAGTATTATATGTAGTCTACTTGACCTTAAAAATTCTGTCTAACTAAGTGTAGCCTATCCAATATGTTGGATATAGAGGTTGGAGTATAGTAGAAGTATAGATGAAAAGTTAAAAGAAATGCAGCAAGTGACAGGGGAAGAGTTCGGTGGATTTCATGCGGTAATTAGATCTATGACAACTGAATATGGAAGAGGAACTGGGGGGTATGGTGATTTTGGAAGGTATGTATTTGGGAGTGCATTATATGATTGGAAAAATCAATTTGACGACCAATATTTAAGCAATATTGCTACAATGAGGATTATTGACTATGGATATGATGAAAAAAAACATGGTAATTATGATCGAAATTTAAGATATCATAGTAGACATGAAAATCTAGTAGAACGAATTGGGAAAAAATATCAATGGATTGCACTATATGAGTTACTAGCTAAATTAACTGATAACTATCCTATATACAACGAAATAAAATTGTTTACTCCTGAATATCAAAAATATAAGGAGTTGCAAAATGAAAAAATGTATTCATATATGGATAAATTAACTCAAACTTATTCAGGAGAAGGTATAGAACTGATAGTCGAAGAAAATGAAGAGACTTTAAAAGAAGAAGATCATTTCCTAGGCATCGAGAAAGACTATTTCAAGAAGTTTAACGGTCCATGGAATCCTTTCCTAAGAAACATTGATCCTAGTTTATTGGAGTACCCATTAAAAGATAACAGTCAACAAAAATTTATTAAATCCTATTTACCATATAACCAAGATAAAATCTGGGCGCAAAATAAAGAAGAGTTTAATAAGCTTGATGAATTTATTTTTATTGAATATGAAGGTAATAAATATATATCTTTAGCTCAATTTGTTCAGAGTAGTAATAATGATAAAAAATTTGTTGATAAGGATGAATTTTGCATAAAGTCAAAAGCTGTTTTTTTATCTAATTCAGATAAAGAAAAATATATTGCTTTAAAATTAGATAAGAAAGGAGATACAGGTGTTTCTTGGGCAAATGCGTATAGTGTATTTGCATTTGAACATTATTGGCATCCGTCCTTTTCTGAAATGTTTTATAAAAGTGAATTTGAAGATATCGATTGTGAAGATGCCATATGGGAATATTTGTGGGAAACAAATATTAATCCTGCTTCTGGCGACAGAACTTCTTGTAGCTACCTTTTGCCAAATGCTAATTTAGTTAAGTTTTTTATGTTATTTCAAATTTCTGAGGGGATCTGGGAAGATAGTGAAAAAAATTTAGTTGCCTTTGATGCTCAGTATATGGGATATGAAAGTAATTTGTTATTTAGAGCTGACTATTTAGAAAGATATTTAAGAGAAAACAATCTATCAGTGGTGTGGGATTTTTATATGGAGAAAATGTCTGAGCGCAGTAGAAAAGAAGAATGGTTCATATGTTGGACTGATAATGGAACTGATATAAAACATGCTATATTAGATCAATATCAAGAATTAGAAATAGATGATAGATTATTATTAGCTGGTTTTATGGAAGAAGAGAAATCTTTATGAATATTGACTATTTCTAATTCGCACAATACGAAATTTCAGAGGAGGACATATATGGATAAAAATTATTATAGCCCATATAAAACGGGTGGTTCTAATCTAGCCAATGGCATAGCCTACCAAGATTTGGTCAGCCTTCTGTATATGTGCAAGCATATTGAAAGCAAATCATTTAAAGAAATTACCTTTGAAACAGATGATGATTTTACGATACTATTCGATACCCATGAGATGTATGTGCAGGTCAAAAATACAACGCTCACAACTCCACAAATCAGAAAAATATTAGAATCGAAGTCTGTCAATAGCGATAATAAATACGTTAAACATGTTATCATCGCCTCAAGCTATGATCAAAAATTCAAAAGCTTGCTTAAAAGTTATCAGTATTTTATTAATATAAATGAAACTCATAGGAGTGAACAAGAAAAATACGATATTAAAGAAGAATTCAACGAACTACTGCGGAAAAATGGACTCGATCCGGCAATTTTTCACGGAACTGAATTTGAAGAAATCCCTGATGCACAAATCAAAGAAGTGGTAGGCTTTCATATGTATCGTTGGTTAGCTGCGCAAAATTTGGAAATTGAAATTGAAGATTTGTTTAATAAGCTTATTACGAATATTTCACTACATTTGCGTCCTAATCGTGGTTTTCTTAACAAGAATGAAATTGGAGAACTAGTTCTTAGTTGCCCTAGAAAAAAGAGTATCAGACATGAGATGCCGCGAAGTATTATTTATTTTGATTATTCAAAGGAATCCATTTTGGGGGCTCTAAACAAAGATATAGCCGAGAAAACACATTTTTCAGATAAACTCACTTTAATCAAGCTATATATTGAGACAGAACAGTGGAGTAATGCTCAGAAACTAGCATGTGAAATTAATAAGTATGAAGACTCATTTATGTACTATTATCTATGGTTACTCTTTCAGTCTGGGAAAATGAACAAGTTGATAAAACAATGCAATCAACTGATAAAACAGCTAGACTGCCTTTATTATTCGTATTATTTTAAAGGTCTTGTATTTATTGAGAGGAAGGATTATTCCAGAGCAATTGACAGTTTGACGAATGCTTTTTTGAATGAAAGCACGTTTGAAGTTAATTTAACGCTAGCTAAACTTCATAATATGGTAGGTAACCATGGTGAAAGTTTGGGTTATTACCGTTTTTGTCTAATAAAGCAACCTTTGAATAAGGAGGTATTGGTGGGCATCAGCCCCTTAGTTTCGAAAAATGAGGCTATTGCATATTTAGATCAAGCAATCGAGATGGATCCGACTTTTTATAAGGCTTATCTTGAGAAAGGGAAAATTTTACGATACTACGGGTTGAATGAAGAGTCATATGATTATTTTCAAAAGTATCTTGATCATAATGATGTATCCGATAAAGATTCTAAAGAGGTATTGAGGGAAATGTCGTTGTGTCTCCTTAGCATGGGGAATGAAAAGGCATTTAATTATTTAAACAGTTGGCTGTCTGATCTATTGTTTAACGAGAATAACGGAAAAATTAAAATTGACAAAAATATTGTGATCTTAGACGGTTCATTGAAAAATATGCAACTCATTCTCTGTACAAAATCCGGAGAGGATTATATCATCCGTACATCCATTCGCGAATACTTACTTATTAAAGGAGAAAACAGCCAAATTGCAATAGGATGCACGGTTGATTCATTTTTGGAGATGTCTAAGAAAATTTTTTCTGAACACAATCTGTATGCTGAAAATGGTTACGAATACGTACCATCTATAATTAAGTTATACCGTTCCAAAAACGAATTTGATAAAGTGATTAAATCCATGTCATTGCAAGATAATACCTATTTGAATAAAGACTACTACTTCACTGATGAACAGGACAAAGGTCGCTGGCATTTTAAAGAGTATATTAGCAAAGATAAGGCAACCAATGTACTCATTGAAGAATTACAAAATGCAATTCATGTTCAAGTAGGAGTAGGAAATTCAGTGATCACGGGATGGTTTAAAAAGGGAGGAGATAATTATTTTAAATTTTGTAGCAAAGTAGAGAAACCGCCTGATTTTGAAAAAGCAGTTTTAATCTTGGAGTGTGGAGAATCCAAACAGAAGGTACATATTATATTTGATGTATATTCAATTAAAATCATGAAAAGTGCTTCCTACCCTCGAGAAGCATATATTAAAGATGTTATACTGCCAGTTTAATCAGTGAGCATCATTTGAAGATTTTTGGAAATTGGCTGTCTGCCTGTAACCTAATGCTTTAATGAGATAAACAAAGAAAGTAAGAACTGAATATACAGTAACAGGAGTCTACCGTTAAAGGATCGAAAATTAAAATAAGTTAAGAAAATTACAAAAAATAACCTCCTTTAAAAAGTAAACATCGTATCCTAGTTTGGTTCAACATAATGAATAAAGGGAATAAACTTTTAAATAGTGTTTGTTAAAATGCTAACATTTTGCTAACGCAATCTCATAAAAAACGGTAAATCCCCGTTAAAGATGTTACAGCCAACAATATCTAAAACGTTGATTTACCGCGCTTTTTGAACCTCTCGTTAAAGATATTACACACTCTCAGCTTACGGCGGCATGATGTGATAGCTGCTCAAACCCATGGTATATAAGCATTTTGTGGTGATTTGCTAACAAAATGCTAACATAATATAAAATTCAAAGAGGCTTTTCATTAGTTATCTAAACTTTTGAGAAGCCTTTTTCTTTATTTAAGTACAACATGTTCCACTGTACATATTCTTATGGGAATCCCTAAAACCTACATTTCAGTTGGGTATTTATGTTAAAATATAACTGGATCTATCAAGAGGTTGTAACTTGGACAGAATTTTCTTTCGGGAAAATAGAAGAAATTTAAATCCTAAACATGATAAAAATAAATTGATAACGTAACCACCTATAGTAATAGTTAATAGTTGATTAATGAAAAAAGTATAAAAAATAGAATTATGGCTAAATAACTGAGGTGATAGGCAGTGCATAAAGTAAACAGAAAGACTTTTAATGAAGGTGAACTAGAGACGCTTTGTAGGATAATAGCTGATACCAATGATGGCTTGACTGGATCGCAAATTGAGTATTTTTTGAGAATGTTAAAATTTAAGGATACTGATCCGACACTTACTAAGTGGAAGAGATTGTATAATGCTCTAGCTAATCGACAAAATCAAACTAATTCAGGAAACTGTGTTTTATCTTTTATTTCTAAATCATTTGCGCCAAGTCGTTATATAGGAAATAAGGACTTTTACTATGACAAACTAGAAAAAATCAACACGATACTTCTGTTTCATGGATTGGAGTTTAAAGATGATGGGAAATTTCATAGGGTACTATCAACAAAAACTTTAGCTGAAGCGGAAAAAAGGGCATCTCGGCTTACGGAAAGAGTAACTTCCCGACATCTACATCCTCATTTGCTAAAGTATTGTAAAAAAGAACTTCTTCAAAATAACTATTTTCATGCAGTATTAGAGGCAACAAAAAGTATTGCTTCTATGATTAGGACTAAGACTGGATTAGTAAGTGACGGAGCAAAATTGGTTGAGGAAGCCTTTGGAGGAAGTAATCCCTTGCTAAAAATCAATTCTTTTAAAACTGAATCTGAAATTAGTGAGCAAAAGGGATTTGTAAATCTAGCAAAGGGATTGTTTGGTACGTTTAGAAATCCAACAGCTCATGCAGCAAAAATTGAATGGAATATGTCGGAAGAAGATTCAATTGATTTATTTACTTTAGCCTCTTACGTTTTACGTAGAATCGAAAAGAGTAATTAAGTGAAAACGAGAATTCTAAGCTATGTGTTGTGTTTTTATTCTTCCTCAAACGGAGCGCTATTCTCAACAGATTATAGAGCTTGGTTTTACTATTCTTATTAAATAAGATACACATACTTAGTAGGTTTTTGGGGGGAATCTGAATGATTAAAGAGCAAATAAATAATTTATTAGAAGAGGGTTACGAATGTGATTTTTTAGATTATAAACTAAAACAATACCCTCCAAAATTAAATCCGAATTTTATTAAAGATGTAATGGCAATGGCAAATTCTCATTACGATGGAGATAAATTCATTATTATTGGTGTTAACGATGATTGTGAAATTATCGGTATTGATAAAAACGAAGAGTTTGTCGATTCAGCTATCTATCAGGATATCATATTAAATTATGTAGAACCTGATATAACAATTGATTATTTTAAACATATTTATGAAGGAAAAACCCTTGGGATTTTAAAAATTGCTAATGATAATAATAATAAACCTTACTTAATAAAGAAAGAAATAGCTTCTTTAAAACTAGGAAGTTGTATTATCAGAAAAGGTAGCAAAAATTCTTCAGCTAATAGAAGTGACTTAGATAAAATCTATAATAATAAAGAAAATTTTTATATTAGTATGTTAAACCCAATTTTGCGAGCGGTAAATGACAATGAGGGACTTGCCTATCTTCAAGTTTCGATAAGAAATCATACTTCATTACCAGTAACAATTATTGGTGGGACATTATATGTATTAGATAATCAGAATAACATCATATCCAAGCACCCAGTTTATGGATTGGATAATTATGTTGGTGCAGATTTTAAATTAGCTTTAAGCCCTATGTCAGAGAAAGTCGGAGATCTCCATCTAGGATTTACCTCTACTGATTGTTTGAGGTTGGGGTTAGATCAATATGGGACTACAGAAAAGGAATTCCTATTTAAATTAAGATTGTATGATACCCTTAATAATGAATATACTGTTGATGAAAAAAATTGCGTGGTATTCGCTAAAGGTGAGTTTTTATGGAAAGTGAAAGTTTAAAATAATATGGAAAAGTAGAAAAATTACGGATCGACATTATTACTAGGTATACAGGTTAGTTATAAACATTAAAATACTTAATCAAAAAATGCTAACATTTTGCTAACGCAATCCCATAAAAAACGGTAAATCCCCGTAAAAGATGTTACAACCAGAAATATCCAAAACGTTGATTTACCGCACTTTTTGCACCTCTCATTAACGATGTTACACACTTTCACCTTACGGGCGGCATGATGTAAGGCTTTCGGGTCTTATTGAAGCCTAATTTTGAGAAATAGTTACGGCTATTTTTCACCCATTTTGAGAAGTAGTCATGTAAATAATTTATATCAATAGCAATAACCACTTCCTATAAAAATTAGGGAGTGGTTTTTTTGTTGTTGAAATTTGCGTATCAGGACTTTTTGGATGACAGACGGTTTAGAAACACAACTAAGCTTTTTTTTAAACGGCTTAATAGTTAAGGGGTATTAGAAGGATGATATAGTTAGTATTAGAAGTTTTTTGTATAATGGTAATATTCTATTTAATTGTAGGGTGAGCCATACAGTTCGATGAATAATTACTCAAAAAATATATTATAAAAATTATTTAACAATTAAACAAGGAGAGTGTTTTATGTCTGGAACTCAAGAAATTAATGATATTAATTTGGAAAATATAGGGGAAGTTAAACTTGAAATTTATCAAGAGTATCTTAAGGGGAAATTGGAAATATTGTTTCCAAATACTGATGTTAGAACAGAATGGGATGCAATGAGAGATGAAAGAGCATTAAATATTTACTCTCCAAGAGTGGATGTAGCAGTTGGACCTTTTGCAACTCATCAAAGGCACGAGATGGACTACAACGAAATGTTTAGAGTTAACAGTATCCGTGATTTTGTTGAACGCTTAATTAATTTCAACCGAGATAATTTGTATCGTTATGGAGATTTTGTAGAAGCAGGTACTTATGAAAACGTTATATATCAAAACTTAAATGCAAGGTGTTTTATGGCAATAGAAATTGAGAACAAAGTAAGTCGGAAACACTTAATGGGTGGTGCAATTAACGCATCTGCTCTTGGAAGATTGGGAGTAGTAATTCCCTGGACCGACGATAAGTTGAAAGCTTTTGTTAGACTAGTACGTTACTTGCATTATCTAAAAGAAGCAGATAAAAATACGTTTAATACCACAAATTTGTTAATCGTAACAAAGGAACAATTTCACACTGCATTGTCTGATGTAATAAGGGTGTAATCGGTACCACTTGAGGGGATTATGAGTATCAGTTTGGAGGTGAAAATTTAGCATTTCATAATTTCCTTTGAACCTGCAGAACAGGTGAACTACTTGAAGAGCGGACGAATAGTCGAAACAACCGTCGGGGTGGTACGGATAAATATTGATATATCAATATTTACCAAGACTGGATGGAATACAAGTGTCTCCAACGGTCTACATACCGCTTGTAACCTGCCAGTAGGTCTGTTGATTGGATTTCCACGAGTTCCGTTAACATTGAAACCTATTACTTATTTAACCTCATAATGATTTTTTCACTCGAACGGTTTTTTTTGGTATATTTACTAGGGGATTGGGGAGAGGGGGTAGGTATCGCCATCCACATACCAAGGTTTTTATATCTCTGCGATGCTTTTTTACCACAATCCAAAATTTAAACAGTTAATCTAATTGCTGCAACATTGGGGGTTTGGATTAGTATCTGTCTAACAACTTTACAGTTTACAGTCACTACTTTATAATTCTTATTGAAGCTTTATTACAAGAAGTGGTTACTGCTAATTGAATATAAACAATACTTGATTATAAAACTCAGTGTTGCCAAGGGTTGACCCAACTAAAGTTACTCGTTCAGCACTTCAAAACGCTGGTTCAGTCGCTGCAATGTTCTTAACAACAGAAGCAGTCGTAGCTGACAAACCAGAACCTGCTGGTGCCCCTGCAATGCCTGACATGGGCGGCATGGGTGGAATGGGCGGCATGATGTAATAACACCCCCCAACCCTTAACATGAATAGATGTGTTAAAAAATATTAGAGATATGCTAACATATTACTACCAATAAAATGACAGAAGCTTCTCATAAGTTGACCAAACTTGTGGGAAGCTTCTTTTTATTTCTTTCGTAAATTGGATATCCATTATTCGTAATCCCATCATATAAATACCGGATCCTGTCCATGATTAGCACAAGAGTAGTTTTGTTTAATATGAAGCAATATAAAGAAATAGATTTGACAAAAACAATAGAAATTCACCATATAAGTTGATTAGATTATGCGTAAGTAGAAAAAGAAAAACATCTATAGTTCGACAAAATATGGCAAATAATTTATACTATTGTAGTAATATGTTATCATGATATTTGTACTATGTTTTCTAAAATTGAAAAAGGCAAACTTATCGAAAGGTAAGGACGCAAAGCTACGAGTCTAAAATCCTACTGGATAATGATAGTCGGGTTGCCAAGAATAATAACAAGTTTATTTGGCTATCCTTATCTATATTTGGGATAGCTTTTATTTATTACACTCTTATGAACAGAACGTGCAAGTGTCAACAATGAAGTATAGCAGACTATAGGGAAAGGGAGATGAAAAGATGATAGTCGTAGATAAAAAGAAATATAAAATGGCAATTAATGAGATTGCGAAAGAAGTACATGTCCAGGTGCATGGATTAATGAGGGCGGAAGATGCAGAAGGTTATATGATAGATTTACAGGATACGATTAATAAAGTATCAAGACAAGAATATACGTTTGTTGTCGATGGGACTCACCAAACACCTGTCCCATCAAAAGTTGTACCGCAGTTGGAGCAAACGATGCAATTTTATTCTAGCTTAGGTTTTAAGAATATCCTTGTAGTAAAGCCGTCATCTAAAATTGCTCAAGTGCAAATTAGGAATGCACTTGAAAGAATTGATTTCACAGGTACATTTATCGATAAAGTACATCATTCTATGTAATGTTAGGTCCAATAGAAAGGGAATTTTTATTTTATAATTTGAAAGGAAGATCAATAAATGCAAACAACAGAAGTGTTGTATACATATGAGATTATAACGAAGGAACAACCAGCTTTAATTCAGAAAGCAGCTGAGTGTCTAGCTCGTTCATTTATTGGAGTGGATGTTTCAGGGAAATGGGTTCAGGAACCGATGGTAGGTCAATTAAATATAGGTTATGAAGATTTCTATCAGTTTACCAAGGATTATTTAGCCTCTACAATAGAGCAGGGATATTGCGCAGTCGCTCTAGATACTAATAATAATGTTGCTGGTGTACTTGCAGGAGATACAAATGCGCCAGAGATTATCGGAGAAGATATATTTGAAGGTTCTTTTTATGATATGAATGTCATTCTGCGTGTTCTGGAGGATGTGGATAAACGTTTCATAGAAGATTATAAAAATCGAAACGGAAAAGAAATCAAAGACGGAGAGTTATTACACCTATTCATGTTAGGAGTGATAGCTGAACATGACCGTCATGAAATTATTCAGCAATTAGGAAATAGATTGATAACAAAGGCATCATCACAAGGTTTGAAGGCTGTTTTAGGTGAAGCGACAAATCCGAAGTCGATACGTGTAATGGAAAAATATCATAATATGAAAAAATATAAAGATTTAGAAGGAAATTATATTGTTCATAAATATCAGGATAATAGTAAGTTGAATAGTATTCCTGCAAATGTATCGGACGGAACATATATCATAATAAGAGAGCTTTAAAATATTCATAATTAAGTCTAATTCAATCTTTAATAGAAGATAGGGGATTTATTTATCATGGAAGCTATTATGCTAGCTATAATTGTTATCTTAATGGGGGTATCAGTGTATTTTGCTTACCGATATTTTTCGTTAAAACATCATCATCATATAAAAAAAGAAATAATAAATGGAATGAAAGAAATATCAGCAGGTAATATCACAAACAAAATTGATGAAAGAAGTTCTGATCATGCTGTATTTAATCAACTAATTGAGTTTTTCAGCCGTGCAAGGGAAAAGTTTTTTTCATTTTCAAAAAATGTACATGAAAAAGGCGAAAACCTCACTGATATCGGTGAATATGCTTCTGAGAAAGCGGATATTGTTAGAGCGGCAATTGATGAAGTAGGTAGAGGATTACAGAAACAATTAGTAGCTACAGAAGAAAGCGCCGCATCTATGGAAGAAATGGCACAGGCTATCGAAGATCTATCAGTGAGATCAAATCAAATTTCGGAACAATCGAATACTACCTTAGAATTGACGCAAGTAGGAAACGAGAACTTAAAGGATTCCTTAGAAAAAATGGAGCAGTTTAATCAAACGGTAAATACAACATTTGATTCAATAAATAAACTCGGAGAAAAATCTCATGAAATCGGCACTATTGTAAAAGTAATTACAGGGATTTCAGAACAAATTAATTTATTGGCATTGAATGCGGCAATAGAAGCTGCTCGTGCGGGTGAACAAGGTAAAGGATTTGCGGTTGTTGCTGATGAAGTTCGAAAATTAGCCGAACAATCACGCCAGTCTGCTTCTGAAGTATCAAATATTGTAAAGAATATACAAGAAGAAACTGAAATAGTTATCAAGTCAATGCAACAGGGAACAGAAGAATTTAAAGATACAAATACAACCGTTGTAGAGGTTGGGAATATGTTTGAAAAGATTCTATCTACTACAAAGATCATAGCGGAAAATAATGAAAATTCTTCTGCAAGTACGGAAGAATTATCTTCTGCTTCTCACCAGATCATGACAACAATGGCTGAGATAGCTTCTATCTCTCGGGAATCCTTTGAAATGTTTGAGGAACTAATAGTAATTAGTGATGATGAACTGCATACAATGCAAAAACTTGTTCAGGAAGCCGAGAATCTTGTAGAGTTAAAAGAGGATGTAAATAAATTACTATTTACATAGAAACATGGTATTGAAATTGCGAAAGCTAAAGTGTAGCAGGATGCTGAAAATAAGGTCAGTGTAGCAGTATAAAGAATTCACCTTGCTGGCGGATAAACATAAGAGTGCTTCTCATAGGTTGTATCTACCTTGTGGGAAGCTTCTTTTTTAGGGTAGCAGGGCTATCCAATCGGATTTTAATTTTCTTTAAATAAAACTACTTCTAGTAAAAACTTCAAGGAGGTAAAACAATGAAGAAAATACAAAAATTGTTTCCTAGTATGGACGGGAATGACTTTCAAAGAGAGGAATTATTGTCCTACTTTAAGACGATTTTAACGAAAATAGATGAATTAAAGGAACCTAACAAACTAACGCTAGGAGAAATGCCCGAGTACACAGACGATTATTATAATCGTATCATTCAAAAGGCAGATGTTCCAAAAACGGGTGTGCCGATGGAGGAAGTGATTCAGGAGCTTCTAAAATTGGTAGAAGGACACCGGTACGTCAATCGAAATTATGTAGCCAATGCAGCGCCCCTTCCTAATATTTCTAGTATCATCGGGAATTTAGTAATGGTGCTAGTCAATGGGAACAATCTTTGGGATGTGGAAGGCCCAGCAGCAGCTACAGCAGAAATCGAAGTAACTAGCATGATATCCAAACTTATCGGATACGATGAAAGCATCAGTGCAGGATATACAACTTGGGGAGGACAAGGGGCTGTCTTTAACTCTTTACGTCTTGCCATTGCCCGTTACGCGCCGTCCTCTAATCAAAAGGGTGTACCGCAAAATCTCTATTGCTTCTGTTCAGAGCTATCACACTACAGTCTGTATAAATCTGTAGAAGCAACTGGGATTGGTGTAGAATACATGATTCGCGTGAAGGCTAATGCTGATCATTCAATGAATCTAGAAGATTTAAAAGAAAAAATGGAGCATGTTATTGCAAAAGGCGGCGTTCCTCTGTATGTCCTTGCCACAATGGGAACTACTGATACATTTGGGGTTGATGACATTGAGGGGATTAAGCTGATAGCGGAAGAATTGGAACGCACATATGGCATATCTCCAATCTATATCCATGCAGACTCTGCTATGGGGGGCATGTATACTTTCTTTAATAATTACGACTTTGAAAGTAATCCTCTGCGATTTGAAGACAACGTTAATGAGGTATTGAAATCCTATCAACAGAAGTTTAAACATATCAAGCTTGCAGATAGTATGGTCTTTGATTTCCATAAGCTTGGACAAACGCCATATATCACGAGTTTATTTTTAATCAAAAATAGAGAGTATCTTAAGTATGTTGATTTAGATGCAGCGGAAACGCCGTATGTTGGGAATCGTGGTTATGGTAGCTATCATACAGGCTACACGCTTGAATGCTCGCGAATGGGAAGTGCTTTGGCGATTTATGCGTCTTTATTAGCATTTGGAATCGAGGGCTATCAAGAGCTTTTAGCCAACTATATTCGTGTCAATATTGCATTTAGAGAGACGTTAACAAAAGAAATTTCGAATGTAGTAATCACGAATGAGGTTTCTCCGGTTACAACATTCCGTTTTTATCCTGAAAAGACAAAATGGAATGATGAATTGAACGGACTCTTAACCGTAGAAGAAATGACGGAAATTAATCAATTTAATGACGAATTTGCAGAGGTAATTGGTGCCGAACGAGATACCGTCTTCTTTGGAAATACAAAAAAGCAGT
The DNA here is from genome assembly GCF_030813235.1 of Cytobacillus purgationiresistens. Lineage (GTDB taxonomy): Bacteria > Bacillota > Bacilli > Bacillales > Cytobacillaceae > Cytobacillus > Cytobacillus purgationiresistens. Next base: position 6,712 of record NZ_JAUSUB010000051.1, on the reverse strand, counting down.
GTCTCGTGGAAGCAGCAAACTCAAACAAGCGGATATCCGTATATGCGCATAAATTTTTTGCGATCTCGCCATACTCAACAATAGAAGAGGTCGACCGTTATGTTGGATTTCTAAAAGAACACCTAGAATTTTTTCTGAAAACGAGAAGTAGTAAAAATATAATGATAAGATCCTAATGAGGTAAAAAAAGATTAATCAATAGGTTAGATACTTTTTTAGGTAATATTGTTGTTTACTAGTATCAAAGCTTCCCCTCCTAAACGTCGCATAATTAAAATAATTATTGGGTTTAAGAAAGATGAGTAAACATGTTATTGTTTTTCTTTTAATTGACTAGAAACATGTAGAGAATGGGCATGAATGAAAAACGTGCGTTAGCAAAATGCTAACATTTTGCTAACGCACTCAAGTGAAAAGCAATAAATTTGCATTAAAGATATTGCACCTTTTATTAGCATAAACATTAATATACCGCGCTAATTACACAAAACGTTAAAGATATTACACACTTTCATCTTAAGGGCGGCATGATGTCTACTGAATACCCTTCGGTGCTCAGTAAGAAAACATCCTATTTGCTCCATTAATATTGAATAAACCTCTAAATGAGGCTCCCCGAAAGTGATCAAACTTATGGGAAGCCTCTTTTTTTGTATGGAAATGGGGAATAAGTTCAGTTCTTGATTGAGGCAGGGAATGTCAAATAAATGATTTTTATAAAGCTTCATGGACAATGAAGCAGCAATAGAATTGGAAGAATATATTAAAATGTGAGAACAAGAACGGATGAAGTATATGATATTTCTCAGTTAAAACAAAGAATTTTTTCACAAAAATTACTCATATACAGGTAAATATCTGGCTCTTTTTAAGATAAATGTATTACTCCCATCAGACCTTATTAAGGAAAATCACCAATGTTGAGTATGGTTACCTTGAATACCAAGAACCACAAATTGTGAGATTGGATAGGGAAAAGGAAAACTTGATAATGCATTTTCAAAAAAAGAGATAGTTAAAAGGTTGGATTGAGAAGAACTATTTTCTTCAATCTTTGTGTGGATAAATAAAGTAATCAGTCTTTAAAAGTGGGTAAACTGCAACAGCGAAGGTGAAGTGGATGGCTAGACATTCGGGCGAAAAAGTGGAAAGGCAGGAAAATGGAGAAGAATCTTATGGTTGCACGACCCATTATTGTGATGTGACCATAGGAGTATTATCCTAAATGAAACAAAATGTATGGATTAGAATAGTGCTAGAAAATGGATACAGATTGAGAGAAAATATGTTACCTTATAACTGTTTCTTTTATAATTATTTTAATATTACGATAATTCTGATATATTAATCTATGTTAAGTATCAATTTTAAACATAGAATAGTGTTTTATTCCATCATGTCTGCGGCTTCGTATAAAACCTCTTAAACTACCACTCATTTCAAACAAATTAGCGAGAAGGCTGAAGTATTTTTATATACATAATAGTTTAATTACGATAAATATATTCCGGTTGGATTTATCAGATCTATTATCGGGCTAGACGTATCTTAATAAGGTCGCTTCGGACTCTCCAATTAGTTCTCCATATGTTAAATATTATAAAGATATATGAAGAGGAGATATTTTAATAGAATTTATTGAGTTAATAAGGAGGTGATGATGGTTAAAAAATGATTCAGTTGATGAGATAGTTGGTAGCCCGCAAATGGACATTGGACGTATTAAACCTCTGCAGAATACAACCTAACTACAAAATTTCAAGGGAGTGGGAAAATTGATTCAGAAACGGTTATTTGTGCTTATTACAGTATTACTTCTTACTATATCCTCGGTAGGGGTAGCTGGTGCGGAATCTGAAAGTTCAATAGGATCGGATGTCATTCGTTACGATGGAATGGTAGAGATCCTCAATGGGCTTGAACAGCAAAGTGATGGAAAGCTTGAAGTATTTACACTTCGCGATCTCGGGATTGAAGAAGGAAGAAGTGAGACAGGAAAGGATCTTTATGTTGCAAAAATAGGTAACGGAGACAAGAAGGTGTGGGTTCAGGGACGTATTCATGGAAATGAACCCTATGGAACGAACGCGACGTTACGTCTTATTGAAAATTTGATAGAGGAAAAAGATGCCTCTTACAAAGAGATAATGGAAGAGTTAACGATGTATTTTATCCCAATGTATAATGTCGATGGAGCTGAAAGGAATCAGCGAGGTACGATTTTGTATGATCATGAGACAGGAGAACCCAAGTTGGATGATGGAGGCAGAACAACCACTGTCGATTTAAACAGAGACTGGGCTGAAGGCGGTTATGCAGCAATCGAATCAGTCGGATATTACAAATTCTGGACACAGATTAAGCCTGATTTGATGATGGATATTCATCATCAAGGTAATAAAATGTTTTACGGTACAGATATTCCCGTGACGCTGTCATTAGGAATCTCCTTGGCCCCTGGAGGACCTACTATCCCTAATATTAAAGATGGCGAATACGAAGATTTAACTCGCCAAGCCATGGTTACTGTATACGATGCTATGAAACCGTATAAAGAGTTTACCGTTGATCAGTATATAACGGGTAGCAGAGTAATTGATATTCGCGGCGGAGTATCCTCCGGAATGATGCTTGGTATCAATTATGAAGGTCTTAATCCTGATGGACATAGCAATCCTGCTGTTTTCTTAGAGACTTCTGGTCAATTCTTGGATGAAGAGCGCGAGCCTTTAGTGCAGCAAAATGTCATCGCAACTCATGCCTTTTTGTCTGGACTTGCCTCAGGGGAGTTATATAATGCTGATCCTCAACGATGGAATGAGGTGCCAATCAGACCTATTGACGGTTACAATACGGATTATGCTGGAATTATTCCAATAAATCCATCACTACCGGAAACACCGCCAAGTGTATCTGCCTCTCATATTAAGGCGCTTGTCGAACGTTACGAAGAGATAGGCAAATTTGCAAACGCCAGTGCTGCTAAGGACTTGAAGGTACACGCAACAGCTTTAAGCCATTATGAGGCGACAGCTCAATTAGATAAGGTCGTTAAACATCTGAATAGTTTTAAACAGTTACTTGATTACCAGCAAAGTAATAATTTAATTACTAATGGAACACATCAAATGCTAAAGGCTAATACTGATTATTTAACAGAGTTACTTGAGCAACAATTGGTAGTTGATAAAGCTAGCTAATGCAGATGGCAGTCAAACTAATATTTTTTGAAGACAGGTGAAGGTGATGAGGGGTTTTAGATTAGCAATAAAAGAGCTTGGTATACTTAAAAAAATAATCATGTATTCAAACTTCTTATTCTACTTTATTGTTATTTGCGATACCTCTCATTTGACAACTCCAACGACAGCACATTTTAGTGACAAAGAAGCTATCCCATGAAATCCACCCGTGTGTTTAATTACAAATTTTAAGAATCAAACCAAGTATTTTACCATCTGAAAATGATATAACGCAAAGTAAATTAGGAAGGAATCCAAGGTGCATGTCAACTAAATTACCAGAATTGTAGGTGTTATCCAAATTGCTATGTCTAAGTGGAAGTATTAAAACTGGAAATAAGAGAAAAAAAGAATCGTTGAAGAAATGTCAGTAATTGATAAAAGTAATTAAGCAATCTCATCAGGCGTTCACTTTTGTTCAATACGGATTTGGTACCACCAATTTCAAACATCTTTGGCATTATCGTATTTTCTAAATCAAGAAATACTCCAAAATTTCTTCACATAAATCCGTATCTATTATGGTTGAAGAACATTCAATTAGACAAGTTCCAACTAAATGATTTTATAATATGAAACTTGGAGAATCATTTAAAGTCAATTCAAACTTATCAAAAGTAGAGCTGGAAGCTAGACACAGACAACGCAAAGGGGCAAAGCTGAGGTTTTTATAAGTATATTCAGGCAATATAGACACGGATAAATTTGAAAGAAGTAGTCTATGAGACAGCAACCTTTTTGTTTGTATTCAGTGATATGAAAGCGGATACAATTATAGGGTCATTTTAGTTTCTTCCAAGGTGAGGAAGGTAATCCAGTTCTATAATGAGAGATTAATATTGTTATAGGATGTCTAAAACAACAAATAAAGGGGGTTATTAAATGAAAATTCGTCGCTTGAGTATACTTTTATCAGCAATATTAATCATGTCATTCCTCACTGGGTTTTCACCACAGAGTACTTACGTATCAAATTCTTTTGATTCATCACTTGTGGTTCAAGAGGATAGAGATGCGAGTATTGCTAATCTATATGCGCTTATAGAAAAATTTGAAAAGGATGGAGAGTTTGCAAGTACTGCCGCTTCGCGAATATTGAAAACCCATATTGCTGCGGTGGAACATTATGAGAAAAATAAGTCTTTCAAAAAAGCGATAAAGCATATGGAAGGTTTTCAGATACTGCTTACTAGCCAAGAAGAAGGCGGGTTGATTTCCGAAAATGCTGCGGGTGCTTTAAGGGAGTATACGGATTCTTTAATTAGTAATTGGGAAGTTATTTTTGATTCTGAAAGAGTGATGGATCATATACGTCAATTAAGTGTTGCAATTGGTCCACGTGTTGCCGGAAGCAGTGAAGAAAAACAAGCGGCGCAATACTTGAAAAATGAATTTGAGAGCTATGGATATGATACATCGCTTCAAGAGTTTCCCATTAATAATAGAGTAGAAAGAAAGCTGCAAATTATTACGGATAAGAATAATAAATTGCCTTTAGGCGCTGCTAGCGGATCGATTGAAACGGGTGAGCATGGCGTGACTGGCAATCTATTTGATGCAGGTTTAGGTTTGCCGAATCAATTCACTGATAGTGCAAGAGGGAAGATAGCCTTAATCCAAAGGGGAGAGAATAGTTATTGGGAGAAGGTCCAGAATGCTACTGAAGCCGGAGCGATAGGTGTCGTTATCTATGATAATATCGATAGTCTCACTCCACTTCGTCCAGCATTGAATAATAGCAGTAGAATACCGGTAGTTGGTACTTCGAAAAAGGACGGAGAAACTTTGCGTACTCAACTATCTAAAGAAGAGGTAAAGGCCAACCTGCTAGTGCAGACACAGCGAAACCAAAATTCACAAAATGTGATTGCTGTGAAGAAACCTGCAAATGTAATCAATCCAGAGATTGTTTATATTACTTCACATTATGATAGTATAGCTTTTTCTCCAGGAGCGAATGACGACGCTTCGGGGACTAGTACGATTGTTGAAATGGCAAGAATTATGAAGGACATGCCTACTGATAAAGAAATAAGGTTTGTTGCATTTGGTGCGGAAGAAATCGGGTTGGTTGGCTCGAATGAGTATGTCCGTCAGTTGCCACAAGCAGATATAGATAGAAGCGGGGTCAATTTTCAGCTGGAAATGCTAGGAGCAAAATATGAACCAGCTTCCTATCTTGCCGTTAATACGGTGGATGGACAACCTAATCGAATCTGGGATTTTACAAATGCTGCGTTTGACAAATTAGGCAAAGATAAAGAAAAGCTTATCCTTTTCAGGAGAGGATCATCTGACCATGTTCCATTCCATAATTTAGGTATAACTGCAGCTTGCTTTAACATGGGAACAGTCTCAGGAGGATTGGAACCAGAGTATCACACTCCACACGATACGATAGAAAACATCAGCCCTGAAAGACTTCAGTTTGCTGGGGATATTATAAGTACTGCTATATTCGAGTATCTTGCTCAGACTGCTTTGGGTGAACCTATTTTGGAAGAAGCATCATAGGCTAGGGGACAGTTGGATGACAAGATGGATGGTATTGAACTTAGGTAAGGTGCCATCCACTAGACGATAAATTCTGTTAGACTATATTTTTCCATTTTAAGTTTTAATCCAACGATTAGAACATGATTTCAGTGAAATCCCGCAAATTCATGTTGCAATCCAGCGATTAGAACATGATTTCAGTGAAATCCCGCAAATTCATGTTGCAATCCAGCGATTAGAACATGATTTTAGTGAAATTCCGCAAATTCATGTTGCAATCCATCGATTAGAACATGATTTCAGTGAAATTCAGCAAATTCATGTTGCAATCCATCGATTAGAACATGATTTTAGTGAAATCCCGCAAATTCATGTTGCAATCCAGCGATTAGAACATGATTTCAGTGAAATCCCGCAAATTCATGTTGCAATCCATCGATTAGAACATGATTTTAGTGAAATTCCGCAAATTCATGTTGCAATCCTGCGATTAGAACATGATTTTAGTGGAATTCAGCAAATTCATGTTGCAATCCACCGATTAGAACATGATTTCAATGAAATCCCGCAATATCATGTTGCAATCCAGCGATTAGAACATGATTTCAGTGAAATTCAGCAAAATCATGTTGCAATCCAGCGATTAGAACATGATTTCAGTGAAATCCCGCAAATTCATGTTGCAATCCAGCGATTAGAACATGATTTCAGTGAAATCCCGCAAATTCATGTTGCAATCCAGCGATTAGAACATGATTTCAATGAAATCCCGCAAAATCATGTTGCAATCCAGCGATTAGAACATGATTTCAGTGAAATTCAGCAAATTCATGTTGCAATCCAGCGATTAGAACATGATTTCAGTGAAATCCCGCAAAATCATGTTGCAATCCAGCGATTAGAACATGATTTCAGTGAAATCCCGCAAATTCATGTTGCAATCCAGCGATTAGAACATGATTTCAATGAAATCC
>NZ_JAUSUB010000050.1 GCF_030813235.1 Cytobacillus purgationiresistens | reverse complement strand
GGTAGAAAAAGAGAGACAATTGATCCCTTCTACCGAGGAGAGTGTGTGGGAAGGTAGAAAAACAAGATTATTAATCCCTTCTACCGAGGAGAATGTGTGAGAAGGTATAAAAAGAGAGACAATTAATCCCTTCTATTGAGGAGAATGCGTGAGAAGGTATAAAAAGAGAGACAATTAATCCCTTCTACCGAGGAGAATGCGTGAGAAGGTAGAAAAAGAGAGACAATTGATCCCTTCTACCGAGGAGAGTGTGTGGGAAGGTAGAAAAACAAGATTATTAATCCCTTCTACCGAGGAGAATGCGTGAGAAGGTAGAAAAAAAGAGAAAATTAGTCCCTTCTACCGAGGAGAGTGTGTGAGAAGGTAGAAAAAGAGAGAAAATTAGTCCCTTCTAACGAGGAGAATGCGTGAGAAGGTAGAAAAAGAGAGACAATTGATCCCTTCTACCGAGGAGAGTGTGTGAGAAGGTAGAAAAACAAGATTATTAATCCCTTCTACCGAGGAGAGTGCGTGAGAAGGTAAAAAAAGAGAGACAATTAATCCCTTCTACCGAGGAGAATGCGTGAGAAGGTAGAAAAAGAGAGACAATTAATCCCTTCTACCGAGGAGAATACGTGAGAAGGTAGAAAAAAAGAGGAAATTAGTCCCTTCTACCGAGGAGAATGCGTGAGAAGGTAGAAAAACAAGACAATTAATCCCTTCTACCGAGGAGAATGTGTGAGAAGGTAGAAAAAATTCCTTTGAATGAATAGGGTAAAACGAGAACAAAGGTCTTTACACTTAAAAATCTTTTAAAAAAATTTTGGTGATTTTTATTTCGGGTTATGATAAGTTAGGAATATTCTGATTCGAATGAGAGAGAAGGATTTGTAATGAACCATTTACAACAACAGCAACAGCAACAACTTGAACCAATCAGTGAAGGACGGTCAAAGCGATTATTACTTGCCCTCATTTTAGGAACACTATCCGCCTTTGGACCTTTTTCGCTCGATATGTATTTGCCAGCTCTGCCGATATTGGCTGGAGACTTGCATACCACAGCCTCATATGCTCAATTAAGCTTGACAGCATGTATGCTTGGTCTTGCGATTGGACAAATTTTTGCTGGTCCAATCAGTGATATTATAGGAAGGCGCAAACCGTTATTAGTTGGACTTATACTTTATATTGCCGTATCTATTTTTTGTTTAATGGCGCCGTCAATTGAGGCGTTTATTATTTTGCGCTTTATCCAAGGGACGGCAGGAGCAGTTGGAATTGTAATTTCTCGTGCCATTGTTAGAGATATGTATTCTGGTACAGAGCTGACGAAATTCTTTGCTCTATTGACGCTTATTAATGGTGCGGCTCCGATAATAGCACCGGTTGCTGGGGGACAATTGCTGGCATTTACGGATTGGAGAGGGGTTTTCTTCGCACTTGCTATATTAGGTGTCATGAGCTTGTTAATGGTCATTTTCTTCTTGAAGGAAACGTTGCCTGCTGAAAGACGGATGCAAGGCGGGTTAAAGAATACCTTTTCAGCGTTTAAAAAAATTATTAGAGATAGACAGTTCATGGGCTATGCGCTTGCACAAGGCCTGGTCGGGGCAGCGATGTTTGCCTATATTGCTGGATCACCTTTTGTCCTGCAGAATCTATTTAATCTATCGCCGCAAATGTTCAGTGTATGCTTTGCCATTAATGGAGTAGGCATTATTTGTGCCAGCCAGATCACTGGTAGATTAGCCGGCCGTGTAAGTGAAACAAAGCTTTTGGTGGCCGGTTTGGTCATTGCTGCAGCAGGGGGCGTTGGACTTCTTGTAAATATCCTGCTTAACACTGGCCTCTTTGGTGTGTTAATCCCATTGTTTTTGATTGTTTCTTGTGTTGGGATTGTCAATACTGCAACATTCTCATTGGCAATGGAGAACCAAGGGAAGAACGCTGGCAGTGCTTCGGCTCTAATTGGACTCATGACCTTTTTATTGGGCGGGCTGGTAGCTCCTCTAGTCGGTATTGGCGGAGAAGACAGCGCTTTGGCGATGGGTATTGTGATTGCATGTGCAGAAATTGCGGCTTTATCGATATACTTTATCTTGGTTAGAGGAGCAAGGGAATCTACCATCAACTAGAATTTGTATTTGATCTCATGGAGCGAGGAAGTTGAAAATATGCAAAAGAGAATACGATCGTATTTTGATCAGTTTCACCAAACGGTTTGGGTATTGCTAATCGGCACGGTTTTATCTAGAGGCGCTGCTTTTATGACGATGCCGTTTTTAGCGATTTATTTATCGAGGCAGGATCTTCATCCTATTTTCATTGGCTTGACAATTGGCATGAGTCCATTGATGGGTACAATTGGCGGCTTTATCGGAGGACATTTGTCAGATCGCTACGGAAGAAAGCCAATCATGCTCATTGCATTAATTGGAACAGCTTTTAGCTACCTTAGTTTTGCACTTGTCGAAAGCCCGTATTGGTTCATTTTATTAAATGCTGTCCTGGGATTATGTAATTCATTTTTTGAACCAACAGCACAAGCATTAATGGGAGATCTGACAAGTAAAGAAAAGCGTATGAAGGTCTATTCGTTAAGATATATAGCCATCAATATTGGTGCGTCTGTTGGACCGCTTATAGGCGCTTTTCTAGCAATGACCAATGCAAAGCTTACTTTTTTAATCACAGGAACCATTTACTTTCTCTATGCAATCATATTATATATCATGATTAAAAAAGTAACTGCCTCTGCCGTTATTAAAAATAAAACGACATTAAGTCAAGCCTTTAATATTGTTAAAAAAGATCGCGCCTTGCGTTTCTTTATTTTAGGCGGGATTCTTATTGCTATTGGTTATTCTCAAGTTGAATCCAATCTTCCACAGCATTTGACAGATTCTGTTGAAAATAGTGTGATGCTGTATTCAATTTTATTATCTTTGAATGCTATTGTGGTAGTTCTATTGCAATTGCCTTTTTCAACTGTAATGGAAAAGTATCAGCCAATGCAAATGATGGTGGTCGGTTCGATATTAACAATTATTGGCTTATTGAGCTTTGGATTCGCCACAACTTGGACTGTAGCAATTATAGGAATGGTGTTATTTACGTTCGGTGAGATATTATCATTTCCATCCAGCAGCTTATTAATTGATCAGCTGGCAGAAGACCATTTGCGTGGAACCTACTTTGGTGCCTCGCAATTTAGAAATGTTGGCAGTTTTGGCGGACCAATACTGGGTGGATTCCTTCTTAGTCAGGTAGGCGGTGTGATGGCATTTGTCATTATATCCATTATTTGTCTCGGTAGTATCGCATTCTTTTCGTTAGGCAACCGTGTGAATCAAATAAAGGAAACAGAGGATATCACCCTTGATATATGAGCGTTCTAGCATGTTTCATAACTGTTCAGCGTGTAGTAAGAAGTTGACATATTTCTTAATAAAAGAATAAATAAAATCCAGTAGCAGAATGATATTAATGAAATTTATTATCCAGTATTTGGTGAAAGGTGCCATAAGATTGATTTATGTCTCTAAATAATGCAGAATTATTCATAATGAAAATTATGATTGAAGGAAGAATGAAAAAAATTCTTAGATGAATATAGTAACAATTAAATGTAAAAATAATACAAAATATAATGATAGAGCAGTCATCTTGACTGCTCTTCTCTTAAGGTCAAATCGTAAGAAAAAAACTAATGGGAAATTTAATCTAGTTTGCAGAGCGGGAGGACCTCATATAAAAGAAAATCAATGCAGTAAAAAATGTTATAAATAATATTATTAAAAATCCCACAAATATTAAGCTTTGGGGGAGGAGAACGGAGAGTAACATTACAATTCCACCAAAAAACAGGATATATGAAACAGATCTCGATACCTCATTCCAAACGTTGTAAGTTTCTTTCTTTAATGAATTTGTTCTTTCTGAGGCTTTAAGCTGAAATCGTGGAAGAGTATTACCTGTAATGACGAAAACCATGCCAACAATAATAGGTAATAACAGGAGAATATTAAATTGGTTTCCTAGGCCAATATAGATTATTGAGCAATGAAGAATGAGCAGCACAATATTAAGAACTAAAGCAATATATCCTAAACCCTTATCTAAACGTTTGACTACTTCAGAATGCAGGCGGAAGAGTGATACAAATAAAAGGGACAGAGTGGTAATTACCATTGTAAAGGGAATTATAAATAAGACAATGTTTTTTGGTGCATAGTCACTAGGAGCTCCTTCTAAGTTAGCAAATTTAGCTGGAAGTTCACTTGGCAGTTCTTTATAAAAGTAAAAGCTGATTCCAAAAGCCATTACTACAATCAACCATGCAAAGATTTTTCTTATCATTTTATTCCTCTCCTTTATCCTTCTTAAATTGAATTGCCCACTTCATAATATCCTGTACAACGCTGGTATTGAGTGAATAGTATACGTATTGACCCTTCTTATGTGAAAATACAAGTTCTGAATTTTTTAGAATATTTAGATGTTGTGAGATTCCTGGTTTACTCATATTAAAATGATTGGCGATTTCTCCGGAAGTCAAGTCTCCGTCTTTTAACAAGTCTAATATTTTTCTTCTATTATCATCGGAAAGGGCTTTAAATAATTCACCTATTGCCACAATTCTAGTCCCTCCTTTTTGTTTTTATAATTATACCCTTAAATAATTAAGTAAATACTTAATTACATTATATATTTTTTATTTTTTTCTGTCAATAAGTTCCATGATTTAAGATATATGCCTCATGCCAAACAACAAAAATCATAAAATTCAATTATAGATTTAGTGTAAAAACTGGATAAAATGGTATGAAAAAAGACGGTCAATCACCTTGACCGTCTGCAAAAAGCTATTTAGTTCTTAAACTTTATAATCAGATTTTAGGGACTGTTTATCTCCATCAGGAAATATCTCGTGTCCATTAGCGTAAAAATGTTTGAGATGGGAACCCAAAGAAGTGTCGCTATTAATAAATTCCTTGATAAGCAAACTACCGATTTCCTCCTGCAGATGTAGAGGTGGAGAGATAATACTGTCTTCAGGGAATATTTCATGTGCAAGACCGGTATTATGAAGCTTCATTTCTTGTCCTTTATTAAATTGGCTGTAAGAAAATACTGGAATTAATGATACTGTTATTAAAAATGTACATAAAAATTTATTTTTCATTGTAAATACCCCTTATAATAATTTTTTTTGTGCAGAAAAAGCGATTCTATATAGTTTGGCAGCTTCTTTATACTGAAAGTTAGCTTCTAAACTGATAGCCAGCATTTCTGAATATTCCATAACGTAATTCCATTGATTATGATCAATGAAAAAGGTTAATACTTTTTCTTTGATGTACTGTTTATTTTGAATCAAACAATCATAAATTAAGAACTCAAGCATATTGAAGTGGTGAGTATATTCTCCATTATCAGTAATTAATCCCCTTCCTTTCTTTATCATTTCTTTCATCTTATTAATTTGCTTTGTGCTTTTATATTCGCGGGCAAGGCAAAAATAGGTTGTTATAAGTCTATTGATACGGTTGGAGCTATTTTTTAAGCTATTTTGGAAATATGTTATGGCTTCTTGGTGTTTACCCTGTAGGCTGTAGAGGTAGCCCAAATTATGATGAATAATTTGAGTGTAACTATCACTATCCTGATTAATCGATGTTGCTATTTTTATAGCCCTTTGATAATACTCAATTGCTTTTTCATAATTTTTTGTCCTACCTTCATTTATGCCTAAAATAACATAAAGTTTGATTTGCTGAAGATAATCTAAAGTGTGATCTGCGATTTCTAAACTCTTTAATGCGAATTCTTTTGTTTTATGAGTTTTATGCAATTTTCCATTACATAAGGAAAGATAATAAAATATATCACCCAATTCATAATCAAATGTGTCTGAATGTCTTATTACATTCTGAATTTTTCTTAGTGACAGTAACAGCAGTTCTTCTGCTTGGCAGAATCGTTTTTGAACATACAGACTTACTCCTGAGAGATAGCAAAAATAGAAAAATAAATCATCGGACATTGTGGACTGGTATTTTTTTAGATCTTTCAAGTTTGAATCAAGAGCTTTATAATTCTCGATTTTAATAAAATATTTAATATTAAATATCTTAAATTTTAGAACAGGGTAGGTGTCCTGGAGAGAATTGAATAACTTATTCATCTCATTGAAATTCTCATTCAATAGTGATTTTTCCGTATTCGACTTAAGTAACTCATACCAATACCCAATTTTTTTGTCTAATTCATTTTCATCAACATTTCTTAATAAACTTACGCAAATATTCATCTTTTTACATAATAATTTAAGAATTTCTTCGCTTGGATCCATGTTGTTATTTTCCACTTTACTGAGATATGAAGGGGAGCACACTCCTTTGCACAGTTCTTCCTGCGTTAGGTTTGAATTGATTCTGTAGTATTTTATTCGACTGCCAATCATCATAATTCCTCCTTTTTCGACTTGAGAAAGTTTGCAAATTAAGTGCTCGTATCACATTGTTTAATATTGTAAATTTCTCAATAGGATATAACCGGCTTGTATGATAATTTAAGACTATGAACAAGTTGTAAATAGGAGAAAAAATACCTATACCAATTTCTCCGTATTTTTGGTGAAGGAGGTGTTGTATGTATAAAAGCCGTTTTTATCTTCTTTCTCTATGTGCATTTTTCTCTGTTTCAACGTATATTATTTTTCAAAATAAAAATCAATCTCAAAGGAAATATATAGGTATAAAAAATCAAAGACCTTGATTTGGTAAAAAATTTGGTTAAGAGTGATAGTGTGATATTGTCCCTATATTTGGTTAACTATTATATAGTTTCTATTTTTAATCATTAAAGATATTTTTAAAAATAAAGGTACAAGTATCCTTTTTTTTCATACTTTGGGAATAGATTTAATTATATTATAAGCTATTTGTCACATTTTGTAAGGGGATAATACGTAAAAATCGCGTAAATATTCATATGGACATCTATCTATTAAATCTTTGAGTAATTTCTGTCTTCATAAGGGGAGGTAGTAATGTTGTTAGAAAAAAAGATATTGGTAACTGGTGGAAGCCGAGGTATTGGAAGGGCCGTCATTCTATCACTGATTAATGCCGGAGCTAAGGTTGTATTTACATACAAGAGCAACCATGCTTTAGCCGAGCAGCTATGTAAAGAGGTAAACACAGATTCACAGAGATTATTCATGATAGCGGCAGATGCTGTGGACTTTGAAAGTGCTCAAAAAACAGTTAAGAAAGCAAAAGAATTATTGGGTGGCTTAGATGGAATTGTCATCAATGCAGGTATCACAAGAGATAATTTATTATGGTCTATGTCAGAAAATGATTGGGACGATGTAATTGCTACTAATTTAAAAGGTACTTTTAACTATGCACGGGCTACAGCATTCGGGTTTGTAAAACAAAAGGCGGGAAGCATTGTCTGTGTAAGCTCTGTTAGCGGTTTAATAGGTGTCTCTGGACAAACCAATTATTCAACAACAAAAGCTGGACAAATAGGCTTTGTAAAATCCTTTTCAAAAGAAGTTGGAAAATTTGGAGTTACTGTAAACGCAGTTGCACCTGGGTTTGTTATGACAGATATGTGGGATGCTTTAGGAATTAAAAAGCAAGAGCAATTAATTAAAGATATTCCACTAGGTCGACCTGCATTTACTGAAGAAATAGCTGAGGCAATAAAGTTTTTATTGTCCAAGCATGCTAGTTATATTACAGGGCAAACGCTAGTAATTGATGGTGGTTTGAGTGCATAATTACGCATTTTTAATTTATTTTAGGAGGTTTTTATAAATGGAGAAAAATTTAAAAATGGAATTAAGAGAGATTGTAGCCGATTTAATAGAAATTGATGATTTTCAAGATGACGAAGATTTTATTGTAGACCTTGGTCTAGATTCCATGATGTCAATCGAGATAGTTGCCCAGATTGAACAAAAATATAAAATAGATATCTCTGAAGAATACTTAGGGGAATTTCAGACACTAAATGATGTAGAAAGAATTGTGAAGACTTTGATAAAAGATCAATTAGAAACAAACCCGACCGCTAGCGGAGTAGAATAATGGGAAAACGTATTGTGGTTACTGGTATTGGGGTTCTTTCTCCAATAGGAATAGGACACAAGGAATTTTGGGCCTCTTTAGTAAGTGGAGAAATTGGAACATCTGAAATTACGTCTTTCGATACGTCTATTTTCAAAGTCAATCGTGGTGGGGAAATTAAAGGATTTAATCCAGAAGATTACATCCATTCGATTGACAGTAAAAAAGTAGGCAGGACAACGCAATTAGCCGTTGCAGCAGCAAATATGGCATATGAGGATGCCGGACTAGAACACTCCGGATACGAGAAAGAGAACATTGGAGTCTGTATTGGTACTACAATGGGCAACACTGGAATTCTAGAATTAGCTACTGATGCTTATTTGGAGAATAAAACAGAATTGATATCATCTGAGCTCATCGGCCATTTTCCTAATTCATATATATCAGGTGCTATTGGTGAGGAATTGAATTTGGAAGGACCTTGTATTACGATCCCGACTGCTTGTGCTGCAGGAAACTATGCAATTACTTACGGAAGGGACTTAATAGAAGATGGGGATGTAGAAGTAGCTTTAGTTGGAGGGTCAGATGGTCTTTCTAGAGCATGTTATACCACATTTCATAGATTAGGTGCAATTGCTCCCGAAATTTGTCAGCCATTCGATAAAGATCGGAAAGGGATGATGGTTAGTGAAGGAGCGGCTGTAATTGTATTAGAAGAGCGAAATAGGGCTATTGCAAGAGGGGCAACAATCTATGCAGAACTACTAGGATGCGGTTTATCCTGTGATGCTCATCATCCAACAGCTCCCCATCCTCAAGGATTGGGTGCAATTTCTGCAATAGAAAAAACATTAATTGATGCAGGAATTGATAAAGGTGCTATTTCATATATCAGTGCACACGGTACGGGTACTAAAGCAAATGATGTCATAGAATCCATTGCAATAAGAGCCGTTTTTGGTGAAGCAGCTGATAGTATCCCTGTAAGCTCAATTAAATCAATGCTAGGTCATACCATGGGGGCAGCCAGCGCGATTGAAGCTGCTACATGTGCACTTGCCATACACAATAATTTGATTCCCCCTACGATGAACTTTAATGAGCATGACCCGGAGTGTATTCAAAATGTAGTTCCTAATCAAAGCATTTCTCAAAAAGTAGACTATACTTTGAGTAATTCATTTGCATTTGGAGGAAATATATCAACGATAATAATGGGGGCAGTCAAGGATGCAGGGTAATCATGAACCAATTGTTATTACAGGAATTGGCGTAATTTCTCCATTAGGGATGAGTCCCGATGCTTTGTGGTCATCCTTTGAGGATGGAAAAAATTGCCGGACTATTGAAAAATATAAAGATAATTTTGGAAATGAATATTCTTACTGGACTAATAAAATCAAAGATTGGAACCCACAAGATTTACTGGGTAAACGAGGCCTTCAATATTTACAACCTAGTACACAATACTTGATGGGGGCTTCAATGCAAGCTTTACAAAATGCTAGTCTAAATCTAGAAGAGTTAAAATCTGAGGACCTGGGTGTAGTGATCGGTAGTAATTTTGCTGGCATGAAAATGACATGGGAATATGATTATACAGCCAGAACACGGGGACCTAAATATGTAAGCCCCATGCAAGCACCAAATACGTTAGTTAATTCTCCAGCTTCTCATCTAGGATTAAGAATTAAATCAAGGGCGTGCAATACTACTATTTCTTCTGGCCAATGCGCCGGTTTAGATGCAATTGGCTATAGTAAGAAAATCCTTCAAAAAAACCAGGCAAAATATGTACTTGTTGGAGGAACTGAAGAGATCAATTCATCTATTTCTTGGTTTTATAAAAACTCAGGTTTCCTTAGTGAAGATACGAACAGTGACACAGGAATGCCATACAATGAAAAAAGTGACGGAATTGTACCAGGAGAAGGGGCAGCAGTATTGATTATGGAACGTCTTTCAGATGCTAAAAAGAGAAAGGCTCCTATCCTCGCTGAAGTCTGCTCCTGGTCAAGTGCATTTACAAAAAAAGATAGTTTTGGACAGAGAATTGGTTTGGATAAAGCAATAAAGAAAGCTATAGATAAAAGTGGCCGTACCACTGAAGATGTTAAATTGATTTTCTCCTCTGCCAACGGGATTCCACATATGGATTTATCAGAAAAGTCTGCAATCGATAAAGTGTTTTCTAATCAAACTGTGCCTATAAGAAGTATTAAAAGCATGTTGGGTGAGTTAAGTGGTGCAAATGGTCTTTTTCAAATGGCTGCTGCGGCAGGTGCATTAAAAAGGAATAAACTTCCTAGTGCTGAATCTCCCCAAAAACTATATGGAAGCAAGCTAGGGGTGGAGGCAAATTCAAACCATTGGGAAGCTGCTTCAATCAATGATTGCATTTTATTAGTAGAGCAAGATTACTTTGGTTCTTCAAGCGCAGTTATTATAAAGGGTGTTTAACTTTGCACCCTTTATTTCTTGAAAAGGAGAATACATATGAAAAATGAGTACTTATTTGATGAAATCAAAGAATTGTTACCACAGGATTATCCCTTTATTTTTATAGATAAAGTTATGGAAATTATGCCTGGAGAGAGGATAATTTGCAGAAAAAACATTTCAGGAAATGAGTGGATGTTTCCTGGTCATTTCCCAAATAAACCTATATTTCCGGGTGTTTTGCTTATAGAAGCAATGGCACAAGCTAGTATATTACTGTTTAAATTAAGTAAGCAAAATACTAATGAAGATAATAATTCAGAGTCATTTCTTTTATCGTCAGTTAAATCAAGGTTTCTGGAAAAAGTCATTCCAGGAGATCAAATTGAATTGACTTGTGAAGTGACAAAAATGTATGAATCTGCAGCTATAATAAAAGCTTTAGCAAAGGTGGATGGAAAGCCCGTTTCTAAAGCTGAGCTTACATTTGCAGTTCAACCTTAATCCAGCATCGATAGATTGGATGGAAAGGAGAGAATAGAATGGAGCCAAATAATCTACTTCATTTACTTGAGAATAATCTTAATGAAAGTAAAGGAATTACGTTTATAGACAAAATTTATGATCAGCATATTACATATAGCGAAATCTACAAAAAATCTTTATTTATTTTAGGTTACCTACAAAAAAAAGGGTTAAAACAAGGTTCAGAAGTTATCATTCTAACAAATGAAGTTAATGTATTTGTTTATATGTTCTGGGCGTGTATAATGGGAGGCTTTATACCAGTCCCCATAAGTGCAGGTAACACCAATGAGCATAAATCAAAACTTCTAAAAATATGGAATCAGATGAATAGTCCATATTTATTCACTGATTATAAAGGCAATAGAATACGGAACAGTATGTCAGTCAGAAATGAGTTAACAACCGAAGAAAGAAAGATCAAACTCCGAACAATTTATTTTGAAGATGCTGAAAATCACACAATAATGGGGCAACTACATTATGCTAACCGTTCTGACATTGCATTTATTCAGTTCTCTTCTGGTTCTACTGGTGATCCTAAGGGAGTAATTTTAACGCATGAAAATATTTTAACAAATTTAGAGGGTATTGTTGATGCTGATCCCTGCCGTTGGGTAAACGATAAATTCTTTAGTTGGATGCCATTAACCCATGACCTTGGACTAATTGGCTTCCATTTAGCGCCAATAGCAGCAAATATAAACCATTGTCTAATGCCGACAAATATGTTTATTCGTTCACCTCTTAGTTGGCTGAACAAAGTCCAAGAGTATAAGGCAACGGTATTATCCTCACCTAATTTTGGTTATAAATTCTTACTCGATCGATTTAAGGAAGAGAGAAACAAAGACCTTGACTTGTCTAGTGTACGGAAAATTGTAAATGGTGCTGAACCAATTTCTTATGAACTTACACACAGATTTTTGACAATATTTTATCCCTATGGTTTAAAACAAGATGTGATGGTCCCTTCCTATGGTATGGCAGAAGCTGCAGTGGGAGTAACTTTCCCTGTTGTAAATAATGGTTTATCTCCTATTCATTTAGACCGTAGCTCACTAAAAGTAAATTCCGAAATTGTAGAACTTTCGTCTGCTAGCAGGACTACCACTTCATTCGTTAGTTTAGGGAAAGCTATTAAAGGAACAATGATTCGGATATGCGACGAATCTGACAATGTTTTGGAGGATAAAATAATTGGTCGTGTGCAACTTAAAGGAAAGAATATCACTAGGGGTTATTATAATAATTCAGAAGCTACAGAAAAGGTAATAAATAAGGATGGATGGTTAATTACAGGTGATTTAGGATTTATAAAGAATGACCAGTTAATAATCACAGGTAGGGAAAAAGATATCATTTTTATTAATGGCCAAAATTTTTATCCACATGATATTGAAAAAACAGCTGAAGGTATAGATGGCATAAATCTAGGGAAATTTGCTGTTTGTGGGGCTTTCAATGAGGTTCTTCAGAAAGAAGAAGTGATAGCCTTTGTTTTGCACAGGGGAACTCTAGAAGATTTTATTTCACTTGGCTTTAAGGTAAAGGAACACCTTAATCGCGAATTAGCTATTGACCTTGCTAGTATACTGCCAATTAAGCAGATTCCCAGAACGACAAGTGGTAAAGTGAAAAGATATATATTGGCTCAACAGTATCAAAATGGAGAATTCTCCATCTTAAGTAAAAAGGTAAATGAACTCATAAATGATAAAAAATCCTCCCGACATATTGTTGCACCTCATAATGAAATAGAAGAAGAGCTTATTCAGTATTTCAAGGAAATTCTCGGACAGAACGAAGTTAGTATTAATGATCATTTTTTTGAAATGGGAGGAAATTCACTAAAAGCTAGCCGGATTTTAGGATTAATACATAAAAAGTACAACATTGATATGACATTCGAAGAGTTGTTTTCTTTACCTACAGTTCACAAATTGGCAACCTATATTCAAAGTGCAGAAAAAAATAGCCAATATTCAAATTTACCTTCAGCTAAGGAAAGAGAGTATTACCCTTTAACACCAATGCAAAGAAAAATTTATTTTATGGAACATTATGAAGGTATTGGTACTGCCTATAATGTAACAACCTTCTTAAAATTAGAAGGCAGATTTCTTGAGGATAAGGCTCAGTCTGCATTCCAAAGACTAATTGATCGTCATGAATCACTGCGCACAAATTATCGAACAGAGAATGGTGAACTTCGTCAAATTGTTCATAAATCCAGAAAAGTCAAGATAGAAAAAATAGGCACTGAATTTAAAGATAATTTAGAAGATATCCTAATTCAACCATTTAACCTTGCACTTGACCCTTTAATAAGGATCGCTATCTGTGAAATTAATTCGAATGAGTTTATATTAGGGCTTGATACTCACCATATTGCTGCAGACAGAATCTCTATGAATAAGTTAATTTATGACTTTTTAATTTTATATCAGGGTATGGATTTGGCACCCCTACCAATAACATATAGAGATTTCTCAGTATGGCAAGAAAACTCTAAAAAAGAGAATCAATATCAAGAAAAAGAGAATTACTGGAGGTGTATTTTAGAGGGAGAACTTCCAGTAATAGAGTTTCCTTTAGATTATATGAGACCCAATATACAGAGTTTCCAAGGAGAAAGCCTTTCGTTTTCTGTCAACGGTATATTGCTTGAAAGATTGAGAACACTCGCGCAAAGAACAAATACTACTATGCATATGGTTCTGCTTTCAGCCCTTCAGGTACTTCTCTCTAAATATACTGGGCAAGAGGATATTATCGTAGGAACTCCTATGTCCGGAAGGTATCACCCAGATTTAGAGAATATCGTAGGTATGTTTGTAAACACTTTACCGATTAGGGGTTTGCCTGAATCCAAAAAAACATTTGTAACGTTTCTTAACGAAACAAAAAATCAAACGATACAAGCACTTAAAAATCAAAGTTATTCTATAGATGAAGTTTTGAATGATTTATCTTATATTAAAGACCCCAGTCGGAATCCATTATTTGATATAGTTTTTGTTATGCAAAACATGGATTCAGTTTCATTAGATATCAAGGGGCTCAAGATAAACGAAGTTCCTGTACGTACCAGTTTTTCTAAATTTGATTTGACACTTGAAGCAATTGAATATGATGAAAATATTCAGTTTAATGTTGAATATTGTAGTGACTTATTTAAACAAAGTACAATCAACCGTTTAATTCAACATTTTAACAATGTCTTGAAAGAAATATCTACAGACCCTGTTAAACTTCTGGCAGATATTAATGTTCTGAGTAAAGAAGAGAAGGAAGAGATCCTATTTCATTTTAATAATACAACTAGAAAATATCCTAAACATAAAACCATTCATCAATTATTCGAAGAACAAGTAGAGAAATCACCTAATTCTATAGCACTAACCTATAAAGAACAAACACTTACCTATAAAGAATTAAACCAAAAAGCTAATAATGTTGCCTCTTATCTCTTTCACCAAGGGCTAGGGAAAGGTGACTATGTTGGTGTTTTTCTCAATAGAGGTTTTGAAATGATCGTTGGAGTGTTGGGAATTCTGAAAGCTGGTGCAGCATATGTACCACTTGATTCTAATTTGCCTAAAGAACGGCTCGATTATATTATTCACAGTCTAAATATAAATGCATTAATAATAAATGATGAACATGAAGAAAAAGCTAAGGAATTGGCTGCACGACAAAAGCTTCTCACTAACTTAGTTAACCCAAAGCATGTAAGGGACAACAGTTTTTCATATCAACTATTAACTAATGTCACTTCAGAGGATTTCGCATATGTGATTTTCACTTCTGGATCTACAGGTGTTCCTAACGGGGTTAGAGTTAAGCACAACTCAGTGGTGAACTTAATTGATTGGTTTAATAGAGAATTCACTATTAGTTCTACCGACCGAATATTATTCCTGACATCACTTAGTTTTGATTTATCTGTTTATGACATATTTGGGATACTTTCAGCCGGAGGTTCAATTAGGATTGCTGCAGATGAAGATCAGAGAAATCCATTAAAATTACTAGAATGGCTAAAAAATGATTCCATTACACTTTGGGATTCTGCTCCAGCTGCTTTTGGACAATTAGTTCCATTCATTCATGAATCAACAAGTAATACACTTAGATATATTTTCTTAAGTGGAGATTGGATTCCATTAAGTACACCGCAAATTATAACTGATGCATTTCCTTCCGCAGTTCTTATTAGCCTAGGGGGGGCAACTGAAGCTACTGTATGGTCAAACTATTATCCAGTAACAAAAGTAATGTCAGAATGGAATAGTATTCCTTATGGAAAACCAATACAAAATGCTCAATATTATATTCTTGACCAAAACCTTCAACCATGCCCAATTGGGGTTGCAGGTGAACTATATATCGGAGGAGATTGTCTTGCTGACGGATATATAAATTCGCTGGAATTAAATAAAAAACGTTTTTTACCTAACCCTTTTATCCCTATCTCAAGAATTTATAAAACTGGGGACAAGGCGAGGTGGTTTGAAGATGGAAATATTGAGTTTCTCGGAAGGTTAGACTTTCAAGTGAAAATAAGAGGTTATCGGATTGAACTCGGTGAAATCCAATCCGTGCTTTCCATGCATCCAGATATTAAGGAAGCTCATTTATTAATGATAGAAAACAGACAAGCAGAAAAATCATTATGCGCGTACATTCTTTCTGAAGAAAAAATTCATCCATCTAATCTGAGAAGTTTCCTTGCAGAAAAGATTCCAGAATATATGATTCCATCTTATTTTATTATCTTAGATAAATTGCCAGTAACACCAAACGGTAAATTGGATAGAAAAGCATTGCCTCAACCTAATACTTCCAATGACTTAGGTCAACAATATTTTGCACCTAGTAATGAAACAGAAGAGATTCTAGTATCTATCTGGGAAGAGTTATTAGGAGTTGATGGAATTGGAGTTAAAGATAATTTCTTTGCACTCGGAGGGGATTCTATTAAAGCAATTCAAGCTGCAGCCCGCTTGGATAAATATAACCTTAAGATGGATATTAACGATATCTTTAAATTCCCAACCATTTCCCAAATCAGTGAACATGTCAAGAAGAATGTACGCGACATAAACCAAGGCGCAGTAACAGGTGATATAAACTTAACTCCGGTTCAAAAGTGGTTTTTCTCGCAGGATTTTAAAGATAGTCATCACTTTAATCAAGCTTTTCTTATTAAATCTAAGAGTGGGTTTGAAACAGAGCGAGCCCAACTTGTATTTAATCGACTTTTAGAACACCACGATGCTCTGCGTATTGGCATAAAAGTAACAAAAAAAGGTAGAAAGTTATTTAATCATGAATTAATGGTTACATCACCAGAAATAATTGTCTATGATCTTACAAGTGAAAAAGAACCAGAAAAGATAATTAGTAAGAAGGCAGAAGCAATACAAAAGGAAATAGATTTATATAATCCTCCACTTATTAAATTAGCTCAATTTAATACCAATAATGGAGCGTATTTACTCATTGTTATACATCACCTGATTATCGATGGCGTTTCTTGGAGGATATTATTTGATGATTTTATTCAAGGATATAAAAAAGCCATTCATCGTCAAGAGATAGTTTTTCCACCTAAAATGGATTCCTTCCAAGCTTGGTCAAAACAACTCGAAATATATTCTGAAAGTATGGCTTTAAAGAAAGAGCTTCCTTATTGGAAACGGATAGAAGATTGTATATCAACACCACTTCCAAAAGATATCCAGAGTGCGAACAATAAAAACAACTCATCCAGAATCGTCGAATTCATGCTCGATGAAAGTTACACTGAAAAACTTTTAAAATATTCAAGTCAGGCATTTAATACTAGTGTGGAAACAATTCTCTTAACCGCATTAAGTATTTCAATTTATGATTGGGCTCAAGTTTCAGAGTTGTCCATAAATCTCGAGGGACATGGAAGGATGAATATTGGAGAAGATTTGAAAATTGATAGAACAATTGGATGGTTCACATCAATATACCCTGTTCTTATAGGAATCGATCCTGATAGAACTAGAAGTTATCAAATTAAACAAGTGAAAGAAATACTTACAAACGTGCCAAATGGTGGTATTGGATATGGACTTCTAAAATACGGGATTCAATCTTCACTAGAATGTCAATCTTCTAGAAAGGTAGAACCGGAAATTAATTTTAATTATCTTGGTCAATTTGACCATGAACTTGAGGGTGAAGACATTACCCTCTCTTATTTACCACTTGGTTCCACTGTAAGTCTCGAAGCCAAAAGACAATTTTCAATAAATATTAACTGCTATGTTAAAGATAATCAGTTTGTCATGATGCTTGAATATAGCAGTAATGAGTACTTGAGACAAACAATGGATTATCTAGTAAACCAATATAAATCTTATCTACTGGAACTTATTGATTACTGTATAAATGCTGAAACAGAGTTGACACCTAGTGATCTAACTTTTAATGAATTTGATATAGATGAACTAGATAGTTTTATTCAGGAAATTGCTGTTGGATTGGCAGATGAGGAGTAAATAATTATGAACCAAAAATTTGAAGTCCAAAATATATATCCTTTAACACCTTTACAAGAAGGTATTTTATATCATCACCTAATGGATAACACCTCCAAGTCTTATTTAGAACAAATGGTGTTATCTATAAAGGGGGTAATTGAACCTCATATCTTGGAAAGAGCTCTTCAACTTATTATAGATCGTCATGAAGTGCTTAGAACAATATTCAAATCAAAAAAGCTGGAAAGACCCTTACAAGTTGTTCTGAAATCAAGAAAAGCAAAAATCAAACATGAAGACTTTTCACATCTTACTCTACAAGATCAAAAATCAATTATTGAAAAATATAGAACATTAGAATTGGAAAAAGGGTTTGATTTATCAAAAGAACAGCTATTTAGAATAACTGTTTTAAAAGTTAATGAACATGAGTTTAAACTTTTGTTAACATTTCACCATATTATTTTAGATGGTTGGTCAGTAGCGATACTTCTTGAAGAAATGATGAAAGCATATCTATCCTTATCCAAAGGTATAGATATATCTTTCGAAAAAACATACCCTTTTAGCTCCTTTATCTCATGGACAGCTAAACAAAATTCAAACGAGGCGAGCACATATTGGAAAAACTATTTATCAGATTACGAAAACCCAATTGATTACTTAAAACCGCCTTACAAAAATGATTCTTCAAAATACTTAGCTGAAGTTATTGATTTTGATTTTGGTAAAGAATTAACCCAATCACTTAAGAGCTTAGCAAAGAAAGAAAAAGTGACTCTAAATAGTACAGTACAAGCATTATGGAGTCTTTTGCTACATTGGTATTCTCAATCTAATGATATTTTGTTTGGTTCAGTCGTTTCAGGTCGACCTCCTGAGTTACCAGGAATTGAGCAAGCGGTTGGAATGTATATAAATACGGTGCCTGTAAGGATAAAAATTAATGAGGATACTTCATTTACTTCACTAGTTAAGGCTATACATAGTGATGGATTAATGAGCAAGCCTTATGAATTTTATCCATTATATCTTAGTGAAAATAAGAAGAATTCTAACCTTCCCTTGGTTAAACATATCCTAGCATTTGAAAATTACCCATTAGATCTTGAAAGATTAAAAACAGAATTAAACTCTACTTTTTTAATAGAAGATATTGAATTTCATGACCAAACCCATTATGACTTGAATGTTGTTGTGTTTCCCGAAGATAATCTCAAAATCAGAATTTCCTTTAATGCTGCAGTTTATGGTACTGAATTCATACTAAGTTTAAAACATCACCTTGTTCAATTAGCAAAGAATACATGTGAAAACCCAAACAGAAAACTCGGTGCGATTTCTCCATTATCAAAGATAGAAAAAGCTACTATTTTGGAACATGGTAGTGGGAGTAAGGCAGCTTATCCAACAGATGCTACAGTACATGAAATGTTTGAGATATTTGCTGAAAAATATGAGTGTAAAACTGCTGTGAAATTCGGTGAACTGTGTTTGACTTATCGTGAGCTAAATAGAAAAGCTAACCAATTAGGAAGATTTCTAAGAGTTAAAGGAATGGAACATGGAGATATAGTAGCGATAATAGCTGAACGTACTCCTGAAACCATCATTGGAATGCTCGCAGTTTTAAAAGCAGGAGGGACTTATCTGCCAATAGATCCTTCTCTACCAGAAGAAAGGGTTCTCTACACACTTGAAGATAGTAGAGCCAAGTATCTTATTGGAAAAACTAGTGAATTAAAAGGCTTTAAAGGTATTTTAATTAATAATAGAAATTCTAAGATTTTAAAGATGTCTAATACTAATCTCAAAAATATAAATAAACCAACTGATGTAGCTTATATAATATACACCTCTGGAACGACCGGGAAGCCAAAGGGAGTTATGGTGGAGCATAAAAACATAATAAGACTACTTCATAATAGTAATTTTAAATTTAATATTGGATACGAAGATACTTGGACATTATACCATTCTTTTAGTTTTGATTTTTCTGTCTGGGAAATGTACGGTGCACTTTTATATGGTGGAACATGTGTCATCGTTCCAAAAGAAACTGCTCAAGATCCTAAAGCATTTTTAAACCTCCTTCAAAATGAAAAAGTTACAATCTTAAACCAGACACCTTCTGCTTTTTCTCACCTTATTGAAGAAATAAATTCTCGAGAAGGGACTAGTCTTAGTATTCGTTACATCATTTTTGGAGGAGAAGCCTTAAAACCAGCTATGCTTAAAGAATGGAAACGACAGTATCCTAATGTCCGGCTTGTTAATATGTATGGCATTACTGAAACAACAGTTCATGTTACTTATAAAGAATTACTTGAGCATGATATTAATCAAAACATAAGTAATATTGGAAGACCTATTCCCACTAATCATGTGTATATATTAAATGAACAAAAAGAACTCTTACCTATTGGAGTTCCCGGTGAGCTTTATGTTGGAGGCAAGGGTGTAACAAAAGGTTATTTATTTCGTACAGAATTAACAGAACAACTCTTTGTAGATAACCCTTTCAGAGAAGGGGAAAAGATGTATAAAACAGGCGACTTAGTGCGGATGCTGGCAAATGGTGACCTAGAATACCTTGGTCGTATAGACCATCAAATTAAGATCCGTGGTCATCGCATTGAACTTGGTGAAATTGAAAACCAATTATTATCTCACCCTAATATAAATGAGGCCACTGTACTTGCTTATCAAGATCATAATGATACTAACTTTTTATGTGCTTATTTAGTCACTGGGGAAAAGATATCCTCTACTGTAGTCAGGAAATATTTACATGAGTTTTTACCAGATTATATGATTCCTGCTCAATTTGTCTCTTTGCCTTCACTGCCACTTACATCTAATGGGAAGATTGATAAGAAGGCATTG
>NZ_JAUSUB010000049.1 GCF_030813235.1 Cytobacillus purgationiresistens | reverse complement strand
GACTACATTTTAAACGAAAAGGCGATTTTTTTGTGCACTTTTTTAGGGAAAAATGAAAACTCTTTAATCAGGACTTCATTTCGTGCATTAGATAGAAAAAGGAGCTGAACCTAAAGGTGTCGTTTTCATGACCCTTTTGGGACAGCCCCTTTATTAATAATGATAGTTTAGCTCGAACCATTCTTAGTAGATTTGATAGAAGAATTAAATATGCCCTTCATTTTTTCTTGGTATGCATCTCCTTACCCGAACATTTAATATCTCTAATTAATTTTGCATTTGCAAGTTGTTTTACTTCCCTAAACCCTTCGATTTTCGGACAAGCTTGGGCAGTATAAGCTCCATTCAAATAAAAAAAGGCGATGAAATATCATCACCTTTTCAAATCAATCTTCAATTATCTTTGTTCTCCAGGCTTCTGTTGAGCTGTAAATGTCCAAGTAAGGTTTAAGGCATCACCTTGGAACTGATTTTGATCTTCACCGTTATCTACAAATGCAAATTTTACGATCAAATCATCTGTAGAGCCGACTGGTAAGCCTTCTTCACCAAACATTGGATAGAAGATATTTTTATCTACCACTTCAGGACTCATATTTTTTAATTCTGCTAGAGTTGTACTATATATGACTTCATCGAATTTATTGACATTATATAAGAAATCTACTCTAATATGCTCACCGAAGTCTTCAGTATTATCGCCCTTGGCATCTGTGACCGTATAATCAGTATCTAGTAATACTTTCGCTATAGGAAGTGAGCCGTTATTACCTAATTCAAAATCTCGAATAAAGGAATCCCCTGGTTTGATATTATTCACATTAATAATCGAAGTTGGATTGATCGATAAATCTAATGTACCAGCAGCAAAAGTATTTGCCGTTACCTCCGTATCGCTGAAATACGCATATGTCCCTCCGCCAACTAGCGCAGCACCAAGCATAGCTGATGCAACTCCCATACCTAAACGTTTTTTGATACCCATTTTTATTTCCCCCTATTTCCATTTTTATTTTTTAAAGTTATTCCTGCTGCAACTAGATTTTGCTACAGCAGGAACACTATTTTTAAGCAGCTTTATCTGTTGTCTGTTTCATTGAGTTCTCACTAGACTGAGTAATTAATTCTTGAACTGCGGACTGGATCAAATCACCAACCATTTGAATTCTTTCTGGACTCACTCTTTCAATCGTATCTTGAGATGAATGGTACCATGGTTCAATACGGACAGCACCTGGAGGAGTGCCAGGCTCCATCCAAATAAAGAGTGCTGCATCAATGCCCGCTTCATGGAACGGTACATGATCTGATCTGCCTAACTGGTGCAGGGTATAATTCTCTTCATCAATATTTAATTGATCCGCAGCAGCCTCAATAGATTCCCATACTTCATTAGCTTGTCCATCGACTGTCGTTACATGCAGCTGTGAAGCTGGATCATAATTGGTCCCAACCATATCCAGATTATAGTTGGCTGCACTTCTCGCGATTTCATCATCAGATAACTGGTTCACATAATATCTAGAACCGGATAATCCTTGTTCCTCTGCTCCAAATGCAACGAACCTGACTTCTTTATTGACTGGTACATCTTTTAATATTCTTGCTAATTCAAGGATACTGCCTGTCCCTGTTCCATTGTCATTCGCACCTGGTGAAGTTCTGACACTATCATAATGCCCCGTTACATAGACAATTTCTGGGTTCTCTATCCCTTTTGGTTTCTTTACAGCAACTACGTTTTGAGACTTTAATCCATTGCGAATATCAAATTCCTGTGTAGAAACCTCATAACCTAATCTTTTAAACTCAGTTTTAATAAATTCTGCTGCTTCCTTTTCTTCTGCTGTTCCAGTGACTCGAGGACCAATACCAACACTTAAATGCTCTACATGGTCCATCACTTTCTCTGAATCAAATGCTATATCCCAGCGCTCGATTAAATATTCAGTATATGCTTTCAGAGAGTTAGCTGCCTTCTCTGTAATCATTCCTTTATTCTTCTGCTGATCGACTAGGACTATAAAACTTTGTAAATGCTTTGCTATCTTTTCAAGGTTTTCTTGTTTTTCAAATTGAGCAATTGCCGTTAAATGCAGTTTTAATGAACGCAGGACAGGATTTGAAATCTCTCCCTCCTGATTCAACCGATCCACTAATGCTTCTAAATCAGAAACGCCAGGAGCTTTATTCTCATCTCCTCCGATTGTAAAAGTAGCAGAATTGTAGCCTTTGCCTTTACTTGGATCATAGTCATTCTCAACATTTCCAGCTGGATCAACTGAGAAGTATTTTACGGTCGTTGTTTTATCAATGGTTAAGACTTCTGCATCTTCACGTGTGCCTTTTAGTTGAATTTTATCTGATTCAAAGGTTGGATTGCTGCCATCCAATGTGTAATACACAGTTGCCGGCTCGCTTGTTTCAATCGCTACTTCCACAGATTCTTGATATCTTCCACTTCCAGGTACTGCTACTGACTCTGGGTTAATATCATCTTCTGCTTGTTGTAACGCAACTTCCAGCAAACCAATTAATCCATTGGAGAACTCCATTGCTTCCTCATGGCCTTCTTCATAAGCCGGCTGGAAACCAACAGATACCCATCTATTTCCTTGCCATAAAGGCGCACCAACTTCAAAATTCCAAGCATAAATTCCTTTTTCATACCAGAGATAATCTGCTGAATTACCTCCTGCAGAATAGAGCACATCAGGGATTGGTCCCGTACGGGCTGGAAGGATGACCGTACCGCGATGATCCTGTATTTTTGCTAAGATATGTTCAGAAGCTCCCCAGTAAAATGCTTCTTCTCCAGCAGTCGGACGTGGGAGCGGTGTTCTGTTTCTATCGTACGCACCTGGTGACCACATAAAGTAGCCGCCATGGCTATGAATATTCATTGCAAAATCGATGTTCGGAAAATTATCTGCTAACCAGACGATATTATTCGCTTCCGGTTCAGAGTTTTTTTCCGGTCCAGCATAAGTATCACTTGTACAGCTGGTTGATCCGCCAATAAATCCATCATATACTGATCCAATTGCATGGTTTCTGTTTAAATCAACACCCCAGCTATTGCGTGCTGCAAAATCTGAAGCCTGCTCAGGAGCACAATAATTGGTCATATTCCTGCGCTGCATATTGTAATCAAAGAAACTATACTTCGCACCATCAGGGTTCACGCTCGGTACGAGGAAAATATCAAGATTATCGACAAGCTTTCTTGTTTCTTCATCATGTGCATAGTTTCGTAAAAGACGCTCAGCTGTTTCCATTGTCACGAGTGGTGTTACCCATTCGCGAGCATGTTCTTGAGAATATCCAAGCACTCCAGGTTTTGTGCCATCACGATCTTTACCTATACGGAAGGCTCTCACTGTTTCAGGATCACGCGAGACATCCTCCGATGCTTTTAAGCCATCCGTTAATGAGACAGACTTTACTTCTGCAATACCATCGCCGCTATTACCTCTATAAGTAGTAGCACTGACTAAATCACTTGCCTCTTGGTTCAAAGCTGTTACTACTTGCTTGGACGTGCTCGTAATATTGCCAGAACCATCTGTAGCCAATTTCACATTAATTTGTTCATCTTCAATGATGACCTCTAATGGGGCATTCTCTGTTCCTAGATTAATAAAATCCACTTTAATATCGTTTCCGCCCTCATGTCCCCAACTTTTAGATGTGATAGATACTGCTGAATTCGTAAAATTTCCGATTGTCGCCTGTGAATGGCGTCTATATCCATTTGTTTTATTAGGCATATCAATTATCTCTACCAAATCTGGAAATTCTTCTGCTAGCTGATCCATTTTCTCGTTGATTTCTACAGGATTCATATAGTGATCAACGAATTCCTTTACATAGTGTTCGCCTGGATCAGGACGATCTCCACCAAGCCATTCAGTCACATCACTTGTTGCCTCTGAACCTTGATTACTTGTAACTTTTATCGTCGCCGGAACAGCTTCAACCGGCAGCTCTAAGTAATGATAAAGATATTCTCCATAATCAACCTTTCTTGATAGAGAAGCAGTCTTCTCTTCTCCATTCACGGTCCAGGTTGCAGTTAAAGCAGTACTTGCTGCTGCACCAGCATTTGACTTAGCTTCAATATAGAGAAAAGTTGCTGATTGATTAGTGTAATGGTTCGCTCGTAGAATTTGCAGCTTTTCTGTTTGGGCAACGGCCTTTTCATTCTTTTTAACCGCTTTATTGATTTCATTGATTCTTTTTTCCCAAACTTGTTCTGTCATTACGGTTTCTTTTACTTTAATTCCATGCTTTTTCAATTGTTCAATTTCTGTCGGGGTTACAATCACCTCGGTTTCCCATACCCCATCATGCTCATGTATTCCATGGTCAAAATCAATTTCAAGCTCTGATAAAAGCTCGGCGGCTTCAGCATTCGGAATCTCAATCGTAACGATTTCTACAGACTCCTCTTGCGGGATTAATTCGCCTTTCTCGGTATCAGCATACGTAAATGTGCCGAAACCGGAGAATAACATGGATGCAACCAAAATCAAACTGGTTATTAAAACGATTAACCTTTTACTCAAATTGCTTTTTTTCAATCCATTGCCCCCCTAGTGATTTGTTTTATAGGATAAAAGGGTTAGCCCTCTATCTTCGATAAGAAAAAAAGAAATAAACGAATGGGATTACTTGCGATAACGTTTTCATTGATTGAATGGAAAAGGTCATATAAAACATAGAAGAGATTACTGAGGAGGACTTTTACTTTCAACCGGATTTTTCTTAATAAGAATCAATAAATTCTCTTATAAGAACTTTTGTTTAAGTATAAGAAGAAAACTATTAAAACACATGAAGCAAATGTCATATATTCATTTTTTTCTTAATTTTACAAATATATTGAAATAGGGTCTTTTGACTTATTAAATGTCTATTAATCTAAAAAAATGTAATATATCCACCAATAACCAAGTCTTTCATCACAGGATATTTGGTTCATTAATTAAATAAGAATTTATCGAATTATTACAATCTAAATAGTATTAAGTAAATAGATTTACAATAAATGGATCGGCTCAAGAAGGCTGTTCACGAAATCCTGCATATACAATTCTAAGGAGCTACAGCAAAATGCTCTTTATTTGGACAAAAAAAGTACTTCTAGCTTCCGCAAGAAGTACTCTTTTTTCACCTTATTGTTTCGCTAGTTTTTCCATCCTGTCGATCATTCCCATTGAGCCGACATTTAAATCTAATTGGATGATCTCATAGACTTCATTATCCAGCTTTACACCTCTTGTTTCCAAATAGGCCTGTACCTTTGCAAATAATGCAGATTTAATCTGTTCGGCAATCTCCGCACTTTCAACACCATGATTTGCCTTCCAAACTCTCTCAGATTCCTCTATAAAAATCGGCAGCCAATATCTCAGCTGAGCAAAGACTTGGACAGGACTGGCACTCATACCGTAATGGCCAAAATATATTCTTTCCGGATTTAAGCTTTCAATCTTTGTTGCAGATGCCAGCATATCTTCAGGACTGAATTGATTTGGCGATGTGGACGGAAGAGATAATTCAACCCCTTCTCTTGCCAGCTGCGGGTATAATACCCCAATGGTATCACCAGTGAAAACACCATTGCTGCCGGAGTCATGGATTGAAAAATGATGCTTCGCATGACCTGGCGTATCCATAAAGGTTAGAATGCGGTCACCAATCTTTAATGTGCGGTCTTCCTCCATTTCAACTAATCGCACATCCGGAATGGGCAAGATAGGATCAAATAGCTGATCGAATTTTTCTCCATACACAGCCCTCGCACCCATTATCAATTTGGACGGATCTGCCAGATGACGCTTGCCTCTCGGATGAACATAAACGGTTGCTTCTGGACAATGCTCAAGAAACAAACCAGCCCCGCCTGCATGATCTAAGTGAACATGGGTAACAATGAGATGCTTCACATCAGCTGGATCAAGACCTAGCTCCTTCAATCCAGCAAGTAAATGAGGAATGGATGGACTCGCGCTCGTTTCTACGATCGTAAGCTCATCCGCTTTAATCACATAAGCACCTGTTCGTTCCTGTATACCCATATCCATTAAATCTATCAAATATATATCATTTCCTAATTCTGTAACTCCTTGCATTTAAAAAGCTCCCTTCAGTCAAAAACTCTCTCTACGTTTTCTTCTATTTTCATATAGAATCTCCTTCAAAAATTTTTACATATCCAAAAGAAAGTAGCTAGTTGAGACAATTTAAATACCGCACTTCATTAAGCAGGATTCATTTCAGACTAGCAGAATATTAATAATAGATGAGGGGGATTGATAAAATGAATACAAAATTACTTAGTATAAATAAAGAAGCATGGGATAAAGCAGCTGAACGTTTTTACGGCAGAAATCCGCTTCCTGAGTATGGACCGCTTGCTCCTACAGAGGAGGAGCTTCAGTTATTCGGGGATGTTTCGAACAAAAAGGTTTTAGACATTGGTTGTGGAAGTGGACATTCCCTTTTTTATATGAAGCAACATCATGCATCAGAGCTATGGGGGATAGACCTATCAAAATCACAGGTGAAAGCAGCGAAATTGCTGCTAAAAAATTGCACACCACCCGTTCAGTTATTCGAATCTCCAATGGAGATTAATCCAGGACTGCCGATTAATTACTTTGATATCGTTTATTCCATCTATGCATTAGGCTGGACGACGAATCTCGAACAAACGCTTGGTCATATTCATTCCTATCTTAAACCAGGCGGGACATTTATCTTCAGCTGGGAGCACCCATTGTATAATCGTGTAAAACATACGAATTCTGAACTAATCTTTAATCAATCTTACCATGATGAAGGATCCTATGAGCATGAAGCATGGAGCCAGCCAGTCTTTATGCAGCAATACAAAATAAGTACTTACATAAACGCGCTTATTAGAAATGGGTTTGCTATTGATCAAATAGTCGAAGATATCAGCTTATCAGAATTGGATATAGAAAGGCATTCCAATCGGTGGTATTCTTACGAAAAAGCACAATTCTTACCAACGACACTTATCATAAAAAGCAGGAAATTGTGAATCCACATCGAAAGAGACTAAGCATCCATGCTTAGTCTCTTTGTGACCTGTTCGATTCTCAGCCTCGTTCCGACCCGTTCGGAACCTCTTTTTATGCATACATTTGCTTTTGTTCTTCTTCTTTAAAAAAGCTTTTCATAGCATTAAAAACATCCGCCTTTTGTTTTAAAATATAATATCGGAATAAGTCATTTTTAATATTTTTATAAGCAGACATGAGGGTAGAGTGGCGATTATACTGATTCACTTCCCCATAGCCAAACATACTTGAAACCTTCATTAACTCCTCAACAAGCTTAACACAGCGTGCATTATCGGAAGTTAAGTTATCGCCGTCAGAGAAATGAAATGGATAAATATTGTATCTTGTTGGATTATACTTTGTATCCACTAGTTCAAGCGCTTTTCGGTAAGCTGAAGAACATATTGTTCCTCCGCTTTCCCCTTTGGAGAAGAAGTCCTCTTCAGTTACTACCTTTGCTTCTGTATGGTGGGCAATAAACTCTATTTCAACTGTTTCATATTTTGTTCTTAAAAAGCGCGTCATCCAGAAGAAAAAGCTCCTGGCCATATATTTTTCCCATATACCCATTGAACCACTCGTATCCATCATCGCTAACACGACGGCTTTTGATTCAGGCTTCACAATTTCATTCCATGTTTTAAATTTCAAATCCTCTTGATAGATTGGATGGAACGATGCCTTTCCACTCATGGCATTCCTTTTATATGCAGATATCATTGTTCTCTTCTTATCTATGTTGCCCATTAACCCTGTTTTACGAATATCATTAAATTCAATATTCTCGACAAGAATTTCTTCCTGTTCTTTCTTTTTTAAATTTGGAAGTTCTAACTGTTTAAATAATGCTTCTTCGAGTTCCATTAATGAAACCTCAGCTTCAAAGTAATCCTCACCAGCTTGATCACCTGCGCCTTGGCCTTTTCCAGGTCCTTTTTCTCCTGAGCCATCTCTAGCAACAACATCACCTAATTTGCTTTCTCCATCACCTTGGCCCACGTGTTTATTCTTATCATAGTTATAGCGTATTTTGTACTCATCCAATGAGCGAATTGGAATTTTGACAACATCGCGGCCTTTGGACATGATAATACTCTCTTCCGTTATTAAATCAGGCAAATTATTACGAATGGCATCCTGTACTTTGTCCTGATGCCGTTGCTGGTCATCATGGCCTTTGCGATGGAGGGACCAATCTTCTTGAGAAACGACAAACTGATGGTTGTTATTATCCTCGGTCATTTACAAAGCCCTCCTTTTTTCATCATTCATGCACCTATTATCATGGGCAAACATACAATATACCGTCAAATGTGAATTTTAAATTAAATTAACAAAACTCTCCGATTAACAAGCCCTTAAAAGGCGAGGAAGAGAGGTGCAGTTTCACTTATACTAAAGCTCCCCCTTCAATACCCTTCCTCGATGCCAATTTATACTTCTTAAAGAGTAAAAAGAGTTGATTACTCTATCCTATGCGCCAACTCAGAATAATTTACAAATTATTTAGACAATTAAATAGGTGATTATAGGAAAGGACAAGCCCTTTTTTATGTCTCTGATTTAAAATAAGAAAAGAACCCGAAAATAAGCTAACTCGGGTTCTCTTCCTGCTTTGGATCAGATGTTTTACTTTTTTCAGCTAATTCTTCTTTTGTTTTCATTTGTTCCATTTCTCTTCCTAGATTCTTCATTTCTTCTTCAGTGCTTGCCATTGAACTATTCTTTGGCTTCTCATTCATATCAGTGTTTTTCATAAATGGTTCACCTCTACTATTTACTTACCCACATCCCTTTCATTTAAAACTTGTCGGTTTATAAAAATGGAAGTGAATTCAGCTTGATGGAAGCAAAACAGACTGACTTAAATCACATCAGTCTGTTGCCTATTTTACCTATTCAGCAAGCTGCCCACATAGCGCAGCAGATCATTAGCTGATGTAGAATTATAGCCATGCTCATCAATTAAGCGTGCGACTACCTCATTGACTTTCTTCAGCTGCTGTTCATCCGGAGTTTTTGAGGATGTTGTGATTTTCACTACATCTTTTAAATCGGCAAATAGTTTTTTCTGAATCGCCTCACGCAGACGATCATGTGAGTTGTAATCAAATCGTTTTCCTTTTCTAGCATAAGCAGAAATCCGAATTAATATTTCTTCTCTGAAAGCCTTTTTCGCATTTTCCGAGATGCCAATTTGTTCTTCGATTGAACGCATTAATTTTTCATCAGGATTAATTTCTTCTCCTGTTAAAGGGTCCCGGAGCTTGGCTTTATTACAATAAGCCTCCACATTATCTAGATAATTTTCCATCAATGTCTTCGCAGATTCCTCATATGAATAAACAAATGCCTTTTGTACCTCTTTCTTGGCAATTTCATCATATTCTTTGCGTGCAAGTGAAATGAAGTTCAAATATCTTTCTTTCAATTCCGGAGTAATGGATGGATGCTGATCCAAGCCTTCCTTTAATGACCGAAGAACATCAAGGGCATTAATAGAATATATTTCTTTTCTAATAATGGTGGATGATATCCGATTAATTACGTAACGCGGATCAATCCCGCTCATCCCTTCATCCGCATGTTCCTTTTTCATTTCTTCAACATCTGCCTGATTGAATCCTTCAACGGTTTTTCCATCATAAAGACGCATTTTCTTCACTAGATCAATGTCGCCCTTTTTCGGATCTTTCATCCTAGTTAAAATCGTGAACATCGCAGCTACCTTCAATGTATGCGGCGCGATATGAACATTTGAGACATCACTTTCCTGTATCATTTTCTCATATATTTTTTCTTCATCCGTTACTTTTAAATTATACGGAATAGGCATCACGATAATCCTTGAATGAAGTGCTTCGTTTTTCTTATTGGAAATAAACGAGCGGTACTCCGTTTCATTGGTGTGGGCAACAATCAATTCGTCCGCTGATATTAACGCAAATCGCCCTGCTTTAAAATTGCCCTCTTGTGTTAGAGAGAGCAGATGCCAAAGGAACTTTTCATCACATTTGAGCATTTCTTGAAACTCCATCATGCCTCTATTCGCTTTGTTTAATTCACCATCAAATCGATAAGCTCTAGGATCAGATTCCGACCCGTATTCTGCTATTGTTGAAAAGTCGATGCTTCCTGTTAAGTCTGCGATATCCTGGGATTTCGGATCAGACGGACTGAATGTTCCAATACCTACCCTGCGGTCTTCAGAAAACATGACTCTTTCGATAATGACATCTTCAATTTTCCCGCCATACTCTTCTTCTAATCTCATCATATTTAAAGGAGATAGGTTTCCTTCAATTCTTATTCCATACTCATCAAGGAAGTCTTTTCGCAAATTGTGCGGTATTAAGTGTAAAGGATCTTCGTGCATAGGGCAGCCTTTTATTGCAAAAACCGCTCCTTTATCAGAAAGCGAATAGGCTTCTAATCCTCGCTTCAACATGGTAACGAGTGTTGATTTACCACCGCTAACAGGGCCCATTAATAACAAAATTCTTTTCCTGACATCAAGCCTTTTAGCTGCTGGGTGAAAATATTCCTCGACTAGTCTTTCCAACGATTCTTCCAGTCCAAATAACTGATTGCTGAAAAACTTGTATCTTTTTTGCCCCTTCACATCTTCAATTCCAGAGTCCTTAAGCATGTTATACACTCTGGAATGTGCGGACTGGGCAACCCATGGCTTTTCTTTAATAATTTCTAAGTACTCTCTAAAAGTCCCTTCCCATTTCAGCTTTTCCTCTTCATGTCTATACATCTCAATTTTTTTCAGAATATCCATATGGACCTCCCCCTGTCACATTATCAGAGACGATTAATTTAATCTATGCCAGCGGACAAGCAAACATTCGTCATCTTAAAATAGTTTCATGCGAACAAACTCTTTTTTCCTGAATGAAAAGGTTCGCTCCCATAAAGAATCGTATGCTTATGTTTGAAAGAATATCCATCATTTGCATTCACTATTTAGATTTATTGGGATATAATAAATATATATGTTTTGTTTTTTGTAATTAATAGGAAGAAGGAGGCCATACATAATGGGTACAATTCTTATTTTAGGTGTTATGGTTGCATTTTTAGCTGCCATCTTCACAGCAGGCTATGATGACAAGCCGGGCAAAAATATAAAATAATTTGATCATAGGACGAAAAAGAAAAAACTGCTGAATAGATCAGCAGTTTTTTCTTATGACTTATTTAATCCTTTGCTCTGAACAAAATCTTTCATATACATTCTCTTTTTCTTATTCAACATATTTCCCATTTGCTCTGTCCAAGTATCTTTTCTTCTTCCAGCAGTACGTTCTTCATAGTACTTTGAAATGGTGTCATTATACTCTTCAAGCTCCGATAAATATTGGTCGCCATTCTGCTCATATTCATTTTCATGATAAATATGTTGAAATGGCAAACGCGGCTTTTGTGAATTTTGCTTGGCTGGATACCCAACCGCAAGGCCAAATAAAGGGATGACATGAGAAGGAGTATTAAGCACCTTACTCACGCCTTCGAGATTATTTCTAATCCCTCCTACATAGCATATGCCGAGACCCATTGATTCTGCAGCAATAACTGCATTTTGAGCTGCAAGTGCAGCATCTATTAAGCCCACCATGAATTTCTCGGTACTCTCAATGGATTCATTCAGTTCTTTCTCTTGCTTCTCCATCTTGCCAATCACCTGATGACGATGCAAATCTGCACAGAAAACCAAGAAATGACCATTATTCTCAACGAATGATTGATCGCCAGCTAGCTTAGCAAGCTTCTTCTTTTTGTCCTGATCGGTTACTCCGATAATAGAATAGGCTTGGATAAAGCTGGATGTCGATGCAGCTTGACCAGAAGTCACAATCGCCTCAATTTGTTCCTTCGTTAACGGCTTGTCCTCAAATTGACGAACAGAGCGATGATTCTTTATTAATTGTATCGTTTCATTCATGAGAAACTCCCCTTTATATATGTAGTTAGAAAACGTATCGATACTTGTATAAGCTATGGATATCGATTATCTTCTTATAGAAAATTCGATTGAGAAAAGGTCTGAAATCATTCAGACCTTTCTTAGCTGATAAGAAAGTTTAACTTAGTTAAAGTACTCATGTGAATATCCCTTAAAAATTGTGGATTCAAGTTAAACTATCGCATAAGTAAAACTATAGCATTCGCAATAGGACTTGGCGAACGCCAAGTTTTACTAGTGTGATTCCCTCACTAACACAAGGACAAAAAAGCTCGACCCATTTATTTTAAATTGCGATAATCCTGCTGCCTAAGGGCTTCATATATCAAGATGGCAGCTGTATTAGATAGGTTTAATGAACGGACATTATCATTCATTGGAATTCGCAGCGCCCGATCCTTGTTGCTTTCAATAATATCTTTTGGCAATCCTGTTGTTTCTTTACCAAAAATAAAATAATAGTCTTTTTCTTTATCACTATAATTAAAATCAGAATGTGGTTTCGTACCGAATTTCGTTAAAAAGAAAAATTCTCCACCAGCGTTTTTCTCGAAAAATTCTTCAATGGAATCATAATAAGTGATATTTACATATTGCCAATAATCTAAACCTGCTCTTTTCAACATTTTATCGTCGGTTGAAAATCCGAGTGGTCGAATTAAATGTAAAGTGGTATCTGTTGCTGCACAGGAACGTGCGATATTTCCTGTATTACTTGGAATCTCTGGCTGATAAAGAACTACATGCACTGACACTTGTTTCACCTCTATTTTATACTCTAAAGCATATTATATCACTCGGACTTTCTCATATAAAGAGAAGCTTACTTTACTTTAGCCTCGTCAAATATTGTGAAAAACTTGTACTTTATGTTAGGTGTGTAAGCAGTGGAATCTTCATAAGCCCAATACCTTTTTCTGCTGTTCGATGTATTGGCATTTACCAGTGGCATTCCATCCGCGTCATGACCTGTGACAATCGTTGTATGATCATACCTGCCATCCCCTTGAAAATCATAGCAAATTACATCTCCATGTAAAAGATCATCAGGACTAGAGACCTCTTTTGCCCTAATACCTATTGTAGATCCAGATAAATACATGCGCATTGAATGGGCAACTGACCAGCTATAACTCCAATTATTGTCTCTCATCCACCAACCCTTTCCTCGATTAGGATACCCTCTCATCTGGCCTCCGCCGGCATGCAAGCATTGTGAAATATAATTTGTACAGTTTACCTCAAAGGATTTAAATGCAGGATTGTGGCTATTCCACCAATTCTCTGCATACTGAACAGCCTTCAGCCTGTCGTACTTAAAATGTTTATAATCCCTTTCATCTACTTCATCCTCCAGCAGAATGAAATTTGATTCGTCCACTGATACATATGGATTTTTTTCAGTATCCTCTACAAGCACATCTTTATAAAACTCCGCCACCCTCTCCTCCACTTCTTCCTCTATAAAGAACGCACCTTTATGCTTAACGAGATATTGAAAATGGGCTTCATAATTAACAGTAGTAATTTCGTTTACTTTCCCACCAAATTCCTTCAGCCTTCCTGTTGCCTTGGCTTTTACAATCTCTGCCTTTCTTTTCATCATACTCTCTTTTTTTCTTTCAATTTTTGGACAGGTCTGACCCAATTCCAGTGATTCTTGAACACATTGTTTCACTCTCTTTTCCAACTGTTCTTGAAGCTGAGCTCTCATTTTCGTCACTCCTTCCATATTCATTCATATGAGAAGCAGTGTGTTTTCAATATAAAAAAATGAGGGGAATTCCCCCTCATTCTTCAATCAATTGTAACCCTTTGGTTATTTCGACCCTCACTTCTTCGTCTTGCTCCATATCTATTGCATGCTGAAGTGCTGTCTTTGCACCGTCGCCACCAATTTTACCAAGAGACCATGCGGCAGTTCCGCGAATGACAGGTCTAGGATCAGATGTTAACAAAATCGTTAAATCCTCTATAGCCGTTTCATCTTTAAAATGGGCCAGAGCAATAATTGCATTACGTTGAATCGGCTTTTTTCCCCTCCATGAGCCTGACAGTGAACCAAACTTATCCTTGAATTCGCGATTGCTTAAGTGAAGAATCGGTTTTAAGAGCGGTTTTACCACTTCAGGCTCAGGCTCCATTTCCTTATGAAAATGAAAATCTTTGCCTTTATTTTCAGGACAGACGGTTTGGCAAGTATCACAGCCATAAATCCGGTTGCCGAGTTCAACGCGGAATTCTTCTGCTAAAAACCCTTTTGTTTGGGTTAAAAAAGCAATGCAGCGCTTCGCATCAAGTTGTCCGCCTTGAACCAATGCACCTGTTGGACATGCATCAATGCATTTATTACATGAACCACATCGATCTTCCATAGGCTCATCAGTCTCAAAAGGAATATTTGTAATGGTTTCACCCAAATAGACATATGAACCAAATTCCGGAGTGATTATCGAACAATTTTTCCCGCTCCATCCAATACCTGCACGTTCCGCAACAGCCCGATCTGATAGTTCTCCAGTATCAACCATTGATTTAAGCTGAACGTCCGGTACCTTTTCTTGTAAATATGCTTCAAGCTTATTTAATCTATCCTTTAATACGTAGTGATAATCTTCCCCCCAAGAAGCGCGGCAAAAGATTCCCCTCCGTTCTCCTTTTTTACTTGTCACTCTTTTACTCATTTTCGTAGGATATGCGAGAGCAATAGAGATAATTGATTGAGGACGATCCAACAGCAAGGAGGGGTTTACCCTTTTCTCAATGTCCGGCTCTTCGAAACCCGATTGATAGTTCAGTTCTTGCTGTTTGACTAATCGATTCCTTAAACCATCGAAAGTGGATGCTGTTGTAAATCCTATCTTATCAATGCCGATTGTTTTACTATAAGAGATTAAATCCTCTTTTAGCTCTGCTATATTCATGATTTGACCTCCTTATTCATTGCAGAGGCGGCTATGGCCCTCAATATATGAGGAGCGCTGAGCTTAAGCACTTTC
This sequence comes from Cytobacillus purgationiresistens, assembly GCF_030813235.1. GTDB lineage: Bacteria > Bacillota > Bacilli > Bacillales > Cytobacillaceae > Cytobacillus > Cytobacillus purgationiresistens. Next base: position 6,900 of record NZ_JAUSUB010000049.1, on the reverse strand, counting down.
AGATTTTATTATAGGTATTTCCATTTCATTTAGTGAAACACTCATTTTATGATAAACTATTTTATATATAATTGGGAGGTGGAAAGGTTGGAAATAAGTATTTCACCGAAGCTATGTGCATTATTCCCTCAAATGAAAGTTGGAATCATTCGTTATCGGGATATAGTAGTAGAAAGCTCACCACAAATGATAAAAGGCAGGCTTCAGCTTTTTCAGGAATCTCTTTTTTTTGATTTAGAAGAAAAAAACGTAACTGATTTAGACGGAATTAAAGAGTGGAGACAAATTTTTAAAAAGGCAGGAAAAGATCCAAATCGCTACCGCCATTCTGCTGAAGCGTTATACAGAAGAGTTAAAAAACAAAACTTTCTCCAGAGTGTAAACAGCTCAACTGATATAAACAACTTTTTTTCTTTAAAATACCAAATCCCGCTCGGTATTTATGACTCTAATAAGATTGTTGGCGATATTGTATTACGGCTTGGGGAAGAAAACGAAGAATACTACGGAATAAATGGAAGAAGTAACTCATTACATAACTTGATTCTTCTATCCGATGAACAAGGTCCTTTTGGCAGCCCCTTTGTTGATTCGGCAAGATCTTCAGTCAGTGAAGATACCTCTAATGCTGTACAAGTTGTTTTCCTAAGACATTCAATTGCACCTAGCGAGGCACAGGAAATGATTGAGTCCTTAAAAACTATGTTTCTGCAGGTCCATGGTGGAACAGCTGAAATAGAAATAAGAGGGTGCTGATTGGCACCCTCTTATTTCTATTTATTCTTTGACATTAGATACATGAAATAAGGAGCACCAATAATAGAAACGATAATTCCTGCCGGTATACCACTTGGGTCGAGAATTACTCTACCAATGGTATCTGCAGTTAATAATAATATAGCGCCCGTCATGGCAGCCACTGGAAGGAAGAGCTGATGTCTTGGCCCGACCAGACTCCTTGCAATATGAGGTGCCATCAGGCCGACAAAAGCTATTCCTCCGCTTACGGATACAGACGCTGCAGCGAGCGCAACCGCAATCATCAACAATATATACCGTTCTTTCTCCACTTTCACGCCAAGTCCAATAGATAGATTTTCATTCAAGCTCATTGTATTTAAAATATTTGACTTTCGAATAATAGTTGGAAGTAGAATGATTAGCCAAGGGAGAAGCGCCATAACAAAAACCCAATCATCTCCCCATATTCTTCCTGCCATCCAGTTAGCAAAAAAGTCATAGTCTTCACGAGCAATCTTTGATGCCAGTGTTAAGATAGCTCCGGAGATAGCTGCTGATAAACCAACACCGACTAAGAGCATCTTCCCTGGATCAATTCCTTCTCCCTTTTTATAGGAAAGGACATATATAATAATAGCTGTGAGCATACCTCCACCAAGAGCAAAGATCGGGAGAAAGTAAATAGAACTACCTGAACCTCCGCCAAATATCATCACAAAAAAGACAACGGCCAACCCTGCTCCCGCATTAATCCCGAGAATACCAGGGTCAGCAAGCGGGTTTCTAGTAATACTTTGCAAAATAGCACCAGAAATAGCCAGACCCATACCTGCTAAAATGGTTACTAATATTCTTGGCAGTCTGAAAGTGAAAAGGATTAGTTCTTCTCTAGGCGTCCCTTGACCAAATAGCGTGTACCATAAGCGCATTGGAGATAATGAAGCGAATCCTGTAGAAACGCTAATTACAAATACTAAAATAAGAGCAATCGCTGCAATAACAATCGTCATTTGTGCTTTTCTTAACTTTTTGGAATTAATCATTGTATCGCCCTTCCTTTCCTTGCAAGATAAAGGAAGAAAGGGACTCCTAAAATGGCAACAATTGCGCCAACCGGTGTTTCAAAAGGAGGATTAATCATTCTCGCTGCTGTATCCGCTAAAACCAAAAACACACTACCAATAACAGCTGAGCAAGGAATCACCCAGCGATAATCAGTCCCTACAAGAAATCTTACAATATGAGGTATGAATAAACCGACAAACGCAATGGCTCCTGCAATGGAAACAGCTGCACCAGCTAACACTAAAACGATAAACATTAATACTGCTTTTGTTATAAATGTTTTCTGTCCCAATCCTTTCGCAACTTCTTCACCAAAACTTAAAATCGTTAATCCTCTCGATAGAATAATTGCGATTAGAATACCGATAAAGACTGTTGGGGCTACTAATTTCAGCTGCCCCCAAGTTGTGCCTGAGACACCACCAGCTGTCCAGAAGGCAATACTTTGAGATAGTTTATTGATAAGCGCCAATCCTTCCCCTAGAGAAGAGAGAAGTGCAGATACGGCTGCTCCCGCAAGTGTAATGCGCAGAGGAGTCATACCACCTCTCTTCATTGCACTCATTCCAAAAACAAGTGCTGCACCAATTCCTGCCCCAAGGAAAGAGAATAGCATTAAAGTAAAATAACTCGAGTTTGAAAAATAAGAGAACGCAATCGCCAACCCTAAGCTGGCACCAGCATTTAACCCCAATAGACCTGGATCTGCCAGCGGGTTCCTGGTCATGCCCTGCATGATGGCGCCGCTCACTGCAAATGCCGCACCTACAATAGCCGCTCCAAGCTCTCTAGGCAACCTAAGACTCATGATAATTTGGTCCGTTTCTCTTGAACCATCGTAGGAAAATACGGCTTTCCATACATCGAAAAAAGCAATATTTGCAGCGCCTACTGATATAGCAAGCACTAAGCTTAGTGCGAGAAGCAAAATGCTGATTGTTAATATAGTCGTGCCTATTACTGGTCTGGAGTAAACGTCTGTTTCCTTTTTCTGTCCTGGGTTTATAGGTTTCATTGACTACTTCCTTAAATAATTATTTTGCTTTCGTTAAATTATCAACGATAAATTCCAATTCTTTCGCTAAAGAAATCGGATCGTTAAAATAAAATGAAGCAGAATCAAAATTAATCACACGACCTTCTTTAACAGCTGGAATACCTTTCCATACATCAGTTTCTGTAAATGAATTATCTCCACCCTTACCATCACCTAGGAAAATATAATCTCCGGCGTATTTAGGAATTACTTCAGAGGAAATTGCTAAATATCCAGGGCCAAATACTTCATTCTCAACGCTTTCTGGGGCTTTTAATCCAAGTGCTTGATAAATGACTTCCGTTCCTCTACCCCAATTATCGCCGTAAACATACATGTCTTTACCGAATGTTTCAAAGACCATAATTGTTGCCTCTTCACCAATAGCGTCCTTCACTTTTTTACTTTCAGCTTCAGTCTTTTTATTCCATTCATCTACCCAAGCTTTTGCTTCATCTTCCTTATTTAATATCTTCCCGATTTCAATATGCGCGTCTAGATAGCTGTATTTCTCATAAGTTAATGCTACAGTCGGTGCAATTTCTTTATATTTTTCCAGATTTTTATCCGTCGAAAAGGTAATAATTAAATCCGGTTCTAATTCTAGTAATTTTTCATAGGAATCTTGTGTTACAACTTCTGCATCATCCAGCTTGCCTTCAAAGAATTTGTTTCCAAGTGCCCACTCATCAACTGCAATTGGCGTAATGCCAAGAGATAATACGTTCCCGGCATAGGATGAAGCAATCACTGCAACCTTTTTTGGTTCAGCAGGCAATTCAATTTCACCTTCTTCAGATTCATACATTCTTGTATCAGACTCCGCATCTTTCTGTTCAGAGGTGTTTGATTCATTATTTCCACAGGCAGCTAATAACCCTACTAATATAATCAATATAAAAAATAATGGCTTTTTCATTTTTTCATCTCCAAATATCTATCGATATTAATAATCATTCTCAGTAATATGTAAAAAATAAAGCTTAGGCTCAACTAATTTGTTCTTGAGCCAAAGCGTTTGTTTCGATTAAATCATAAGTCAAACATATAGGCTTTTTCGTTCTTGGGTCCAGTCCAACTTCTGCATCAATATTAAATACTTCCCGCAATACTTTTCTTGTCATTACTTCTTTTGCACTGCCGTTTTTCTTGATGGTTCCCTCTCTCATAGCAATCAGGTGATCTGCAAATCGTGCAGCATGATTCAAGTCATGGATAACCATAACAATGGTTCTATTTTCTAATTGATTTAACTCTTTTAAAAGTTCAAGAACTTCAAGCTGATGACATAAATCGAGATATGTAGTTGGCTCATCTAAAAGAATAATCTCAGTCTCCTGTGCTAATGCCATTGCTATCCATACCCTTTGCCTTTGTCCACCTGAAAGTGCATCGACTTCCCGATCTTTAAAAGCAGAGGTTCCTGTTACATTTAGTGCCCAATCTATCACCTTGCGATCCTTCTCGCTTAACCTTCCCATCCCTTTTTGATATGGAAACCTTCCATACGAAACAAGTTCTGCTACGGTAAGGCCTTCTGGTGCGTCTGGAGATTGAGGCAGGATAGCCATTTTTTGAGCTATGCCTTTAGTTGATTCTTTACTGATTTGTTTCCCGTCAAGATAAACCGACCCAGACTTTGCTTGAATAATTCGTGCTACAGTTTTAAGAACAGTTGACTTGCCGCATCCATTCGGTCCTATAATTGCAGTGATTTTCCCGTCTGGAATAAACATATTCAGATCTTTTACAATTTCATGATCACCATAAGCAATTCTTAAATTTTCTGTAAATAATCTCGACATGATGCCCCTCCTTCTCTATAGCATTTTCAGAAGTTGTTACTAGTTGAAAAATATTAATTGATAATGATTATCAACCTCATATGGATTTTAAACAAAAAAAGAGGATCTGTCAACAGCTATTTATTATAGAACTATGATGAATGTCAAATCGTCCAAAAAACACCAATTTGTTTTAAACAAATTGGTGTTAACGTAATGTATGTTAGAGCGGGTGAAGGGAATCGAACCCTCATCATCAGCTTGGAAGGCTGAGGTTTTACCACTAAACTACACCCGCAACTATTTATTAAAGAAATCTTTCATTTTGTTACCGCCTGCAAAACATGCCTCTTCCTCTTCTAGCTTATTCAAGGAAGCTAATGTGTCGAGGCAACTCGATGTTATCTCATGGATGTTTCGCTCGTGGCTGAGGTTTTACCACTAAACTACACCCACACTCATCTGAGTGCTTATTTAATAATGATACCGGTGGCCGGGGTCGAACCGGCACTCCAGAGGAACACGATTTTGAGTCGTGCGCGTCTGCCAATTCCGCCACACCGGCATATTCAATTATTAAATTATGGTGCCGAGGACCGGAATCGAACCGGTACGGTAGTCACCTACCGCAGGATTTTAAGTCCTGTGCGTCTGCCAGTTCCGCCACCCCGGCTAAGGGATTGTTAAAAATATTATGGAGGCGGCAACCGGATTTGAACCGGTGGTGAAGGTTTTGCAGACCTCTGCCTTACCACTTGGCTATGCCGCCGATAATATAAATGGAGCGGAAGACGGGATTCGAACCCGCGACCCCCACCTTGGCAAGGTGATGTTCTACCACTGAACTACTTCCGCATATGGCTGGGCTAGCAGGGTTCGAACCTGCGAATGACGGAATCAAAATCCGTTGCCTTACCACTTGGCTATAGCCCATTTATATACTTTATGAAAACCTCTTATAAAATGTTCATAAAAAATTAATAAAAATGGGGCGACTGATGGGAATCGAACCCACGAATGCCTGAACCACAATCAGGTGCGTTAACCACTTCGCCACAATCGCCATGAACTGACAGGGGTAGTAGGAATTGAACCCACATCAAAGGTTTTGGAGACCTTCGTTTTACCATTAAACTATACCCCTATGCATGGTGGAGGGGGGCAGATTCGAACTGCCGAACCCGAAGGAGCGGATTTACAGTCCGCCGCGTTTAGCCACTTCGCTACCCCTCCAAAAATAAATGCCGGCGAGAGGACTTGAACCCCCAACCTACTGATTACAAGTCAGTTGCTCTACCAATTGAGCTACCCCGGCATAAATGGTGGCTCAGGACGGAATCGAACCGCCGACACAAGGATTTTCAGTCCTTTGCTCTACCGACTGAGCTACTGAGCCAAATAATATTTACGTTCCTAAATCTAGTTGCTGCTTAAAACTGTGCGGCAAAGCCCTTTGGCCTTTGTTGCAGATTTCAAAATTCACTATTCTTAGAAGTATCACTTCGAAGCTGTGATTTTTAAAATCCTCTACCGACTGAGCTACTGAGCCAATTCTTAAACAATTATTGTTTCTAACTTGTTCTATAATTATGTAAAATGGCGGTCCGGACGGGACTCGAACCCGCGACCTCCTGCGTGACAGGCAGGCATTCTAACCAACTGAACTACCGGACCCAGATTGCGGGGGCAGGATTTGAACCTGCGACCTTCGGGTTATGAGCCCGACGAGCTACCGGACTGCTCCACCCCGCGACAATGTTATTTATGGAGTTTTTTCTATACTCCATGCAAACGATAAATGGTGGAGGATGACGGGATCGAACCGCCGACCCTCTGCTTGTAAGGCAGATGCTCTCCCAGCTGAGCTAATCCTCCAAAATGGTGACCCCTACGGGATTCGAACCCGTGTTACCGCCGTGAAAGGGCGGTGTCTTAACCGCTTGACCAAGGGGCCATTTTATTAATTTCAATTATTAGAAAGGTTAAATGGCGGAGAGCAAGGGATTTGAACCCTTGAGACAGCTATAAACCGCCTACACGATTTCCAATCGTGCTCCTTCGGCCACTCGGACAGCTCTCCATATGGCTCCGCAGGTAGGATTCGAACCTACGACCGTTCGGTTAACAGCCGAATGCTCTACCACTGAGCTACTGCGGAATAATATATAAAGTTATGTATATCTTTCGCCCGGCAACGTCCTACTCTCACAAGGGGACAGCCCCTAACTACCATCGGCGCTGAGAAGCTTAACTTCCGTGTTCGGTATGGGAACG
>NZ_JAUSUB010000048.1 GCF_030813235.1 Cytobacillus purgationiresistens | reverse complement strand
ATGGAACGCCGTGTGCGGTGAAAGTTGCATGCACGGTGTGGAGCGAGGGAAAACTTGGAGATAGTTTCAAAGAGTTACCTATCGCTATTCGATTTAGTGAGTCAATATTTCTCTTCGCCCCAATTTGATGATGAAATGGTTCAGATTGTTATGGATGAAGCCTTGAAGTATGAAGGATTTCCCTATGTCTTTGGAGGGGATAATCCAAGCACTTCTTTTGATTGCAGTGGATTAACACAATGGAGTTATCGAAAAGCAGGTATTAACCTGCCCCGAACAGCGCAGCAACAGTATGACGTGACGGAGCATATATCTTTATCTGAGGCAAAACCTGGGGATTTGGTGTTTTTTTACTCCACATATAACTCAGGGACGTATGTTACCCATGTTGGCATCTATGTTGGGAATCACCGAATGTATAATGCCGGCGATCCAATCGGTTATGCAGATTTAACTACTGCCTACTGGCAAAAGCACCTAATTGGAGCTGGACGTATTAAACAATAGAAAGGGTTGGAACAGATGAAAGGCTTTATTAAGAAAAAAGAAAAACAAACGCTAGAAACGAAATCAAAAAAAACGAAAGTACGGACTGTTGGCCCCCGTAAAAAAATAATGCTATTTTTATGGATGCTATTGATTAGCAGCCTTGCCTTTGGAATTTATAAAAACTTTACAGCGATAGATCAGCATACCGTTCATGAAAGAGAAATCATTGAAACTAACATTATGGATACGAATGCCATAGAAAGTTTCACGAAGAAATTTGTCAAAGACTATTACACTTGGCAAAACGAAAAAGATTCTATTGAACAACGAGCGGAAAAGATCAATGACTACTTGACAGAGGATTTAAAAGCCTTAAATTCCGATACCGTTAGAGCAGATATTCCTACTAGTTCCAGTGTGGGTAATATTGATATCTGGTTAGTGTCACCAGAAAATGATAATACCTATGCGGTTGTTTATTCAGTAGATCAAAAGATTACAGAAGATAAAAATAGCCAATGGATTCATTCCGCGTATCGAATCGTGCTTTATCAAGACAATGCAGGAAACTTAGTCATTACACAAAACCCTACCTTATGGAGCATACCGAGTAAATCAGATTATGAACAACAACAACCTGAAAGTAACGGAACAGTCGATTTCGATACTGTGCAAGAAGTGACAGAGTTTTTGGAGACATTCTTTACATTTTATCCTACTGCCATTGATAAAGAACTTGCTTATTATGTGAAAAACAATGCCCTACCACCAATTGGCAAGGATTATATATTTTCGGAGCTAATCAATCCAGTATTTCAAAAATCAGGACACCAGATACAAGTCTGGGTATCTGTGAAGTATCTGGATGAAACGACGAAGGGAGAGCAAATTTCACAATATGTACTCACTTTAGAGAAAGATATGAACTGGATGATTGTTCAATAAATCAAAAGAAATAAGAAAATATGATGATATTTATGACTTGAAAAATCATTGTAAAACTTATAGTATATAAGATAGCTTATTATGGATCGGAGGTGGGAAGAGATGTTAAATCTAGCTGTTTTAGTGCACGGATTTTGGACTGAATACTTGTTTCTTAACCGTGCAAAATTTGCCGCTTTAGTTGTTAACGGGATACGTGTGCCCTTTTTTAACAACTTAATAGCGGATCTAAAACGGTGAAAACATCTCTTATCCCATAATTATATAAACTTGGTTTAAGAGGGGCTTTTCATGCCCTTCTTTTTTTGTGTATTAATTTTTTGAGTCATGGGGAAGTGTGTTATTTCCCATGGCTTTTTTTGTTGTAAGGAGGCTGGAATATGATTGCATGTAGTGTACAAAAAGTTACAAAAATGTATGGAGGTAACTCCGTTGTTAAAAATATATCGTTTGAAATTAAAGTTGGAGATCGAGTTGGTTTAGTTGGCCGAAATGGAAGTGGGAAGACTACGTTATTAAAATTATTAGCTGGGGAAGAAACACCCGATTCCGGTCAAGTTCATTGGAAAAAAGGGTCTCAAATTGGATACATGAAACAGATTTCAGACTTTAATAATCAGTTAACTACCAAAGAAATATTAAAAAGTGCTTTTTTAAAATTACTACGGATAGAAGAGAATATGAAGAGCCTGGAAACGCAAATGAGTGAGCCGATAAGTGACCAAAACTTACAAAGACTTATGAATGAATACGGTCGTTTACAAGATCTTTATTTATCAGAAGGTGGCTATGAAATAGAAGCAACTATTAGGACGGTTGTTAGCGGTTTGAACATGACAGGATTGTTAAATAAACAGTTTTTTACTCTAAGTGGTGGTGAAAAAACAAAGGTGGAGCTTGCTTTCATGCTCCTAAAAAAACCAGATTTTTTATTGCTAGATGAACCAACAAATCATTTGGACTTAGCGTCAGTGGAATGGTTGGGGAACTTTCTACAAAATTATCATGGCACAATCGTTATGGTATCTCATGATCGTTACTTTCTAGATGAAATGGTGAACAAAATCTTAGATTTAGATGAAGGGGAGATTCAGTATTTTGAAACAAATTACTCAGATTATGTAAAGAAAAAGGAAGAACGACTTCTGCGGGAATTTCATGCTTATAAAGAGCAGCAGAAGAAAATAAAGAAAATGAAAGAAGCCATTAAACGATTGCGTGACTGGGCGAACAGGTCGAATCCACCTAGTGAAGGTCTCCATAAACGAGCAAGAAATATGGAAAGAGCGCTAGAAAGAATGGAAAAGTTGAATCAGCCAACTCTTCATAGAAAGAAAATGAATTTAGAAATGGAATCATCCAATCGAAGTGGAAATGATGTTATTGTTTTACAAGATGTATCCAAAAGCTTAGGAGACCAACAGCTTTTCGAGCTAGTGAATATGCATATTACCTATCAACAAAGGGTAGCAATTGTTGGTGAAAATGGCACTGGAAAATCAACATTAATCAAATTAATTCTTCAGCAATTAAACCCCGATGAGGGGGAAGTTAAAATAGGTAACAGTGTCAAAATCGGTTATTTATCTCAACATGTTTTTTCTAATATGGGGGATGAAACTATTATTGATGCATTTCGAAATGAGGTAATAGTGGTAGAGGGGCTGGCAAGACAAATATTGGCGAGGTTTTTATTTTATGGACACTCCGTCTTTAAAAAGGTGTCTCAACTAAGTGGTGGGGAAAAAATGCGTCTTCGACTTGCTCAACTAATGCATCAAGATACTAATTTACTCATTTTAGATGAGCCTACTAATCATCTTGATATTGAATCGTTAGAAGTATTGGAAGATGCACTTGAAAACTATAACGGTACAATTCTAGCAGTTTCCCACGATCGTTATTTTCTTAATAAGCTGTTTGAAAAGATTTATTGGATTAAATCAAAAAAAGTATACTGTTTTGAAGGAAACTACGGTTGGGCTAAAAAGAGAATAGAGATTAAGTAACTATAAAAGACTTTCCATACTATTAGGCGAATTTTTATTAAGTATTCTATCTACGTAAATAAAAGTATGAAAGATACCGTGAATTTAATTAACTAACAAATACAGAACACCTATACCCAACTGGTTATCAAATTGCAGTTGGGTTTCTTTTTGCTAAAAATATCTCCTCGAATCTTTGACATTTTCCAAAAAACTTTGTTGAAGGTTATGAAAGAGGAAATCATCACCCACCTTTGCAGTTGCGAAGGGAGAGGAAATGCATGATAGAACCAGATCGTACCGAATGGCAAGTTCGCTGTGCATTGAACGCCTTTTGTAAACGTGTATTAAAGAATGAGATAATCAATAGTTACAACGAAAGAAGGCGACAACAAGCAAAGGAGATGACATTTTCTGATCTCACACCACAAGAAGAAAATCAACTTTATACCTTAGATCAGCAATATGAAGGAGAAGAAGGTCAAAGTTTTCAAGTGGATGGTAAGAACATCACTCCGAAATTACTTGCTGAAGCGATGCGTACTTTGCCAATAGAAAAGCGTAAGACAGTCCTACTATACTATTTATTTTAACTATCTGATGTGGAAATTGGTCAATTACTCGATATTCCACGCAGTACCGTACAGTATAGACGGACAAGCTCTTTTGAACGGTTAAAACGTTTTTTGGAGGAGCATGCAGAGGAATGGGATGATTATTCTAATACTGAAAACAACGAACGTGGCTTATTGCCACACCCAATTATTTTAGCTGTAAATAAGGGTGAAGCTGAAGCAATGAAGGTGGTTGTTCTACATTATGGAAGCTACATGACAAGTTTGTCCATGCGTAAGCTATGTGATGAGCAAGGGAACACTTATTGGGGCATCGACGAGGATACACGAGATCGTTTACGTTCAAAGCTTATGCAATCTATATTAGCTTTCAAGATTTGAATAAATAATGGTTAGGTTATCCCTTTCATTAATCATATGTTTGTTCTTTGACAAAGAAAGCACGGAAGATAACGCCGTGTAGTATATAACAAAAAATCAGATACGTTTTACTGATGAGGAGCCACTTGATTCATACGCTATGACTCCCAATAGGGACGAACGATAATCTATGAATCTAATGCAATCGTGGTGGATTGCTGGTGATAACTCATCAGTTAGGATAATGATACTCCCCTACCGTCATAGTTCGAGCGTTTAGCCATGACTGCCTTCTTCCAATTCTAGTTCACAACCTAGAATCGATTCGACTGTGCACATCTTGTCACTTTCGTAGATAATTTGCACTTACTTTAAGTGTTATTTTGCACATTCAACTATAAAAACCCAGCTATTTTCACTTTGAAGATAGCTGGATTTCCTAATTAATTTCATTCAACCATTTATAACTATTCTGATTGGTTTAGTAAAAAATCGACTACCTGTTGTACCCAAAATGTGCCCTTTTCTGGAAGATCGTTTCAAGACCTAATAAAAAAATCAAAAAAGGTCAGTCCCTCTGATTTAATAGGACTGACCTCATCAACTTAATATCAGTGCAAAAAAATACACTGTACACTTTACAATTATTTACTAAATTGTTTCATTAATTTCTATATAGAAACAGCTTACTTTTAAGGAGGTTAAGATACTATTGCCGTCTTTCTTTGATCTCTTTAACATTAATAAGATCATTTTCTTCCAATTCTTTAATAGAATGCTCCAAGTGTTCGGTTTCTCTCATCATATCGGTTAATTCTTTTGTAATTACCTGCCACCATATCCCATATTTATCGACTAACCAAGCACTTTCTCCCCTGTAATAGCCGTCTCCACCTTCATTGAGTTTATTCCAATAATAATCAACCTCAGCTTGGCTATCGCAAATAATGATAAAAGATAGTGCTTCTGAAAAGTTCGGAGCTACTTGTACCTCTCCACAAACAATTGATTGGTTTTCTAGAGAGAAATTCATTTCTTCTTTAATAGAGGGTATCATGTTGTTAGTTAATCTATTAGAAGCATGAAATATCTGAGTGTAATGACGAAATACTTCAACTATCCCATTTGACCTTTCTTCAGAAAATAATAAGAAAGGTTGAACTTTTTGTGTCTGCTTGGTTCTAGAAATAAGCAAGCGCCAAAATACACCAAACTTGTCTTGAATCATCACATATTGACAACGCTCTGAGTCTTCTATTGTTGTTGAAATAATCTTTCCATCACAGCTGAGTTGTTCATAGAGAAGTTTCCATTCATCATGATTTTTACAATATACAAGCAACGATAATGAACTTGAATGATCATACTTAGACCCTTCCTTACCATTAATAGCAGTAAATAAAGTGGAGCCTATTTCAAAATCAACATTCATAACTACTCCAGCATCAGCAGGATTAATTCCACATACTACACACTCGTTTCTGTCCTTAGGATAACGAGTAACCTTAATAATTCTCCCAACCTCAAATAAATCAGTATAAAATTTTGCTGCTTCCTCAGCTCGCTTATTAAACAGCAGTTTCAGATAGACCGTTGCCATATAATCTCCTCCTAAAAATTGGGGGCTTTTTTTCTTGGACGGCATAACTATCACAATTGAGTCCAAGCTTTTTTACAATCCCTGATTATTTTCCATTTACTCTTATATCATATAAAATTAAAGCAAATGAGCAGGTTTTAATTGTAATATCCCTATCTTCACAGGGTTATTACAATTAAAGTTAACACGTACTTTAATAAATATTTATAAGGTGGTTTTAACATGAAAGGAAACGAGATCGCTAAAAAGTTAAATATAAGCACAAGCGCACTTAAGCATTACGAAGCCTGGGGCCTAGTTCCTAAAGTTGAAAGAGCAGAGAACGGATATCGTATTTATACTCAGGAGCATGAAGCTTACTTCCAATGTATACGTGCATTAAATACTGGGTTTGGAATGAACTTAGTTAAAAAAGTTATGCCTCTCATCATAAAAGGAGAGAACATTACGGCTTTATGGATAATTAATAAAGCACAGGTCGACCTGCAAGAAGAAAAACTAACTGCTGAAAGAACAGTTGAAATGCTTGGGTTAAATGAATTCATTCAAATAGAAGAAAAACGAAATCAAAAAAATACGTTTACTATTGGAGAAGTGGCTAAAAAGGCAAATGTCTCAGCTTCTGCGATACGGCATTGGGAGAAGGAAAACCTTATAAATCCTATCCGTAACAAAGAAAGTGGTTTTCGTATGTACAGCTATTCTGATCTACGCAAAGTTCTTGTCATTCGAATAGTCCAAAAAGCCGTCTATTCTTTAGACATTGTTCGAAAGATATTGTCAGAAATTGATACAAACAATTTGAGTCAAGCGAAAAAGATTGCTCAAAATTCTCTTAAGTATATTGATAATACGTTGGTTGAACATATTAGAGGAATTGCATCTTTACATCATCTTTTGAATGTAATACAGAAAAAAACAACGGACAAATAAAGTCCCTTTTAACTTTAAACTAACCCATAGTTAATACAACAATGCTTTTCTCAAATCTTTTACCGATCTTCAACAATATGGTCCGATTGCTGAACAAAATTGAAGTGGTTCAATTTTCAAGTGCGATGGTGGTTCATTTTTAGATTACCATATACATATATTCAGCTAACATAGGACCAACAAAAGTTAAGGACAAAGAATGTATCTATGTTTTTAGTTTGACAGTATTGTAATTTATGTTATAAAATATGAATGAATAAAAAAATATTCATTCATGAAAGGTGGAGGACATATGGATATAAAATGAAACTTTTTTAAATGTGGTTAGGATTTGATTAGAACAAAAAGATTCAAAAAACGAATACTAAAGAAATATCCAGAACATCTATATCATATTAAGTAAAGGAGTTACCTTCTATGAGAAACGAATCATGTATCGTACAAACTTCAGTTGGCTCACTTCAAGGGATTCGAAGAAATGATGTCATACAGTTCTGGGGTGTTCCATATGCCGACGCGCCCGTGGGGAAGTTTCGTTTTTCTCCAACGCGTCCCATTTCTGCTTGGACGGGAATTCGAGATGCAAGTATTCACGGCTTTATGGCGCCACAGCCGCCTTCTCCATTACGTCAAGCCATCGGGGAATCATCTGAACCATCGCAAGGGGAAGATTGTTTATCGCTCACAATCTCAACGCCTGACATCGATCAGGGAAAACGCCCTGTTGTCGTTTGGTTGCATGGAGGACATTATATGACCGGCGCAGGGTCGCTGGACTGGTACGATGGAGCGGAGCTTTCTAAGGATGGGAACATCGTTACCGTAGGTGTCAATTATCGGCTCGGTGCTTTTGGATTCTTGTATTATCCGGGGGTTAGCGATGGAAAAATGGGGATTTTCGATATTCTCTCTGCTCTAAAATGGGTTCAAGATCATATTGCGCATTTTGGCGGTGATCCTGATCAGGTCACAGTCATGGGGCAATCTGCGGGAGCCCATGCCATTATGTGCCTATTGGCCATGGGAGAAGCGCGAGGTCTTTTCCGAAGAGCGATTCTACAGAGCGCGCCCGCAAGTCTCGCTCCATTATCAGAAGCAAAAGCATTTGAGAATGGAAGCCGGCTACTGGATATCTTGAATGTGAACCAGAGCGATCCACATGAAATTACCGCTCAATTGAATACCATGTCTCCTACCCAGATCATACAAGCATCGGGAAAATTGGCACAGGAAATCACACGTTTTGGTCAACTTACTCTCCCTTTTATGCCTGTTTTTGATTCTATTTCTACGGCGGATCGTTTTATTGAAATGGCAGCAAAAGGTGCTGGTGAAGCAAGTATTGAACTCATTATAGGTACCAATAGAGAGGAAGCAAATATTCTTTTGGGGAACATAAAAGCCATCGATCTAGCTTTGGTTAACGAGCGTTTTGTTGCTTTGACTGGGAAAGAAGAAGCCATCGAGCGTTACCGCTGGCGGCGACCCGGTAGTACAACTATCGGTCTAGTATCTGATTTACTTACGGACTATACGTTCCTGCTCCCCTCTCTAAGGTTAGCAGAAGCAGTTCATAAAGCCGGCTCACGCACTTGGGTGTATCAGTTGGACTGGGCACCGCTTGGATCGCCTTTTAAAGCCTGCCATGGCATAGAACTGCCGTTTATATTCGGGAATTTCGAAGCATACAAGGATGTACCGATATTGCAAGGTGCTAATCCAGAGGTTGTTGCTGATTTAACAACTGCTATTCGAAGTGCATGGATTGGATTTATTCGAACTGGCAATCCCGGTGTTTCCATCCCATGGTCATTTTATGAGCCGAATCAGAGACAAACCATGCGATATGCTTCCGTTATTGGTACTGTGGGTGACTTAGCTGAAATAAATCGCTTCCTTACAAAGTAGAGAGATGTCAGACACAGAAAATAGAGGGGGAAATGTCTTTTAGTGGAATTTAGATATCGACAATCTTTATATTTTTTGGGTATTCGGATTATGGTGTGGAAGAACCATAGGATACGAATTGAATGGGAGGCGGAGTAGCGCTTTGAAAATTTTTGTCGCAGGAGCAACTGGTGTTATAGGACGATTATTACTTCCGATATTGGTAAAAGAAGGACACGAAGTATTTGGAATGACTCATAATAAAGCGTCTAAAAGCATTATTCAAGGAATGGGTGCTACGCCCGTGGTTGTGAATGTGTTTGATCAGGATGCTGTAATTGCTGCTTTTCGCAAAGTGCGTCCTGAAGTTGTCATCCACCAACTCACTTCTTTAAGGAACTATAACCTGGAGGATAATGCAAGAATTAGAACCGTCGGAACAAGAAATCTTGTCGATGCATCCCAGGCGGTTGGAGTACGACGAATGATTGCCCAAAGTATTTCTTGGGCATATGAACCGGGTAATTATCCAGCAACTGAAGAGGTTTCATTAGATCTTAAGGCGCCAGAGCCACGAAAAACAACAATTGACGGAGTGGTGGCTCTAGAGAAAACTGTTTCCGAAATGAAAGAGTACGTTATCCTTCGATACGGAATGCTTTACGGACCATCGACTTGGTATGAACAATACGGAATGGTTGCGGAGAAGGTTCGCAATCAAGAGATGAAGGCAACTCATGGAATAATGTCATTTTTACATGTTGAAGATGCTGCGCGAGCCACGAGTGCCGCACTAGAATGGCCCAACGGCCCGGTCAACATTGTAGACGATGAACCGGTTCCAGGAACAGTGTGGCTGCCAGTGTATGCTTCGTTAATCGGTGCGCCTGAACCAAACGTCCAAGCGGGTAGCATTCGTGGCGAACGTGGGGCTTCTAATGCCAAGGTACGACGGGACTATGGGTGGGAGCCAATTTTTCCGAATTGGAGCGATGGTTTCAAGGGGAGCTTAGGGTCATCTAATTACATCAAAAAATAAATAATGAATTCATGAAGAAAAAAATGCCTAACACTTTTGTAAAACGGGTGCGTTTAGAGAAACATGGGTTCGAAAAATAGCGTTTCAACGCTATTTTCCGATTACCCTATTTTTTTAAAGGAGCGATTATTATTTTGATTTGTTCAGAGATCAAAGAAATCATTGATAACTATGTTGAGGCCTATAATTCGTTTGATGTCCCAGGGATGGTTAAACTCCTGCATAAGGATATACTGTTCAGAAATATTTCTAATGGTGAAGTTAACATGGAGACTAGTGGTACCCAAAAGTTTAGGGAGCTCGCGGAAAAGTCGACTAAGTTTTTCTCTAGTCGTCGTCAGACAATAATAGATTGTAGCGCTATAGACGACAAAATAGAGGTGATAATTGATTATGAAGGGATACTGGCCGTTGATTTGCCGAACGGATTAAAAAC
Source organism: Cytobacillus purgationiresistens (assembly GCF_030813235.1). GTDB lineage: Bacteria > Bacillota > Bacilli > Bacillales > Cytobacillaceae > Cytobacillus > Cytobacillus purgationiresistens. The sequence continues at coordinate 18,948 of NZ_JAUSUB010000048.1, read as the reverse complement.
AGGAGAAAAGATGCAATTGAAAGGGAAATCAGTATTTAGAATTGAAAAAGGAAAAATATCACTAATTGAAGATTACAGTTGATTAACAAGGCGTGGTGTAGCGGTATTAAAGCAATGGGGTATGATAACCGAAATAATTGCTTTAATGCCAAATGAAAGAGATGCTTTTTTTATTAAAAAGGGCAATGGACTTTGTCAAATGTAACAGAAATGTGCAGGATCATATTGTAGAAATGGATTATAAAGGGTAAAGTTCATGATGGAAAAGGTTATGAAAACCCGACCCCAATAATCCATAGATGTCGAAACATCAATCAAGTTACAACATGTATAGAAAATAGTGATGAAGGAGTGGAATTTATGCATCAATTATACATTTTTTTAGTGGGAATTCACATTTTTGCTGCCATCATTGGATTGGGACCAGCACTGGTATTTAATCGGATTTTAAGAACAGCCGAAAATATGAATGAGTTAAAAAGTGCTCATAAAATCATCGGAAAACTGAACCCCTTATCCAGTATCGGCTTTGGCTTGCTTGTGATTACCGGTTTATTAATGGGGGCTATGAATCCATCATTGTTTACGACAGTTTGGTATATGTCGGCACTTGGCTTATTCATCATTTTAGGTATTTACAGCTCGTTTACCGTAGAACGTAAAATGAAATCTATGTTGAATATTGCCGAGGCGCACGGTGGTATAAATATTCCACAGGAATATATAGAGTTATTAAACAAAAAGGCCCCTTATGATTGGGTACAAAACGCACTACTGTTAACTATTTTCATTTTGATGGTTTTTAAACCGTGGTAGATAAAAACAATCGATTTAAGGTAATCATCAAACAACCCTTGCTCTACTTACAACTGAAATCTGTTGAAGTTGACAGTATGGTAAGCTGTGTGGTTTAATGCGAATGAATAAGAAAATATTCATTCTGAAAAGGTTGAGGATCAATGGACATAAAATCAAACATTTTTAAATGCGGTAAGATTTTGTTTAGTACAAAAGGGTTCAAAAAAACGAATATTAAAGAAATAGCTGGAATGGCCGGCATTGGTGTTGGAACATTTTATAACTACTATAAATCTAAAGAACAACTGTTTATAGAAATATATATCCAAGAGAATGAAAAACTCAAGAGCCGACTCATTGAAACACTTGATTTAGATCAGGAGCCTGTGAAACTAATCAATCAACTGCTCATGGAAAATTTCGAGGCGATTCATGCAAACCCTATATTAAAGGAATGGTATAGTCAGGACTTTTATAAGGAACTTGAGCAATATTACAGAAATGAAAGCGGCAAAAACATTGATTCTATTCGCGGCTTTTACTTGGACTTACTTAAGAACTGGAAATCTCAAGGGAAAATTAGGGGAGATATCGACGATGAACTTTTGCCAGTTTTCTTTGATTCATTGATCAGCATCGATACACATAAAGATGAAATTGGAATTCAACATTTTCCGCAAATTATGCATTATTTAATTGAATTTATCATTCAAGGTTTAACCAATCATCATAAATGATGTAAGTTTTTTGTTTACATTTTTATGAATGAATATAAAGGTATTCATTCATTATGAGTCAGGATGAAGTACAAATGAAAATGAAAAGGAAAATCAAAGCAATTATTTTTTGTGGTCTGTTCATTTTTCCTCAATGCAGTGCAGCGCAAGATGATGAATGCATACAGAATGAGCAATACGAAGATTCCGTCTTCTCCAAAGTGGATGCGTATATTACAGGTGAAATGAAGCGGCAACAACTTCCGGGGCTGTCCCTCGGGATTGTAAAGGACGATCGCATCCTTTACCTCAAAGGATATGGTCATGCCGATCCATCCGGTCGTCCCGTAACGCCCGACACTCCTTTCGGGTTAGGTTCGATCAGCAAGTCATTTACTGCAATGGCCGTTCTGCAACTTGCAGAGGAAGGAAAAATTGACCTGGATGCTCCTGTACAACGATATCTTCAAGGGTTTCAGTACCAGACTATAGTCAAAACAATGGATACCAGTGCCGACACTATTACAGTACGCCATTTACTTAATCAAACAAGCGGGTTTTCCCAAATTTCAACTTTTAGCAACACGCTCTCAAGTCGCAACGATCAAGATGCGCTGGAACAAAACGCAATGTCTTATGCGGAAAAATTTTTACATCAAGCTAACATAAAAGAACACTCTTTCCGGTATTCGAACGCCAATTATGTACTACTTGGCTATATTGTCCAACAAATATCCGGCCAGTCCTATGGCGACTATGTAAAAGAACATATTTTTAGACCCCTATCTATGAAAAACAGTTTTATTACGCATGATGAAGCAATCGAACACGGACTAGCAACTCCTTATCGCCGAATATTTGGTTACAATGTTGCTTACGAGGGGCCCTATATTTATATTCCAGGGGACTTACCGGCGGGTTATCTGTATTCTAGTGCAAAAGATATGAGCCATTACTTGATTTCCCAAATAAACGGCGGCAGATTTGAAAACGATATCCTTCTTTCGCCGGAAGGCATAGAGCTAATGCAGACTGAACCTGTTCCGGGAACGTATGCCATGGGTTGGCAGTCAGATAATGTAGGTGGCTTTCCTGTTATCGGTCATCCAGGCGGCTCGATAGGATTCCAGTCCCAAACCTGGATAGTTCCAGAACAAAAGCTAGGAGTGATCGTGTTCGCCAACGTACTTGACGCTATCGATACCGATTTACCTAAAACAGATGTTATTACCACAACTCATATCGCTTCGGGGATTATAAACATATTGAATGATCAGCCGATTGGAGAAGTGGGATTAAGCATTCCTCAGAAATACTTGCTTGTAAACGTATTAATGCTATTACTTAGCGCATGGCTGTTATACACGATTGCTCGAACTGCAAAGCGCTGTCTATGGAAGTTGGATTCTGACAACCTTTGCTATTCTGAGGTTTCTTTCAGGGGTATATCGAAAATCGTTTTGTATTTTGCAAGTCTTATGATAATCCTAGTATTGAGTGTGACTCAAGTTGTGCCAATATGGCATATTGCAACCATCTATCAGCCGGATGTCATTCTTTGGGTGAAAATCATGGCTGCACTACTTTCTCTGAAAGGATGCATAGAGATCATTGGATTGGTACGGTCGATTAGAAAAAATATTCCTTAAATACTTAAATACTGCGCGCTCTGCCATGCCTGTGAAGCATGAATGTGGATTTAAAAAGTCGCGATATTGGTATAAAAGATACGATGTTTAAAGGGTCTGTTTTGATCATTTTTTTCAAAAGCATCTTCCGCAATCAGGCGGTCTGGCTGTATTTTTTGGTTTGGAGCCATTTATCCAAACAAGTTCAAAAGCTATGGAATTACTCCAAATGAAATATTTATTGTTTTTCGAAAAAACAACTGAGTTGATTTTAGGGATCATGCTTTTATGGGGGAGATTTATCCCTTGTGGTTCCTATCTTAATAGCCACATAAAAAATCTTCTCGAAAGCTATGTTTTATTTATTGTCTTAAAAAAATTACCCATCAAGAGCGGAAGTGAAATTAAAATCGATGGGTCGTCTAATCTTGGAACATGCAGAGTAAGGTTCCGTTGAGGTATAGGTGTTCCGTCTTGAACAAAAATAGGGTGTATTGATCTCTCTCGTAAAGTTATGTGGGGAAGTAAAATCTCCGTTGCTTCTGTTTCCCGGGAGACAGCCGTTGCCATTAAATAGTATCTGCCTGGTTTTACGTCTGTAAATTGGTAGTCGCCTAGTAAAGGCAATACTGTCGAGTGGCAGTCCTTCTGGCATGGACTTCTGAAATAAGCCGATGAAAATGATGCTGCTAAAAGAAACTATCGCTGTGACCGTTCCTTTCACCACATTCAAATTGTTTTCAATACTTAATGGATCCCGTTTTGAAAATATTTGTAATGATTGTAACTGATTATCTGACACCATTGAGAACAGCCGTCTGGATGCTGCCCGCAGTAGCAGCGCAAATTATAAGTTTCATGATGTCGCCACTCCTAGCACGTCGAATACGACCTGCTTACTTAATTGGGGCAGGATTAGCGTTCTCGGTGATAGGTCTCTTTTTACTTACCCAGGTTAATGTTAATGAAGTTTCAGGGTTTGCAATATTAGTGACAGGTTATGCCCTTATCAACTTCGGGGATGGACCAATAATGACACTATCTACCAATATGATAATTGGATTAACTCCACATGAGAAAGCGGGATTAGCATTTACAGTTTAGTTGGATTGCATTTGCGGTTTTATTATTATCACCAGACTTATCAGCACTAGGATACCTACAGAATGTTAAGGTTGGTTCGGTGTTCTATAATTTATTTCATACATACACTATTCCAGCAGTAATAATTCTATGCGGCTTTTTAATGGAAAACAGTTTTCCCTTAATGATTGGCTTAATATGGATTGCCCATATTGGGATGGACAGAATGTTTGGTTTTGGATCATCGTTAATATTATGGATAACTAGCATCATTATTTGGCTTATCGGCAGGAAAAAACTTAAGTTGGCTAATAATGCTCGATAAAGTCGTTTAGAATTTCTTTTACCTAGGAAATTAACACAAATGGGTCCAGTTGTTGAGGGAACACTATGTCTTAACTGGATTATGGTTGTAAAAAAATTTAAATTGAAAGGGGGGTGGTTATGGAACCTGAATATATAAGAGATTATGTGATGTACACAGCGATTTTCGGTATGTTTAGTTTTGTATGGTTTGGGTAGGCGCAGGAGAACCCCAGAAAGAATTGGCGCAAGTATATTGGAATTGCTTCCGGAATTGCGATGTTGGTCTGTTTGATTGGCGTTTATTTAAGTGTAGTGCACTGGGATGCTGCAACAACTTTGGCAGAGATGAATACGTTTACTAGTTATTTGATTGTCTTTTATACAGAATTCTTTGTTGCTGGTATCGGCTCTTTCTTGTTAATAAGGAGTACAAAAAGAGATTATGTTTCCCCATGGATTGCACTAATTGTAGGTACCCATTTTTTCTTTTTGGTTAATATTTTTAAAGACACTAGTTTGTACGTTTTAGCGATATTGATGATAGTAATTGCAGTACTATCACCATGGTTGTCAAGAAAAGTGAAAGTTGCCAGTAGTGCAATTACCGGAATAGGATCTGGAACTGTTTTATTTTGCTTTGCTATATTAGGGTTACTTCGCTATCTGTTATCGTAGAGCCTGTGTTGGTGATTTACTTTGGAAATTTCTCTAATGGGCTTGGAGGACAGAATTAAAGTGTGTTATATGAGAACGGATTTCTAGTCACAGCACAGTTTCCCCAAATCGGGCGCAGTTATTGGATATTAGTTGATCCTCAAACGGATCATTAATCGGGATAAAAGAAACAATCAAATGACAATGATTGACAAAAGCCAAGATCTACAGCAACTAGCTAGTCCTGGTCCGGAGCATAGACTTCTGGAGATATTTGTTGGTAAGTGGAATACGGAAGGATAAATTAAAGCTACTTCATCCAGCCCCGCAGCCAGACTAATTGCAGTGGACACTTACGAATGGCTACCTGGGGAGTTCTTTCTTATTAACAAAGTGGATGGACACATGGGTGGTGAAGAGGTCAAAACCACGGAGGTCATCGGATATGATTCTTCGAAACAGACGTATTTCACAATTTCTTTCGACAATCAAGGGAACGCAGGTGCCTACTTAGCAAATTTACGAGATTGTCTCTGGACGATTAATGGAGAATTGGAACGCTTTATGGGCGAATTCAGCAGTGATGGTAACACCTTAAAGGGAAAATGGGAATTATTAAGTGACGGTTCTAGTTGGCAACCTTGGATGGATATCAAATTGACCAAAGAAATTATATAAAACAAAACCTTTATAGGATGTAGCTGATCTAAAGTGTACCCTTTGTGAAGGACATTTTGAAAAAAAACCTATGCAACTTGTTGAAGCAACAGTCTGTATTTTGCAGGTGGCAGCTTTATACTCAATAGATGGACAAATATTTTGTTATCGTACTTTCTATTGGCTGATGGATGATTTCATGTGAAAAAAATAAAAAGCCTTACACGTATTTGGTCACTCGAAAAAGTGATTTATGCCATTAATGATTTTCGTTTACCTTTTCCCGTAGCAAATGTCATGGTTTATTCTCTCTCTGGAAGTTTGAGTGACTATTCACTCTAAGTGAGTTAAGGAATATTGTAATTCAAGGCGCTAAAGTAATACCTGAGCAAGAATTTAAAAATCGTTTAGATGAGTTACTAAAAGATACAGAAATTATTGTTTACTGTTGGGATGTGTGGTGTAACACAGCCGCTAAAGTAGCAAAGCTTTTATTAGAAAAAGGATATAAAGTGAAAGAATTAAATGGTGGCATTGTAGCATGGTAAAAAATGAATTTTCCTGTAACAAACTTAAATTCCAATCACATAAAAAATAGCTGTGACTGTTAATCCAATACAAGGTAAAACAAAGTACTGGATTGGGTTGCTTCATGTGATCATGTAATGAAAGGGGTACAAGGTGGGTTTGCCCACCTATGTCATGGAAAAAAGATTCCATTAAACAAAATGAGTACAGGGACTGGCTTATTTATTATTCATCAAAGAAAAGTTTAAAAGAGAATAAACCTTATCAAAAAATCACTGTTATAGGAAGAGTTGTTGACCCTAATATATATCAAGTTAAAATAAATAATGATTTTATACCTTATCGAAGAAATATAAATTTTATTCATTGTAAAGAAGTTTCCATTCACCCATTAATTCCCGAATTATCATTCATAGTAAATGAGGGATATTAGGGCTATCCTTTTCAATTGGTCACTTAGAAATATGTTCTGAAGACTTTGAATTAATATCAACACAGATGAAAGTAACTTAATCTTAAAAATGCTGAATTAAACTGAGACAATTATAATAAAAAAATCTGTAATTAGGAACTGGCTATTTTGAAATGAGATTTCATTTTTAAGTAATTAGTTTTAAGAAGGATTCTTTCACAGAATAGGCAGTATAAAATGAATTTCAAAGTTGATGCTAGTATCTAGTATAAATTAGTGCTATTCTTTATAAGTTTTTAATTTCGACAACATTCTCAATAAATTTTTAAATTATTATGCCTAACTGTTGATTATCAGTTGGGCTTTTTATATTATTTTTTATTTTTCTAATAAAATTGCTGATATTTTTGGCATTTCATAAAAAATCTTGTTGAAGGTTATGAAAGGGGAAAACATCACCCACCTTTGCAGTTGCGAAGGGAGAGGAAATGCATGATAGAACCAAATCGTACCGAGTGGCAAATTCGCTGTGCTTTTAATGCTTTTTGTAAACGAGTATTGAAGAATGAAGCAATCAATATTTTTAACGAAAGGCAGCAACAACAAGCAAAGGAGATGACATTTTCTGATCTCACACCACAAGAAGAAAATCAACTTTTTACCTTAGATAAGCAATATGAAGGAGAAGAGGGACAAAGTTTTCAAATGGCTGGAAAGAAAATCACTCCAAAATTACTTGCTGAAGCAATGCGTACTCTGCCAAAAGAAAAGCGTATCACTGTCCTACTATACTATTTCTTTCAACTATCTGATGTGGAGATTGGTCAATTATTCGATATTCCACGCAGTACCGTACAGTATAGACGGACAAGCTCTTTTGAACGGTTAAAACGGTTTTTGGAGGAACATGCAGATGAATGGGATGATTAATTCTAATACTGAAAACAACGAACGTGGCTTATTGCCACACCTAATTATTTTAGCTGCAAACAAGGGTGAAGCCGAAGCAATGAAAGTAGTTGTTCTGCATTATGAAAGCTATATGACAAGCTTGTCCATGTGTAAGATCCGGGATGAGCATGGAAACACCTATTGGGGCATCAACGAAGATACACGTGATCGCTTGCGGACAAAGCTTATGCAGTCTGTTTTAGCTTTCAAGATTTGAATTAAGAATGGTTGGGTTTTCCCTTTCATTAATCATATGTTTGTTCTTTGACAAAGAAAGCACGGAAGATAACGACGTGTAGTATATAACAAAAAATCAGATACGTTTTACTGATGACTAGCCACTTGGTTCATACGCCATGACTCCCAATAGGGACGAGCGATAATCTATGAATCTAATGCAATCGTGGTGGATTGCTGGTGATAACTCATCAGTTAGGATAATGATACTCCCCTATTATCATGGTTCGAGCGTTCAAAGCGTCGCAAGCTATGAGTAGGGCTGGAAGAAATACTTGCAGGGGTGAAATTCCCGTGGAGCTGTACCAGCAGCCGTCTGATTTTTTAATAGATTAGATAAGGGGGCGTGTTTTTTGAAAAAGAATTTGATTCTATATAGTATGCAAATTGCTATGTTAAAACAACTGCTAACCCGTAAATTAATTTCAGATAAAGAATATTATATGGTAAAAAATAAATTAATGAAAGAGTATGGTATTGTTTCTGACATTACAAGCTGAATTGTGTTCCTATTGATGCTATAATACAAAGTATATTAGGAACACAAAAGGAGGAGCTATTATGTCAGGAGTTGAAGTGATTAGGGCAAATAGTAACTTGGCTAACCAAAAGCGTGGAAAAGAAATTAAACGGCTTCGGGTTGCAGCGTATTGTAGAGTTAGTACAGATTCAGAAGACCAGTTAAACAGTTATAAGTCACAAGTTGCATATTATTCGGATTTAATTAAGAAAAATATGGAATGGGTATTAGTTGATATATATGCTGATGAAGCCATTACTGGAACACAGGTAACAAAGCGGGAAGATTTCCAGCGAATGATTAATGATTGTATGAATGGAGATATTGATATGGTCATTACAAAATCGATATCCAGATTTGCAAGAAATACATTGGATACGCTGAAATATGTCCGTATGCTAAAAGAAAAAGATATAGCTGTTTATTTTGAAGATGAAAAAATTAACACGCTTACAATGGATGGTGAATTGTTACTTGTAGTGTTGAGTTCAGTAGCACAACAAGAAGTTGAGAATATATCTTCTAATGTGAAAAAAGGATTAAAGATGAAAATGAAACGAGGTGAATTAGTCGGTTTTCAAGGCTGTCTTGGCTATGATTATCATTCAGAAGATAAGAGTATAACTGTAAACGAGAAAGAAGCAGAAATTGTTCGTTATATATTCCACAGATATGTTGAAGGAGCCGGGGGCAGTATCATTTCAAGAGAACTTGAAAATTTAGGCTATAAAACTAAAAGAGGTACTCCAACATGGGCTGAATCAACGGTACTCGGGATTATTAAAAATGAAAAATATAAAGGCGATATTTTAATGGGAAAAACTTTCACATTGGATCCTATTTCGAAACGCCGATTAGAAAACTTTGGAGAAGAAGATCAATATTATTTAAGAAATCACCATGAACCCATTGTCAGTGCTGAAATATTTGATAAAGCACAGGAGATCCGATTAAGGCGAAGTAGAGGAAGAAATACGGTAGAAAAAAATGGTGGTAAACGTGAAAAATTCAGCCGTAAATATGCTTTTAGCTGTATGATTGATTGTGCCTATTGTGGCAGTACATTAACAAGACGCAGATGGCATAGTGGAACTAAATATGGCAAGACAATTTGGCAATGTGTTACGAGTACGAAGAAAGGTAAAAAGTTTTGTCCAGATAGTAAAGGAATACCAGAAGAAGCCATTGAAAAGGCCTTTTTGGAAAGTTACCGTATTATGTGTAATAATAACAAAGATGTTTTAGAGGAGTTTTTGCAACGAATGGAAGAGGCTTTAAGTGCTAGTACGATTCACAAAGAACTTTCTAAAATAGAAAAGGAAGTCCAAGGGTTAGAAAACAAAAAGAATAAGTTAGTAGACATGAGATTAGAGGACATTATTGATAAAGAAACGTATGAAGAAAAATATGATGAACTAATGCAGAAGATAAATGAAAAAGTTCAAGAAAGAGAAAAATCGCTGTCAAATTTAGAAGAAGAAAAAGATATTAAAAAACGGTTATTAGCCTTCAAAAAAGTGTTAGAACAAAATGAGGTTATCGATACTTTTGATCGTTATGTATTTGAAAGTGTAGTTGAAAAAGTAATCGTTGGTGGAATAGATGAAGATGGAAACAAAGATCCTGCAATGATTACTTTTGTATATAAAACGGGGTTGAGTAACAGTCTTGATGGCGAAAAGTTTAAACCTGCCAGAAAAAATGCGAAAAAGGAAACAGCAAAAACATCTAATGAATTGTATTCACATGCAGGCAACGAGGATAATAAATTGTATCGACATAGTAGTGACGACACATGTGGAATGTGTCTCGCAACTCATTTTAAAATAAGGCAGTCAGCCCTCGAATATGGGGGCGCTGCCTTTTTACGTTTCCTGAAATGGATTCACAAAGTTATATTGAATATGAAGCGCTCCTTCGTTTGTACACGTGACTTTTTCGATTAAAGAATGAAGGACTTGTGGTGTTAATTCTTTTAATTGAAGCAAGTCCTTTAGCTTGTTTCCAATGGTTAATGCATAGTTCTCGTCCGAGCATTCGGCTAGTTGTATTCTTATCTGTTCTGGTCCGTTGTTTCAATTGGCGCTGTACAACTTGGAAAGTCTCTTTAGAGATGATTGGTTCATGCGTATTTTCATGAACTGTCATTTCTTCTTCCGGGACTTCTCTTCGTTTTGTTGTCGTAACAGAAATAGTCGCTGTCTTATTTTGTACTAAATCCCCTACATAATGACGATTTTGTAATATCCCTTTAATTGTGTTCGAATGCCAAAGGGTGGAGGCGTTGGATTTACCGATAAGCATGGCAGGAGTGGGTACTTCTTCATCCGTTAAATTTTTCGCAATGGTATCCATCCCTTTCCCTTCAAGGTATTCGGAAAAGATTCGTTGTACAATCTTTGGTGAAACATCATCTCGAATCAGTAATTTTCCTTCTTGATAAGTAAACTAGAAGAAGAAGCAAAAGTACTAGAGGCTCAACTAGCTCTTATGGAGGTACAATACCAAAGCTACAAAGAACTACTCCATTTCTAATACAGATGTCTTGGAATTTTGTCGCCTCATAGAAATCACGGAATAACCGTGAACGATCGAATGTATATAAGGTGCTGACCTTATCTTCTTCAATCCGTGAAAGTAAAGCCTGCATATCTGGCCTTTCTTCTATACTCTTCTTGTTGGCAGACACGCCATGTTCATTAATGATTCTCATTTCTTGTTCATCTAACTTTTCACGGTAGGATGCATCTGCCGCTATCTGCATCGTTAAATCCTGATTGTGGGTACTGACCCGTCGATAAAATACATGGAACCTATTCTGAAACACTTAGTTCTCCTCCTGTTGAGCTCGAATGGACTGATAGAGTAGCTTAGCCTTTAATCGATGCGGGATGTCTAATTGTTCGACAACCATACGTCGGATAAAACACTCCACCCATTGCTGTGCTAATATACTTTCCTGTTCTCCAGTGGTTATTGAAATTTTTCTACGCATTCATGAAACACTTCCGCTATCCATCATGGTCGAACGAAGGTGCTTTTTATACGTCTATTTAGTCACCCAACTCATGAAAAAGAAAGCGAAGTTGTGTGGAAACGTCTTGATTCGTCTTCTTTATATACACTCGAATGACTACCGTTTTCTCATGCGGAAGTACGAGTTTCAAATCTTTCCTTTGTTGCATGAGTCCGCTCCTTTTCCTGTTGATAGGAGATAAATGAGTGATATAAAAACGGTGATAGGTTCTTTGATTGAACCGCTTTATATAGACGGTCATAAAATAAGTTTCTTGACATTATCACCCACCCCTTTTTGATAGGCGTTTGAGTTGTTGTTCAGTCGTATTCCGTACTTTTTCCTCGATTCGCTTCATTGGTAATTTCATACATACTTCCTCCTTAGATGGACAAGATTTCGGTTGTTTGTCCAATTCGTTGGATAACATAACCCTTTGATGGGAAAAGTCAAGAAAAATTGATAAATACACAATTGGTTTTCGATCATTTCTTTTAAGAAGAGGGTGGTATATGAAGTTTGAAGATGTTGTTTCCATTTAGGTGGAAAGAACTCTTTCAAGAGGAGATGGGAATTCCAGTCTCGGAACTAATAAAGATGATAACAATCTCTTTATCGAACCTGTGCGAAACTGACTATTGAATAGTATAATGTAGATTGTAATAATTTAAGTTATGATTCGTATGACTCATCCTCCATGGTGAAACAAATGGTGATTTCAAAGCTAAGAGATACTATACCAAAATTAACACCAGCCAACTTAAAAGATTTGAATGACCAAGTATCGAAAAATAACGGGTAATTGGAAAATTGTACTTCACATTCCGAGAGCGTCAAGCGATATCAAAACAAGCAGAACAGGAAAACACCTGTTTTGAAAATACTAAAAATAAGACCAATAAAAAAGCGAGGAACTCAATATGGTTGTATTACATACAAAATTATTTAGCGCTGCAGATAACCTTCGCAGTAAGATGGATGCATCAGAATATAAAAACTACTTATTAGGATTAATTTTCTACAAGTATTTATCCGATCGATTATTAGAAAAAGTAGTAGAAGTCGCAGATGAATCCATAAAAGAATATGATACCCAAGAAAAACAAGCTATTCTATATCGAAACCTATTAGCCGACGATGATATTAGAAACGACCTAATTGATACATTAGTAGATACACTAGGGTATGATATTGAACCAGACTATTTGTTTAATGTGTTAACGGACCAAGCCAAACAAAATATCTTTCAATTAAATGACTTAAATAAAGCCTTTATTGAACTATCAACGAAATATGAGCAGTTTAACGGATTATTCGATGACGTCGATTTGCAATCAAAAAAATTAGGGTCTGACGATCAACAACGAAACATCACAATTACAGAAGTCTTAAAAAAGCTAAATGACGTAGATGTGATTGGTCATGATGGGGATATTATTGGGGATGCCTACGAATATTTGATTAGCCAATTTGCCTCAGAAGCTGGGAAAAAAGCAGGTGAGTTCTATACCCCACATGAAGTATCCGATATGATGGCACGGATTGCAGCAATTGGGCAAGAAGACAAACGACTGTTTAGCGTATTTGACCCGACAATGGGTTCAGGGTCTTTGATGTTAAATATTCGAAACTACCTGAATGATCCAGGTAGTGTTAAGTATCATGGGCAAGAACTGAATACAACCACGTTCAACTTAGCGAAAATGAATTTAATTCTGCATGGTGTCGATAACGAGGATATGCGTGTACGTAATGGAGATACCTTAAATAAGGATTGGCCAACAGATGAACCGTATACATTTGATTCAGTGCTCATGAATCCGCCATACTCAGCGAAATGGTCTGCAGATGATACATTCTTAGATGATTCTCGTTTCAATCGTTACGGAAAGTTAGCTCCTAAATCCAAAGCAGACTTTGCATTCCTTTTACATGGTCTTTATCACTTAAAAGATACGGGGACGATGGCGATTGTATTACCACATGGCGTCTTATTCCGAGGGGCAGCAGAAGGCGTCATTCGTAAGAAATTACTAGAAGATGGCCAAATTGATGCGGTAATTGGCATGCCGGCAAATCTTTTCTTTGGGACTAGCATTCAGACAACGGTTATTATTTTGAAGAAAAATCGTACAACTCGTGATGTATTATTTATTGATGCGAGTAATGAGTTTATAAAAGGGAAAAATCAAAATAAGTTGTCTAAAGAGAACATTGATATAATTGTGAAAACGTATAAGAAACGTGAAGATGTAGAGAAGTATGCACACTTGGCAACTTTTGAGGAAATCAAAGAGAATGATTTCAACTTAAACATTCCAAGATATGTCGATACATTTGAAGAAGAAGCACCTATTGACATGGCTGTGATTGGATCAACTATTCAAGACATTCGAAAGGAAAAAGCAGAACTGGAATCCAGCCTACATAACATGATTTCTTCTTTGCAATTTGATGAAGAAAACGCAGAATGGATTAAGGGAGCATTAGAGGTGTTTAATCGTGGAAAGTAAACGTATACCTGAAATTCGCTTTTTAGGTTTTAGTGCAGATTGGGATGAGCGTATATTAGGTGATCTTCTGATTGATGTAAGTAGACCACTAAAAATGGTTGATGACGACGTTTATCAACTGGTCACTGTAAAAAGGAGAAATGGGGGGATTGTATCTAGAGGATTTTTTAAAGGCTCTGAGGTTTTAGTTAAATCTCAGTTCATTATAAAATCTGGTGATTATCTTATTTCAAAAAGACAAGTAGTTCATGGAGCTAATGGGATAGTTCCTGACTACCTTGATGGATCAATAGTTTCTAATGAATATCTCGTTCTACACGGTACTAAGGAATTAAGTATTGATTTCTTTTCACTAATTTCAGAATTACCAAGTATGTATAAGATTTTTTTCTTAAGTTCGTATGGCATCGATATAGAAAAATTGGTATTTAATGTTTCAGATTGGAAAAAGAGAAAAGTATTTGTTCCCTCGATTTCAGAGCAGCTCAAAATTACATCTTTTCTCCAAGTAATTAATAATGCTATCACTCTTCATCAGCAAGAATTAACCATCCTTAAACAAACAAAACAGGGGTTCTTGCAAAAAATGTTTCCAAAAGAAGGAGAGTCCGTGCCGGAGGTTCGTTTTCCGGGGTTTATTGGAAATTGGGAACAGCGTAAATTTAGTGAAATAGCAACAATTAGAAGGGGATTAACCTACAAACCATCAGATGTATCGGGAAATGGTGTAAGAGTTCTTCGTTCTTCAAATATTAACGAAGACACATTTGAATTGAAATCGGATGATGTTTTTGTTAAAAAGGATGCTGTGAAAATTGAACCAGTGAAAGAAAATGACATCTTGATTACCTCAGCTAATGGTTCGAGTAGATTGGTTGGCAAGCATGCAGTAATAAATGGTATTAAAACAAATATGGTTCATGGTGGATTTATGCTTCTAGCATCTTCAAGTCAGCCGTATTTTGTAAATGCATTAATGAATTCATCCTGGTACAAGAAGTTTATTAATGTATATGTTTCTGGGGGAAATGGTGCGATTGGAAATCTAAGTAAGGGGGATTTAGAAAGTCAGATTGTCTATGCTCCGGGTGTAGCAGAGCAAGTCAAAATCGGTAACTTTTTCAAACAATTGGACGAAACTATCGCTCTTCATCAACGTGAACTAGAAGCCTTGAAAGAAACGAAAAAAGCATTCCTACAGAAGATATTTGTATAAGAGAAAGGGGGGAGAAACATGGTGAAGTTTGTTCATAAGGATGAGCTTGAGGTGGAACATCGGCTGATTGAGGTATTAGGGGAAGGCCATAATCAGTGGAATTATCGCCCAGATTTAAAGTCTGAAGAGGATTTATGGCAGAACTTACGAAAGAAAATTACACAAAACAACTTATCAGAAATTGGGGAACATCCCCTTTCTGATAAGGAATTTGAGACAATTAAGACGGAAATTTTATTGAGAACCCAAACTCCATTTGATGCAGCAAGATGGTTAAAAGGGGAAAATGGGATTGCTCGTATTTCCATTGAACGAGATGACGTTTCTTTAGGATCTATGTCCTTAATCTTGTATTCCAATCAAGATATTGGCGGTGGAATTTCGACGTATGAAGTGGTCCATCAAATTGCGAAGCAAAAAGTAGACATCGACGGTCGAGATCGCCGATTCGATGTCACCCTATTAATTAATGGTTTACCGATTGTTCAGATTGAATTAAAACAAGTAACAGCTAAAGATGGAGTTTTTCAAGCCTATAACCAAGTGAAGAAGTATGCAGAAGAAGGCGTATTTCGAAACAATATTTTTTCGACTCTCCAGTTATTTGTCATTTCCAATGAGCAGACCACTCGTTATTTTGCGAATGCGATGCCTAAGGATATGCATAAAAAATTTGTGTTTAGCTGGCGCACAAAGGATAACCGAAAAGTAGACAATCTCTATGAATTTGTCAAACAAGTATTAAACATTCCGGATGCGCATCGCTTAATTGCCCATTATACGATTGTAAGTGAAGATCATGATAATAAGGCATTAATGGTGTTGCACCCATATCAAATTCATGCCATTGAAGCTTTGTTTACAGCAGCCATGAAGTATACGTCAGGCTACGTCTGGCATGCAACAGGGTCAGGGAAAACGCTCACAAGTTTCGTTTCTACCAAACTGTTGGCAAGGAAACCCGGTGTAGATCGGACGATTATGTTAATTGACCGAAAAGATTTGGACAACCAAACGACATCCGAATTCACGAAGTTTGCTTCCGAATTTAATACAGGTATCTCTTCGGGTACAGCCAAATCTAATAGCTTAATTGTAGGAACAGGTAGTGCCAAAGAACTGAGCAAAGTGTTATTGGCGGACGCCAATTCTAATACGGTCATTATTACGACTCGTCAGAAACTCGAATCTGCCCTTCGATATGCTAAGAAGCAAGAAGAAGAAAGTGGAACCAATCGCTTTAACAAGCTCATGGGCCAACATATTGTCTTTGTCGTAGATGAATGCCATCGGGCTTTGAGTGCGGAAGGGATGGAGGACATAAAGAAAATGTTCTTAAAGTCTACTTGGTTTGGGTTCACGGGTACACCTATCTTTGATGAAAATAAAAAACAAGCGCAAGGACGTTTGCCTCGTACAACGAGAGATCAGTATGGCGAAGTTTTGCATACGTATACTATTAAAAATGCCTTAGATGACGGGGCAGTACTAGGCTTCCAGGTGGAACATGAAGATACCGTTGAACCAACATCCTTAAATAATCATTTATTTAGTCAATTGCGCAAAAATGAGAAACATGCAAATTATAGCGATGAAGAAGTCAATGACATTATTGATCAAATGGACGGAATGGAGAAGGAAAAATATCTCAGCGCTACGCACTTTGAAAGTGACGATCATATTCAAAAAGTTATTCATAAAATCTTCCGGCCAGACAATGCGTATACGAAGTTTGATTTCCAAAATGGTCGTCCACAAAAGTCAGCCATTTTAACCACCAGTTCCATTGAAATGGCCAAACGTTATTATCATGCCATTAAAGAAATGATAAAGGATCCGGAATGGATGGCTAAAGAATTTGCAGGGCATCCCATTCGTAAAGGACGTACCATGGAAGACCCGGACTTCCCGAGAATTGCGATTACGTACTCCTTGCAAGAAAACGAAGAACATGCCAAAGAGAATCAAGATGAAATGAAAGAGAGTATTCAAGAGTATAACATCTATTATGGTACTTCATGGCAGATGGAAGATATTCAACGATATAACGGGGATATCAACAACCGGTTGGCACGAAAAAAGGCAGAATTTAAACAGTTTGGAAAACATCTTGATTTGGTCATTGTTGTGGATCGCTTACTAACGGGATTTGATGCACCAACCATTCAATCATTATTTGTCGACCGTAACCTGAGTTATGCGAACTTAATTCAAGCATTTTCTCGTACAAATCGAACCTATCCAGGTAAAACCAAAGGGCTGGTTGTTACCTTCCGTAAACCATGGACCATGGAACAAAATGTGGAGGCAGCTACCAAGTTATATTCTAATAAACAAGAAGAGACGAATCTGGTGTATCCAACATACGAAGATTCAAAGAAACGCTTTAAAAAGGCGCATAAGAAAATAGATTCATTTGTGATTGTCCCGACCGATATAGATGAGCACTCTCCTTTAGAGACACGAGTAGATTTTGTAAAATCCTTCCAAGAACTTAGCAACGCTTATGAGGCACTCGTTACGTATGATGACTACAACAATGATATGGAGACTTCTAAGGCTCTTCAAGAGCAAGTAAAAGTGTTAGAAGAATATATAGGCGTCTACCATACAATAAAAGGGTCAATCGTGAAAGAGGAAAGTGATGGATATTCTGCTCCGGACTTTTCAGAGATAGAATTCTATGGAGAAAATACAATTAAGCTGTATGATATCGACTCAGCGTACATTGATCAACTTTTAGGAACCTATTCTGCTCATAATCAAGATATTCGTCAAGAAATCGAAAAAGCTTTACAAAAATTGAAAAAACCTGATGTCGTAAAAGATGTGTATCGAGCAATCTTAAATGAGATGGATAAAGGGGAAATTCAACCAGATGATGATATCTTGGTGATCAAACGCCAATTTTTTACACAAGCAAGAGACAAACAAATCCAGTTATTTGCAAATTCTTGGTTTGTGGACGAAACTGCATTGCACTTGTCAGCCATCCAATATTTTATCGGTGAAGATCCTATTCCTAATATCGGAGGTATTATTGATAGTAAACAGTTTGATCAATATAAAGCAATTCATCCTGATGCTAAGCCATTAAAATACGGACCAGAGATGAAACGAGCATGGAGAAAAACATTAGATGAAGTCATTGTGCCTTTAGATGATGAGTTGAGATAAAAGTAAGTATACGGCTATTGAAAGAATATATTATTTCTCTTAAGTTGAGACTTCACAGATGATATTCATACACTCTAAATATAGTTTATCTTAGAATAAAGGTAGGAAGCTTTTGTTATTAATGAACGCTTCCTATCTTTTTGTATTAGGTATCTTTTTGATAAGAATCTACTATTAGTGTTTATCTTCATCTAATAGATAACGTAGGAATATCATTTAAGAAGGTTACCGTAGTAGCCGTTTAGAAAAGGAAATCAAATGACATAGATTTGCCGGGAGTATGCCTACCTTTTAGAGAAGACTGAGTTGAATTAGATCAAAAAGATACCTACCCTATCCTCAAAAAAGCTGAACTTGAGAGATAGGATAGGATAAATATGTATTACTCCTTTTGTCGAAGTACTTGAGAGATTATGAGTCACCGCTATTACATACAGGAGATGGAATGTCAACACTAAATCACACAACTTTTTTAAGGGATATTTCTTTAAACTCCATAGGGCTTACGTAGCCTAATGTTCCGTGAATGCGCAGCC
>NZ_JAUSUB010000047.1 GCF_030813235.1 Cytobacillus purgationiresistens | reverse complement strand
ATACGACGTGTTCGGTATCCTGGCTTCCGGAGGGACTGTGGTCATCGCTCAAAAAGAGGACGTAAAAGATCCTATGCGCTTAAGAGAAGTGCTGCGGAAAGAAAGGATCACATTTTGGGATTCTGTCCCAACAACTCTGCATCACTTAATTAGAAGTTTTGAAGAAAGTGGCACGCCGTACCTTCAGGAAGATTTGCGGCTTATATTCTTAAGCGGGGATTGGATTCCTGTGGACCTGAAGAAGCGAGCAGAAGCTTATTTACCACAAGCTCAAATCATTGGTCTTGGCGGAGCTACAGAAGGCACCGTTTGGTCAAATTATTATCCCATTCACTCGGTTGAAGAAGGGCAAAAAAGCATTCCTTACGGAAAACCGATTGGAAATAACCGTTTTTATATTCTCGATGCCAACCAGCGCCCAGTCCCGCAAGGGGTAAGAGGTGAGCTATACATTGGAGGAATAGGGGTTGCGCGTGGGTATATGGGAGATGAAGAAAAAACCAATTCTGCATTTATGAAAATCCCCTACCATGAAGGTCGGGTGTATCGAACGGGTGATATGGGTCGAATGCTTCCGGATGGAAACATGGAGTTCCTTGGACGAAAAGACCATCAAGTGAAGGTAAGAGGCTACAGAATTGAGCTCGGTGAAGTGGAAACACAGCTCTCATCTCACCCAGCAATAAAAGAAGCCCTTGTCACGGTCTTAAAAGATGAAGAAGGAAACAATGGACTCACTGCCTATATAGTAGGTGAAAGAGTAAAGGATCATGAACTGCGTGAATTCTTATCAACAGCTTTGCCAATGTACATGCTTCCAACCTATTATGTATGGCTGGATAGACTGCCACTAAGTGAGAATGGAAAAATTGATCGTAAATCATTACCTGATCCAAGAAGAGGCGTGGAAAAGGCATATGAAGCACCTGAAAGTGAAACGGCTCAAGCCTTGGCAGTCATTTGGAAGAACCTATTGGGTGTAGAAAGAGTCGGATTACATGATGATTTCTTTGAATTAGGTGGCCATTCCCTTAAGGCAACAATATTAATTGGGAAAATATTAAAAAGATGGAATATAGAGTTCCCACTAGAATGGGTATTTCGTTACCCTTCTCTTCTTGAATTAACGAATAAAATTGATAATTTTAGGAACTACATTTCCGGAAGTGATAACCCAGTTACCCAACTAAGTGACGGACAAATTCCTATTTTCTGTTTTCCGCCGGTTTCAGGTTTTGGATTTGAATTTAAAAGTTTGGCAGATAATCTTTTAGACCATAAAATAATTGCTTTTGATTTTATTGAACAGGAAGACAGATTGCAGAGATACATTGAATTAATAAAAGAATTCCAACCAGAGGGACCATATACCCTTCTTGGTTACTCAGCCGGAGGAAATCTTGCTTTTGAGGTAGCAAAGAATATGGAGATATCTGGTGAATCATTATCGAGTCTGATAATCTTAGATGCCGAATGTAAAACTAGTATTAAAGAAATTAGTGATAGGCAATTGGAAAAAGAGATAGAGGACCAAATACAAAATGCTGAATTCAAGTATAAAGATTTACTTACTACACCGTCGCTACGGCAAAAAGTAAAGAAAAGAATTGAAAAGTATCGAAGGTATTTGGAAGAAACAGTGAATGAAGGAACCATAAATTCTGACATTATTGTCATTAGCACTGAAGATAACGACGGATTGTCTTGGTCCTCATCAACTATAGGCAAACATCAAGTCATCAAAGGGTTCGGTAATCATATGGGAATGATTCATTCACCTTATGTTTCAAAACATGCTGAAATTTTGAGGAATTTAAGCATTATGATCTAAACATTGATTTACTGTGGCTTATTTAAAGCCACAGTAAAATTACAAGGGAAATCAAGGAGGAAACAAACATGAAATGGATTTGGTTATCTATATTAATATACTTTATTGGTTATGTATGGGATGTAATTATGCATTTGACAACTGAGATAAAAATAGAATATATCCCTGCCCCTCATGCCACCATGATGATAGGAATTGTACTATCTGCTATAGCAGTTTTAAGATATCGAATAGTGTTTAAAGATCAAAATAAATGGTTAATGGCTCTAAACTTAATTGCAGTTATCATAATGACAATTGGTAGTTTGTGGGATAATTTTGGTTATCATATCAGAGGAATTGAACCAGCAGCTAATGCCATGCCGCACTTGCTACTAAGGTATGGAGGGTATTTGTTTTTACTATTAACAATCATCATATCTATTAAACAACTCTTTTTAAGAAATAGAAATAATAAAGGAGCAAGCTTAAGTCAATAAATAAAAAAGCCCCCATTTCCTCTATCTCTTAGAACACTATGAGGATTTGGAGGGCGCGTTTTAAAAATATTATCAATGTTAAATTAAACCTAATCTTTCAATAATATTTGTTGTAATCGTTGAAGCATGATTATGTACAAAGAAATGATCACCATCTATAACAACTTTTGAAAAACTATCATTCGTAAGGTATTTCCATTCATCCAATTCATTAGTAGAAACCTCTTTGTCTCTTGTTCCACCAAATACAGTTATGGGACAACGTAAAGCTGGTCTATTTATGAAATTGTAATTTTCACACATAGAAAAGTCAGCACGAATAACCGGAAGTAATAAATTCATAAGGTCTTTATTTTGTAAAACAGGCTCTGGTGTAAAGGATAACTCTCGAAGTCTATTAATTAATTGATCATCCGATAACAAATGATCTCTAGTATCATGATTACTTTTATGAGGGGCTAAATGTGCAGAAACAAACAAATGAACTGGCTTGATTCCGAATTGTTGTAGCTTTACTGATAATTCATAACTAATTAGTGATCCCATACTATGGCCAAAAAATGCAATTGGCTTATCATATAAAGGGTTTAAAATATCTACCAAATCAGTCGTTAATTCATCAATGTTAGTATAAGGCTTTTCAGTAATTCGATTTTCTCTTCCAGGTAGTTGAATAGGAATAACATCAATATCAAAAGGGAAAAACTTTTGCCAATTCCGATAGATTGAGGCGCCGCCACAAGCATAAGGGAAAAAAAGAATTCGAATTTTAGAGTCTGAATTAAAAGATTTATTGAAAGACCACTGCATTAACGATAAATCTAATTTCATTAGCTACACTCCTTAAAATATATAGATTTAATATAACAATAACAAAATAATACCTTTTAAGTAAATATATAGATTTTCAATTAGGAGGTACAAATGTTTACCCAAATTAAATGCGATTTAAAAGCAGTTTTGGAACGAGACCCAGCTGCTAAAAATGCAGTAGAGATTTTCTTCTTTTACCCTGGGTTTCAGGCTTTGATACTTCATCGTATATCTCACTGTATGTATTGTAAAAACCTTACATTTGTCTCTAAGGGAATAGCGTATATAAGTCGATTCATTACTGGAGTTGAAATCCATCCTGCTGCCAAATTAGGAAAAGGTATTTTCATAGATCATGGTATGGGGGTTGTAATTGGTGAAACAGCAGAAATTGGGGATAATGCAACCATTTATCATGGTTCTACCCTTGGAGGAACAGGTAAAGACACTGGCAAAAGACACCCAACTATAGGGAAAAATGTAGTTATATCCGCAGGAGCGAAGGTACTTGGGCCTTTAACAATAGGGGATAACTCCAAGATAGGTGCAGGTTCTGTAGTGTTAAAAAATATACCTGAAAATTCAACGGTAGTTGGCATACCAGGAAGGATTGTTAAAAAGAATGATGAAAAAATTAGTCAAAATAGCGAACTAGAAATTGAATGTTTAGTAGAAACTGGTAATTGTGTGGGAGAGATCATAACAGAGCCCTGTATAGCCCTCTTTAAAGATGAGTTGATAACCAATCAGAAAGAAGTTAAGAAAAAAACTGTTTCACTATAGATAAATAAAAGGAGGAAGATTTATGTATGATGTAATCGTCATTGGCTCCGGACTAGGAGGATTAGTAGCCGCTTGTAAGCTTGCACAAACAGGGAAAAAGGTGGTTGTCTTAGAGAAACATATCATAGCAGGAGGATTTGCCACATCATTTAAGAGAAAAAGGAAATGGGAATTCGATGTGTCCCTACATAGTATAAGTGGATTAAGAGAGGGGGGGAGAATAAACAAGATTTTTAAAGAAATAGGTGTGTTTGATAAATTAAAGTTTAATGAATTACCCGATTTATATTCAGTTTATCATCCTGAGGGAAAATTTGTTGTAAATGGCCAGGCTCAGGAATATGAAAAAGATTTGATTAAATTATTTCCTGAAGAAACAGAGGGCATACATTCTCTGTTTCAACTCTTTGTTACTATTCGAGAAGAAATGATTAGCAATAGAAAAGGTGTGTCCACATATATAAAATATCAAAATCATACCCTTCAACAATTAATGGATGAACATATAAAATCGCCAAAATTACAGTCTGTAATTTGTCAATTATGGGGTTACTTTGGACTTATACCAGCTAAACTATCTGCTAACTATTTTGCATACGCATGGACCGACTATCATCATTATGGTGGAGCTTATCCTGTGGGACGCTCACAGTCTATTTCAAATGCGCTAATTTCAAAACTGATTAGCATGGGAGGAGAGATAATCACGAGACAAGAGGTAACTGAAGTCATTACTATTGATGGGAAAGCAAGAGGAGTAAGAACCAAGAAAGGGAAAGAATACTACGCTAAGCACATCATTTCAAATATGGACCCAAAGAAACTTCTTCCTATTATCTCTGGAATAGAAGAGTTACCCAAAAGATTAAAACAGAAAGTAGAGAAGATTCAGCCCAGTTTTTCATGCATACAAGCATATTTGATTTTTGATGGGAATTTTTCAGAGGTATATGAAGAAGCGAGTCATGAAATATTTGTAAATGATTATTACGATTTAAACCGTATTGAACATGATATAGAAGATGGGAATTATAAAGAAATGCCTTATTGTCTTACAATTTATGAAAATATAGTACCTAATTACCAAAATGCTTTTGAAAGTACCTTAACCATGATGCAAATTTGTAGCTACGATGATTGGAATAAATTAAATAAGGAGGAATACTTACAAAAGAAAAAAGAGATAACACAAATCTACTTAGATAGACTGGAGAAAATCTACCCAGGCATAAAAGAAAAAGTGAAGCATATTGAACTTGCAACTCCATTAACTGTAGAGAGATATACTGGGCACACGAAGGGTGCAATATATGGAGCAGCACAAACAGTTGAACAATCACTACATAGGAGCCTTCCTCAAATGACACCTATTCCCCAGCTTTATCTAGTTGGTGCTTGGACTAAACCTGGAGCGGGATATAGTGGCGTAATATCAAGTGGGTACAATTTGGCTACAACTATTCTTACAAAAGAAAAAAGAGAGGTCCTTACATGATTTTTATCAGAAACCTAAACAAAATCTACAATAATACAAATGTAATTAATAACCTTGACCTACAAATTGAAAAGGGTGACTTTGTATTTTTGCATGGGAAATCAGGATCTGGCAAGAGCACCTTGTTAAAGATACTAACAAAAGAAGTTAGAGGTTGGTCTGGTAAGATAACTGTTGATAGTCAGGATTTAAACAAGGTTGCTACTTATAATATCAGAAGAAAAATAAGCGTCATCTATCAATCATTTGAATTATTGCAGGAAAAAACTGTGTATGAAAATATCTCTCTTGCCGGACATGTAGTTGGAAAAACTAATAAGGATATTCACAATCGTACAACATTGCTAATAGAAAAAGTGGGATTAAAAGGAAAGGAGAACCTTTATCCAAAAAATATATCGGGTGGTGAACAGCAACGCGTAGCAGTAGCAAGAGCATTGTTAAATAAACCAGAAATAATTCTAGCCGATGAACCTACCGGCAACCTTGATACTGAGAATGCCTACCATATCATTCGCCTTCTGAAGCAACTTAATGAGGAAGGAGTGACAGTTCTAATTGTTACCCATGATTTAGAACTAGTAAAGAGCTTTCCAGCAAAAATAATTATCATGAGTGAAGGGAAAGTGAAAATTAGTGAGAATGATCATCTACTTATTTAATGAAGCACGATTAGGCTTACTTCGAAATGTTCCTGCAGTTGCTGCAGCAGTATTAATTATATTTATATCTATCTCTGTTCTAGGGGTATCTTTGCTAGTGAAAAATAGCCTAAATCATACAATTGATTATTTGAATAATCAGGTGAAAATAAGAGTAATGATAGACCCAAAATGGAATGCATCTGAAATTGCACTGACAATTGAGAAAAACCCGCTTGTTTATAGTGTTAAAGTTGAAAGCAAAGAAGAAATGGTTGTTAGCATGAGTAAGTTATTTGAAGATAAATCAGAACTTTTGGAAATGTTTAATTTTAGTTCACTACCAGATGCAATTACCATTGATATGAAAGACAACACCAGCGTAGACTATATGGCAGACATGTTAAATAATACCGAAGGAATCACGGATGTTATTTATCCTGGAGAATATGTTGCAACTGTTATCCGTTGGACTGACAGTGTTGAGAGGTATAGTTTCCTAGCGATTATTACTCTTGTTTTTGCTTCAGTCTTAACTGTCATGATGACTATTAACCTAACGATGATTAAGAGAAGGAAAGAAGTAAGAGTTAAATTGTTATTAGGAGCCAAACCAAGCCACGTTCGAATTCAATTTTTGATTGAGGGTGCCATAATCGGTTTAATGGGAAGCATACTCGCGAATTATTTAGTATATTTTGCACACGAAAATCTTATTCAAATGTTATATGCTCAACTACCATACGTCTTTGAAGAACAAAAACTTAATCTGTTTTTGGTTTTTACCTTTTCTCTTTTTGGAGGTCTTTTGCTCGGTCTCACTGGAAGCTTTATTTCGACGTATAGGACCCTAAGATATGAGTAGGATTATTATTATTACAATTTGTCTCTTTATCATTGCCATCCCGGTGTATGCACATCTGACTGGTGTATTTGTAGATATGATGGAAGAGAATTCAGTCGAATTGTTAAAAGAACAACTAAATGAGACTAAAAAAGAGATAGAGGAACTGGAGTCAAAAGTAAAAGCGAATGAGACAAAATTTAAGGAGAAAATTGAAGAGTTTGAACCGATGTTTACCTTCTACCATACTAAAGGAATGGAAGCGTATTTTAAAACGTTGGGATACTCCGATAGTTTAATAGATTTACTAACCTTTCAGAAAATAGCTAAAGATTCTATTAATGAAGACTTCAAACAGTTGGAATATCTTTATACTGACTATTTACCACTAAAAGTACAGCATGATGCTTTAGTGAGTTATCAGAAACTTCTGGATGTTCTTGGAGAAAACTTAAAGGAGAGAGAAAAGATAATAGGTGAGTTAGGTGGCGATCCCACATTAGAGGAAGTTAGTGAGAAAGTTTCTGAAATATGGACTCAAAATATCGGATACTTGCTAGAACTATCTGAAGATGGAGAAGCAATTAATAAAAATTTACATAGAATTGTGAAACAAACATCGAAAGATTCTCCCTATAATTTAGAAGAAGGACAGATTAATGAATATACATCTTTGGAATATTTTTTAAGATCTGATCACGTTTATATCAATTTGAAAAGGAACGAAGCACACTTGATTCTTATATCAAGATTTATTAAAGAAGATAGAAAAATCCTCCTAGATGTCGAAGCGGGTTTCATTAATGGGTTTCTTGTTCCGGAAGAATTATTAAATATACTTCAGAGTTTTTCTATTGATTATTCGGATATCAATGACCAATCTGCAGATTTCTATTTCGAACAGACAAATGGTGCACTCATCATTCAGTCAGTAGAAACACTAAACGATTAAATACTATAAGAGGAGCGAACTCTATGAAACATTATACAAGTAGTATCCTATTTTTATTACTTTTATTAATCGCCACTTCAAATGTTGATGCTCATATTACAAATGAAAAAAGCTTATATGAGGATATTTCAATATCAGAGGCAAAAGAAGAAATAATGTACCTTAGGGCAATGAATGTTATTACAGCAGAAGATGGTGTGAATTTATACCGCCCAACAGAGATGTTAACAAGGGAAGTACTGGCTACTTGGGCATTAAATTTCAATTCACATAATAATGTTAGCCAACATAGCAGTGATCATACAACGTCTCCAGAAGAAGCGATTGAATATGGATTGATGGATACTTTAGAAGGAAATGCCACATTCAATGATATAAACAAGGCCTTTTTTAATGAAACATTATCCATTTCAAGCAACAAAGAAATTACAAGAGAAGAATTTGCTTTATTTATGGGAGAACATTGGTCAGATAAAGTGGATGAAAAAGACCTTTTTGATCGTTCTGGTCTTTCCAGTGGGCCCAAAGGGCTCATTGAAGACGTTTTAAGATCGGACAATAAAGATGAATTGAGCAAAGTTTTAATGAATGGCGAAGAATATCATCTTTCTCTGCATCCAAAAATCGTTAACGGACCAACAGACGAAGAATTATTTATAGGTCTTACTGTTACTGATTCTTATACTCGAGTAAATGAAAATGGGACAATTGTTCTGGATTTAATAAAAATGGAAGAGGAAGAAAGCAGAAATGAGTCAGTAGCTGAAGAAGCAGCAACCCATTCAAAAATTAACGAAGAAGAAAGCAAAGGCTTTGGAACACTTGCATTGTTAACTATTCCACTGTTAATCATAATAATATGGTTAATTTCCAAGCCTATTATTAGAAAATTCAAAAGAAATGATTGACATTTTTTTCTAAGTTGTATATATTTAATTTATTAAGTAAATACTTAAATACTTAAGAATGATTTGTATGAAAATTTCAGTAAAGGAGATTAAAATGGAGATTTTTACATTGGATATTTCTGGAGATATACCCAATGATGTGTTCTTTTTCTTACTAGAAAAAATTCCTAATGAAAAGAAAAGGAAAATTTTAAAATTCCGCCATAGAGCAGATGCAAAACGATCACTGTATTCAGAGTTATTGTTAAGATATCTGATTAGAAAAAAGCTAGGTATTTTAGAAGAACACATAGTATTTAATACTAATAAATACGGAAAACCCTTTTTAATTCAGTCTAAAACAGCCCTTCATTTCAACCTATCTCATTCAGGTAATTGGGTAGTATGTGCTTTAGACTCTTATCCAGTTGGTATTGATATAGAAGAAATCCGTCCGATAGATTTTAGCCTTGCCAATAGATTCTTTTCCCCTAAAGAAGTCTTAGAGTTGAACGTAGCACCCGAAGGAAAAAAACTATCAAAGTTTTACGCTCTATGGACTCTCAAAGAGAGTTACATAAAGGCTGTTGGAAAAGGGCTTTCAATTCCTCTGGATTCATTCTCTATTCTCACAAAGAACATCGACACCCCTGAACTTAGTGATAAACACAAAACGGGTTTGTATTTTTTTAAACAGTACGATATTGATTCTAAATATAAATTATCTGTATGTGCCAAACACTTCTTATTTCCTGATCAAGTAACAATGATAAACCAGTTACTTTTACAGGAGGGACATACACCTTAAAAAATATAAATCTTAATACATCTCGAAGAAAAGGAGAATACTGATCTATGAAAAATCTTGTGAAATTCTCACTTAAAAATACAGCAGCGATGATTATTTTGCTAATTTTATTAGTAGGAACCGCTGTCATGATGACAATGTCCTTACAAAAGGAGAAAATGCCAAATATCAAATATCCATATGTGCAGATTAATACGGTTTATCCTGGATCTCCTGAGAGCGTCCTAGAAAACGTAACAATCCCTATAGAGGAGACAGTATCTGGTCTACAAGGTGTCGAGACTATCGTATCAACGTCGGATGAAAATATCTCAATCGTAGGATTGCGTTTAATGCCTGACCAAGAACCAGAAGATGTAAAGAATAAAGTTGATTCATTGCTCTCAAATACGGTCTTACCATCAGAAGCACTACAACCTACCGTATCTACCCAAGGTTTGTCTAGTCAGCCATTCTATTACCTATCAATGAATATGAATGAGGGAATAGACATCGAGCGATTGAATAACGTAAAAGAAGAGGTTCTTCCAGAATTAAAATCTGTACAGGGAATAGAAAGTATTCATGCAATAGGGGATAGAGAACGAGTTATATCAATTAAACTTAATTCATCAAAACTTGAAGCAAGCGGGATTGCCCCTTCTATGGTGACAACTGCAATAGAGAACTCACTTGCAGAGGGGGCAGTAGGAAGGGTGAACTTCGATAATAGCTCCCAATTGGTTCGCTTCACAACTACGATGGATAGTTTAGATGAATTAAAAAGAATCGAAATTATTGAAGGCGGAGAACAAATCGCAACGCTAGGGGAAATTTCTGAAGTTGAAGAAGTACTTGAT
Source organism: Cytobacillus purgationiresistens (assembly GCF_030813235.1). GTDB lineage: Bacteria > Bacillota > Bacilli > Bacillales > Cytobacillaceae > Cytobacillus > Cytobacillus purgationiresistens. Next base: position 19,827 of record NZ_JAUSUB010000047.1, on the reverse strand, counting down.
TCTAAATATCTAAGCAACTTTAATGGTACTTCTGCAATTATGTTTATGCTATTTAAATCAGAAGATGGGAACGTTGTAGAAATTGATAAAAAATTGTCTGTGCTTTTGGATAAATGGCAAAGTGATTTTAAAGATATCAACTTCCAGACTACAATTAATGATGCAGTAGACACAAATCGCTCAATTAACGGTATGGTTCTTGAGGGATTATTAGGAGCCATCTTGGCAGCAGTTATGATTTTATTATTCTTAAGAAATATCCGCCTCACCTTTGTAGTAATTGTTTCAATTCCACTTTCAATTTTATTGAGCTTAATTGGCATGTCAGTTTTCAATGTATCGCTTAACCTTATGACACTTGGTGGCTTAGCCATTGCTGTAGGTAGAGTAGTGGATGATAGCATAGTTGTCGTTGAAAATATATACAGCCAACTATTGAAAAGGCAGGAAAGAAAAGAATCAGTTATCCTTTTTGGTACTCAACAAGTTGCCAATGCAATTGTATCATCTACTTTAACGACAGCTGCGGTCTTTGTGCCTCTTACTTTTGTAAGTGGGGTTGTCGGAGACGTTTTTAAACCTTTTGCCATAACGCTGATCTGTGCATTACTCGCATCCCTGCTTGTTTCAGTCACATTTATACCAATGCTTGTAAAAATAATGGTTTTGCGACAAATTAAATTTAATTCTAAGGATGTCAAAGAAAAGAAAGTCATTAGGAAATATAAATCTTTGCTTAATATATTCCTTAACCATAAGAAAAAGGTTTTATTAGCTACTCTCCTTGTTTTTACAGGATCACTTATACTCACTATTCCTAATTTGCCAATTGCTTTCATGCCATCCAGTGAAACAGAACGAACAGTCTTCTTTGATATTAACCTCCCACAATCTACATCTAAAGAAAGCAATGTAAATACCATGCATGAAATAGAAAAATTTCTAGTAAACTCCAAAAACAATAAAGATGATTTTATTTTTGAAAATACTCAAACTATCGTTGGGTTTAATTATACGAATAATGTAAATGAGGTCTATCCATATAAATCCTTGATCATTACTCAAATATCTGAAGGTAATGAAATAGAAGAAGTAATGAAAGACTTCAGTGATGAAATAGAAACTAAATTGCCAGATGGTTCATCAGTGGACCAATGGATTCATTCCTTAAATCCAATTGGCCAAGAGGCTCTTTTCTATTACATCCTAAGTGGTGAAGACATTGATGACCTTAAGGAGAGTGCTAAATTAATTCAGGAAAAGATGGAAAGTTATGACCAACTCGTACAAATTGATAATTCTATCAACAAGGTAAAAGATCAAGTTTCTATTGATATTAAGGAACAAGAGGCAAAAAAAGCAGGACTTAAGGCAATGGATATAATGGGTCAGCTGCAGCCAATATTAAATATTCAAAACTTACAATCAAAATTAGGATTAAATGGGGATACTTATCAAATCCAAGTTGGATTTGATGAAGAAGTAAATTCGATAGATAAGATTAAGAACTTAAAGATGATTACTTCTAATCAGGAATTAGTCACCCTTTCAGATGTAGCAACTGTAAGGAACGAAGAAGCTCCGGTTCAAATTTACCGAGAAAATACTGAACAAGTAGTGACGATTACTGCAAAAATAAATGGGGAAGACCAAGCGGGGATAAGTAATCAAATATACGCAGACCTTGCAAAAGTAGAGCTTCCTGAGGGTGTTGAAAGAAACCTGGGAGGAGTAAGCGACAGCATTAAAGAGAGCTTTAATCAGATGTTTATTGCTATGTTTGTCTCTGTATTAGCAGTATATTTTGTACTCGTTATTACTTTCCGCAACGCATCTGCACCATTTGCAATATTATTTTCTTTGCCTTTGGCACTAATAGGAGGACTCTACGGACTCTTGTTTACAGGGAACTCAATCAATATAACCACATTAATAGGTTTTCTAATGCTAATAGGCATTGTAGTAACGAATGCAATCGTACTAATTGACCGAGTAGAGCAGTATAGAGATCAAGGGATGGATATTAGAACAGCAATTATTGAAGCGTCCGTTACAAGAATTAAGCCCATTTTAATGACAGCAGGAGCGACAATGATAGCCCTTATTCCACTTGCAATTGGCTTTTCTGATAGCACCGTAATGTCACAAGGGTTAGCAGTTGTTGTTATCGGAGGGTTATTAAGTTCCACATTATTAACATTAATTATTGTCCCAATTGTTTATGAGCTTTTAAATGGAGTAAGAAAAAGAAATTTAAATAAAAACCCCCCACTTACGAATGAAGATATGAAATTGTAAAATTCAGGGGGATTCTAAGAGTGAAAGTTGCATATAGAATAGGAGTCAACCAAATATGGATGACTCCTATTTTTTACGTAATGCTTCATTTAAAGCAATAGATTGTCGTCCAAATAAGATACGATAATAAGGGTTAATATCAATCTATAGATACCTTAAGGGCTAACAGTTATTATTGGCAAAGATACCTAGGCAGCTAATTCAATTGCTGGGGAGATTGAAATATTTTACGCTAAGAAGCTTTTCAAAATGTTTTCATGGGGAGCGGTTGTATATATGCCTTTTGTTGTTGTGCTTATTTTTACTATTTTCTTGGTTTTGTGGTGCACAAGAATGTGGCAATACTAAAAGACTAATGTATTTACAGGGGCGGACATTTGTGTAGGCTTGTTTATTTTAATTGAATTAGTAGGTATGTTTTACTTTTAACTGTATAGACCATTTAGAGAGGTTGTTTCATTCGATGAAAACTTCCTCTCTTTTCATTTAGTAAGGTATAAATGTCACCTCCCATTCCAACAATGATGATAAAGTCTAGCTTTAGAAGAGGTGTAAATATGCTTAAGAAATTTATAGCCGTATTTGCCGTCATGTTATTGGCGGGTTGTTCATCAATTCTCTCTCTTGATAATAAAGACAATGAATCAAGTAATAGAATAGATAAATGGAAAGAGTTAAAGCAAAAGGTCCCATTCAATGTATCTAAAGAGGCAAAGAACTTTTTACTGATTGGTGTAGATTCAAGAGGTGAGACGGATTCACGATCTGATGCCATCGTTCTGGCGAGGTATGAGCCTTCTGGCGATTCAATCAAACTTGTGTCATTGATGAGAGATAGCTATGTGAAAATACCTGATTACCCGAAGCAATATAGTAAATTGAATCATGCATATTACATAGGCGGAGCAGAATTGTTGAGTCAAACAGTTGAAGAAAACTTTGATATTGAAATTGATCATACAGCTGTCATTGATTTTAAAGGATTTATCGATACTTTAGATACAATCGCACCCGATGGGTTGGAGGTAGATGTACCTCAAGTAATGATTGACGATATGAATTTGGAGTTGTCTCCAGGCAAGCATAAGCTTCATGGAGAAGAACTTTTGTCATATGTAAGATTTCGTCATGATGACCAAAGTGACTTTGGCAGGGTTGATCGGCAGCAGGAAGTCATTCAATTAATGAAGGAAGAAATCAAAAGCCAATTAACGAGTGTGGAAGGGATTGCTAAATCGCCAGAGATGATAAAAGAAGTAATGAAAAATATTGAGACAGATATACATCTTGATGAAGTGTTTGCCCTGGCAGCTGCATTCATGCTTAATCCAATTTCAGAGGTTGAATCTTTAAGGATTCCAGTGGCTAATTCTTTTGAAGATAAAGTATCGAATCATGCAGGGGCAGTTTTACAATTGGACTTTCCTGAGAATATTTCAGCGTTAAAAGAATTTCTTAATGAAGAAAATGACAGTATTGAAGTAAACAACTAGAGTCAAATCGGTTGTACGATCGGGATAAATCCTTTAAAATATTTGATTAGAGCAAAGAAAGAGGTGATTTCCTTGAGACAAATTGTTCAGCTTGATGAGCAAACGCAGAAGGAAGTTGCCACCCTTGAACAAAAGTGTGAGCAATTAGTAAATAAGCTGAATAAACAGTATGCATGCAAGCAGATAAATATTGTCATCGAACTAGTGCGATGCAGAAAAGGCAAGCTTGTTTCTAATCATGAGATCTTTACTGAAGATTATGAGTCATTTTTAGAAATCGGCATAGAAGAGGAAGAGGATTATTATCCGAATGACTATATTCCGATTTGGAAGTGCAAACAGGAGTTGTTTCATAAGGTCGGTTACTTAACGGATGACTCCATCAAGTTGATTGAAGAAAAGCTGCATTGTCTAGTTCAAGAATTGTTAATGGATTGATCGGGAGAGGAAGAAATGCATGAAAACGGAAATCTATATTTTGTCTGGATTTTTAGGAAGTGGAAAAACGACCTTGTTAAAGCAGCTATTGACTGATGAGAAGAGACAAGGGAGAAAAGTGGCAGTTATGATGAATGAGTTAGGTAAGGTTTCGATTGACTCAGATGCTGTCGAAGAGGATGTGCCTCTAAAAGAATTATTGGACGGCTGCATATGCTGTACGATTCAAGAAAAACTTGAGGGGCAACTCCAAGGGTTGTTAACAGTTGAAAAGCCAGAAGTTATTTATATTGAGGCAACAGGAGCTGCCCACCCTGTGGAAGTGATTGATAGCATACTCTCTCCTCTTTTTGCAGACAAGATCGAAGTGAAGGGGATCATTTCGATTGTCGATGGAAAACGGTGGCTGGATCGTGAAAAGTTGACACCACAAGTGCAGCAATTATTAATTGAGCAGGTTCGCCATGCAGACTTGCTCTTAATTAATAAAACAGATCAGCTGTCTGATATGGAACAAGGAGCAGTAAGTGGCGAAATACAGGCATTAAATGGCCATGCATTTACCATCCTAACCTCCTACGCCAAGGTGCCAATGAATAAAGTGCGAGGACTTTCCTTTAGTCATAAAGAAAAGAATCATTCAGCTAGAATAGGATCGGATTTATCATTAAGTACGTTTGTTTATCAATTTAAAGAGCCGGTCGATAAAGAATCATTCGAAGATTTTTTACGTAATTTACCTGATACAATGTATCGGATGAAAGGATATATTAAATTTCATTCTTCAAAATATCCCTTTCTATTTCAATTTTCTTACGGGATGCCAATTTATTTGCAGGAAAATATGAATATGCCGCTTAACATGGTTTTTATTGGGGAAGAAATCGATTGGGATCAAATTGAGATTCAACTTCGGGATTTGGAAAATGTGTAAAAGTATTAGGTTAGCGTCCGTAATGGCGCTAGCCTTTTTTTTAGTCATGCTGAAAAATGGATTGGTTAGATAGGCTCTCGCAAAATAATTGTTTTCTAATGCATACAATCCCAATTTTCTTGGAAAACTTTTTTTTATGGATATTCTTTTCTAAATCCAATGAAATTGGGTGGTTTTAAATGAAATGCTTTCTCACCATTGTCTTCATGATTTTAACTTTAAATGTCGCTACACTACAAGCTCATGCGGCTGAAGAAGAGGTAGGTTTGCCAATTGAAATGATTCATTGGCGAGAGGTGAACAAAATTCTTCCTAAGTTCAGCAAATTCAGCGTGCTGGATGTAGAAACGGGACTCAAGTTTGATGTACAGCGGCGGGCAGGGAGAGCACATGCTGATGTTCAACCGCTGACAGTAGCTGATACAAAGACGATGAAAACGATCTATAATGGCAAATGGAGCTGGAAAAGACGGGCGATTATTGTGCTGCATGACGGTGAATGGATTGCTGCTTCCATGCACGGCATGCCTCATGGCGCAGGTGCATTAGCTAATAATTTTCCTGGTCACTTTTGTATTCACTTCTATGGAAGCACCACCCATCGAACAAATTCGATGGATTTATCACATAAATTGATGGTTTTGAAAGCCGCGGGCAAGCTTGAAGGATATATGGCTGTAGCAGAACCAAAGGAAGTCATCAGTGCGTTTATTGCTGGAATAAAACAGCAAGATCCATTTATCGTCTCGACCGTCTCAATAAGTGATATGGCAGTTAAGAATATGGATATGGTTGAAAATGCGAAATTGGTTTCAATAGGAAAAATATCTAAAAAACAAATAGCAGATGAACTAGTGATTGATGTTCCAGTAGAAGTGGACTGGTTTATCAAAAATAAAGGCAAAAAGATGTATCGCGGCAAGATCAGGATAGCTCGGTTATCACCATCAGACCCTTGGAAGGTAGAAAGCAGCTCCTTCATGAAAGCAAATCGTTTCGTGAAGAAGTAAAAAAGCTTGAGAGCGGTTGCTCTCAAGCTTTTCCCTTTTCACCAAACTTTATAAAGGTTTTTTCATCCTCTACAAGGCCACAAGCTCCGCACTGAACTTTAACTGCTGGTCCATTATATTTTAAATGAAAAGCGGCTAAATTTTCTTCCGAATACTCTTCAAGTATATTACCGGACTGTGGATCGAGCTTAACTGATTTAGGAACTTGCTGAATGATATTAAAACGGCTTCTATTTGTTTTACAGTTTGGGCAACAATAGGCTGTGCTCATAATCGATCTCCTTTCATTTGTAGTTGTCTTATTTTTTACAACTAGAATTTATTTATGTATGGATGGTTTTTATGCGATAATTGAACAGTAAAAAAGGAGGCATTCACATTGCAAAACAAAACAGATTATGAATCCCTTTTAAATGAATATCGAACCCTTTGGAACAATAGGGAACTTAAAGCGGAAGAGAGTCCTGAAAATATTTTAAAGGAAGCCGTTGCGAGAGAATTAAAGGATGAAAATTCACATCCAAGGATTAGAAAGCCAATTGCTGATAAATTTTACTTGGCCGTTAAGAGAATCATACAATCAGATCTGGATATTGCCAAGAAGGGAAAGCTAGTCGAAGTACATATCGAAATTTATGAGTTAATCAAATAAATCTTCACAAATTTATCACATCAATCATGTATTCTAATGGAAAATTAAAGGGTTAGGAGATGGGGCATGTCTAATCTTTATAAGTTATTTTATTTACTAGCCTTTACAGGTTTTCTTACTGCCTGTCATCCAGAACATTATCAGCCAATTGATTCTGATGCTAATATTGCAGCAACGATAAATATAAAAGATATGACAGTGTCATTTATTGATATTGACAGCCGAGAGAAAATAACAGATTGGGCAGTACATAAGCCATATACAGGAGGAATTATTTTTCCTGATCGTGATACTTTTCTATTGTATGGTAGTCAGTTGGAAACTGCTGATCTTTATTCTTTATCCACTGGTGAGATAATTGGACAATGGGAGGTTGGTGAGGGGATTGTAAATGGTCTCTTGTTAGAAAATAAAAAAGAAATAGCGTTTGTTAATGAAAATGACAATTACATCCACTTTGTAGACCTAAAAGGTAAAGAATCCTCGAAGATGACCACAGAGAAGGATCCATTTACGGTTACTCAGTCTGCTGATGGGAGTAAAATGTATGTACTTAGTTTCAACCACGAGGTGTTATCAGTCATTGACCTTCAGCAAATGCAAAGGCTTGATGGCTTTAAAATACATTCATTTGCAGCCGGTGCCCTTCTCCTTGATGACCAGAATGAATTATGGGTAGGCGGACACGGAGAAGGAATTGACATTGAAAGAAACATACATATATATGATGCGACCACAGGTGAGCTGAAGAAAAAGATAGCTGTGCCAACTATGCCAGTTGATTTTGCTGTGATGGACGACAGTGTCTATATCGTTAGCCATGGTTCTAATACTCTTTATAAGGTGGCTAAAGAAGGTGAAGTCCTTGATTCCAAGATCATAGGTGCAAACCCTTTTACTATTAAGGCGTTAGATAATGAACTCCTTGTTGCAGGTTACGATAGCTCTGATGTACATTTTATCAATCCCGATGATTTGCGTGCGAATAAGAGCGTTAAAGTAGGGAGCGGGCCATTCCAAATTGTATTAAGGGAGAAGAAATGATGACAAAAATAAGTGTTCTTATAATAGATGATGAAGCAGATATGAGGCATTTGACGCAAATGTATCTCGAGAACTCGGGCTTTCTTTGTTATACAGCAGGAAGTGGTAAGGAAGGATACCAGCTGATAAAAGAAAAAGATGTAGATTTAGTGATTTTAGATATTATGATGCCAGATGAGGATGGATATGTAGTATGTAAAAATATTCGTGAACATTCTGATATCCCGATCATCTTTTTATCAGCAAAAGGTGAAGAATGGGATAAGGTGAAGGGTCTGCAGCTTGGTGGAGATGATTATATAGTGAAACCGCTAAGTCCAGGAGAACTTGTTGCGAGAATTCATGCGGTTCTACGGAGAACTGGAATCAGTATGCAAGAAGCAGAGCAGGTGAAAATTGCGCAACTTTCAGTGGATAAAAAGGCAAGGAAAGTAACAGTGGAAGGAAATAAAATACCGCTAACATTAAAAGAATTTGAAATGTTATTATTTTTAATCAACCATAGGAATCAAGCCCTATCAAGAGAACAGCTTTTAGAGCATGTATGGGGATTAGAATATGAAGGCAGCCTAAGAACGGTCGATACGCATATCAAGACATTGAGAATGAAGCTGGGCATGGCAGATTACATACAAACGGTATGGGGTGTAGGTTATAAGTTTGAGGTTCCCGATCAATGAGATTTTTAACAGATACACTAGCTAAGAAGCTTTGGCTAACTGTTACAGCCGCTATCTTTATTACTATTCTTTATTCTTATCTGCTATCTTATTTATTTTATGAAAAGCTATATGTTGAAAATGTGGAGGAATCTTTATTAGAGGAAGGTCTTGCACTTGCCTCTGATTACGAAGGTGGTCCTCTTACGGATGAATTAAAGGAGCAAGTGGTTTGGTACAACACTAAAGCTGATTCAGATGTGTTCATTGTAAATAATCCACGTGAGTTAAGTGCATGCTTTCCATTTGAGATGAATTATGATTCATTAATCAACGGCAAGGAAAGAGAGGAATTATTGAAGGGGAATCCCCTGTTTAAATCAGGTTATGAGGATCGATTCAATGGAAGAATCATGGCTGTAATTGTACCATTGCTTGATGAAGATAGGCTTGAAGGAATTATTTATTTATACTTACCATTAGAAAAAATCTCGGATATAACAAAGGACTTTGCTTATTTATGGATGCTTGCAGCCTTTTTATTTTTAGTCGTGGCGATGATATCAGGCACCGTTCTTGTAAAAAGAATGACAAGACCGTTATTAGAAATGAAGTATGCTACCGAAAGGGTCTCTAAAGGTGACTATTCCGTCAATATTAAAAATCAGTCTGAGGATGAAATTGGTCAGCTCGCTCATGCATTTAATCATATGGCCGATTCAATTAGGGAAGAAGATGAAAGAAAGCGGGAATTCCTCGCCAATGTGTCACATGAACTAAGAACACCAATTAGTTATGTAAAAGGCTATAGTGACGCATTAAAATCGGGAATGGTAACCAATCAGGAGGATTATCAAAAATACCTTCAGCTCATTCATAGAGAAGCTGGAAGAATGGAAAGGCTTGTTGGCGATTTGCTTGATCTATCCAAGCTTGAAACCGATGAATATCAATTAGTTAAAATGCCTTTACCACTTGCACAGTTAATAGAGGATGCCCTCCAGAAGTACTTGCCGAAGATAGCTGAAAAGCATTTAACATTAGAATATGACCTTGATCCAGATATAATCATTAATGCTGATGAAGGAAGAATCGAGCAGATTATTCAAAATATCATCGATAATGCACTAAACTATACAGAACAAGGTGGTCTAAGTCTGCACTTATACCGTACAGAAAATGGCTGCTGCATAGAATTAGAAGACTCAGGTATTGGCATTCCGCCTGAGGATATAGAAAAGATTAAGCAGCGATTCTATCGGGTAAACAAAGCAAGAACACGAGCGGATGGTGGAACAGGTTTAGGATTGGCGATTGCCGAAAAACTCGTAAATCTGCATGAAGGAGAATTAACGCTTGATAGTACGTTCGGTGCAGGAACCGTTGTAAGGATTTTTCTGCCGATAATAGATGAGTGAGATGAAGTTGAAGATAATCCATGCGAAGTGAGTGTATTTTACTTGTCTTCGCATGGATCATTTTCACACTGACAAATGATCATCATTCTTGCGATATTGCTATCATCTTTGTTATCTCTATGTAATATACGTAAAAGTAAAGCGGCTATCAAAAACCTGTCAATCCTATTATTCTAGTATATATATGGTTTCATTTTATATAGATTTCCAATCTTACATATTTCCTCCATTTTGGAATGCTTTTAAAAACTCCTTTATTAATATAGGTTTTTTTATTTTTCCTCACTTAAGTTATTACACATTATCGTTCTATTGAATAAAATAGAAATTTCTCCCATAATTATTACAAAAAACCCTATGATATGATTATTTCGCAGGCAAGACAAGCAAAAAAACAAATCATAGGGAGGAACATAGATTATGAGTAAGAAGGTTATTTTTTCAGTAGCTGCAGCAGCAGCATTACTAATCTCAATACCAGGAATGAATAAGGCTGAGGCTGCATCACCAGTTCAACCGAAATTTGATTCTAAAGCATTTGTCTATCATTCTTCTAATATGAATCAAGAGAATATCAATACGATTATGCAAGATTGCATGACAAAATATAATGTAAATTGGGATCATGCCAAGGTGGAAGAAATCTTAAAATCTGCTCAAGCAGCAGCAAAAGAAGCTTATGCTCAAAAGCAAAGCAATAAAGAACAAGCAAATGCAGAACAACCTGCACAGCCTGTTGAAGAAGCACCAGCTAAAGAACCAGAAAAAAATGTTGAACAACCTGCTCCAGTACCTGAGCAACCAGTTCAAAAGCCAGTAGAAAAAGAAGAGCCTAAACAAGAAGCACCTAAGCAAGAAGCGCCTAAACAAGAAGCGCCTGTTCAACAACCTGAACAAGAAGTGAAGGAAGAAGGACAAAAACCTGCTGAAGAAGCATCATCTTCTGAGGTAAGTGCATTTGAACAAGAAGTGCTTAAGCTTACAAACCAAGAACGTGCGAAAAACGGCGTTCCAGCACTTAAGCTTGATGTAGAGTTAAGCAAAGTAGCACGTGAAAAATCTCGTGATATGCAAGCGAAAGGCTACTTTGATCACAACAGCCCAACTTACGGTTCACCGTTTGATATGATGAAGCAATTTGGTATCTCTTACAGCTCAGCTGGCGAGAATATTGCAATGGGTCAACGTTCACCTCAAGAGGTTGTAACTGGATGGATGAACAGCCAAGGACACCGTGAAAATATCCTAAATGCGAAGTACACTCACCTAGGTGTAGGTCATGTTGAAAGTGGAAACTACTGGACTCAAATGTTTATTGGCAAATAATCAATATAGGAATTAGAAAAGGGCAGCCTATCATAGGCTGCCCTTTTTGTATTTTATAGCCGGCTTGTCTGAAAAAAGAGCGCTAACATAAGCAAGACCTGGAGACAAAGCCCAGGCCAGAGGAGCAACCTATATATCTGAAACATGGATTTCCGACAACTGCCTATCCATACTTTTGAATAGCTTGATTTCAAGCACTTCATCATGATAATCTGCCTTTGCTCCCTTTCGATTGACAAGAGCCGGGAGTGTGATAGTATGTTTATCTTCAATATCAGGAATATGCTCGATAATAAGAAGGTTGGATGTATGATATATTTTCATTTGTCGCAGCCATTCCTCATCCTTCATCTTCACTCGAACAAAAACAAACTCATGGGTTTCAAAAATGGAAGAGGGAAGTGTAGATGCAGTATGATCTTTGCGTTTATTCTCTGAAGAATCATTGGATGATGCTCCATCGAAGAAGCTCCCGTTTTTCATCATATCATTTGGGAATGCTTTTCCCATCATTTCTTGAATATATTGATTAATATCATCAGGCTTCATATGCTGCATCTTTGATTTCATCTCTTTATCAAAAGGGAATAGATTCCACGGAAACATAATATTCATCCTTTCAAAAAAAGCTCAAGTTCACGCTCACTGAAATGGCGGTAGAAGAACATGGACGTTTAGCTGAAATTTGAAACGACCAGTCGGGCAACTGCCCATGCCTATCCGCGTTTATATAGCTTATGCTGGCAATAATCCTTTCGTTAAAAAAACATCCACCTGAATATTTGTTGCATGTTTTTTGTATTCTGACTAGTATAATATAAAAGAATAATCAAATAATTTTAAAATGGGGTTATTTTGTGAAGAATAAAACCGCGTTAATCACGGGAGGATCTACAGGAATAGGGAAGAAAATTGCCCATAAGCTCGCTGAACAAAATGTAAACCTAATTATTAATTTTCGCAGTAGTGAGAGAGAAGCATTGCAATTATGCCAAGAATTATGTGAGGCATATGGAACAGAAAATGTCGCTTTGCAAGCAGATATATCGAATGTAAACGATTGTGAAAAGCTAGTTGATAACTCGCTTCGTCATTTCTCATCGATTGATATCCTCATTCATAATGCAGGGCCTTACATACATGAGAAGAAGCTGCTAACAGATTACTCAATCGATGAATGGCAATATTTAATGAATGGCAATTTAAATGCAGTGTTTTTCTTATCCAAACAATTAATTCCAGCGATGAGAGTGAATAAGTGGGGAAGAATTATTACAATAGGTTTTGATCGAGCAGAAGCGGCTCCAGGATGGATATATCGTGCTGCATATGCAGCGGCAAAGACGGGTGCTGCTTCATTAACGAGGTCGATTGCTTTAGAGGAGGCTGGTAACGGTATTACGGCTAATATGGTTTGTCCGGGAGATATCATTGGTGATTGGAAGGAAGGAGATATAGCGGTAGCAAGGGAGTGTATGGATGAACAGACGCCTGTTGGACGGCCTGGAACAGGTGAGGACGTAGCAAGGCTTGTGGCATTTTTAACAGAAGATTGTTCTGATTTCATTACTGGCAGCATTATCCCTGTTACAGGAGGGAAAGATGTATTAAGTAAAAATATTGGCGTGCCATGATGATATAACGCATGTTTTCTCCATTTTGTTCATATATTGTATGGACAAGTGAGGGAAGGGGAATCGTTCATGGCCTACCAAGGTTCAAAAGGATGGTATATAGCCAAGTTAAAGGAATGGGGAATCGCAAAACACCCAATAGAATTAAGGAAGTTAGAGTTATATAAAACCTATGTAATTAGGAAAATTTATATGGATGTGAAGGATAAAAAAGAAGGATAAGCAATATACAGTTGCTTATCCTTTACCTTCTAATATTAAGCTTCTTTTAAATGGGAAGCGTCCTCAACAATTGAGCCTTCTCTCATTACATGCAGTGAGTATAAATCCTTTGGTATTTCATATAGATTATAGATGGAACCTTCAGCATTAATCTGCTGATAGATCGCTTTTCTCGTTTCATTCGCATGAACGATATACGGAAGTTTCTCCGCTGCCTTTTGCGAGCGGATGTTTTCTTTTTTTATACGCATAAAAATCGTTTCAATTCCTAATTCATAAAAGGCCTCTTCAAAGAAAGCATCTTTCGCCATCTTATTATAGCCATTGCCATGAAAGTCCTTCCCGAGCCAGGTCCCTAAAAACCCTGCACTGCCTTCAATATCATAAAGACTAATCGTGCCGATTGGCGTGCCCCATTCATCCAATATCGTGCGGGAGATTAATTCATTTCTTTCCTCTGCTTCAATGGTTTGCTTCGTCACAAAGAGAAGCTCCTCATAGGAGTGCGCTTTATGGCGCACAAAAGGGAAGACATCTGGGTGCGTCATTAAATCAAATAAAACATGACAGTCTTGCAGTTCGCGTTTTTTCAGCAAGGAAATCCCTCCAATGAGGATAGTCCTGAACCATGCCAAAATAGACACAAAAGGCCCACCCTCGAAATTTTTTGTAATGTAGCTAAAAAATTTCGGGGTGGGAATCGAACCCACTAGAACCAGTTTTACTGGTGGCGCACCATTTGCCTTCCCTCAAATATCATGACTGATATTTTAGTTAAGAAATATTATTTTATTAAAGTATAATACTAAAAAAAATCGAAAAAGGAAATAGGTTTTTATAAGTTTTTTTTCATCATTTTCCGTCAAATTTCTACATCTTACAGCAAGTGGATTTAAGAGGTAGTAAAAACGAACTTTCCGTCGATCATCGTCCATTTTGGTTTGGCTAAAAAATGAAATGGATGATGGCTCCACAGTGTTAAATCTGCATCCTTTCCAATCTCAATGCTGCCGAGCTGCTGAGCAATGCGCAGGTTCCTGGCTGCTGTTATCGTAATTCCTTCAAGTGCTTTTTGTTCAGAGAGTCCCTCCCTGACTGCAATGGCTGCGCAAATATTTAAGTATTGAATAGGGACATAAGGATGATCCGTCGTAATAGAAACTTCAATTCCTATTTTTGCGAGTGCCTGATAGGTTTTCCACGTTTTATTTTTTAATTCCACTTTAGATTTTCTTGTAAAAGTCGGACCTACACATACCTTAAGATTATGACCCGACAATTCACTCGTAATTAAATGACCCTCTGTGCAATGCTCAATTCGTAGATCTAAATCAAACTCTTCTGCAAAGCGTAACGCTGACATGATATCATCTGCCCGATGAGCATGAATTCTAACAGGGATTTCCCGATTTAAGGCCTGGAAGATTGGTGTACTTCTCAATGTATAAAGCCTCTCTCCTTTTTGAGCATTATAGAAAGCCTCTCTAAGCATACCCATGATGCCCATTCTCGTAATTGAATCATTATTTCCATGGCTATGAATACGCTTTGGATTTTCCCCAAATGCAATTTTTAATCCTGCTGTCTCCTGTATGATCATATTTTGAATATTTGTCCCTGCAGTTTTGATGACTGAGGTTGTTCCTCCGATGACATTGGAACTTCCAGGCATGATATGCACCGTTGTAATTCCATGCTGAACTGCATCGTTAAAGGCCGGATCGAGCGGATGGACACCATCCAGTGCTCTAATGTGAGGAGTTAGAGGTTCGATTGTTTCATTCGCATCATTGCCTGCCCAGCCAGTTCCTTCATCATATAATCCTAGATGAGTGTGAACATCTATGAATCCTGGAAGAAGGAAATGGCGATTGCAATCAATGATTTTTACATTCGAATCAGTTTTTATATGTGTACCAATGTCCATAATTTTTCCGTTATCGATGAGCACATCTCCGTAAAAAGGTTCAGCCGTCACAGGATAGACCTTTGCATTTTTTAATAGGGTTTTTGTCATAAGGCAACGTTCCTTATCATTAATAGGAGTGATAAATAATGTTCATTTTTAATCATTTCGTGTAAACTATTTAAACGTGCTTAAAATATGCCTGTCATTTGGAGAAACAAGATCGTTAACCCAAGAATCCAAACATAAATGGCAAAAATTTTCAATGATCTTGTCTTCAGGAAATTAATCATCCAGACTACCGCGATATAGCCGAAAATTGCTGATGTAACTGTTGCTATGAACATGCTGCCAAAGCTAATCGCTTCGGTGTGACCTGACATCATCTCACCAAATTGCAGAACGATTCCACCGGCAATGGTCGGGATGGATAGAAGAAATGAAAAGTAAGCGGCTGTTTCTCTATCCAACTTGCGTATCAGTCCCGCAGCAATCGTTAATCCTGAACGAGAAACAGCGGGGAAAATAGCTGCTGCTTGAAAGCTGCCAATAAATAATGCATCGCCATAACTAATACTGTCCATTTTTTTTGCACCGTTTTTAATACTGTCGGAAAACCAAAGGATGAGGCCGGTAAATATAAACTCCCAACCAATCGTAATCCCGCTTTTAGAAATGGAGTCAAATAGGTCGCTGAGAAGTAAACCGACAATGACGGCAGGAATTGTACCGACTACAAGCAACATGGATAGCTTGCCAAATGGTTGTTTAATGATTTGCCATAATTCATTCTTATAAACGACGAGAACAGCAAGTAAAGTACCAATATGCAGCATCGTATCGAGAAATAATCCTGCGTCATCTAAGCCAAATAAGTGCCGCCCCAAATATAAATGGCCAGTGCTAGAAATGGGTAGGAATTCCGTAATTCCTTGAATGATTCCAAGAATGAATGCTTCTATTTTAGACATCATTTGCATCACCTTTTTGTAGTAAGATTTAATACTTATACAAGTTTATTCAAGTTGTCCAAAACAAGAACTTTATTTTCCAGCCAAGAAATAAGATGAAACTTTCTTAGATGAGTATCGTAAATATAATTAAAGGAATATATGAAGATTTAGAGGGGAAGAGATTTTTTATGTCATTAGATTTATCTAAAGATACACAAACAGACAGATTGCTTGCAGCAGCTATATATGTTTCCAGCTTTTTTACTACATTTATTGGACCGTTGGTGATATGGCTGATTAAAAAAGATGAATCGCCATTAGTCGATCATCATGGGAGAGAATATTTTAATTTTATTATCTCCTATGCGGTATATGCCGTTATTTGCACCGTATTAATGCTTGTATTAATTGGCTTTATATTGATTTGGCTCGTTGGTGCAGCGACATTTATCTTCACGATTATTGCTGCAATCAAAGCTTTTGAAGGAAAAGAATATCGCATTCCATTTGTATTTCGCATCCTCTAAGGAAAACTTTCCGCTTGGGAAGCATTGAAACTAATCCAGTGGTGTAAAAACGAAAAGCTATTTTGAAGATGTGAATCTTTCAAAATAGCTTTTTTTTGAAAAAAATGAACGATTTTAAAACTTATTCGTCCTATAAATAAAAGGAGGGATTTTTGATGGATGTAATATCAAATACTATGTGGTTAATGATCATCCCGCTTATTTTGATTCAGTTGATATTAATGGTGGTATCAATTTTTGATATTGTTCGTAATGAACAGACAAACGGGCCAAAATGGGTATGGGTTTTAGTTGTCATCTTCATCAATCTTATTGGACCAATTCTTTACTTTATCCTTGGAAGGAGAAATGATTAATGACCGTTATCTCAGTAGAAGGCTTGAAAAAGAATTTTAAAAATCTAGAGGTTATCAAAGGCATTGATTTCGACCTTCCAGAGCAGAAAGTCGTTGCTCTGCTCGGTGCAAATGGCGCAGGTAAAACAACTGTATTAAAAACAATTTCAGGCCTGATTAAGCCGACCTCAGGAACCATCCATTTTAATGACGAAAACGATAAAGATGTAAGACATTGGATCGGCTATCTCCCGCAATTTCCTGTTTTTTATAATTGGATGACAGGAAAGGAGTTTTTATTATATGTCGGCAGGCTCAGTGGATTGACAAAACATGATGCAAAGCAAAGGACAGAGGAGCTGCTCTCACTTGTAGGAATGACAGAAGCGAAAAACAGACGGATTGGAAAATATTCCGGGGGGATGAAGCAGCGGCTTGGGATCGCTCAAGCACTTATCCATCAGCCCAAGCTGCTGATATTGGATGAGCCGGTATCCGCTCTTGATCCTCTTGGACGGCGAGAAGTAATCGACTTGTTAAAAAAGCTGAAAAACGAAATGACTGTGCTTTTTTCAACCCATATTTTAAGCGATGCAGAAGAAGTAAGCGATGAAATCCTATTTCTGCATGATGGAGTCATCGTTGAGTCAGGAGCAATGAATGAACTGACTGCGAAATATAAGCAGCCAAAAATCACGCTCGTTTTTGAAAGAAATATTGAAGAATATATAGAAGAAATTAAAAGTCAGACAGTTTTCCAATCAGTAGAAATCAATAGCAATGAAGCAGTCTTACTCACTGACGATATGGAAGGAGCTAAAAAGGTCATCTTACAAGAAGCAAGTAGGAACAACTGGCCGCTCACAAAATTCGAAATGAGTAGCACAAAATTAGAGGAAATGTTTATAAAGGTGGTGCAGGGAAAATGAGTCAGTGGTTAATTTTATTGCAAAAAGAGCTATTGGAAAATGTCCGAAACTTTAAATGGATTTGGGTGCCCCTTGTTTTTATCATCCTGGCAATTCAGCAGCCAATCACGATGTATTATATGCCGCAAATCCTCGAGTCAGTTGGCGGATTGCCTGAAGGAGCAGTGTTTGATTTCCCTGTGCCCTCTGCTGAGGAAGTATTAGCAACGAGTTTGACACAATATAATTCTTTAGGTGTACTCATTATCGTCTTAATCACGATGGGAGTGATCGCAGCAGAAAGAAAAAGCGGAGTAGCTGCGATGATACTTGTGAAACCAGTTTCGTACACATCCTTTGTTACGTCAAAATGGTTCAGCGTACTTCTGCTAGTCTGGGCATCTTATTTTATTGGATATTTGGGTGCGTGGTATTATACAGGCGTATTGTTCGAATTTGTTTCATTTTCAATCTTTATGCAATCTTTTCTTATGTATGGCGTATGGCTAACTTTTGTATTAACGTTCACAGTGTTTCTAAATACGTTTTTGAAATCATCTGGTCTCATTGCTTTTATTTCATTAGGAAGCATCATCATTATGAGTCTAATAAGTAGTATATTATCAAATGCACTATCTTGGTCACCTGCTTTATTAGGTGGTTATGTCACGGAATTCATCATGTTTGCTCAAATGCCTGATGGTGCGGTCATCTCAATGGTAGTCTCCATTGCCGTTATTGGCATCATGTTGCTTTTATCCGTATTACTATTTAGGAAAAATGAATTAGCAGAATAAAGCGCAATCTTTTCAACGGGATTTTTCATTCATTTATGCTAAAATATGAACAAGATATACGAAGTGAAAGGATAAATGTTCATGTTAGCAAATAAAGCACTTGTATTAGAAGGCGGAGGTATGAGAGGTGCGTATTCAGCAGGAGTGATGGAGTACTTTTTAGAAAACAATCTCTTCTTTCCATACGTGATTGGCGTATCGGCTGGTGCGGCCAACGCTGCCTCTTATTTATCCAAACAAAGAGGAAGAAACAAAAAAGTAAGCATTGAATATGTCGCCGACCCGCGCTATCTTTCATTGCGAAATTATAGAAAATCTCGTCAGCTATTTGGGATGGATTTCATCTTTGATGAAATTCCCAATAAATATGTACCTTATGATTTTCCGGTCTTCCAAGAAAGTGAGTCAGAATTTATGATCGGTGCAACCGATTGTCATTCAGGCGAGCCTGTCTACTTTGGAAAAATGGATTACGGAGCAGAAATGCTCAAGCTCTTAAAAGCATCAAGCTCCTTGCCCTTTGTCGCTCCTGAGGTTGAACACAACGGAATGGTTCTGCTTGATGGCGGCATCAGTGACCCAATCCCAATCAAAAAAGCACAAAATGATGGCTATCAAAAAGCAGTCGTTGTACTAACAAGAAATAAGGGCTATATGAAAAAGCCCTCAAAATTAAATTTCCTCGTAAAAAGGAAATATCCGCTATACCCCGGCCTGTACCAAGCGATGACAGTAAGATACGAAAAATACAATGATACATTAAAATACCTGGAGCAGGAAGAAAAAAACGGACGAGTCATCATCATTCGTCCCCAACAGCCAATGGATGTCGGAAGAATGGAAAGAAACCCACGCAAGCTGGAAAAACTCTACGACCAAGGCTTTCAAGATGCAAAAAATCTTGCTGATCGGATCGTCAACTTTTAAATACTATGACCACAGCTTATTGAAGCTGTGGTTTTTTTAGGTTTGAAGACTATTTTAGTTGCTTGAATGGTTCAGTGGATAAGCGAAGGATGACCAACTAGTGCCCGGACGAGTGCGAAATCAAGAAAAGGGTAAACTAGATGCTCAAACTAGTGCCCGGATGAGTGAGAAATCAAGAAAAGGGTAAACTAGATGCTCAAACTAGTGCCCGGATGAGTGCGAAATCAAGAAAAGGGTAAACTAGATGCTCGAACTAGTGCCCGGACGAGTGCGAAATCAAGAAAAGGGTAAACTAGATGCTCAAACTAGTGCCCGGATGAGTGAGAAATCAAGAAAAGGGTAAACT
>NZ_JAUSUB010000046.1 GCF_030813235.1 Cytobacillus purgationiresistens | reverse complement strand
CGAAGGTTGGCTAGTTTCCTGCGCTTATTTTCTTCGTAAACTGCTAAATTGAGTTCTATTCGTTCTAACCAAAACTGTAAAGTTAAACAAGTTAGTTAGTAATATGGAGAAAAACTGCGTATTTAAGAGATAAGTGTTTGTTTATTGAGGGAGGTTAGTTCAACAAGAAGAGCGAACTTATATATATTATAAAGACCAACCAAAATTAGTTGAGATAAGTCATTAGTGATATAAATTTGGAAGTGTATAAGCAGTCAAAAGGATATAAATATGCTATCTGCTTAATATTACAATTATAGGTAAGGATGTATCTCTCAAAGATATATGCTATTTTTGATTGGAGGAAAAATAGCTTTGCAATAATGATACTCCGCTGTTCCTGCTAATTCATTACCTCCGTGTCACTATCACAGACGCAAAGAAAATTATAGTAACACAAGATGTTACCGCTAATACAAAAGTAGCTGGGAATCCAACAAAGATATTAGAGAATATCTAATTTCTTATTCGACTAAGATGCTTGTGTTAAATAAAGGGCTAGCCAGCAGTCTTTTTTATTCGAATAAAGTGGCAGTTTAGTTTAAGAAGAACAAGCTCATTTTTCTTTTTCTGTTATCTCGTTGCTTACTCATGGTTATCCAATAGATAAAGTGAATGAGATTTATTAGGCATAAAAAAGCTAATCCAAACATCGGACTAGCTTTAAAATTAATATATTATTGTTTAAATACGTTAGTATAGATTTCTTTATCTTCAAGGAATTTTTCTATTTTTTTCTGTTCCTTTCCGTTAACAATATCCGGGATGTTGCCTAAAGATTTTAAATTTTCTTTGGATAAATCCCCTTCAGTTAAATTATCTATCATGTTATCTAGCTCATTAAGGTACTGGTTAAGAGCTGTTATATAATTACTAATACGTTCTGACTCATATTGGTAATCCCCTGGTAAGGTATTATTTAAAATGTATGTAGAGAAATTCTCATCATTCTCTTTTAAAAGGATGTCGATTTCTTTTAATTTTTC
The DNA here is from genome assembly GCF_030813235.1 of Cytobacillus purgationiresistens. Taxonomy (GTDB): domain Bacteria; phylum Bacillota; class Bacilli; order Bacillales; family Cytobacillaceae; genus Cytobacillus; species Cytobacillus purgationiresistens. The sequence continues at coordinate 32,190 of NZ_JAUSUB010000046.1, read as the reverse complement.
AGAATCACTCTTATTTAATTCTTTCCCTGAGTCTAGAATCTCTTCAAAATAGTACCTTGCATCATATAAATCCCCGCTGCTGTCTAAATAATTCTTTATGCTTAACTTTATTTCTTCTTCGGTAATTGAATTATTAACCTTCTCAGACTCAAAGATATTACCTGGAATTTCTATATTTTCTATTTGAGTAGTCTCAACCTCTCTAGATTCCAAATGTCCTTCTTGATCACATGCACCTAAGATAAAGATGCTGAATAAGCCATAATAGAATTTTCTCAACTTAACCTCTCCCTCTTACAATAGAAATATTCCATTTCAGGTTTTTAATAAATAATCTAACAAATGATTTCGCTACATAATATCCTAATACTGCTAATAAAGAGCCTAAAATAACACCTTTTATGACCTCGTAAATTTCTCCCAATCCTATAGTGTTAAAACCATTAACAAATCCCATTACAATTAATATTATTGGGGAGAAAATCATAATGGGAACACCTATTATAAAAGCCAAAATTATTGGCGAAATAATGAGTAACACAAATAAACTAAATATCATAATAATAAAATTCATAATACTTAATCCCATAATGGATAATACCGCTGTAGAGAAAGCTTTAATACTCTTTTTCTCATCTACTTTTCGTAAAGCATATACAGCGTTTAATTCTTTAGCAATTTCTTTAGGAGGTCCTAAATTATTAGATATTTCCTCATCGCTTTCATTATTATTCCCCCCTTCAACATAATGCAAAGAATATTCTTTTAGAATATCTTCCTTTTCTTCTTTGGACATATATTTCAAATTCTTTTCTAATCCTTTTAAAAAGTCATTTTTGTTCATATACATCACTCTCCTTGATAAAAAAGTTGATTATATCTACAAACTCGTTCCATTCAGAAGTCAGTGTGTCAAGTTTATCCTTACCCACGCTAGTTATACTATAGTACTTCCTAAAAGGTCCTTCTGTTGATTCCTTGTGATAAGTGGTTAAGTAATTTTCTTTAACCAGTCTTCTCAATATAGGATAAACTGTACCTTCTGAGATACTAATTCGATTTGATATTCTCTTTACCAGTGAATAACCATATTCGTCATCCTGGTTTATTATTAGTAAAACTACTAACTCTAGGACACCTTTTTTAAATTGAGCATTCATATTTTACCACCATTATTAATTTGTATTTACTACATTATATAACATACTACTACACAATACAATGTACTGAATTTGACTTTATGTCTTCACTAATTCAAAGGTTTGTCACTTATTGTACTAACGGGGGCTTTTCTTTAATAACGGGAAAGTCCTTTTGTTATGTCGCTAAAGTAGTTTTATAGAAGAAGTAACGGGGGGATTATTTGAATAAAGGTAAGCTTTTGTTTATTGCTGGATTAGTGATGTTTATGGTGGGGATTTATTTATCAACATATTGGGTTATTGTAGGGACTTTAATTGGTATTGGTGGCGGACTAATCCTTGGCTTAGCACTTTCTTTTTTTCATTGGGTAAACAAGATTATTAACCAAAATAAAACAATGGAAGCAGAACTTCTTAACGATAAAGAGATCAATGAGTTTGTTGAATCAAATGATATTAATATGGTGGCTAAAAAGGATATTAATAAAACATGTAAAAGTTACTATAAAATTGGAGAAATCCAATCTTGATAATTGAGATATTCAAATGACATTAAAACAAAAAGACTCTCGAAGCATTTTTCGCTTCGAGAGTCTTTTTGGCAGGTATTAAGGTATTAACCTAGTAATTGTAATACTGCTTGGGGCTTTTGGTTAGCTTGAGCAAGCATAGCTTGAGAAGCTTGAGAAAGAATGTTAGTACGAGTTAACTCCATAACTTCTTTCGCCATATCTACGTCACGTACACGAGATTCAGCAGCTTGAAGGTTCTCAGAAGAGTTGTTCAAGTTAGAAATTGTGTGCTCTAAACGGTTTTGGAATGCACCAAGATTAGAACGTTGAGAAGATACTGTTTCGATTGCATCATTGATAGCCTTAATTGCGCTTGAAGCTAATCCGTTATCTGCTACTGATAAGCCGCCATCTGCAACATACGATGCGCCAGCTACGTTAGTATATGTAGCGCCCATTTGAGCGTTTACTGATGTACCTGCAACATGAGTACCTGCCGTACCATCTTCGGATGTAAGACCTAAAGCATGTGACCCCATATTATTAATAGAAATTTCCATAGATTGACCAGCGTTTGCGCCTACTTGGAATTTTGCTGTGAATGCAGCAGGGTCAGCAGGGTCAGCGCCTACATCTGTATTTAATAAGTTTTTAGTATTGAACTCTGTAGTTTCTGCAATACGATCAATTTCTTTTGTAAGTTCATTGATTTCTTTTTGTATTTCTCCACGATCAACACCTACGTTTGTATCATTGGCTGCTTGTGTAGCAAGTTCACGCATACGTTGAAGAATGTTTTGAGTTTCTTGTAACGCACCCTCAGCCGTTTGGATCATAGAAATACCATCTTGAGAGTTGCGGCTTGCTTGGTCCAAACCACGAACTTGAGCACGCATTTTTTCAGAGATAGCAAGACCTGCAGCGTCATCGCCAGCACGGTTGATGCGAAGACCTGAAGATAATTTTTCCATTGCCTTTGCTCCTGCACCGTTATTAACGCCTAATTGACGGTAAGTGTTTAATGCAGAAATATTGTTATTAATAATCATTTTTTAAAACCTCCATGTATTTTTAGGTTCCTCATCCATGATTCACCCATAGTCCCGTTGTATTTTTTAATTTAAGGACTTTCAACCTATATATCGGTAATTTTTTCTTATTGTTAATATTATTATTTTTCCTTTCTTAATAACTGACTTATAAAAAAAGCCTAAGTTGTTAAACAATGAGAGGCAAAATCAATAAAAGTGCAATGGGATGATGGAAAGGAAAGTACAGAAGATATGGCGAAGCTCATCTTATATAATTCCTTCATATGATCAATATCTAATGTTCCCAAGCTTTATGCTGTTGAACCTTTTGGTAGAATTTCAAATGTTCTTAAAGGTGATCTTTATACTAACCATTTTAATGTAAAGACTAATTTAACATCAATTGCTGGCACTACGGTAACTTGGCAAGCAGTTCAAGCAGTATCTAATAGTTCTAGTAATGCACTCATTATATCTGAAAAGGCTGCAAAGCTAGCCCAAAACGAAATGAGTAAAAAAGGCATCCATTTAGAGTTATCGTCTTGTACGGTAATTGCAGCTGTTAAGCAGATATTTCGAAATGATTTATTTAGTAAGAACGCTAGTATTGTTTCCATAACAACTTCTTCTAAATTCACAGCTATTTAATATATTTCAAAAATTATTAGAGTAACGATTCTTAATTATGAAGGTTTGCTTTTTTCTTATACTACTAAAGTGGCAGGTTGGTTTGATAATATGAAACCTGTTATAATATAGTTAGAATAATTTTAAAATTAAAATAAGGAGTGTTGTATGTTGAAAAAATCTAGAAATCCAGAAACAGTACATAAACCAGTAGCACCTTATGTACATCAAATAGAGGTTACAGGTCCTAATAAATGGCTTACATTGTCTGGGCAACTAGGTATGCACGTAGATGGAACGGTACCGGATAATTCATTAGATCAATTACAGCTAGCGCTGGAGAATATAAGAAGAAACCTTGAGTCTGCTAATATGAAAGTAGAAGATTTAACAAAGCTAGTATTTTATTTAGTCGGTGATTTTGATGCAGATAAACGAAGGAAGATTATTGGAGATTTCTTAGGTGAGCATCTTCCCTGTACAACAATGATTTATGTGGTAGCATTGGCAGCGCCAGTTTTTAAAGTAGAAGTTGATGCTTGGGCGTGTAAGGAGATCCATTAGACGTCTTAGATTTTGACATCAACCGACTGGTAAGGGCTTCTTAAAATAAGGTAAGCTCTTTTTTTGTGGAACAAACGCGGCAGCTTAGTGGAAGAAGGAAATAATCATCATTTTAAAAAGATATATATGAAAGGTGATATTTCTATATAAAGATGCCTTTAATATCTTTAGGTATTCTACTCTCCATAATTTTTGGAGGAGGTTTTCTAATTCGTTTAATAAGCGATGGTCATTTCTATATAGCTGAATTTATCGGTGGAATTATTGGAATTATCATATTGATGATAAGTATCTTTACAAAATCGTATAAAACAGCTGAAGGTAACGGTTGATGATATGAAAAACTATCATCAACTTTTTTGAGCCAATCAGAATGCTTTTCTTATGTAGCAAACGTGCAGGTTAGCGACAATTATAAAGATATAATTAAAATAGATAAAATACATAAATCAGTTAATCAAGGTGATGAAATGTTAGGGTTACCAAAAGGTGAAGTTTTTTTAACCCCTTGGACAGAAGAATGGGAAGAAAAATTTTTATTAGAAAAAGAAACAATTCAGAAGAAGATCAGTAAGTATATTGTGGATGTTCATCATATTGGAAGTACCGCAGTAAATTATCTAAGTGCAAAGCCGATTATTGATATTGCCGTTGAAATAAATAAATTTAGCGATGGTGATTATTGTTCCTCACATTTAGAAAGCCTTGGTTACTCATATCGAGGAACCAACATTTTGCCTGATAGGCATTATTTTAGTAAGGGCAAACCAAGAACACATTAAATCCACATGTTCCAAAGTGGGAGTAAATATCTAATCGAACTATTGAAATTTAGAGATTATTTAAGAAGTAATGATGAAGCAAGAATTGAATATGAAGAGCTTAAACAGAAACTATCAGTAGTAAATAAAAATAATAAACAGAAATATACAGATGAAAAATCTGATTTTATTAAGTTTATCTTAGAAAAAATGTAAATACTGTTATTCAACTAACGGGTGCTTTTCTTAAATAAAGGGAAGTCTTTTTGTTTATGTCGCTAAAGCGGCAGGTTAGTCAAATTATATGCTATGATGGAAAAAAATAGATTTTTTAGGGGGATTAAAATGGTTACATGCTATCTGAAATATGTTATTGACCCTTATAAATTAAATGAGTTCGGGGAATACGGTAAGATGTGGATTCGATTAGTAAATAAATTAGGCGGTACACATCAGGGTTATTTCCTTCCACATGAGGGTGCTAATAATATTGCTTATGCATTATTCACTTTCCCAAGTTTAGCAGCATATGAAGAGTACCGAGTAAAAATGGCATTGGATGCAGAATGTCAAGAAGCATATAAATTTGCAGAAGAGACTAAATGTATTTTAAGTTATGAGAGAAGCTTTATGCGTCCTATATTCGAATGAACATACATTAAAGTTGAAAATTAATCTATACATACCTTGTTAAGCTAACGGGTGCGTTAGCTGAAGATCGGAGCTGTCTTTAAGGCAGCTTTTTATTATGGAACTATCGGGGCAGGTTAGCTGCATTAGTACAAAGTTTACTGCAAAATGAATGACGTTTGCGTTCACAAAGTGTCTTTATGGATATGTATAGTACAGTCTTTCGGTTTATTCGAACAGTGCAACATTAATATTTATACTCGCTTCCATTATTTAGTTTATAATAATAGTAAGGAGTTGCTGTTTAATTGAATGTTAAAAATATAAGTACATCCATTTCTGAAGATATTATTATTACTAATTTGACAGGTTTCATAACCCTTGCTGATGTAAACACCTGGTTTAATTCATTTGAGAAAACGTGTTATTCATTTATTAGACAAGGAAAAAAGTATAAGTTGTTAGTTAATCGTAAAGGTTATACTCCAGAACATTTTTCTGTACAAAAATTGTGGAAAGACAAATTTTTTTCTAATAATATATTAAAGAACACCATTGCTGTCGCTTTTTTATTAGAAGAAGGGGATATTCTAATTCACCTTGAACAGTCAAATACCAAAGACAATGTAATGTTCTCAAGTAACTATGATCAATTAATTGACTGGCTTACTAAATATTAATAATGGATTCCTAAAGGTTGCCGCAGCAACCCTCTAAAGCACCCGTTAGAATCGGGGCAGGTTAGCGCAAGATGGAATGTTATAATTAATTGGCAAATGTACTCAGATATCATATTTTGTCAGACCAATGGATTTGAATAAGGGGGATGGATGTTGCTTAAAATTTCACACTATGTTATATCAATAATCGTATTCATTATTGCTATGTATAGTCTCATTACAAAAGATTTTAAGTATCAATCACTGATGATATTTTCCCTAGGCTTATTAATGTTGGTACTGGGATTAAAAGAATTTCAACAAGAGAGAAAATCAATAGGTTGGCTGTCTATTATTACGTGTATATTTATTTTATTTGTATCCATACAAGGGTTTTTATTAAGTTAACGAGCGATTCTCCATTATGAAGAGTCGCTTTTTATTATGCTGCTAAAGTGGCAGGTTAGTTGGAATATTAAGATATGGTTCATCTCGATTTTCTTTCTCAATATTGCATAGAAAGTATCTATTGTTTATTCTTATATTCATTACTGTGGTTGATTTGTTTAAACTAGTTGTTGGATAAACGGAGGTTTTAGATTGAATGAATAAAAATGATCAATTAAAGTTAATCAAAGAAGATTTTATTAATTGTCAGAAAGTATTATTGGCGATTGGTGATGAAACACGTCAATCTATCTTGTTAGTTCTAATGGGAACCGATTGTGAAAATGGATTACGTGTAGGTGAAATCACTCAACAAACACATCTTTCTCGTCCTGCTGTTTCACATCATCTAAGGGTTTTGAGAGATGCAGGTATTATTTTTATGCGTAAAGAGGGCACAAAAAACTTTTATTATATTGATGTTAGTACAAAATTAAGTTTATTAAAAAATCTTTTGTATGATATTGAAAAGTTGATCATTGAAACTAAGTAATAGATTAGATTTGATATGGAGGTATATGCAATGAAAGCAATGGTTATTGATAGGTACGGGAAAGTACCAATACATTTAGCAGAAATGCCCCTACCTGAAATTGGAGATTACGAGGTACTCACGGAAATTCAAGCCGCTAGCATTAACCCAATAGATTATAAAATCCGTGATGGAAAAGTGAAATTATTGACTAAATATAAAATGCCACTTATTTTAGGGAATGACTTTTCTGGTGTTGTAGCTAAGGTTGGTGCAAAAGTGACTCGTTTTACAGTTGGAGACGAAATATTTGGACGCCCACGCAAAAGTAAAATCGGAACTTTTGCAGAATTTTTATCAATTCATGAAAACGACATAGCCTTAAAACCTAAAAATTTGAGCTTTGAGGAAGCTGCATCGATTCCACTGGTTGGCCTTACCTCATACCAAGCGTTGCATGACATAATACAATTACAAAAGGGACAAAAAATACTGATTCAAGCTGGGGCAGGTGGTGTAGGTACATTTGCTATTCAACTGGCCAAATTAATGGGGGCTACTGTTGCGACGACTACCAGTGAAGCTGGTACGAATTTAGTAAAATCTCTGGGTGCAGATGAAATTATTAATTACAAGACAGAAAAGTTTGAAGATATACTGAACAATTATGATGCAGTTTTTGATACACTTGGGGGAAAGATACTTGAAAAATCATTCAATGTTATAAAATGCGGAGGGAAAATTGTTTCTGTTTCGGGTTTACCAAATGCTCGTTTTGCTAAAGAATATGGTTTAGGATTCTTTAAAACGATGTTGTTTTCAGCAGCAAGTTATAAACTTACTACACTTGAAAAAAAACATAATGTTCAATATACTTTTTTATTTATGAAGCCAAATGGCAATCAATTAAGTACTATTGCAAAAATTATTGAATCTGGAGGAATCAATCCTGTAATTGATAAAGTTTTTAGTTTTGAAGATATTCAAAAGGCAATGGAATATGCGGAACTAGGAAGGGCTAAAGGGAAAATAATTGTTAAAATTAAATAGTTTATAATTAAGCAAAACATATATGAGAAAATATGAGAGGAAATATTAACTTTTCTGAATTTATAATTTGTGAATTTATGTACTTAATCTAACGGGGGCTTTTCTTAAATAAAGGGAAGTCTTTTTGTTATGTCGCTATAGCGGCAGGTTAGTTTAAAAAAAAGCACTTTTCAAAAATGCAGAAAAGTGCCCTATTGCTTAAGTCAAAATATTGTTTGAAAAAGTGAAAATGTTGTAACTAATGTTGATAGAGTACTGAAAGCTGTGAGAGTTATTATTTTTCTTATTTTGTTTTTTTGATGGTTTACTTAATTCGTGTATTGATGCACCCTATATAAGCACGGTTGCAAATAGAATAATATCCATAGTCATATTTGGTATCTCCCTTCTGAATATTGCAACTTGTTAATATTTAACATAAAAAGCCAATAAAGAGTAACCAACTCTACCAAAGTCCTTTAACGAAATAAAGTAGAGGATAATTATAAGGTATACTATCTTCAACTATTGGGGGCTTTATTAAATAAAGTACTGCAGCCAGCAGCCTTTTTAATTCGACTAAAGTGGCAGGTTAGCCAATCCTTGGTATGAAGAACACGAATCACATTTCAGGTTCACCCTCATAATATGTTGTACCTTTTAAGACTATTTTGGGGGCATTGGGGTATTATTTAAGTAATATTGTAGTTCATCTTTTTTTTAAAGCTTAATTTACAATTAAACATTTTTTTTTATTTACCACTTATTATAGGGGAGATAATTGAAAGAAAGATAGGGATTGGGAAAAGAGGTATGATTGTCTATACACTACTATATCTTATATTTTCACCCTTTCCTTCAATTCTAACTAATGGCATCAATTTATGGATACTGAATACATTTCTTCCTCTAATGATTAGTAATTATTTTTTACTTGGTATGCTCTATGTTTTCTTTTTTATTTGGAGGAATAAAAAAGAAAACTTTAAAAAGTTCCACAAATAGACATTATATTTATCTCATGAATAAGAGTTAATTCGTTATTCAATTCTATGTCTAAATGCTATTTACTGATGATATTTGTGAAATACTCTACTTAAAGTAACGGGGGCTTTATTAAATAAAGGGCTGCAGCCAGCAGCCTTTTTTATTCGACTAAAGTGGCAGTTTGTGAAAGAAAGGAATAACCCCTACAAAATGGTGCACAAAAAGTCGGATGGTTACATTCAATTCCTGCTAATCTAATGATGAAGGAGGGATATAGTGGATTTGCTTAAGAACATGAATGATGCAATGAAGTATATTGAGGAAAATCTCACTAACGAAATAGACTTCAAAGTCGTGGCAAGGTTAGCTCATTGTTCAGAATATCATTTTAAAAGGATGTTTTCTTTCCTTGCTGGTATTACCTTGTCAGAATACATCCGCCGCAGACGCCTTAGTTTGGCAGCATTTGAGCTTATAAATAGTACCATAAAAATAATTGATGTTGCGATTAAATATGGATACAATTCACCGGACTCTTTTACTAGAGCTTTTCAAAATTTACATGGTGTAACACCGTCAGCAGCAAGAAATAATGGCCAGCACTTAAAAGCCTATCCACTAATGACCTTTCAATTATCAATTAGAGGAGGAAATGAAATGAATTATCGAATTGAACAAAAAGAGGCATTTAACATAGTCGGTATCATGAAAAGAGTTCCAATTATTTTTGAAGGAGAAAACCCGGAAATTACAGCGATGTGGAAATCTTTGCCTATGAAAAAAACAGATCAATTAAAAAAACTCTCTAATGTTGAACCTAAAGGGATGATTCAAGCATCTACAAACTTTTCTGAAGGACGCATGGAAGAAAAAGGAGAGCTTGATCAGTATTTAGGAGTAGCAACAACACAAGAATGCCCTGAAAACTTTTCAAAACTTGAAGTTCCTGCCTTAACATGGGCGATATTCGAATCAATGGGACCTTTTCCTAGTACACTACAGGAAACTTGGGGAAGGATTTATTCTGAGTGGTTTCCATCTTCCAACTATCAAGTAACAGAAGGACCTGAAATCTTGTCGATTAAAAGTAAAGATTTAACTTCACCATCAGTAATAAGCGAAATTTGGATTCCAGTTTTGAAAAAATAGTTAAATTTTGAGATGTATTCATTGAGCTGTTTTGACAGCTCTTTTTATTTACAGTTGGGATGATTGTGAATGAATACACTTAAACTATCTGGGGGCTTTCCTTAAATAAGAAAGCTCTTTTTCTTATGGAACAAAAGGGGCATGTTAGTGAAAGAGAGCTGTTTATTCTTTGTTCAACAATAGGATCATTTGATAGAGTAAATAGGATATTTTGAGGATCATAGAAATAATTATTCTGGGTTTCCTTCTAAAGAAGGGATAATAATATTTTTGTTGAAAGTTTAAAGGCCTTTTGATGATAAATGTTGAATGTTGAATGTTGAATTTTGAATTATAATTAAAATCTTACTAATTGGAGTGATGGTATGAGACTAACGCATGTTCGATTATTGACGAAAAATTTTAAAGAGTGTTTTTTGTTTTAATGGATAAAACTTCATTAATAATCCTTGTTGACAGTGTAGAAGATACATATAACTCTCTTAAAAGACAGGGAGTAAAATTTATTAATGAACCACTTAAACAAGTTGATTGGGGTATTAAAGTAGCTCATTTCAGAGATCCAGATGACAACTTAGTTGAAATTTATGAGGCAATTGAAAGCGACTAAGAAAAGAAAAATTGAATAAATAGTTTCTTCAACAAAAGGGTGCTTTCTTAAAAAAGGGAATGTCCTTTTTTTGTTGAATTTATTGAACTAACGCAGCAGGTTAGATGTTCTTCACTATAAGTAGCAGTGGTTGCAAGATACTGACATACAATTGATTTAATATAAGAAATCCATTAGAAAATTTAAAATGCAATTATTATAGGGAGGGTCAGCAAATGATTGAGAGAAAGATACAATCATCAAAAGGAACGATCTATTACTGGACGAATGAAATAGTTCCTCCACAAGAATTTGCTATTGTTTTTTGTCATGGATTAACAGGAGACCACACCCTTTTCGATAAACAAGTTGAGCATCTATCTGCTGAATATAAGTTGATAACTTGGGATTTTCCTTTGCATGGAAAATCAAGACCGTATGAAGATTTTTCTTTCGCAAATGTAAATGAAGAGATGTTAACTATACTCGAACAGGAGAATATAGAAAAAATAGTCTTAGTGGGGCAGTCAGCAGGAGGTTATATTGCTCAGTCCTTTATTCATGAATATGGGGACAAGGTAATAGGGTTTATAGGAATAGGCACAACTCCTTATGGTAAAAGTTATTATAAAAAATCGGAACTGTTTTGGATAAAACAATATTCTACTATTGCCAGACTGTACCCATTTAGTTATTACTGTAAAGCAGGTGCAAAGGCTATTACAGTAACTGATGAAGCAAGGACAAGTATGTACAAATCCTTAGTTAGTTTGGGTAAAAAAGACATGTTGAAGGCGGCTAGTGCAGTTTATGGTGAGTTTTTGAAGATAGATGATGAAGTTCAATTTAACTGTCCAGTTTTGATTACTTATGGAGAATATGACAATACAGGTTATGTTAAAAAATACTGTAATAGCTGGGCTGAAAAGACAGGGTTTCCATTGGAAATTATTTCGAGTGCCTCTCATAACGCAAACTATGATAACTATGATGAGTTTAATGGACTACTTGTTTCTTTTGTTCAATCAATTATATGAATTTCATATGTTTCATATTATATGGCACTTCATAAACAGAAAACAAGAAATTGTGAAGGAATGTACTTAAAGTAACGGGGCTTTAATTCATTAAGTAATTATCAAACTTTATTATAAAAAGTTATTTTATACTCAAACAGCAAAAAGTTATTTTGATCAATCTATTTTTCAAAATAACGCTTTTTCTTTAGTTGTAGTATAAGGATTGAAGGTGGTTTTTAATCAATCATTATTTTAAAGCAACAAGAATGTTGCTTATTGTATATTATTATATTGGTTAATAGAAATTAAGAATGAGATATAATAAGAATGGGAACTATAATGGGTATTTTAATTGTATTGGGATTATTGGCTGTGTCCTTCTCATTGGCTGCTGGGGGAATAAGGGAATTGGTTAAATTAATAAAAAATAATTAAGGTTTGTTCAAAATATAGGGGCTTATTAAATAAGGAGAAAATATATGAACAAGCATTGTTGTAATGACATGACATACCATGCGAATTTCAAGTGTGACATTCACAAAGATCTATTTGAATGCCCTGATAAACTTATATTTTTCCATGAAAGAGATAATGATTATGGATTAATAATTCATGATGGGGGTTCTTCATCTATTGAAATCCTGTTTTGTCCTTGGTGTGGTAAAAAGTTATGAAAAGTAAAACAGTTGATTAAACATTTAACACGAACGGGGCATTTTTTGTAGAAATGTCTTTTTCTTATGTTACAAACGTGGCAGTTTAGTGGAAGTAGGATAGGGTTAATTAATTTTGGGAAAGTAATTCTAAATACAATTTAGGATGATTGATATGAGAAGAAAACCATTTCTTTTATTAACAGCATTATTCATCTATACCACAAATTCTAATGTGGTTTTTGCAGACCTTAATGAAGTATCTTCATCTTTTGAAGAATTCCTATACTGAAATTGGTTATAAGACAGTGGAAGAAGCAGTAAAGGATTTTGAAAAGCATTTTAAACTGGACTTAAAGTTACGATTTAGGATACTTCCTTTGGAATTCACACATTATTTTGAAGGGTTAACGACTTGGGTGGAGAAGTTAATGACTCTTTAGAAGTAGTATTTATTAATGATAAAACTCCTATAAATCACTACTCAATTGATGTGAGACCAATCAAGCATAAAATTCCAATCAGAGGAGTTAGGGATAAGGATATTAAAAAATCTCTTATTTTAAAAAACGGAGTCGAAGCTTTATTCATAAATAATCCCTCGTCTGATGTATTAGTTTTTGAAAGTAATAATTTGCAGTATAAGTTAAGTGTTGATAAAAGGGTTTCTAATAAAATTACTTCTGATATTTTGGTTAAGGTAGCTAATAGGATTGAGTAATCGATAAAGTTAAATGAAAAAAAGCATTAATATAACAATACTTATATAAAAGCTGCTCCTATTTGTGCAGTTTAGTCGCGTTAAGCAAAAAAAGCGCTCTCCACTTTTGGGGAACAGCGCCTTTATTTACATACTTACTTCACTTTTAATATTTTATTATAAAGTATATCCCTATTCCAAGGTTATAGATAGCGTGGGCGAGTATTGCGGGAATTAAAGAACCCGAAAAATAAAACAACAAAGCAAATATAAAACCATTAATAAAAACGCCTGCTAAAACTAAATAAACTCCTTTATATTGGGGGACATGAATAATCCAAAATATAAATGTGCTAATAAAAATTATGACCCAATCAACTAATGGAGCGTAACCAATAAACAGACCGATTAATACACCTCTAAAGAAAAATTCTTCAAAAAACCCTCCACCTACTGAACTAACTGCAATCCCACTAGGGGTCTTCATGATTTTAGATATGATTTCTGCGCCTTCGTTTTCAGGAAGCTCAGTATTTGTAGCTATGATGAGACTAACAGCAATTACTAGGATGATCAAACCAACGATTAAACCAAGTATGATAACTGAAAAGTAAGTAAAATTATCAGGAACAAACAATGAAATGATAAACGGTATAAACTCTCCCCATCTAAAAATGGTTACAAGTAATAATCCTATGAATAAAAACGGGGATAATCCTAATAAAATTTGAATTAACAGCTTGTAATGTAGTCGAGCATTAACATCACTCATCTTCTTCCCCCTTAATTGATTCTGTATTCTTCTGTATTGCACCGCATACATAGTAAATGACTACTTACGATTGTTATGTTAATACATGACGCAACGTTATGGTCAATCACTTTTTGATATTTTATTTAAAAATAAATTTCTTCATGAAGAAAGACGCAAACAGGTAGTTATTCCCAATTTTCGCCCTTGAATGGAAGAGGAATGTAGAGTATATAGATTTTTATTTACCATTCTACAACTAACGGGGGCGTTTCTTCATAACGAAGGATCGCCTTTTACTTATGTAACAAACGCGGCAGTTTAGTTGAACAAAGTAAGTAAAAATTAGCATTCAATCATTCACAATAGTTCACCTCACTTTAAAAGAAAATCTGGAACTGGCAAATCAATTAAAGTACCTAAATTACCCATCTTTGATGAAAATTCATCCTTCGTTTGAATAATAACTTTTAAACTTTCATTGTTTTCCGGACATTAGATAAAAGTTTTTTTTCTGGAGAAGAAGTAGCTACATACCAGGACTTTCCACTGGTAGAACCTTCACTTACATAAGGAAATCAGTTGATTGGTGAATAACATACTACATCTTAACTAAGGATAAATAATGGGATTTTTAGGTAAGTAGGGATTAATTCAAGTACCATTCACCTCCATTGGTACTTTTTTCACCTCCATTTCGTATTTTCTCAAGTTATGGTTGCAGAGATCAGTCATAATAAGAAGATTAAAGAAGGAGGGTGGCTGCATATGTCATTAATACTTAAAGGATTTGGAAAGGTACTTAAGAACAAGGAAATTCTAGCACCAATTAATTTGACAATTAAAGTGAATGAGATTGTCGCTATTCAAGCGGATATGGAGCATATGAATGCTTTCTTATCTCTTGTTGAGGGAAAGAGAAGCTATATTACAAATGAAATTATGATGAATGAGCAATCACTACAAGGTTGTGAAGATCTATTTATTTATCGTCCTGATATGGGTGAATATAAGCGACTAACGCCTGAACAATGTATTCAATTTTGGTGTGATTTATATAAAGTGAAAATAAACATTGATAACGTACTAGCATTGACAGAATTGACTCATATCCGTAATAAAAAGAACAAACACTTAACGTTTTCAGAGAAAAAGAGATTACAATTTGCTCGTAGTTTAGTTCAAAATACGTCTATTTTTATCTTTCAAGAACCGACGTATCAATTAGATCTCCAATCGAAACAAGTATTCAATCGTGTTTTGAACGAAATCCTAAAAAATGGTGGTATTGTTATTGTATTTACATCATCCTTAGAAGAGGGGGTGCGAATGGCTACAAAGGTTTTCCGTCTCAACAGTAGGGGGTTACAAGAAGTGGAGTTAGGTGATGAAGGTGAAAAGGAAGCAGAAGTGAAAGAGGATGAAACCGATTCTCTGATTGAAAACGACACCGTTTATCAAAGGAAATTTGAGAAAATATCAGCAAAATCAGATGACAAGTATATTTTATTTGATCCATTGGAAATAGATTTTGTTGAAACAAGAGAACGACAAACCATCTTACATGTAAATAATGAAGAGTTTTACTCAACTGTATCCATGAAAGAAATAGAGAGTAAATTAATTCCTTATGGGTTTTATCGTTGTCATCGTTCTTATCTCGTGAATTTACAGAGGGTTAGGGAAGTTGTGGTTTGGAGTAAAAACAGTTACAGTCTAACGCTTGATAAAGGAAATGAACAAACTGTTCCTCTATCCAAATCTAGATATGGAGAATTAAAAGCATTTTTAAATTGGTAAATTCGAATACGAGGTATGAAGAATGAATCTAAGACTAATTCGTGTATTACTTTTAAAAGAAATAAAGGATTTAATTTGGAATGGACAAGTAGCTATTCTATTTGTAACTTCCATTTTAATGATTTTGGTATTTTTTACATTCAATCAATTAGAATTTAATCTTCCAGGACACAGTATTACGATGTTCAAGGGCATTCCTACTACATTAAGTTTTATCGTGTTATTAGTTACGATGTATGTACAAGGAAACTTGATGGTAGAAGAAAAGGAACAGAATACAGAAAGGCTATTGGGTCTCATTAAAGTTAAATATATAAATGTTTTTATATCTAAAGCGATAGTGACCTATATACTTTCATATCTATTATTCGTACTTGCAATGGTTATTCATGGCTATAGCTTCGAGAATTTTATCACAGCAAGTTTTTTTACTATTCCATTTTTCCTTATGTTTTTATTTTTAGGGACAATTATTGCAGAGGCTTCAAGTAATACGATTGAAGTAAGTTTATACGGTTGGCCGATATTTATTGTTTATTTTGTTATTGAAGGCTTAATTTATTCTTCAATTGAATCACGATTTTTTTACCTCTTCCCCAATTATCATATAGAGCGAGGTTTTTCTTTAATTGAACATGGTGAATTTTTAGCAGTATTTAATTACATTTATGTACCAATCATATGGATGTTTATAATCTTATTCTTTCTAAAGAAGAGAAGAAAAAATTCTAAAACAATACTTAATAGTGGTTTCAGTTAAACACTTTTCACCTCCACTTAATACAAATATACCTCCTTTCATGTATATAGAGATGATATCAAAGGTTATTTAAGTAATACTTATTGTAGACATTCATGAAAGGAGCATTCAGATGCTACAAGATATACAAGAGGTCTATATGAACTTAATACCAGGCTTGGAAGAAAATTTGTTTTTACAATTATTAAGCATCTTTATCCTTTCTTTAATCCCATTTTTTGAATCTTATGGGGCAATACCTATGGGTTTAATTTTAGGTTTTCCCTCCATACCAGTAATTTTGGTAGCAGCCCTTGGGAACTGGGTTTCTGTAATGGCATTTATATGGGTGATTAGCAAACTGCGTTCTAAAGTAAAAAGAAAGAAAAAAGATAAAGAACCGACTAAACGTTCTATAAAGGCACGACATTATTTTGAGAAGTATGGTGTGCCGGGAGTTTCCTTAGCCGGAATCTTATTAGCATTCCATATTGCAGCTGGTATTGCTCTAGCAGCAGGAGCAAACAGAAGTTACGTAAGTTTATGGATGACCATTTCTATTGCTCTATGGTCTGTTGTTGTTGGTGTTCTATTTATGTCTGGAATAAATCTCTTATCGTGAATCCTAATATTTCGGGGGATTTGATGAGATACTTTAATTTAATAACAACAATATTCCTCTCAACTTTACTTGTATTTTTGGCTACTGTTTTGTTGAGTATAGCTATTTGAAATATGGACTTTAAGGAGTGCATGTTTTTTAAAAAGAAAGACGTTCGTTTTTATGAAAAACATGTGGAGAACTTTTCACATGGTCTAATAACGATTTTGGTAGACGTTCAAACAGATGTTCACTATGTTCATTCTTGGATTACTTCAGGTGGAGGTGGAATTACACCTTTATTAGATGAAAATGGAGAAGTTATAGTAGAAAAACCCATTTGATATAGTGCCAACTGCTATTGAAAAAATAAACACATAAGATGAGGGATTAAAAAATTGGTTTCAGATAAAAAAAATTATCTAGCCATGAAACATTAAGACCTGGATATAATTGCTATTTCAGTAACGAACTTTATCGTAAATTCTATAGACCCTAACGAGGCTAAGTTTGGATTCAGCTTTGCTGCCTTGTCTGCTTTAGCCGGGGTGGGTGCTTTCTTAGCAGCATATTATATTAGGATTCGGTCGGGTAAAGTGTTCGGCTTACGTCGTGTTTCTTTGAAATGGTTACTAATGGGAGCCGGGCTGGGTGTTGTTGTCTACCTTCTTGGAAGAGTAGTTATCATTGTAATGTTTGTTTTAGGATATACAGGATTTGGCACACAAGATCCTTATGTTTCTGCAGCTGCAAATGGTATCTTTGGATTGATAATGCAGCTGTTGCTACTTGCAATAGCTACGCTAATTGGTGAGGAGCTAGCATTTCGAGGTGTCATTGCCAATGTTTTATTACGATATGGTCCTTGGATAGGTATACATCTAGTTCATTTATCTTTGCGACAGTTCACGGATTTATTGAAGTTTTTCCTATAGCCTTTTTAAATGGTCTTGCGGCAGGATTCTTATTTTATCGGACGAGCTCAATTTGGCCAGGAGTCATGGTTCACATATTAATAATGGTTTAGGTACACTTATTGCAGCCCTAGCGTTAAGTGTGGCTTAAGATATTAAATTTGATTATTGCATCTATATATACAACAACCTCATTAAATATATATTCTTCAACTAAAGGGTGCTTTCCTTAAATAAAGGGAAGTCTTTTTGTTACGTCGCTAAAGTGGCAGTTTAGTTTAATAATAAATATAGAGCCCTACAGTTCCTTATTCATATTCACGCTTTAGGATAGACATTATGTGTAAGGATTCATAGGTATCTCCATTTTTTAAGCAATCACGAAGTGTACGTTCTTTTTTAAAGCCAATTTTATTATACAAATGAATAGCTCGTTGGTTATTTTTCTTTACATCAAGCCATAACCTGTTGGTTTGTATTTCATTAAAAGTCTAGTCTACTATAAATTCTAAAGTTGCTTTACCGTAGCCTTTTCCTTTGCATTTATAATAATCCTTATAAATTCTATGTTTGAATTAGGGTTAGTAAGGCCAGACATGATAATGAATCCAATTCGGTTATTAGAGTTATCAAGAATAATTTTATAAAGAGTATCTTTATTAAACATCTCTTTAAAACTAAAAGGATTTGGGTTTGATGATGTATATGTATGTCCACACAATCTTAATGAGGGATGTTCTTGTAGAAAGCCTAATATAGGAATGTTAATCGAGGCTCAACAGAAATACCATTTAAATCTCGAGAAGTGTGTTGTAATTGGTGATCGTTGGAGCGATATTGTTGCAGCTAATAAAGTAGGAAGCATCAAAATATTGGTTAAGACTGGTGCTGGTGAATCATCCTCAATGAACACTTTGATTAATTAAATGATATAAAGATAGACTATATTGCTGATGATCTTGAGGATGCCATAAGCTGGCTATATTCCAATTTTACTTAAAGTAATTAATAGTAAAACTTAACTTCTGAAAAGGGGCGATACTTAATTATCAGTCTTGTCCTTTTATTATGGAACAATGGGGGCAGCATTCCTGTAATAACTGAAAATGAAAATTGAATAAAAAAAGACCTCTTGATAAGATGAACGTGTCCGAAGCTGGCCAGCTAAAAAGGACAAATACATCTAATCGGAGGCCTCTCATGAATTATAACCAAAATCATAAGCTTGCTCAAATTACACCTGAAACATTAGTTTTTGGAATTGATATCGATAATTTTCTGAATATTTATTCTTTGCAAAACCATTTGACATCGGATAATTAATAACTTATTATTGCTGTAGCTTGATAGTTCAATTAAGTAATTATTTTAGAATACTAATATGTAAATAGATTTTTCTTATCCAGAGAGGTGGAGGGAACTGGCCCAATGAAACCTCGGCAGCAGGCTTGTTTAGGAGCACTGTGCCAATTCCACCAAGCAATGCTTGGAAGATAAGATAGGTGTCAAGTTATTAACTTCTCAACTTATCTTTGTTGAGAAGTTTTTTTATTGTCTATAGGTAGTCTATTTCCATATTTATAGGAAGGATGAAGTATAAAACCAAGTAAACCTATATGTTTAATAAGAATAAAAGAGGAGTGATGTAGATATGTACTTTACTAGAAGGGTATTTTCAATGCTTGTTACACTATGGATCATTGTTACATTGACGTTCCTTATTATGCATTCTATTCCCGGAGATCCTTTTTCAACCGATGCTAAAGCTTTGCCGGAGGATGTATTAGAGAATATGCGAGAAAAGTATAATCTAGATAAACCGCTGCCGCTTCAATATGTACTTTATATAAAAAATCTTTTGTTACTCGATTTTGGACCTTCGATTCAGTCTAATCGAGATGTGAACACGATGATTGCTACCGGTTTTGGAGCATCTGCAATCCTTGGGTTACAATCTCTCGTACTTTCAATCATACTTGGTATCGGTTTAGGGGGATTAGCTGCTTTATATCATCATAGGTTTTTGGATTTTCTTTCGATGCTCATCGCTATCATTGGAATTTCTGTCCCAAGTTTTATTCTTGCTCCGCTGTTAATTAAATATGCCGCTGTGGAATGGGGACTTTTACCGGTAGCGTCGTGGGGTACATGGCAGCATACCATTTTACCTACAATTGCTTTAACAGTCGGTCCAGTTGCTATTATCGCAAGGTTTGTTAGGGCAAGCATGATCGAAGTTTTAAATCAGAATTATATTCGTACTGCCGAGGCAAAGGGGTTATCTGATTTCCAAGTTGTTTTGAGACACGGTTTACGTAATGGACTCATTCCTGTTATAACGTTCATTGGTCCACTGTTTGCCTCGCTAATAACGGGTACTTTTGTAATAGAAAAAATATTCGCGATTCCCGGTATAGGAAAATATTTTGTCGACAGCATCTTTAATCGTGATTATCCGGTCATCCTAGGAACGACCATTTTCTATAGCATTATTCTCATCATCACCTTGTTTTTAATAGATTTATCGTATCGTTTCATAGATCCAAGAATTAAATTATCGAGTAGGGAGGACTAACAATGGAAAGAAATACTGCTCCTGCCGACGAGCTTTTCAAACCGATAGAGTCTAATAGATTTTTTAAAAAACCAAAACCAAGTATACCGATGTGGAAAGAATCTATTATTAATATTACTAAAAATAAATTGGCGCTGGTCGGCTTCCTGCTGCTCCTGTTGATTTTAATACTTGCACTTGTCGGTCCAAAGCTTGTGCCATTCACACCAAATGAACAAGCGTTAACAAATGCCAACCTTGCTCCCTCGAGTACGCATTGGTTTGGCACAGATGATCTAGGCCGGGATGTGTGGGCAAGAACTTGGTCAGGAGCAAGGATCTCTTTATTGATTGGTTTTGCTGCTGCAGCGATTGATTTAGTTATTGGCGTCATGGTAGGCGGGATTTCTGGCTATATGGCGGGCAGAGGAAAGCTTGGGGATTCAATTGATAGAGGGCTGATGAGAATCGTCGAAGTTTTATACGGAATCCCATATTTATTAGTTGTTATTCTACTTCTGGTAGTTATGAAACCCGGAATTTTAACGATGATTGTGGCGTTATCGATTACCGGCTGGGTAGGTATGGCGCGAATTGTGAGAGGACAGGTTCTGCAAATTAAACAGCAGGAATTCGTATTGGCTGCCCGGAAGCTAGGCTCTTCTCATACGAAAATTATTGCGAAACATCTTTTGCCGAATGCGATGGGTGTCATCATTGTCACCTTAACGTTTACAATCCCTCAAGCCATTTTTGCTGAATCCTTTCTAAGTTTTCTTGGTTTAGGTGTGCAGTCGCCGGTCGCAAGTTGGGGGACGATGGCGAATGATGCATTAGGAGTCATCTTGAGCGGCCAATGGTGGAGGCTATTTTTCCCGGCAGTTTTGATTTCTTTGACCATGTTTGCCTTTAATGCATTAGGTGATGGTTTGCAGGAATCGTTAGATCCGCAATCAAAAAAATAACAGAAAGGAGTGCAGGTTAACATGAGTGCTTTGTTGGAAGTGAATAATTTAGAAGTGTTTTTCTCTGTTTATGGAGGAAGTGTTCAAGCTGTGAGAGGTGCGGCATTTCATGTAAATAAAGGGGAAACATTGGCGCTCGTCGGGGAGAGTGGCAGTGGGAAAAGCGTTACAGCTCAATCGATTATTGGCGCAATGTCTCATAAAAGGGGAACTAAGTTAAATGGTTCCATCCTGTTTAAAGGCAAAGATGTACTCAAAATGAAAAAAAGGCAGCTTTATGAAATTAGAGGCTCAGAGATTGGGTTTGTTTTTCAAGATCCGATGACATCACTAAATCCTACGATGACTATTGGCAAACAAATCGAGGAAGGTGTCACGCTCCATCAGCAATTATCAAAAAAAGAAGTAAAGAAAACAGCAATAGAGCTCATTCGCCTTGTCGGCATCCCAGATGCGGAACAACGCTACCATCAGTATCCTCACGAATTCAGCGGCGGCATGCGGCAAAGAGTGATAATTGCGATTGCCTTGGCTTGTAAGCCTGAACTTATTATTGCGGATGAGCCAACAACAGCGCTCGATGTAACGATTCAAGCACAAATTCTAGATTTGCTGCGAGATATTCAGACAAAAAACAGTACCGCAATTCTATTAATTACCCACGATTTAGGGGTAGTCGCTGAAAGTGCTCAAAGAGTAGCAGTCATGTATGCAGGTATGATTGTGGAAACAGGAACCGTAGAGGAAATATTTGATTCTCCAAAGCACCCTTACACTTGGGGTCTATTAAACTCAGTGCCACGACTAGAGAGAAATGAGCGTTTGACACCGATTGAGGGTTCACCGCCTGATTTGTTTGAACCACCACGCGGCTGCCCGTTTGTTGAAAGGTGCAAGTATGCAATGGAGGTATGTGTGCAGCACCTTCCGCCAAGTACTGCTATTTCAGGCGATCACCGTGTGCTTTGCTGGCTGTTGGATGAGCGGGCGAACCGAGACATTGGGGAAAGGGGGGAACAAATTGTCTGAGGATATCTTGCAAATAAAAGAAGTAAAGAAGTTTTTTTCACATAGCTCAGGTGTAAGTGTGAAATCAGTGGATGGTATTAGTTTTTCGATCAAAAGGGGAGAAACGCTTGGTCTAGTAGGGGAGAGTGGAAGCGGAAAATCCACGCTCGGCCGTACGATAGTCGGCTTATATGAGCAGACGGAAGGCAAAATTATTTTTGAAGGGAGGGATGTGTCACAGTTAACGAACCAAGAAAAACGAGATGTTAATCGAAAAATGCAAATGATTTTTCAAGATCCCCATGCTTCCTTAAATCCCCGTATGCGTGTAGAGGATATTATCTCTGAAGGAATGGATGGATATGGGTTCTTATCAGGGAAAAAAAGAAAAGAAAGAGTAGGAGAATTGCTGGAAAAGGTGGGGCTTAGAAGTGAGCACGGAAGGCGGTTTCCTCATGAATTCAGCGGAGGCCAGAGGCAAAGAATTGGTATTGCGAGGGCACTGGCTGTAAAACCTTCCTTCATCGTAGCAGATGAACCGATTTCGGCACTTGATGTCTCTATCCAAGCGCAGGTAGTAAACCTTCTAGAAGACTTACAAAAGGAAGAAGGATTAACATACCTATTCATTGCTCATGATCTGGCCATGGTGAAGCATATAAGCGACAGGATTGGCGTTATGTATTTAGGAAAGCTAATGGAACTGACGGACAGTGAAACTATCTTTACTAAACCGCTTCATCCATATACACAAGCATTGCTTTCCTCCGTTCCTGTCACCCATCCAAATCAAAAAGGACAGCGAGAAAGGACAGTGTTGGGAGGAGATCCTCCAAGCCCGCTTCATCCACCCACTGGCTGCCCTTTCAGCACTAGATGTCCGGTGGCTACAGCAGAATGCAGGGATACACCACCAGAATGGAGAGAGCACTCACCCGGGCACTGGGTTGCTTGCCATTTAAACAATCTTTAATAAATATTAAAAGATGAGAGAAGTAGACGATGGATAATCGCCTGCAAGATGTCCATAAAGATAAAACTTGTTTGACTTATTATAAAGGAAAGATAAAGTAACAACCTAAATGGAATTTTACTTGTACAATCTAACAAAAATATACGGAGGTACTTTTGTGAAAAATCAATTGAAAAATCTTCACCTTAGCTTAACGGCAATACTATTTTTAGTCCTGACTGTTTTGGCAGGATGTGCACCTGATAAAAATAATTCATCCGATGATACACCAAAAGAGAATGTGTCTCAAGAAATCACTACAAATTTAGGTGGAGAGCCATATACATTAGATCCAGCATTTGCATCTGATACAACCTCTTTCTGGGTAATCCAGCATTTATATGAAGGTTTATTAGAGTACGATAAAGATGGTCAGCTTGTAGAAGGAGCTGCGAGTAAGATTGATGTTTCTGAAGATGGAAAGATCTACACGTTTACAATCAAAGAAGGACTAAAATGGTCGAACGGTGATGCCATCACAGCTAAAGATTTTGAATATGCTTGGAAAAGAGTACTGAACCCTGAAACGGCAGCATACAGCCCAACTTCTTTCTATTATATAAAAGGAGCAGAAAATTATAATACGGGTAATGGAGCAGTGGAGGAAGTTGGAATTACTGCACCGGACGATCTGACTTTAGTCGTAGAATTATCGTCTCCGACAGCCTTTTTCAAACAGCTTTTGGCACGTGCTGAATTTTTACCTGTAAATCAATCGGTAGTGGAAGCAAAAGAAAATTGGGCCGGTGAAGCGGATTCGATCGTTACAAATGGTGCTTATATTTTAGACAGCTGGAAGCATGATCAACAAATTGTTTTAGTTAAAAATGAAAACTACTGGAACAACGAAGCAATTTCAATGGAGAAAATTAACTTTGAAATGGTTGCAGATGCTACAACTTACTATCAAATGTTCAAAACAGGAGAACTTGATTTAATTAATTCGTTACCATTGGATTCAATTGAACAAGAAAAGAACAATAATGAATATGTATCATCACCATCTTTTAGTGTTTATACATTTTCCTTCAATGTAGAGGAGAAGCCATTCACAAACAAAAAAATTAGACAAGCACTATCTTATGCCATTGATCGCGAAGCAATTGTCAATAATATTACGAAAGCAGGAGAGGCATCCGCATTTGGTTATGTTCCATTCGGATTTATCACACCGAACAACGAAGATTTCCGTAATCAATCGGAGAAATATTATGAATTTAATCCAGAGAGAGCAAAACAATTGCTAGAAGAAGGTTTAAAGGAAGAAGGTTGGAGTGAACTTCCTACAGTAACATTTAAATATAACACAGCTGACAACCACAAAAAAATTGCTGAAGCAGTACAAGAAATGATCAAGCAAAACTTAGGTGTCAATGTCAATTTGGAAAATCAAGAATGGAAAACTTATATCGATACATTCAAACAAAAGAACTTCCAAGTTGCAAGAATGGGATGGGGCGGAGAATTCTTAGATCCGCTAGGAGTACTAAGCCATTATACAACAACCAATTCCAGCAACTTTACAAACTGGAGCAATGCAGAATATGATCAATTAATTGAAGCTTCTAATCCAGAACAGGATCCGGCAAAAAGAATAGAGCTACTACAGAAAGCTGAAGCTATACTTATGGAAGAGCTTCCTATTATTCCAATCCTCTTCTCTGCCCAGAATGCTCTAGTAAGTGAAAAAATTGAAGGTATTCGTTTTGATGTTTTGCGAAACCCTGATCTACGTTTTGCTAAAAGAGTAGAATAGCATTAATGTTAAGATCCACATAACCATTTTAAGCGAGATTTGTTAAAGAACCAGTGTTTAATTCTGGTTCTTTTTCTTATTTATGTTTACGGAAATTACTACTGAAACAGAATCACTGGCTCTCAATTCTCGGTTGTCTTTTTGACAATTATAATATTCACTAAGATTATTAAGATTCATATATTGAAGCAGCTAATTAAGGATTTTACGATTTCAATAACTACAAACAAAAAATTAAAGAAGAAAAAAAATAGCCAGTAGTGATTCATCCATTATTGAAGATTTTCTAGCGGAAGACCCTGGCAAGGGTTCGGTACAGCACTTGCTTTGCTCTTCCTTGACTGAACCTTTCCTGAGGAAAAAATAACACCAGAATGAATTACTTTAAAAAAGTGTATTAATCGTCCTGTGCAGAGATAATAAAGTTGTTTACTTTACAATAAAGTCCTTTAATAAGTTTGTTTAATTCTTATAGAACTCCCTCAGTTAATTAAGTATTTCTTACGAATGCTCGCTTATTCGCAGGATTTCATTCCACTGGGTAGAGTAAGAATTAGTGAATAGAAGGGGATTTGACCGTTTGGGCAATATGAAGGCAGATGGAAACAAAGGATTTACCTAAATCCCTTAATATTCCTTATAAAGCACGAATCACCGATTTCCATCCTTTAACGATATCTTGAGGCTGTAAGGAACGTAGTTCAACTGGAGTAGGAAATAGACGAAGGGTTGCGATAGCTCCCTTCGCTGTAACATCTTTGAAGACTTGACGTAGTTCAGGGAAGACGATCTCTACCCAGCGATTTAGTTGGTTGATTGAGCTGACAAGACGTTTAACAACCATGTCTCTGTTAGACATAAGGACTCGAAGTTTTTCTATGGATTCGCGGCTATGATGAATGAATGTATAATAGCCATTTTTCATCATATCAGCGATGACGTGAGCGTCCTTTTTATCACTCTTAGATTGGATATTATCTCGGTTCTCTTTATTCCTTTTAACAAGGTGCGGATTTACGGTAACAACATCAACGTTTTGTTCAAATAACCATTTTGATAGATTCAATCAGTAATGACCGGTAGGTTCCATGCACACGATGGCTTTGTCTAAATGGTTTATTCGTTTAAGTTCTTTGATCCAACTTAGTAATTTAGTAAATCCCTCATCGTTATTTTCAAAGGTTAGAGGATGACCGACCACAATTCCTCGATAGTTAACAGCTCTGGTTTGTGTGTACTCTCATCATACTGAGGGGCTCTGTTTTTTTCAAAGCCGATATTTAATGCTCTGCAGGAATGCTAACGGGGCAAGTTAGTTGAAGAGTATTCTAAAATCATAAAATAGTTGACTAAAATTAATCATGATTATAATATAGGGATATCTAAAACGGACAAATTGTCCGGTAGTTGTTCGGAGGGAGAAAATTGAGTGAAAAACCAGAAAAAAAACCTAGAAAAGAGATTACAAAAAGAAAAGTTTTAAACGCTGCTAAGGAGCTATTTATTCAAAAAGGTGTCGAAAGCGTAAATATGCATCAAATTGCTCTAACTGCAAAAGTAGGCCAAGCTAGTTTATATAGACAATATAATAAACTCAGTGATATTTGTGCAGATATAGTACGTGAAGAATGTCAGGTATTAATTGATGATACTCAATATTATCTAAGTAATACTAATGAGAACCTTTCATCATTAGATAAACTATATCAAGTCCTTATAAAGTTTGTATCTTATCTAGAGTTTAGAGTTGATTGGATATGTGAAGTTACAAGGGCATCTACAAACTATCGTCCCATTCAATCCCCTCTTTATCAATGGATGCGGAAAATATGTACTGAATTATTGTTAGAAGCTGTTGAAAAGGGTGAAATTACTGATGTTGATGTTCCGTTTACAGTTGAAGCAATCTTAGGAACATTAAATAACGTGGATGAACAACTACTTCATCAAGGCTATACCATAAAGAGAATATTAGAAGGTATAGAGAATATCTATTTTAATGGGTTGCGAAAAAGCACGAATTAAAAGGATAACAAAGATATATTTTAACTAGTTGGAGGGGAAATATGAAAAAATCTGGAATTCTTCTTTTAATTTCAGTCATCGCAATATCTTTTGCGGCAATCTTTGTTAAATGGTCGGACGCACCGTCTACAATATTAAGTATGTATCGAATGTATTTAGCCTGTGTATTATTATTACCTATGGTATATATAAATAGAAACCAATTTTTAAAGCTATCCAAAAAGGATTGGTTACTTTTATTTATTGCTGGTGTTTTTTTAGCATTACATTTTGCTTTATGGTTTGGCTCCTTGAAACTGACGACTGTAGCTAGCTCAACAATTATTCTTTGTTTACAGCCAATTATAGCTTTATTAGGAGGATTTTTAATCTACAAAGAAAGAACCAATTTTTCAACTATCCTTGCTATCGGAATTTCTATCATCGGTGTAGTTATGGTAGGGTGGGGTGATTTCGGACATAGTAATAAATCAGTCATTATAGGAGACATATTATCTTTCTTAAGTGTTATAGCAATTGTGGGTTATTTATTAATTGGACAAAATAACGTAAAACGTATTTCTCATTGGGTATATAGTTTCTGCGTTTTCTTATTTGCAGCGATCTCATTAAATATCTATAATCTAATTTTAGATTTTCCTATTATTGGGTATGATTCGAAAGAGTGGGGTATCTTTATATTATTAGCAATTTTCCCTACTATTGCGCACGTTATTTATAATTTTTTATTGAATTATGTAAACACAACAACTATATCTATGAGTATCTTAGGTGAGCCAATTGGAGCAACCATTTTAGCAGTAATTCTTTTAGGTGAATCTATTATCACCTTACAAATTGTTGGTGGATTTTTTGTCCTGATAGGTGTTTTTTTATTTTTAATTCAGCAAAATAAAATTAATTCCAAAAATCATGAGAGCTTGTGAAATGATGTACTTAAGTTATAGGGTGCTTTACTTCAATAAGAGGGTTGCTTTGGCAGCTCTTTTTCTTTTGGAACTATCTGGGCAGGTTAGTTTAACAGGAAGTATCAACAAAACTTGGAAGAAGTTTGGCACGAATAGATTGATGCCAAAAGGGGTTGACATTAACTACTTGATTTCTCTAATCTGCTCTCTTGATTGTATTGGTGTCTGATAGCCTGCTCCAATCATTCCAAGTCCCCTGCATTGGGATACCTCGGCTACTAAATTCGAAGTGGTGATCCCGCCAGCCATAGGAGCTTGTATAATAGGATTCTTAATCTTCAAATGCTTCATCATTTCATTATTTAACATCAATTACTCCCCCAATTTTGTATTTTAATCCTAATTAATTCTCTTCAATTTTTTTGTATTGGATGGTTGAATTTCTTATATTAGGGTTGTTCTCGAAATGAATCCACTTAAAAGCAAAATTGCCCCAAAGAAGACAACACATGCTGCGCCAATAAAAGCAGCATTAAAATCATGTGTGAATGATGATAAGACTCCAGCAAGGGTTGGTCCTATCAACTGTCCTATAGCATAAATAGCAGAAAGAATACCAATAGTCCGACTGCTATCAGATGGATTCATTTCTCGTCCCAATGTTGTAGCCAGGGTGGTGATACCCATAAAGGTGGCTCCAAATAATAAAGCACTTATGACAAAACTAGTTTTTGACATCCAAAAGGCTGGCATCGCAATACCCAAGGATTGCAGAGCCATTGCAAGCACTAGAGATTTAATGAATCCCCATTTTTTAGCTAGTAAGGACCAGATGAGACAGGATGGAATCGCAGCCAATCCCACCATCATCCAAACTAAGGTAGCACCATTATGAAAGTATGAGGTCTTTTCAGCGATAGATACGATAAACGTTCCTGTAACAATGTAACCCAATCCTTCTAAACCATACGCAATAATCAACCATATAAGCCATTTAGTGGGGGGCACTTTTACAATAATATCTTGTTTATTTTTCTTCTTAACAACGTTTGGGGTTTCATCGAGCCAGATCCATACAAAGATAGCAAGGATTCCACTCACAACAGCTAGTCCTATCCATGTTCCTTCCCACCGAAATAAATGGTTTAAACTCGGAATCATTAGACTGGATAAAAAGATTCCCAAACCTACTCCCCCATAAAACAACCCCGACCAACTGGTTTTTCTTATAGTTGCAAGTTTATCTAACACGATACCAGAGGCTAAGGCCTTGTAGTAGTAGGATATTAAAAGCTTTTTATTTTTGTCTGAAAATTAATAGCATATGTTTGTAACAATAACAATATAATTAAATTCGATAATAATTTATTGTAAAACGATAAATTATGTATTAAAATCAGATTGACAATAAATATGTGAGGTGCATTTTATGAAACAAGTGTCAACGCTCTTTTTAAAGATAGCTGTTATTCTTATTGGAATTCCGATTCTTGCTTTGTGCATCTTTTTGGTGCCTGAGATTGCGAAGTATGCAGCAGAATTGTATCCAAATATTGCTTATATAAAATATCTCGTTTTAATCTTTTTTTATGTAACGACGATCCCTTTTTACTTTGCTCTGTATCAAGCGTTTAAACTTTTAAGCTATATTGACAAGAACAAAGCGTTCTCAGAGCTATCTGTAAGAGCTATAAAAAATATAAAATACTGTGCAATCACAATCAGTATTTTGTATGTGGTAGGCATGCCACTGTTTTATCTCATGGCAGAGAGAGACGATGCCCCAGGTATCATATTAATCGGATTGGTCTTTATTTTTGCTTCAATGGTGATTGCAGTCTTTGCGGCTGTTCTGCAAAAGCTATTAAAAAATGCCATAGATATAAAATCAGAAAATGATTTAACGGTCTGAGGTGAATAAAATGGCAATTATAATCAATGTTGATGTGATGCTAGCTAAAAGGAAAATGAGCGTAACAGAACTTTCGGAGAGGGTTGGAATAACAATGGCTAACCTTTCTATATTGAAAAATGGAAAGGCAAAGGCGATTCGATTATCAACCTTAGAAGCGATTTGTAAGGCTTTAGAATGTCAGCCCGGAGATATTTTAGAATATCGAAATGATGAAGATACACAAGATTAATAAAGTAAGAATATTTAACATTGAAAGGAGAAGAAAGATATCTTTTTTCCATTATTTCAATGAAGCAAATACATAAAAGGGGAGCTACTCGTGGATTTAACCATTCAAAAAAGCAGGCATATGAGAGCACTAAAACAACTCACTCGTTTTGGTTGGGAGCAGGCACTATCATGTTTGTTTCCTGTCGTTATTTTTGCCTCTTTGGCTTTTACACAGATCGTGCCGCTTCCCTTCCTACCAAGGTATGACTGGCTGCTTATCATCTGCCTTCTGATGCAGTGGTGGATGGTGCGTTCTGGGCTTGAAACACGGGATGAACTAAAGGTTATTACATTGTTCCATGTTATTGGACTTGCACTTGAACTTTTCAAGGTACATATGGGATCCTGGTCTTATCCAGATGAAGGATATTTCAAACTTTTTGGAGTGCCTTTGTATAGCGGATTCATGTACGCAAGTGTAGCAAGTTTTCTTTGTCAGGCGTGGAGGAGGTTGAAGGTTGAACTGATTAAGTGGCCGCCGTTTTTGGTAGTTGTACCTCTTGCAGCTGCGATTTATTTGAATTTCTTCACCCACCATTATTGGATTGACGTTCGTTGGTGGTTATCGGGACTTGTCATTATCGTCTTTTGGCAATCATGGGTCACATACGAAGTTGATGGAACTCGTTACCGTATGCCACTCGCACTTTCTTTTGTGCTCATTGGATTTTTCATATGGATTGCCGAGAATATCGCAACGTTCTTTGGAGCTTGGGAATATCCAAACCAAACCGATGCATGGAGCCTCGTTCATCTAGGAAAGGTGAGTTCATGGCTTTTATTAGTGATTGTTAGCTTTCTTATAGTAGCAACTTTAAAGCAGGTTAAGGGGAAAAATTCGTCCAGGATAGATACTAGTCAATTTTTATAACTGTTAAGAACCCTAGAGTTTCCCCACCATCATCTCCATATTCTTCCTATATAAAACAAGTAATCCCCTTGGTTTAAGAACCGGGGATTGTTGTTTTATATTATTGATTGGAGTTCTCACGTCTTTATACTAAACTTGTACTTCCCTCAACAAACTTATCTTAAAATTTCATATAGGTCCGAGACAATAATTTAGATTTAGCCATTTTAACATATATACATTACATACAATGTGACCGACTTATGGAAATATAGGCTATAAAATTGTAAATCAAGCCTGATCTTATATTACATTAATAAATTCCTTAGTATGTAGATAATCACAACTAAGGCTATAAGAAACAACTTTCTTCTTGGACTGCTTGACTACATCAACGTGATCATCGTAACTATACACATAGATATTAACATCTTTTTTGCCTCTTTTTACTTTGATAACAACTGGAGTAACATTAGTCTCTGGATATAGAAATAATTTTTCATTGCCTGGAAATATATACTTTCTTTTTAAAAACGTAGCTTCATTAAAATAGTCAGTAAATCTATTTTTTTCTTCCTCTTCTAAGAGCTTTCCATTATATGTTATAGTAACATCTTTTGAATTAAGTTTTGGATGAAGTGCAAATTTACTTAAAACCCATTCCACAACTGCACTTGGAGGGCTCATTGCCATTTTAATAATAACTCCAATCGCTAACCAAATAGCAAAAGTCCATGTCATTTCATCTCAACTCCTTAAGTAATAATCTACTAATTAACCTGTAAAGATTATACCAAAATTATAAGGTGATTTTTCATTTAACGAACCATCCAATTTACTAGTATTTTAACCACCCACTTATTTTACAGAACCTCCCCTTCTCCCATCCAGACTATACTGTCGGTCTTGGAATCACAGAAATCCTGCCTACCAAAAGAGTTGTACTTTTACCGCCAATCGAGAAATTCACTTTGTCCGAAGATACTAATTTACCAACTGAAACTAAATCAGCGACTTTTCGATTATATCAGCGAAAATGTGATTATATCGGCAATGTTCTTTTACAGCTAAAAACTCGCTACTTTCTATAAATATGCCCGCTTTTTTTTTGTTAAAATCGCATACTAATTTACCAACTGAAACTAAATCAG
>NZ_JAUSUB010000045.1 GCF_030813235.1 Cytobacillus purgationiresistens | reverse complement strand
ACAAAATCAATTTATTCTTCATTATAGTTTACATACGAATCCAACAGACACACGTTGTTTAAAACCACATATCGCATCCTTAAAACAGAGTGGTTCACCCTTATCCGAAGTCTTGATAGCGGACGCAGGATATGGCAGTGAATCGAACTATGTCGCGATGGAAGAAGAAAATTTTGATACCCTCATCCCTTACAATACGTTTCGTCAAGAACAAAAGCGATCTTATTCAAAAAAAGCCTACCACCCACATAATCGGCATTATGATGAAGCTGATGATTTTTATTGGTGCCCGAACGAAAGAAAAGTATTATTCAAACGGTATAGTCAAAAGACCGATCGGTATGGCTACAAAAGAGATTTCAAAATCTATGAAAGTGAATCATGTGAAGGATGTCCGTTCAAATCAGACTGTACAAAAGCAAAGGGGAACAGGCAGATTCACTATAACCCGGTTTATGAAGAGTTAAGAGCGAAACAAAATCGGAAACTGAATAGCGAAGAAGGCCGAACACTTTACCAAAAAAGAAAAATCGATGTGGAAAGTGTATTTGGTCATATCAAACAAAACCTCGGCTTCCGGCGTTTACACCTGAGAGGTCGCCAAAAGGTGCATGTGGAGCTCGGGCTCATCGCCCTCGCTCACAACTTTAAGAAACGAGTGGCGGTTGACCGCCACTCGAAAGATATATATTCGTCTAAAATACGCAAAAACCACGAGACCTTTCATCACGTCTCGTGGTTTTTCTTTAAAAAAGGGCTTTTGAGACAGCCCCCAGCTGTATTAGTTAGCTAATTTTACACCTTTGAAGAATGGTGTTCCGCCAAAGTTGACGAATAAACCAGACTCAATACCGTTAGTTCCGTGTACGAAATCAGGGTGATGTAAGTAAACCATTGGAGCTTCTTCCACTAAGATTTCGGAAAGCTCAGCATAGGCTGCGTTACGCTCATCTTGGTCAGTACTTGTACGTCCTTTATCAAGCAGCTCATCTGCTTTTGGATTGTTATAGAATGAACGGTTACCAGGGTCGCCATGCTGAGAAGAATGGAATAATGCATATAATCCATAGTCAGCGTCACCTGTTACTGTTGTCCAGCCGAGAACAAATAGTTCATGCTCGCCAGCGCCAGTTTTTTCTAGGAAGGTAGCCCATTCGATTACTTCGATTTCAACTTCAATACCGATTGGTGCAAGCTGTGCTTGAACAAGCTCAGCGATATCAGCACGCTCCTTACTTCCTTCATTTACATAAATCGTTGTTTTGAAGCCATCTGGATGACCTGCTTCAGCTAATAATTCTTTAGCTGCATCAACATCATATGGCAGCGGCTCTAAATCCTGAGAGTTTCCAATTACGTTTGGTGCAAGAGGTCCCACAGCTGGAATCCCTTGTCCATCCAGAATTCCTTTTACTACATCCTCTTTGTCGATTGCCATTGCAATGGCTTGACGAACTTTTACATCATCGTATGGAGGTTTGTTTAAGTTAAAGCTCACATAGTCCATACGTGTTCCTCTAACGCGATCGATTTCAATTTTATCCATCGCTTCAACGCGCTCAACATCAGAAGCTCCTACGAGCATGATGTTTGCCTCGCCAGTTTCTAACATCGCTACACGAGTTGATTGCTCTGGTACAACTTTAATTGAAATGGAATCAAATGAAGGTACTTCTCCCCAATAATCTTCGTTCTTATCAAACTTGATTTCAGCACCACGGTTCCATTCTTTAAATTTGAAAGGCCCTGTGCCGATTGGGTTTTCGTCAATCTTAGTGCCGCCATTATTTTCTTCTTCAATAGCAGATGGTGCAATGATAGAACCTGCATTATGCGCTAAGTGAGCTGGCATAGGAGCGAATGGCTCTTCAGTCTTAATATGAACTGTGTAGTCATCAATAACTACAACTTCAGAGATCATATTAAGAATAACGGCCTTCGGTGATGCAAGCTTAGGATCTAGTATACGGTCAAGAGACATTTTTACTGCTTCAGCATTAAAGTCACTTCCGTCATGGAATTTAACATCTTCCCGTAATTTGAATTCCCAAGTTGTATCATCGATGTTATCAAACTCAGTAGCCAACAGTGGTACAACAGTTCCGTCTTCAGCATAGTCTGTTAATCTTTCTAGAATTTGTGAAGTCGCTGTATTTGATGCCGTATCATTTTGCCCATGCGGGTCAAGTGTAGGTGCATCAGATGGAGTTACAAATACGAGTTCTCCACTAGCAGATTCTGATGATTCATCATCATCTGCTTCAGGCTTGCTTTCGTTGCCGCTAGTTCCGTTGCCGCCACATGCCGCTAGAAATAGAACAGACGAAAGTAATAGCATGAGTATCCAATTCTTTTTTGCTTTCAAAAAAATTCCCCCTCTATAAACTAAATTATTAGAAACTTACAATTATTATCTTAATTTATAAAATTTGATTTTACAATATTATTTTGGATATTTTATATAATTATGTTAATATTGCAATAAATATGTATTTTTAGGTTGTAAGCACCCTTGTGTGGATAATTATGTAATTTGTTTGGTTGTTTTTTTAGAAGATTCATGGGAAAGGAAGGTGGTGATTGAGACTAATCTACTAGAGAAGTATAAAGAATATATGGCTTTGAAAGAATCATTTATAGATTGAAAGGATGGAAATATGTATGGATCATCAGCCGCAACTGGAAACAATGGCAGTCAATCCTGCTAGAGTTGGCAATTCGAAAGCAATCCGCATGAAAAGCTTTTATAAAAAGCTGGCAAAGAACAAAGCTGCAATGGTAGGAGCTTTTATCGTTATAGTATTTTCATTATTGGCTATATTCGCACCTTTGTTAGCTCCATATGATCCAACTGAGATGCAATTAAGCAAAAAGCTGGAGACTCCTTCAAGCGAGCATTGGCTCGGTACTGATGATAAGGGGAGAGACATATTAAGCCGGCTGTTGTATGGGTCGAGGATTTCATTAACAGTAGGGATTTTATCTACACTGCTTGGAGCATTAACAGGAATCATACTTGGTGTTGTGGCAGGCTATTATGGCAGGTGGGTAGATTCTTTAATTATGAGAATCTGTGATGTTTTACTTGCTTTCCCTGGTATCTTACTAGCTTTAGCGATTGTCAGTGTGCTTGGAGCCAGTACGACGAATGTCATTATTGCTGTAGCTTTCTATGCTATTCCTACCTTCGCAAGGATTGTGCGTGGTTCAACATTGACAGTGAAGAAGCTAGAATACATAGATGCGATCAAAGCAATGGGAGCGCGGGATACGAGGATTATCATTAAACATATACTTCCAAATGTTCTTTCACCAATCATTGTCCAGTCAACCTTATATATTGCATCAGCAATTATTACTGCCAGTGCACTTTCCTTTTTAGGAATGGGAACGAAGCCGCCTACTCCTGAATGGGGTACAATGCTTGCCCAAGGGCGCTCATATGTAGCACAAGCACCGCATATTACCCTATTCCCAGGTCTAGTGATATTACTTGTTGTCGTTGGGTTTAATCTATTTGGTGACGGACTGCGAGATGCACTAGATCCCAAAACAAAGAAATGATAATGGAAGGTGAGCTTATATGTTTCTCTATATAGTTAGAAGAATATTTCAAACAATTCCAGTAATGATAGGGGTCACTTTAGCAGTTTTCTTAATGATGCACCTAATTCCAGGAGATGCAGCAAAAATCATGGCCGGGGAAAATGCTAACCCTGAGCAAATTGAACAAATGAGAGAAAATCTTGGTTTAAATGAGCCGTTGTATCAACAGTATTTCAGCTTTATTGGAAATGCGGTTCAAGGTGATCTAGGCAATTCAATTCGGACAAGCAGAGCTGTGACATCTGAGATTTTTGACTCCCGATTTTGGATTACCGTCCAGCTCGCTTTGGTAGGTACTGTTCTGGCAGTCATTTTTGGATTGCTGGCAGGAATTATTTCAGCAACACGAAAATATTCCTTTGCCGATGTTTCGCTGATGGTCATCGCTTTATTTGGACTCTCTATGCCAAATTTTTGGCTGGGGATCATGCTCATTTATCTTTTCTCCGTTAATCTAGGCTGGTTCCCTGTCGCAGGCTGGGGAACATGGGAGCATATGATCCTGCCGGCTATTACGCTCGGTACGGCAGGTGCGGCAATTATCGCCCGCATGACACGTTCAAGCATGCTCGAGGTAATGGATCAGGATTATATTAGGACTGCATATGCAAAAGGGGTAAGTGATAAACTCGTTATCTATAAACATGGTCTGCGAAATGCCTTAATTCCTGTAGTAACGGTAGTAGGGTTACAGTTTGGTACTTTGCTAGGCGGAGCGGTTATTACTGAAACCGTATTTGCAGTGAATGGACTTGGACGTTTAGTCATCGACTCAATTAGAGCACATGACTTTCCGATGGTGCAAGGGACGATCCTCGTCTGTGCCGTGCTATTTGTTGTTGTGAATACGATGGTAGATATCTCTTATCGATTATTAAATAAACGCATCGATTTAAATTAAGGGCGGTGAAGACAAGATGAGTTTGACAAAAGAAGAAAGCATACTTGAAGTGAGAAATCTTCGGACCTCTTTTTTTACTGATGAAGGTGAAGTAAAAGCAGTGGATGGCGTGGATTTCTCGATTGAAAAAGGAAAAACATTAGGGATTGTAGGGGAATCGGGATCAGGAAAAAGCATCACCTCGCTCTCCATTTTACGGCTTTTGCAAGAACCTGTAGGAAGAATAAAAGAAGGAGAGGTCATTTTTAAAGGAGAAGATCTGCTTAAAAAGTCTAAAAAACAAATGATGGCCATTCGCGGGAATAATATTTCGATGATTTTCCAAGAACCGATGACGTCTCTTAATCCTACTCTAACATGTGGGGAGCAGATTGCGGAATCCATTCGAATTCATCAAAAGCTAAACAAAAAGAAAGCTTGGGAGAAATCGGTTGAAATGCTTAAGCTGGTGGGGATTCCTTCTCCAGAAAAACGGGCGAAGCAATATCCATTCGAATTATCTGGCGGGATGAGGCAGCGTGTGATGATTGCTATCTCTCTGGCATGTAATCCGGAACTATTGATCGCTGATGAACCGACTACGGCTTTGGATGTTACGATTCAAGCGCAAATCCTTGAGCTAATTAAAAAACTTCAAGAAGATATGGGAACATCATTGATGATTATTACCCATGATTTAGGTGTAGTGGCTGAAATGTGCGATAAAGTGGCTGTGATGTACTGTGGGAAAGTGGTTGAATATGCAGATGTGAAAACGGTATTCACTGACCCTAAACACCCCTATACAATCGGTCTGTTAAACTCAGTGCCAAAGCATGATGAAGACGTGGAAGGGGATTTAGCTATTATCACTGGTTCCGTTCCAAGCCCATTTAATTTGCCTTCTGGCTGCAGTTTTGCCCCAAGATGTCCGAGTGCAAAGGAAATTTGTCATGCAACACTTCCTGAGCTTGCAGAGACAAGTGATGGAGATAAGGTCCGCTGTTGGATTTATACAGACCAATGGGAAAAAGAGGGGGAGGCAGTGAGTCGTCATGAGTGATCAGGCATTATTGGAAGTGAAAGAACTGAAGCAATATTTTCCTATTAAAGGTGGAGTGTTTGGTCGGACGGTTAATCATGTCAAGGCTGTCGATGATGTCAGCTTTACAGTGAATGAAGGAGAAACTGTCAGCATTGTTGGAGAATCCGGATGCGGAAAATCCACGACTGGCCGTGCAATTCTCCGCTTGGATAATCCATATTCCGGGAATATCTATTTCCAAGGAGAAGATTTAGTGTCTCTTAGTAAGTCACAGATGAGGAAAAAGAGAAAGGATTTGCAGATTATTTTCCAAGATCCTTATGCTTCTTTAAACCCGAGACAAACGGTTAGTCAAATATTAGAAGAAGCCATGGAGATTCAGAAGGTAATTCCTAAGAAAGATAGAAGAAAGAAAATCACGGAGTTGCTAGAAACGGTTGGTATCGGTGCGCATCAAATCGATCGTTATCCCCATGAATTCAGTGGCGGACAACGTCAAAGAATTGGGATTGCCCGTGCATTATCTGTTGATCCAAAGTTAATTGTATGTGATGAAGCAGTATCCGCTTTGGACGTTTCTATCCAGGCTCAGGTACTAAATCTATTAAAAGATCTGCAAAGGAAATTCAAACTCACCTATCTATTTATTTCACATGATTTAGGTGTTGTGCGTCACATTTCTGATCGGATTATTGTCATGTATCTTGGGAAAATTGTAGAGGTTGCCGATAAAAAGTCTTTGTTTAATCAGCCGAGGCATCCATATACCCAAGCGCTTTTATCAGCGATTCCAAGTACGAATATCACAGAGAGAAGAGAGCGGATTATCCTAACAGGGGATGTTCCTTCTCCAATTGATCCACCAGCTGGCTGCCGCTTTCACACACGTTGTCCGTTGGCGTTTGACCGTTGTGCCAAGGAAGAGCCAAAACTTATGTCGGTTTCTGGATCAGGCTACCAGCAGGTTGCTTGCCATTTAACAGAGGAATCAAAAGCGTAATATAAGGATTTTCTCCTTTAAAGTAATTTTAGGACTATACAACAAGAGTGCTTTATAGAGATTGTCTACACGATGCCTTGTCTGGCAGCGGTTGGGCAATCTTTTTCTTTCCCTGGATTCATAATGAATTCTTAATCTTTTTAAGATGAATGAAAGTGGAGTATGATAATAACATAAAGAAACAGGTCAGTGGACTTTGGGAGTGTGGATATGGAGATTCAACGCTTGGAAAAGATGCTATCTAATCGCAAGCCAATTATATTGGGAAGTGAACAGTTTGCCAGATTTGCTGTTATGCTTCCTTTGATAGAAAAAGAAGGTCAATTACATGTGTTATTTGAGGTAAGATCGCTTCAACTCAGAAGACAGCCAGGTGAGATTTGTTTTCCAGGAGGACGTGTGGATCAATGCGACGAAAGTGAAAAGCATGCGGCCATACGTGAAACGTCAGAAGAACTCGGTATAAGTGAGAACAGCATCGTCCCTCTTTCTTCCCTTGATTATATGATTTCTCCCTTCAATACCATCATTTATCCATTTGTAGGTGTGTTAAAAAATAGTGAGAAGATTGTCCCGAATCCAACAGAAGTAGAGGAGGTTTTTACTGTTCCCCTGCAATATTTTCTTAATAAAGAGCCGAAAATCCATTTTATAGACTTTAAGGCAGAACCAGGTAAAGATTTCCCTTTTAATCAAATTCCTGGTGGAGAGAATTATAAATGGCAGTCAAGAAAAGTGGAGGAAGTGTTTTATTATTTTGATGATAAGGTGATATGGGGGTTAACAGCAAGAATCCTTCAACATTTCATTACATTAATCAAAGAAGATATATAAAGGCAATGAGGTGATGAAGAAACTTAAAAATTTTAAAAAAACGGTTGACTAAATTGTCTGAAAGGTATATTATTTTACTCAATTACAATATGACTTTCTTATCCAGAGAGGTGGAGGGACTGACCCTGCGAAGCCTCGGCAACCAGCATCTACATGCACGGTGCCAATTTCAGAGGAAATGCTGTTTCCTAAGATGAGAAGGCGGTCGGCTTTGAATTATTTTTCAAACAAACCCCTTCTGTTTTGACGGAAGGGGTTTTTAATTTTCAAAAACAATCCGCTGATCTTGTATAATCGATTTATTATTTAGAAAATAAATTAATTTCAGAATTATAATTGACGATTCGACATTTTTCTACTATAATACTTTTTGTAGATGATGAGTTAATGCATTAAACAACTAAATATTTCTTATCCAGAGTGACGGAGGGATCAGGCCCGATGAAGTCCGGCAACCTTCAAGCAATAGCTTGAAAAGGTGCTAAATCCTGCAGGTGTAACAACCTGACAGATAAGATGAGGCCCCCTCTTCTTATGGAGAGGGGTTTTTGTTTTTTAAATAAACCAGCACTTGGTTGCTGTTATAAACAGAAAAGAGGAGTGGTTCAAATGACAAACCAATATAACACTTATGATGATGAAACGATATTGCTACACGGGGGACAATCACCTGATCCGACAACAGGCTCAAGAGCAGTTCCGATCTATCAAACAAGTTCTTATGTGTTCCATAGTACAGACCATGCACAAAGTCTTTTTTCACTTGATGAAACAGGCAATATTTATTCAAGGATTGGCAATCCAACGGTTGATGTTTTAGAAAAAAGGATAGCTTTACTGGAAGACGGTGTTGCAGCAGTTGCTACTTCTTCTGGAATGGCAGCAATCGCTCTTTCCATTATGAATATTGCTCAAGCAGGTGATGAAATTGTGGCTGCCTCCAATCTATATGGAGGAACCTATAATCTCTTCGCAATTACATTGCCAAAGTACGGCATCAAAGTACACTTTGTAGACGCATCTGATCCTGAAAATTTCAGAAAAGCCATTACACCTAAGACAAAAGCTGTGTATGGAGAAATCATTGGGAACCCAAGCTTGCATGTGTTAGATGTCGAAGCTGTTGCGAATATTGCTCATGAGCATGATATTCCACTAATTATTGATAATACTTTTGCCTCACCTTATTTATGCAAACCGATTCGCTGGGGAGCAGATATCGTTATTCACTCGGCAACAAAATGGATTGGTGGACATGGAACAACAATTGGTGGCTTGGTTGTAGATGGTGGGCGATTTAACTGGAATAGCGATAAGTTTCCAGGGTTTACAGATCCTGATCCTAGTTATAACGGTATTGTGTATGCGAATGAATTTGGGACACTGGCTTTTAGTACAAAATTAAGAGTGCAGCTGCTAAGAGATTTCGGTTCATCCTTAAGTCCACATAGCGCTTTCTTATTAATTCAAGGATTGGAAACATTGCATTTAAGAATTGAAAAGCATAATGAAAACGCATTGAAAATTGCCAATTTTCTTGAAGATCATCCTGCGGTCGACTGGGTTGCCTTCCCTGGATTAGAGAAGCATCCTGCTCATGATTTGGCAAAAAAATATTTAACGAGTGGATTCGGTTCCATTGTAAACTTTGGAATAAAAGGTGGAAGGGATGCGGGTAAGAATGTGATTGATGAAATTGCACTCTGGTCACATGTCGCTAATGTTGGTGATGCGAAATCACTCATTATTCACCCAGCCTCCACAACCCATCAGCAGTTAAGTGCAGAAGATTTAATTAAAAGTGGGGTGAGCGAGGAATTAATCCGCTTGTCAGTTGGTATTGAGTCTGTGAGAGATTTAACAAATGACTTAGATCAAGCCTTCTATAAAGCAACAGGCATTTCATCAAAAGGAGCACAAAAAGGGGAAACAGCAGTTAACGATGAGGGTGTTATTCGCTGGTCACTGCAATCATCAGTGCTAAAAGAAACGGTGGACGGAAAAGAAGTACAGCGTGCTAAGAGAATTGCAGTTGTGGGATTAAGCGGAAATCCAGCACGCCCAAGCTTTAGACTTGCAAGAAAGATGCAGCGCCTTGGATATCAAATTGTCCCAGTGAATCCAAGGGAAACAGAAGTCCTTGGAGAACAGGCCTATCCAGATCTTAAATCGATACCGTTTGGCATTGATATTGTTCAAGTCTTCCGAAGCCCAGAGGCGGCAATCGAGGTAGCGAAAGAGGCAGTGGATATTCAACCGCAAGTATTCTGGCTTCAAGAAGGAGTCATTTCACCAAAAGCTGTCGAAGTGGCAAAAGAAGCAGGTTTAGAAGTAGTTCAAAACCGTTGCACATATAAAGAGGCACAAAGATTACGTGGATCAATCGTTACATTTGCATGTGAGATTTAATAATTCTAGGGAGAGACATAAACAATGAAAAAATGGATTGGATTGGTAACAATAACTCTATTTGTATTAATTGCGCAAGCCTGTTCTAATAGTGCTTCTGGTGATGGGGAAAAACCGGAAAAAATAGTGCTTGATTACGCTTATTATTCACCTACAAGTGTCATACTGAAAAAATTCGGCTGGGCTGAGGAAGCATTTGAAAAGGATGGCATCGATGTGGAATTTGTCTTGAGTCAAGGGAGTAATAAGGCATTGGAATTTTTGAATAGCAGCAGTGTGGATTTTGGATCAACTGCTGGCGCTGCGGCATTAATAGCGAAATCAAAAGGTGCTCCGATTGAATCAGTCTATATTTTTTCCAAACCGGAATGGACAGCACTGTTGACGAATGGTGATTCACCTATTACAAAGGTGGAGGATTTAAAAGGGAAAAAAGTAGCAGCGACAATAGGTACCGATCCACATATTTTCTTGTTAAGAGCATTGGATGAGGCTGGTTTGGCAGCTTCTGATGTAGAGGTTGTAAATCTTCAGCATGCAGATGGAGGAAGCGCCTTAACGACCGGGCAGGTTGATGCCTGGTCAGGACTTGATCCCCATATGGCAAAGATAGAATTAGAAGCAGACACAAAGTTTATCTATCGAAATCCTGAATTTAATACGTATGGAACATTAAATGTCAGAAGTGAGTTTGCTAAGGAACACCCTGAAGAAGTAAAAAAAGTCATTGAACTATATGAAAAAGCGCGTAAATGGGTGTTGGATAACCCTGAAGAAGCAGCAAAAATTTTAGCTGAAGAAGCGCAGATCACGCTTGATGTTGCCAACAAAGAAATGGAGCGGAATGACTTCTCGTCTCCTGTACCAGGAGACGCGCAAAAGGATGCGTTGCTTTCAGCTGGAGAAGTGCTTGAAAAGGATGGAATTATCCAAAGCGGCACGGATATTAAGGACTTAGTTAACAGTCTTATTAACCCAGCATTTTCAAAAGAGGTTATTCAATAAACAAGCTGATTATTAAAATGGACGGGAGGCCAACATGATGAGTGTGAAAGCAACAGTCGTTTCCACTGAAGTAGGACAAAAAAGCAAGAAAGGCTTTCAAGTGAATGCGACATTAAAAACGGCAGCCTTAGGAGCAGTTGTTCCATTAATCCTAGTTATCGCATGGGAGTACTTAAGTAGAACGGGGGTTTTTCCTCCTCATCTCCTCCCAGCACCATCTGTTATCTGCCAATCGCTAATGAATATGTCAGCCGAAGGTAATTTATGGGGGCATATCGGTATCACTCTTTATCGGTTATTTATAGGCTTTCTCATTGGTACAGCTGCAGCAGTGGTGCTTGGAGCGGCAGTTGGCTATTTGAAAAAGGCTGAAAGTTTGTTTGATCCTCTCATTCAAGCATTTCGTTCTATTCCTTCACTTGCATGGGTGCCCCTATTCATTCTTTGGATGGGAATAGGTGAGCCTTCCAAAGTTGTATTAATTGCTGTTGGTGTATTTTTTCCGGTTTATTTAAATATCGTTTCTGGCATACAAAGCGTGGATAGAAAATTGATTGAAGTGGGTAAAATCTATAATTTTAGTTCATTGCAGCTTATAAGAAGAATTATTTTACCCGCATCACTTCCTTCATTTCTAGTGGGCTTAAGAAGCGGTCTCGGTCTTGGCTGGATGTTTGTTGTAGCTGCTGAATTAATGGGAGCTTCTACTGGTATTGGTTACTTGCTCGTTTATGGTCAGAATACTTATTCTCCAGATCTCATCATATCTAGCATTGTCCTTTTTGCCATATTAGGAAAAATAACTGATAGCATTTTAAAGACCTTTGAAGCAAAAGCATTGCACTGGCAAGACACGATCGAGAAGAAGGCATAGGAGGAGAGAGAAATGCTAGCAATAGAGAATGTCTCGAGAACCTTCTCAAATGGGGAAACGGGTTTTAAAAATTTGAATCTCTCAGTAAAAAAGGGCGAAGTGATAGGCATCTTAGGAACGAGCGGTTGTGGGAAAAGCACCTTATTGCGCGTGTTATCCGGCCTGGATGAGCATTATGATGGGCAAGTGAAAATAGATGGCGAATCCGTCACAGCTGTACATGAGAAAATCGGAATGATTTTTCAAGAACCACGTTTGCTGCCATGGTTGAAGGTGAGAGAGAATATTCCATTCGGGTTAAAGAGTGATGAGCATAAAACTGAAAAAG
Source organism: Cytobacillus purgationiresistens (assembly GCF_030813235.1). Lineage (GTDB taxonomy): Bacteria > Bacillota > Bacilli > Bacillales > Cytobacillaceae > Cytobacillus > Cytobacillus purgationiresistens. Next base: position 22,548 of record NZ_JAUSUB010000045.1, on the reverse strand, counting down.
CGCTTAAATATATTGAATCTGTAGGGTTAAATGGATTTGAAAATCATTACCCGAAGGATTTGTCAGGAGGAATGGCTCAAAGGGTTGCTATTGCCAGAGCGCTTGTAACAGCTCCAGAAATTTTATTGCTTGATGAACCATTCAGCGCATTAGATGCATTTACAAAGATGCAGCTTCAAGATTTGCTTCTCGCTATTTGGCAGCAATATCATTCTACGATTCTGCTAGTTACACATGATATTGATGAAGCTTTATATTTATGCGACCGCATCCTTATTCTTCGGGGCCAGCCCGGTGAAATATACGAAGAGCTAACTATTCCCAAGCTAAAACCTCGGGGCCGGGGAGATGCAGAGCTTGCCAAGATGAAAGACCAGATCATCAAATTACTCGACCTTTCTCAAATAAACAATAAATAATTCTTAAAGGGGTTTGAACAATGACAGTGATTGATCGGCAGCAGCTAGAACCTGTTCAAGGAACATATAATCTATCAAATTATCAAGAGGCATATGAAAGCTTCACATGGGACAGCATTTCGCAGCACTTTAGCTGGCAACAGACTGGTCTTGTGAATATGGCCTATGAATGTATAGATAGACATGTTGAGGATGGCTTTGGAGACAAAATCGCCCTTCATTATGTTAATGGGGACGAAGAGGTCAAGTATTCATTCCGTGAAGTACAAGAAAAGACCAATCATCTTGCCACCGTTTTAAAACACCATGGAATAAAGAAAGGCGATTTTGTCTTTATTTTTCTGCCAAAGCATCCTGATTGTTATTTTGCTATGATTGCAGCAATAAAATTGGGCGCAATAGCCGGTCCGCTTTTCGAAGCATTTATGGAAGAAGCGGTGAGAGATAGAATTGCTGATTGTGAAGGCAAGTATATCATTACAGATGCTGACCTGTTACAGCGTGTTCCGAAGCAGGAACTCCCGTCATTAGAAAAAATTTTTATAACGGAAGGCAAGCAGTCGTTCGAAGAGGGAGTAATATCTCTTGAGGATGAGATGGAGAAAATCCCGGCAAAGGGAAAAATTTTGGAATGGGTGGATTTAGAGCATGGATTAAATATTCATTATACAAGCGGTTCGACTGGGAAGCCCAAGGGAATCATTCATGCCCACCGTGCTATGATCCACCAATATCAAACGGGAAAATGGGTTCTCGATATAAAAGAAGACGATGTCTATTGGTGTACCGCTCATCCGGGGTGGGTGACCGGCACCGTTTACGGCATATTCGCACCTTGGCTGAATCGTGCCACAATTGTAGTGAACGGCGGACGATTTGATGCAAAGGAATGGTATAAAACATTAGAATCAACAAAAGTTTCAGTTTGGTATAGTGCTCCTACTGCTTATCGCATGCTGATGGCAGAAGGAGAAAATCTTCAAAAGCAGTACGATCTGAGTGCAGTTCGACACATGTTAAGCGTTGGAGAACCATTAAACCCAGAAGTTATCTACTGGGGCATGGACACCATAGGGAAGAGAATTCACGATACTTGGTGGATGACAGAAACAGGGGCACAGCTGATTGTAAATCTCCCTTCAGCACCAATTAAACCAGGGTCCATGGGGAGGCCCTTCCCGGGAATCGAGATTGCTATTTTAGATGACAATGGAGATAAGCTCCCTGCAGGAACGATTGGCCACCTGGCAATACAGACGCCTTGGCCAGGCTTGATGAGAGAAGTATGGAAGAACAAAGAAAAATACCAATCCTATTTTCCGTTTAATGGTTGGTATGTATCTGGTGATCTTGCAATTCAAGATGAGGATGGCTATGTGTTCTTTCAGGGGAGAAGCGATGATATGATCAATTCCTCCGGTGAAAGAATTGGACCATTTGAAGTGGAAAGTAAATTAATCGAACATCCTGCAGTTGCAGAGGCAGGAGTGATTGGCAAGCCTGATCCTTTAAGAGGAGAAATCGTCAAGGCATTTATCATTCTCCGGAAGGGGTTTGAGGCTACAGATGATTTGCTTGATGAAATCCGAAAATTTGTAAAGACAAGATTAGCAGCCCATGCGGCTCCGAGAGAAATAGAGATTGTATCAGAGCTGCCAAAAACAAAAATAAGTGGAAAAATTCTGCGTAGAGAACTAAAAGCAAGAGAGCTGCAAAAGCTGCAGAAATGAGGAAATAACAAATGAGGAACACCGAAGAATGGAGGGTATATAGATGACGGCTTTACAAGTAGCTCTTTTAGGATATGGTACAGTGGGCAAGGGAGTTTATCAGACGATTCATCAGCATCAAGCGCGCATAAGAAAACTTTTAGGTAGAGAAGTGAAAGTTGCTGCGGTGCTCGTAAAAGATTTATCGAAGCATGAGCTGCCTGACCAAGAAGTCATTTTAACTGATCAATTCTCAGATATTTTGGGAATTGAGCATATTGACGTTGTCATAGATGCAATCGTAGGTGTCGAGCCAGGATTTACTTATTTACAGGAAGCGATTAAAAAAGGATGTCATGTGATTACTGCGAATAAAGAAATGTTTGCTTATCACAGTAGCACTTTACAGAATCTTGCGGCAGAGCATGGGGTGACCGTAGGGTTTGAAGCGACAGTTGCTGGCGGGATACCAATCATTCAAACACTGAAAAAATTACTTAACGCAAATAAAGTCCAGTCGCTGCAAGGAATCTTAAATGGCACGAGTAATTTTATTTTAACAAAGATGAGGGAAGAACAGCTTTCATTTTCTGAAGCGCTAACGCTCGCACAGCAGCTCGGTTATGCAGAAGCAGATCCTGCTAATGATATTGAAGGACATGATGCTTTTTATAAGGCGGTTATCCTAAGTGAGGTTTTATTTGGCGAACAGCCCGTTTGGGAAGATACGGTTCGAGAGGGCATCGCGGAAATAACGATTGATCAAATTGATTACTTCCATTCTTTAGGACTAAGATTTAAGCATGTGGCATCGCTCGAGAAAGCAGCCGATGCTATTAAGTGCTCCGTTAAACCAGTGCTTGTCTCCTCATCGCATCCTCTCTATCAAGTGGAGAATGTACAGAACGCCATTAATATAGAAGCAGATATCGTTGGAAGTATAAGTTTACAAGGGCCTGGAGCTGGGATGTTCCCAACTGCAAGTGCCATAATTGAAGATCTGATCCATATTGATGATAAAGAGTATATTCCTTGTTTTGATGAGGAATTGTCGCCTGTTTCCAGTGCTACAGCTTCAGTTTGGGTGATATTAGGGAAATCAGCAATTATTGATTTACCTGATTCAGTTAGCATCATTCGGAAAATAGGGGATACTGCTTGGCTAGTAGAGGCAACGGAGGACTCAATTTCTGCTGTAAAAGAACTTCCTTGTTTTCAGCTTCTGGGTAGTGTTGATCAAATACCAAAAGTAGAAAAAGTTTATTAAAAAAGAGAAGCAGCTTTAGAAAAGCTGCTTCTCTTTGTGGCTTTCCACCTTAACATACTCTTCAAGGTGAACGCCATTCGCTTTATCCAGATTGGGATGGTGATTTGATTTGTTTATTGAGCACAGATTGATTAATCTCTGAGTATAAATCCTTCATATGAACCGTTACAATCTTTGCTCCAATTTGTACATGCACCATATTATCGAAAACAGCAGTTACTAATCCATTTAACGATACATTAGAACCGATGCTTACATCCTTCTTATCATTTTTTCGGATATTTGTTACTTTACTATTTGTCATTGTCCCACCATCCATTCTTATATGTGTTATAAGTATAGAAGCTTCCTTCATTAAAAATATACCTTACTAAGTATATTTCCTGTTTATAGTAAAATAAACGTTTATCGCAAAAAAGTCCAGTAAAAAGGTCGGTATTTTCATCGACAAATTTCTTCCAATCCTGCGAAGGGTTAAGTAAAGGGTTCCAACGCCTTAGAAAGTTCTTCTTTCAATTTCGGATGAGGACTGAAATTAGAAAGCATGCCTTGTATAACAGGAGTTCTTGGCTGTTCCCTCTTTATTTCTGTTTCAATTAAATCAAGTGACACATGCAGTGATTCTTTATCATGTAAATCATTGATCTTACCTCGTATATTAGTAATTAACGACTGGGTATTTGGCATAGGGTAGCAAAAATTAAACTTTTTCAAAAATTGATTCATCTTTTCATCAGAAATCAGCGGCTTATCTTTCGTCATACCTTCTGCGATTGAATCCATTCTATTCATAATGTATTCAGCAATGTCTTTAGTGGAGAGTAATTCTTTATCAAATATAATAAAACGTATATAGGATTGCAGCATGCCTTCAAGCAATTGAGAGAGATCCCAGAGATAAGGAATACTATCAGATCCATAAATCGCTTCTAAACCATTCTTATAAAAGGTCTGCAATTCCATTTGCTTAATAAAAAGCATATTTTTAATGGTTTCATTTAAGGGAATCATTTGCTCCCGTGATTGCATAATAATGAAATCTTTATGATTGCTGATCATGTCCAACGTGCTAGTTAATTGTACAATGAACTTCTCTTTAGAGGGTAAACCTGAGTTCTCAGTTGATAACATCTGTAGTTTGAGCTGATCAAAGTAAAACTCAAGAATAGATTCGAGTAATTTATCCTTCGATTTAAAGTATAAATAAAAAGCTCCCTTAGATATTCCGCAATCGGTTGCAATTTCCTGAACGGAGGTGGAGCTAAAACCCTTGACAGCAAATAATTTGATTGCTGACTCAATAATTAATCTTTCTTTTTCTTTCAAGTAAAACAACTCCTTAGATGGAGCTTTCCCTCCATGTTAACAAAATCTACATACTTTATTCATTGACAAATGACTGACTGGTCAGTTATATTTATTTTTATTATGACCCACTAGTCATATGTTAAGATATATCATCTCTGTGGTCAAGGCAGTTTTGGTTTTTCTGCTTTTATAATGAACATACTATTTCATTTGGTATGCTAACATGTGGGGAAGTTTCAAAGGGATTTAATTAATAAGTATATAGAAGAAGAGGTGTAAGGGTGAAAGGGATAGTCAATTTCGTTCTGAAGAATAAGCTGGCTGTATGGCTGTTGACCATTATAATCACAGCAACAGGTATTTATTCAGGAACACAGATGAAAACAGAAACAATTCCAGATATATCAATACCATTCTTAATGGTTAATGGTGTATATCCGGGTGCAACGCCTGAGCAAGTAATGGAGGAAGTATCCATCCCATTAGAAAAGGCAGTTGAAAACCTGGAAGATGTTAAGGCAGTATATTCGAACTCAAGCTCTAATATAGCCAGCTTGCAAATTGAATATGATTACGGAATTGATATGGATGACAAAAAAGTCCAATTAGAAAGAGCAATAGAAAATATAGAATTACCTGAGGATGCGCAGAAGCCTAGTGTAACTGCTATTAGCATGAACATGATGCCAGTTGTTGCATTATCCATCAGCAGCTCTTCGGAAGATATTGTTGAGCTTACTTCAACGGTAGAGGAAATTATTCTGCCAAATATCGAAAAGCTTGATGGTGTAGCCTCTGCAACAATGACTGGCCAACATATTGAAGAAGTTGAGTTTACCTTCAATGAAGAAAAAATGGCTGAATTAGACTTGACTGAGGATTCAGTTAAAGAAATGGTTAAGGCAAGCGACATGGCTTTATCACTCGGTCTTTTTGATTTTGAAGAGGCAGAGCAAGCGGTAGCGGTTGATGGTAAGCTAACAACCGTGAATGAGTTAAAAGACATGATGATCCCAGTTACTCCAAGTGCAGAAAATCCTTCTCCATTTGTTAAACTGAGCGATATCGCTAAAATTGAAACGGTTGGGAAAGTGGAATCCGTTTCACGTACCAATGGCGAGAATGCCATTGCGATTCAAATAGTAAAAGGTCAACAGGACAATACAGTTGATGTTGTAAACAATGTGAAGGATCTTGTTGAAGAAGAAAAAGCGAAAATCGACGGACTAATGATTGATATTTCATTAGACCAAGGTGCGCCTATTCAAGATTCTGTTAATACAATGATAGAAAAAGCATTATTCGGTGGTGCGATTGCCGTATTAATCATTCTTCTATTCTTGCGAGATTTCAAATCAACAATCATCTCAATTGTGTCTATACCAGTATCCATCTTCATGGCATTATTATTGTTGAACTGGTTGAACATTACGCTTAACATTATGACCTTGGGTGCGATTACTGTAGCCATCGGCCGGGTAATTGATGACTCAATTGTAGTTGTGGAAAATATATATCGAAGACTCCACCTAAAAGAAGAAAAGTTGACTGGCCGTGCCTTAGTACGGGAAGCAACAATTGAAATGTTTAAACCAATCCTTTCATCTACATTAGTAACGGTAGCAGTATTCGCTCCGCTTATCTTTGTCGGTGGTATGGTTGGAGAATTGTTTATGCCATTTGCTTTAACAATGACATTTGCTTTGTTTGCCTCACTCATTGTGGCGATCACAATTGTTCCAGCTTTATCTCACTTCTTGTTTAAAAAGAAATTGTATGGCAAGAAAGAAGAAAGCAATCATAAAGAAGTTGGAAAACTTTCATTATGGTATAGAGGATTGTTAGAAAAAGCGTTAAATCATAAGATCATTACTTCTGCTATCGCTGTCATCCTCTTAGCGGGAAGCTTAAGCTTAATGCCTCTTATCGGCTTTAGTTTCATGGGCAGTGAAGAAGAAAAAGTGATGTACGTAACTTACACTCCTGAAACTGGCGAAAAGATGGAAGACACGCTAGCAAATATTGAAGTCGTTGAAGAAGAGCTATTAAAACGCGACGATCTTGATATTCTGCAATTGTCGATCACTGACCCTACAAGCAGTGACCCTGCTGCGGCCATGATGGGCGGCGGTGCCGGCGGAGCGTTAATGTACCTTATTTTTGACCCTGAAATTAATAACTTCTCTGATGTTCGTGAAGAAGTGGAAGAGTATGTCTTTAATATTGGCCAATCTGGTGAGTGGAAAAGCCAAGACTTCTCATCTATGGGCATGAATACTAGTGAAGTTAGCTACACTTTTTACAGTGAAGATTTAGATAAACTGAATGAGTCTGTAAAAATGGCTGAAGAGGTTCTGAATGACAATGATGGAATGAAGGATGTTTCATCTAGTGCTGAAGATGCTTATGTTGAACATGTGTTAAAGGTAGATCAAGCAGATGTTCTGCAATATGGGTTAACAACTGGCCAAATCGTCATGGCTCTTAACCAATCTTCTTCTAAAGATGTATTAACGACGGTAAAAAATAATGGCACTGATTTGGATGTAGTGATTCAGCAAGAACGGGCTGAAGCGCCAAAATCTATTGACGAAATGTTAGATACTCAAATACCGACAGCAACAGGCGAAACAATGCCGCTTTCTGAACTGGTAACAGTGGAAGAAGGCACGACATTAAATACGCTTGCTCGAAGTGAAGGCGAATACTACGCTTCAGTGTCAGGTACAATAATTGATGAAGATATTTCTAAAACAACATCTGAGATTGATTCAGAAATTGAAAAATTAGATTTCCCTAAAGGTGTAACAACAGGAGTTGCAGGTGTTTCTGCAGATATGGAAGAAACATTTACACAGCTTGGTGTCGCAATGTTAGCAGCAATCGCGATTGTGTACTTTATCCTTGTTGTAACATTTGGTGAAGGTGTCGCGCCATTTGCCATTCTATTCTCCTTACCATTTGCAGTTATCGGTTCATTTGTTGGCTTGCTTATTGCAGGTGAAACGATTTCCGTTTCTGTTATGATGGGACTGCTGATGTTAATTGGTATTGTTGTCACCAATGCCATTGTTCTGGTGGATCGAATCATCCATATGGAACGCGAAGGTATGACAATGCGTGAAGCGATCCTTGAAGCAGGTGCAACACGTTTACGTCCAATCCTGATGACAGCTATTGCTACAATGGGTGCACTCATCCCATTAGCTATTGGCTCAGGCGGTGGCGGTTTAATCTCGAAAGGTCTTGGTATCACGGTAATTGGCGGTCTTGCAAGTTCGACATTATTAACATTGCTGATCGTTCCAATTGTGTATGAAGTGCTTTCAAAAATATTTAAGAAAAATCGTAAAGATGTAGAAGATAATTAAACAAGAAGAAGGCGCCCCTTGGGGTGCCTTTTTGCTTTCTTTTTGAAATATCAAATACATTCAAGGTAAATGAATTCTGTTTTCCTCTTTTTGATGCTTTGAAACAAATGGATTATCTGTTATCCAATATCTCCATGGATAGTCCTTCGCCTCACCGGAATTGTCGATTCCAATTCTTTTTCCTTCTGATATGATGGCTGGTGTATAACCTTTCAGTATATATATTGGCTTCTCAATCAGTTTTTGCCCGTAATCTCCCATATGAATATCCAAGGCTTTCGTTAATTTTCCTGGGCCTGAGGTAAGGTTTTTTAAGATCGTGGTCTTTCTTCTCTCCTTCATTAGCTCAATGCCTTCAACGGGTTCAATTGCCCGAATCAATATTGCTTCAGGCTTTTCCAATGCTCCGCTGACAACATTAACTAAGCAATGTGTGTGCATGACGTATGTGTAGGCTACACCTGGATGATGAAACATGACCTCGGTTCGTTTCGTTCGTCTATTTTTATAGCTATGAGCAGCTTGATCATCAGGCCCCTTGTAAGCCTCTGTCTCAACGATATATCCAGAGGCAGTGCCGTCAGGGGTCTCTTTCACTAAAAGGCATCCTAACAGTGCCTTAGCTAGTTCAAGAGTTGGCTGTCTGTAGAATTGGCTTGAAAGCATCTCACTCATTTTGTCGTCTCCCTTGAAAAATTTGTTTTTCACATCGTAACATGGATTTGAGACTATTCATTCTTATTTTGCTCATTTTTTGTTAAGGTTATAGGAGTAAAGTATAATAGCCTATATGTAGAAGTATATGACAGGGAAGTGTAACGAGATGGACAAAACAATTGGATTTATCGGCTGTGGAAAGATGGCACAGGCAATCATTGGTGGAATATTAAAGTCAAAGTTGGTATTGCCTGATCAGATGATCGCAAGTGCGAAATCTATAGAAACACTTGAAAAGGTTAAAGCTAATTATCAGATAGAGGTTACAGAATCTAATATAAAAGTGGCAAAAGTGGCAGATATTCTTTTTCTCGCAGTAAAACCAAATATTCATAGTGAGATTATCTCTGAGATAAAAGGCGATCTGAAAGACGGTACTACCGTTATCACAATTGCTGCAGGCATTAGCTTGAACTATTTAGAGGAAGCCTTTGGCTATCCGCTAAAAGCGGTGCGCTCTATGCCTAACACGCCTTCCTTAACAGGTGAAGGGATGAGTGCAGTTTGTGCAAATGATCTTTTGGATGAAAAAAGTCTGCAGGATGTCATTGATATTTTTTCTTCTTTTGGAAAAGTAGAAGTGATCGTAGAAAGGTTGATGGATTCTGTTCCTGCGATTAGCGGTTCTTCTCCTGCTTACGTATATATGTTCATTGAAGCACTTGCCGATGGCGGAGTAAAAGAAGGCTTATCCAGGGAACAAGCCTATAAAATGGCTGCTCAAGCAGTATTAGGAGCAGCAAAAATGGTGCTGGATACTGGCAAGCATCCTGGAGAATTAAAGGATCAAGTGTGTACACCAGGAGGAGCAACGATTGAAGCAGTTACGGAATTAGAAAAACAAGGATTACGTGCAGCAGTTCTATCGGCGATGGAGCAGTGCACAAAGAAAACGAAGGGTTTATCTAAAGCCTAACGCGATAGGAAGTTTAGGGCTGTAATTATTTTAACCAATTCGAAAGGGCAATGATTATCCAATAAACAAGAAGGATTAATGATGTGTCTTGGAATTCCTGTCATTATCATCTCTTTGATTATGTTAGGAGCTTTTTCGTTTATGCCTTTCATTCAGCAATTAGAGATAAGCTAGACAGGATTATTAAAATTCTTGAAAAGCAGGGAAAATGAGTTTATTACTCACTTTTTTATCAGTTGCAATATTTTGTGATTTAGAGGCGATTCTTTCTTGGAGAAGGAACCGTTTCTTTTTTTTTTTTCAGTGAATGAATGGTCTTAAAAGAGAATAAAATATAAATGGATCAAACTAAGAATTCCGACTTGACTCATCGGAATATAAGTATTATTGTAATGAAGTCATACATTAGGAGGGGAAGAAGAATGGATACTGGCTTAATGATATTAAATCTAGCTATCATGCTTATTTTAATTTTGGGTTTATTTTATATGCAAAAAAAGCATGTCTCATTCTCAAAGCGTGTCTTTGCTGCTTTAGGGATTGGAATTATTTTTGGATTTGGTTTGCAGTTTGCTTACGGCGCTGATTCCGAGGTTTTGGCGGAATCTACCGATTGGTTTAATCTTGTCGGCGGCGGATATGTCAAATTTCTGCAGATGATTGTTATGCCGCTAGTGTTTATCTCTATCTTAGCGGCGTTTACAAAATTAAAGCTAACGAATAATATTGGAAAGATTAGTGTATTAATCATTGGTTTATTATTAGGAACGACTGCTGTCGCAGCAGCTGTAGGAATAGCGACAGCAACAGGCTTTAATTTGGAAGCAATCCAGATTTCAGGAGGAGAAGCTGAGACTGCAAGAGGTGCGCAGCTTGAAGAAAGCTATCAGTCGATAGAGGGTAAAACATTTCCTCAGCAAATGCTCGATCTATTGCCTGCCAATCCTTTCTTGGATTTAACAGGGGCGCGTTCAACATCAACGATTTCAGTTGTCATTTTTGCAGCCTTTTTAGGTATTGCATATATTGGAGTAAGAAGAAAATCACCTGAACAGGCAGAATTATTCGCGAAAATTGTGGATGCTTTCTATAGTATTATTATGAGGGTTGTTACACTTATTCTAAGGTTAACGCCATATGGAGTTCTAGCTATTATGACGAAGACAGTAGCGTTAAGCGACTTTGACTCCATCCTTAGCCTAGGGAAGTTTGTTGCAGCTTCCTATGTGGCATTAGCAGTGATGTTCATTATCCATTTAATCTTGCTTGCTTTAGCTGGATTAAACCCTATTTTATATATAAAAAAGGCATTCCCAGTATTAACGTTTGCGTTTACTTCACGCACAAGTGCAGGGGCTTTGCCGTTAAATATAAAAACGCAAAAATCACTTGGGGTACCGGAAGGAATCGCAAACTTCTCAGGATCATTCGGGCTCTCGATCGGACAAAATGGATGTGCTGGTATATACCCGGCAATGTTAGCAGTAATGATTGCTCCAACTGTAGGCATTAATCCTCTCTCTCCCGGCTTTATTTTCTCAGTTATATTGATTGTAGCGATAAGCTCATTCGGAGTAGCTGGAGTAGGGGGAGGGGCAACCTTCGCAGCTATTTTAGTACTATCTGCTTTAGATTTACCAGTTGCCTTAGCCGGCCTGTTAATTTCTGTTGAGCCGTTAATTGATATGGGGCGTACAGCAGTGAATGTCAGCGGATCAATGACATCAGGTATACTGACTAGTAAAGTAACCGGTGAAATTGATAGAAGTGTATATAATGATCCGAACAATAAGATTGAGGCAGAAATCTAAAAAATAAATTTTTGAATTTAAATATAATGATGTCTTTCTTACTATCTCCGTAGCCTAGCGATTTTAGGTAAGCAGCAATTGAGATTGGAAAATGTAAGGATCCATCGTGCATCATTTACCAATCTCCGGTGAATTTGGAAAGAGAAAGAGATAAATAATGCATAATTAAGCCGATCTCGAGTGAAAATGAAGGGAGAAGAGGGTAAATACCGCATTATTAAGCCGAACTCCAGTGAAAGTGAAGAGAGAAGAGGGTAAATAATGCATAATTAAGCCGATCTCCAGTGAAAGTGAAGACAGAAGAGGGTAATAATGCATAATTACGCCGATCTCAGTGAAAATGAAGATAGAAAGAGGTAAATACCGCATAATTAAGCCGAACTCCAGTGAAAATGAAGAGAGAAGAGGGTAAATAATGCATAATTACGCCGATCTCCAGTGAAAGTGAAGAGAGAAGAGAGTAAATAATGCATAATTACGCCGATCTCCAGTGAAAATGAAAAGAGAAGAGGGTAAATAATGCATAATTAAGCCGAACTCCAGTGAAAATGAAGAGAGAAGAGGTTAAATAATGCATAATTAAGCCGATCTCCAGTGAAAATGAAGAGAGAAGAGAGTAAATAATGCATAATTAAGCCGGTCTCCAGTGAAAATGAAGAGAGAAGAGGTTAAATAATGCATAATTACGCCGATCTCCAGTGAAGAGAGAAGAGGTTTAAAAATGCATAATTAAGCCGATCTCCAGTGAAAATGAAGAGAGAAGAGGGTAAATAATGCATAATTAAGCCGATCTCCAGTGAAAATGAAGAGAGAAAGAGGTAAATACCGCATAATTACGCCGATCTCGAGTGAAGTAGAAGAGAGAAGAGAATAAATATCGCATATTTAAGCCGATCTCCAGTGAAGTAGAAGAGAGAAGAGGTTAAATAATGCATAATTACGCCGATCTCCAGTGAAAATGAAGAGAGAAAGAGGTAAATACCGCATAATTAAGCCGATCTCCAGTGAAGTTGAAAAGAGAAAGGGATAATTAGCCTAAATACCGAGAGCTTTTCAAACATCAAAAAAACAATCGACATTACTGTCGATTGTTTTTTTATAATTGCATGATTTAATGCGGCAGGAATGCTAATTGATATAAGAAGAGAACAGCAAAGATATAGACAAGCGGGTGAACTTCGCGTCCTTTTCCTTTCACTACTTTCAGAATTGGATAAGTAATAAATCCAAGAGCTATACCTGTTGCGATGCTTGAAGTTAAAGGCATCGCAAGAATAATTAAAAAGGCAGGGAAGGCTTCGTCCATTTCTCCCCATTTAATATGAGCGATGTTTCCCATCATTAAGCTGCCCACGATAATTAAAGCCGGGGCTGTAATGGCTGAAATGCCGGATACGGCACTAACCAACGGGCCAAAGAAAGCAGCTGCAATGAACAATACACCCACTGTCAACGAAGTAAGGCCTGTCCTTCCTCCTGCAGCTACACCACTTGACGATTCGATAAAGGCAGTAGTTGGGCTTGTGCCGAACATTGAACCAACTGTCGAAGCTACAGAGTCGGATAAAAGGGCAGGTCTTGCTCTAGGAAGGGTTTTCCCCTTCATTAGTCCGGCTTGCTGTGCGACACCGACCATTGTGCCTGTCGTATCAAAGATTGTAACGAGCAAGAATGAAAACACAACAGCATATAAGCCGTGCTGAATGACTTCACCAATGGCTGTTACAGGATTAAAGACTAAAATGCCTTCTGGCAGGGAAGGGAAAGCGAGAATCCCAGCATCAAATGAAAGCTGTCCAGTAAAGTAAGCGATCAATCCAGTAACAATCATTCCATAGAAGAGTGCTCCAGTAATATTAAGTGCCATTAAAATTAATGTGACTAACAGACCAACAATAGCGAGAACAGCGGAAGGCGAGGTTAGATCGCCCAGCGCCACCAGGTTGGTAGGATGGCTTGTAATAAGGCCAGTCATCCTTAAACCGATAAATGCAATGAATAACCCGATCCCTGCGGAAATTCCAAACTTTAAATTATCAGGAATGGCTTCAATTAATTTTTGGCGAAAAGAGGTTAATGACAAAATGATGAAAATAAGTCCTGCAACAAAAACAGCTGCAAAAGCAGTCATATAATCAATATTTCCATGTGTTCCAACAACAGAATACGCAAAGTATGCATTCAATCCCATACCAGGAGCAATCGCTATCGGGTAATTGGCGAATAGAGCCATCCAAAGTGTTCCCACAACAGCAGAAATAATTGTAGCTGCAAATACCTGTTCAAAAGGGACGCCGGCATCCGATAAAATGACTGGATTGACAACGACAATATAAACCATTGTTAAAAAGGTAGTAATACCGGCCATGATTTCTGTTTTTACATTGGTTTGATTTTCAATAAGTTTGAACATGATTAGTCCTCCAAGATGTTTAGCAATTCAATCTAAATACGAACAAAAAAACTCACATGTTATATAGTATTCGTTTTTTTCGTTTATATCAAGTGATATATTTCTTAGTATTGATTATCTGAGACGAATGATTCTTCATTACAATAAACTGAATATTGGTTATGGATTATTTGAGTAAATGGGGGGAACTGAATTAGCACTAAAGTTGTACTAAGGGAAAAGAATGAATCTTACAATTAAAGGCACAAGGCTATACATAGCTAGTGCATTCAATCCGAAGCAGGAATAGGGTATAAGGTTTTTGAACAAAATTAGCTAAATTTGATGAAAGGGTTAATGGCTGCCAAAGCATTTTAGAAATCATATTCTCAAGGTCTCAACAATACAAGAAGGAGCCTATTAGATAGGCTCCTTAGATATTATAGGAAAGAACTTAATATTAAATAAGTGATTCCGGCAATGGTAGCAGAAATCGGCAACGTAATGATCCACGTAATGATCATTGTTTTGGCTGTACCCCATTTAACTCCTTTAACGCGGTGAGCAGAACCTACACCTAGAATAGAAGAAGAGATAACATGAGTTGTACTGACTGGCATATGCAAGGCAGTCGCGCCAAAGATAATCATTGCGCCAGTTAAGTCGGCCGCCACCCCATTTACGGGGCGGATCTTCATGATCTTACCGCCAACCGTTTTAATGATTTTCCAGCCGCCTACAGAAGTACCTAATCCCATGGCAAGCGCACAGGAGAATTGAACCCAGAATGGGATATCGCTTGTTGTCGCGTACCCGTTAGCGATTAGCGCCATTGTAATGATACCCATTGCTTTCTGGGCATCATTCGTTCCGTGTGTGTAGGATTGCAGAGCAGCTGTGAAAATTTGAAAAGTTCGGAAGTTTCGATTTGTTTTTGTTAGGTTATTGTTTCTAAATACAATTTTAAAGATACTATAAATTATAAATCCAACTGCAAAAGCAATAAGCGGCGAGAAAAGTAAAGCCTGTATAATTTTAATGAAACCGCTGTAGTTTAAAGAGGCTACACCTGCTGCAGCGATTGCAGCACCGGCGATCGAACCGATTAATGCATGGGAAGAGGAACTTGGAATGCCATAATACCATGTTAAAAGGTTCCAAAAAATAGCTGCTATTAATGCAGATAATATAACAATATCCCCATTTTGCAATGTAAAGGGGTCAACAATGTCTTTGGTAATTGTTTTTGCAACGCCAGTAAAGGTCATCGCTCCAACAAAGTTCATAATTGCTGCCATGATAATGGCATGTCTTGGTTTTAATGCTTTCGTAGACACTGATGTTGCAATGGCATTGGCTGTATCATGGAAACCATTAATAAAGTCAAAGACTAATGCAAAGATGACGATTAAGACTGTAATAAGAAAAATTGCATCCATTAGTAATTGCTCCTTACGCGTTTTTCATAATGATTGTTTCAAATGCGTTGGCAACTGTTTGACAGCTGTCAGCAATTTCTTCAAGGTTTTCATAGATTTCTTTGTATTGAATGATACGAATCGGATCTTTTTCAACCGAGAAAAGATGTTTGATCGATTGACGAAGGATTCCATCACACTTAGACTCATAATCTTTGATTCTAATCGCATGCTCTCTAATGCTTAATAGTTTCTTAGTAGATAATAATTCAACAGATTTTTCGATTTCAATCGCACATTCACGAATGGCTTCAACGAATTTCAACATAAATTCATCGGCTTGTGTAATTGAATACATTTCGAAAAGATCGGCTGTTTGCTCAAACCCATCAAGAACATCATCCATGGCCATAGCAAGGTGCAGGATATCTTCTCTTTCAATCGGTGTAATAAAGGCGTTATTCAGTTCTTTAATTGTCTCGTGAACATATGTATCGCCTTTTGTTTCAAAGTCTTTCATTTTCTCTGAGAAGATTTTCAAATCACTAATATTCTTTAGCTTATAGTCTGCAAAATACATTGCACTTTCTTTTAGATTCACTGCAATATTGCTCAACAATGTATTGAACTTGTCCTGCTTTTTAAAAACCATCATTAATACCCCCATTAATTTTAGGCAAACATAACCTTCAAACGTTATTATTTTAGCTGAAAAAAATTAAAGTATAAAGAAGTATTTTTCACGTTGATGACCAAAAGTCGATTTTTGTCGTTTTGAAACATTTTGGTAATAATCCAAACTTATGCAAGAATTTTAAAAGAAACCGTTGATGCTATTGAATAAAATAAAAAATGACAATATCAAGTAAACGCTTCCATTATGTGTTTTTTTTCCACCCGTCTTTACAAAAAATTAATATTTCTTAATGAATAATTTACAGAGCATTTATTCGTAATTAACAAATGATATTGATTTTGCTTAAGTTTTCTGATAACATTATTTTCCTCTCACGCGCGTTCATATGTATTTCTCCATTTGCGGCTAAAAAATAAGATTGGAGTGAGTCATATGTCAACTCAATTAAAACACCCCGATTTTCAAAAGGAATTCCAGCGACTAGAATTTACAAAAAGATATATGGAAGCAGTAATTAAAACTGCAGAAACAAATCAGGACCAGTTTCAAGAAAATATGCTAGAAGCATTTCAAGATGTAGATTGGTCTGAATCCAGTTTAGGCTATTCTTCATTGTTAACGAATGCCAGTTTTTTTGCGATGTCCAAGGATGAATTAGCAAGTTTAAAAAAGGCGAGGACCAAACCATATTTTGCACGAATTGATTTTTCAAGAGAGGATCAACAAGATGCTGAGATTATTTATATTGGGAAAACCTCATTATACTCTAGAGAAAATCAAGAACAGATTATTGTAGATTGGCGATCTCCGATATCAAATCTTTATTATGAAGGCAGAATTGGTGAAGTGCATTATCAATCATATGAAGAAAGTTTTAAAGGCGAGCTCGTTTTAAAACGACAATTTATGATTGAAGAAGGGGAGATAGAAGAGATTCGCGATATTGATTTGACAACAAATGATCAATTATTGCAAGAATCACTATCAGGCAGCTCGAGCAATCGCTTGACGGAGATCGTTTCGACGATTCAAGAGGAGCAGAATAGAATCATTCGTGCGGATCTGCATAAACCCATCATCGTGCAAGGAGGCGCTGGTAGCGGGAAGACAACTATTGCACTTCATAGGATCAGTTATTTTATCTATCAATATAAAGAAAATTTCGCACCTGAACAGCTGATGATCCTAGCTCCAAGCAGATTATTTATTGATTACATCTCAGAAGCTCTTCCGGAATTAGGTGTTGAAAGAGTTCGGCAAACGACCTTTGAGGACTATGTAAGAGACTGCATAGGCAAGCAAATCCGCTTGAAGAAGGACAGTCATTTAATCAATCTTCTCGAACATCCTGAGGAGAAGGAAACGCTAGAAGCAGCCCTAGTTTCTAAGCTGAAGGGTTCGCCTATGTTTCAAACTGTTTTGAATAATTATATGAAAGACATTTATCAAACCTTTTTTCCAGCTGACGATTTTTTTGTTGATAAATATCGCCTGTTTAAACGGAAACGCTTTATTCAACTGTTACAGGACGAGTTTCACTATCTCCCATTATATAGAAGGGTTGAAAAACTGAAGGCCATACTGCAAAGTGATGTAAGAAGAAAAAAGAAAGAAATGATAGATAAAGTTGAATTGTTTTATGATGAAAAAATTGAACGTGCCTTATATAATGCTAAGGATCCTGACAAAAGACGAGCGTATGTTTCAGCTGCATTGGACAAAAAGAGCTTAAAGCTTACAGAAATAAAAAAAGCGATTAAATCTGCTGTCCCATCTTATATGAAGCAATTCTCGAAAAAAACTGTTTTTCAATATTACCATGCTCTTTTTAATGACCCTAAAAAGCTTGTGTTACTTTCAGATTCCAAGATAAATCCTGAACAGGCTGAGCTGATTTGTAAATATAATCAAACTCTATTTAAGAAAAAGATCTATGAACGAGAAGACCTTGCGTTATTGTTATATTTGCACGTTCACCTCAATGGAATAGACAAAGAATATAAAGCTAAAAACATTGTGATAGATGAAGCACAGGATTATAGCTTCATGGAAATATTATCTTTGAAAAAGGCGGTGGATACTGATATGTTTACGCTAGTAGGAGATCTCGCTCAAGGGATTCATTCCTATCGGGGGTTAACTAGCTGGGATGCGGTCCAAGCGGAAATTTTCCCTAGGGCAACTTATGCAGAGTTAAAGAAAAGCTATCGAACAACCGTTGAAATTATGGAGATGGCGAATCAATTACTAAAGCGCCTTCCATATGGCTTTCCTGAAGTGGAGCCGGTTGTGCGTCATGGGAAATCGCCGCAGTTTACCAAATCAAAAAAAGGGAAAGCGTTGATTGAGCAACTGGAAAAACAAATCGATAGCTTAAAGGCTGAAAAATTCAAGTCTTTTGCTATGATAGGGAAGACGATGAAGGATTGCGAGACGCTTTATAAGCAATTTCAAAAGCATTCTTCTCTTCCAGTACTATTGCTGGGGGAAGAAGAGAAAATTCCTAAAGACGTTCTTGTGATTGTCCCTGCCTATTTGGCAAAAGGCCTGGAATTCGATGCAGTTATTATTTTTTCCATAGATGAGAGATATTCTGCAAAATCAAATCTTGATATCCAGCTGCTCTATGTTGCAATGACAAGACCGCTTCACCGCCTCTGTTTCTTTGGTGAGCAACAAGAAGATTTTCTCTTGAAATAAAAATGATGAATAAGGAGAGGGAAAAATGAGTCATATCCAATCGACAATAACATTGAATAATGGAATCAGCATGCCTCAGTTTGGTTTAGGTGTTTATAAAGTAGAGAATGGTTTGCAAACCGAGGATACAGTAAGAAATGCCCTTCAGCTTGGTTATCACTTAATTGATACTGCTGCTTTTTATGATAATGAAGAAGATGTAGGAAAAGCCATTAAAGCTAGTGGATTGCCGAGGGAAGAGATCTTTATAACAACAAAGGTTTGGAACAGTGACCAAGGCTACGACTCCACATTAGCAGCTTTTGAACAAAGCTTGAAGAAGCTGGATACAGACTATATTGATTTATACTTAATCCACTGGCCACTCCCGGGGAAATATGTGGATACTTGGAAAGCGCTTGAAAAAATATATAAAGAAGGTAAAGTAAGAGCAATCGGGGTAAGTAATTTCCATAGTCATCATCTCGATACTCTTCTTGAAACGGCTGAAATTGTACCAGCAGTTAATCAAGTAGAGAGGCACCCTCGTCTTTCCCAAGAAGAATTGAGAGAATATTGCAAGGGGAAAAATATTAAGTTAGAGGCATGGGCACCGATTGCTAGAGGTAATCTTTCTGACGAACCTACTTTAAGGTTTATTGCCTCAAAACACGACAAAACACCTGCACAAGTCATCCTGAGATGGCATTTGCAAAACGAAGTCATCATTATTCCAAAAACAATTAATGAAGCAAGGTTACAAGAGAATGCCGATATTTTTGATTTCGAATTAAGCTTAGATGAAATGGGACAAATTGACGCTTTAAATATGAATGAGCGTTATGGAAGCAACCCAGACAATCTGTAAATAAAGATGGGCCATCTGGTAAGTCAGTTTATCCGACTTCCTAGATGGCCCTTAAATGTTGTTTTTGAAGGGAAATTAACTTTAAGAAAATTAAATTGAACCATTCACATTCTATCCTAAATCCCTACTCTTCTTTCATGCTGGTTAATTTATTATTTTTTGGAAATCAAAAAACCTTGTATGAAAAAATCATGTGAGTCAAATGATAGTAAATAAAAAGGAGGGATAATCATGTTTAGCTTTTTATGGGCATTAATTATAGGTGGTATTATTGGATGGATCGCTGGTTTAATTACCGGGAGAGATGTTCCGGGAGGGATTATTGGAAATATTATTGCAGGATTTATTGGTGCATGGATTGGTTCATTTGTTTTAGGTCATTGGGGACCAGTTATCGCTGATTTTGCGATTATACCTGCATTAATTGGTGCGATTGTTTTAGTGCTTATCGTAAGCTTTGTATTGCGTTCAATGCGTAAGACAACGGATTGAACATTCAAAAGGCAGCCAATAAAGCCGCCTTGTATTGAATTGAAGCAGGGGATGGACCCGAGATTTCTCCGGGTTCATCCCTTTTTTGCTTGAGCAATAGCATTATATCTTGGCTACCTTACTAAAGTAAGGGTTAAGATCATTTGGAGGCATGCAAGTGACCGCGATGGATTCCTTAGTCAATGGATGATGCAGCTCCAACTTTGCAGCATGAAGAGCCTGGCGATCGATTAAATTTTCTCCGCCATATAAAACATCACCAACAATGGGATGGCCTATAGAACTGAGATGAACTCGAATTTGGTGGGTTCTCCCAGTATCCAGCTGGCACTTTATAATTGTTATATTTTCTCCTTGAAGGATATGCAAAACTTCATACTTTGTAATGGCTGTTTGCCCGCTTGAGGATAACCTTCTTCGCGTGGGATGATGGCGGTCGCGGCCGATTGGAGCGTTGATGACCCCTTTCTTTTTCGCCATTATTCCATGAACGGCTGCAATGTAAGTTCGCTTAATTAACCGTTCTTCCAGCATGATATCCAGTATCGATCCAGCAAGAGGGTGCTTGGCAAAAAGAATGGCACCTGAGGTATCTTTATCAAGCCGATGAATATGCTTGATTTTTCGGATCTCTCCATTCATCTGCATATGAAACGCTGCAGCATTTGCTAATGTATCTGATTGTTGAGGTGAGTTTGGGTGGGTATCCATATGTGCCGGCTTGTTAAAAATAGCTAGGTGATCGTCTTCAAATAGAACTTCCAGATCATAATAATAAGGATTGATGTCAACGGTTTCTTCTTTAAATAAGCGGAGCTGCAATTTATCACCCATTGCTAAAGGAGTACTCCAATTAACGGGTTGTCCGCCAAGCGTCACATCCTTTGCCATTCTCATCTGATGCGTAATCGTTTTTGGGGCTTTCCAAAATTTCTTAAAAAGATCCTCGCTCGTCACGCCTTCCCAATCTTTAGGAACGGTTATTTCAAACCAGTCACCATACCTTTTGGTTTTTACCATTATTTACATCCTTCCAAAAAACATATTCTGCTCATTTATTCATAAACATTAATAGACATTATGTATTCATTTATTGTAACGAAAATAGAGTGACATTAAAAGCGCACATTATTGGCGAAATTGTGTTATGAAGAGGCTGCAAGGCAAACCTTAAATGTGGCATGCAACATCGCCACCTAAGCCAATGGATTTCCGTGTTAATTGTTGCATTTAGGCAGCGGATCCTAGTACAGGATTGTTTGCCTTATTTCTCCTTTGCCATGGCGATAATTACCACGCTAGTTATCGTGCAGATTATGCTATTCTTATGTTATTACAAACAGATTACAAGGAAAAAAAGGTGGTTTTTTTGTGAAAGTAGTCTTCGCATCTACTGCTGAACAGGAACAGCAAATAGGTGAACTGGTGGAAAGAATGTACTCAGATATTTTCCCTTTATATTTTTCAGATGACGCGATTAAGGAATTTGAAGGATTGAATGTACTCAAGACGACGCAAGAGTATTTCGGAACATTGAAGGAAGCTTATCAAGTGATGTCAGGATTGCAAACCATTCTGCTAATATTGGAAGAAGAGAAATTGAAAATCGAGCATGAAACCATTTTCAACAGGAATGTCCAAATATTAGATGAATTCAAGATCTCATTTCCATTCACATTTGATCATTTTTATGGTGATCAATCATTCAAGAATAGTCAAGTGAGTATGTATTGCAAAGCGAATAATGGATATTTGCTATGAAAAAACCAAGTCTGCACTTGTTGCAGACTTGGTTTTTAGCTTGCCAAAAAATAAAATGTAGAGAAGTGTCCAGTGCAATTCCCATACCCAAAACAGAAAAACACCCATTTCAGATAAGAAAAAGCAGAATTTCAATCCAAAAAACATAGAAACGCCCATTTGAGATAAGAAAGAGCCGTATTCCAATCCCAAAAACAAAGAAACGCCCATTTGAGATAAGAAAGAGCCGTATTCCAATCCCAAAAACAGAAAAACGCCTATTTCAGATAAGAAAAAGCCGTATTCCAATCCCAAAAACAGAAAAACGCCCATTTCAGATAAGAAAGAACAGTATTCCAATCCCAAAAACAGAAAAACGCCCATTTCAGATAAGAAAGAGCAGTATTCCTATCCCAAAAACAAAGAAACGCCCATTTCAGATAAGAAAAAGCAGTATTCCAATCCCAAAAACAAAGAAACGCCCATTTGAGATAAGAAAGAACAGTATTCCAATCCCAAAAACAAAGAAACGCCCATTTCAGATAAGAAAGAGCCGTATTCCTATCCCAAAAACAAAGAAACGCCCATTTCAGATAAGAAAAAGCAGTATTCCTATCCCAAAAACAAAGAAACGCCCATTTCAGATAAGAAAGAGCCGTATTCCAATCCCAAAAACAGAAAAATGTCCATTTGAGATAAGAAAGAGCATTATTCCAATCCCAAAAACAGAAAAAAGCCCATTTCAGATAAGAAAGAGCCGTATTCCAATCCCAAAAACAGAAAAACGCCTATTTCAGATAAGAA
>NZ_JAUSUB010000044.1 GCF_030813235.1 Cytobacillus purgationiresistens | reverse complement strand
TAGTTGACCAAACTAGTGCCCGGATGGAGAAGAAAAGCCAGAAAGGGTTAACTAGTTGACCAAACTAGTGCCCGGATGAAGAAGAAAAGCCAGAAGGGTTAACTAGTTGACCAAACTAGTGCCCGGATGGAGAAGAAGAGCCAGAAAGGGTTAACTAGTTGACCAAACTAGTGCCCGAATAGAGAAGAAAAGCCAGAAAGGGTTAACTAGTTGACCAAACAAGTGCCCAGATGGAGAAGAAGAGCCAGAAAGGGTTAACAAGTTGACCAAACTAGTGCCCGGATAGAGAAGAAAAGCCAGAAAGGGTTAACAAGTTGACAAAACTAGTGCCCAGATGGAGAAGAAGAGCCAGAAAGGGTTAACTAGTTTGTAATAAAATTTTCCAGTGCAACAAAATTAAAAAAGCAATAACCCATCAGATTTCCTATCCTCGAAACGATTTTTTCCTGCGGATAAGGAAAAAATGAAAATGATTCTTGATAGTGTGTGAACAGTACTAAACCTTCATCCTAGTTGAAAGGCTAAAATCTCATTAAAAATAGTTCAATCCCTCACTGTGCTTAATGGTGTACTGGGCTAAATTTTAGAGAAGAATAAAGGAAGTAAATACACCCAATCATCATTATCCCTTAATAACAAAGATGGATTGACAGATATATTTTAGTGTGAGATGATTACCCTAACGACCGTTAGGGAGGTGGAGGAATGAGTGCTGAATTAATTCGTGATGCTGCGCTTATACATTTTGCAAAGGATGGTTATGAAGGTGCGTCATTAAGCAAAATAGCTAAAGATGTAGGGATAAAAAAACCCTCCATTTATGCACATTATAAAGGCAAAGACGAATTGTTTATTGCTGTAGTTAAATATGTTCTTGATACAGAAAAAAGAAGAATGTTTTCTTATTTTCTTTCGCAAAAAGAAAACCCTTTAGAAAATCGCCTGAAAGGGTTCTTTACTTGGATGGCAGAGGAAAATAGAGAAAATGAGCACGCGAAATTTCTGTTGAGGATCTCTTATTTTCCACCTTCTAAGTTAAATCGGGAAGTGATGGATTTTGTAAATCCGTTTTTTCACCAAATGCAGCGTCTGTTAGCTAGAGTGCTTAAGAATCAGTTGACTAATGACTCTAATAGGTCTGATGATTTTATGGATGAAGCGTTAGCGTATATAACAATTGTTGATGGATCAGTTATTGAGCTTATGTTTAATGGAGAAGAGTATTTTCTGAAACGCTTCAGCGCAACATGGCCAATATTTTGGCGGGGATTACTAACAACAGGGAAAGGAGCAGATGAGAAATGACAAAGCACTGGTTTTATGTTTTATTAGCAGGAATACTTGAAGTGGTCTGGGTATCGGGTCTCAAATATTCAGAAACGCCAATTGAGTGGATTTTCACAGGTGTAATGATTGCTTTGAGCTTCTTTGTATTAATTATAGCAACTAGCCGTTTGCCAGTGGGTACAGTTTATGCCGTCTTTGCAGGACTGGGAACAGCGGGAACGGTATTGGTGGAAATGCTTATATTCGGAGAGCCGTTTAATCCATTAAAAATCGTTTTGGTTGGTACCCTGCTTATCGGAGTAATAGGGCTCAAGCTCTTATCGGATTCTGATTCAAATGCAACAGAGGAAGGAGGCGCTGCATAATGCATTGGTTCGCGTTAATTATCGCAGGTGGATTTGAAGTTTTTGGAGTCTATAATTTAAAAAAAGTTGCAATGAAGCAATGGAGTGCACTCATTTATCTCCTAATTGCATTTGGCATTAGCTTTAGTCTCCTGTCCTATGCAATGACAGCCATACCAATGGGGACTGCCTATGCCATTTGGACAGGGATTGGAACCGTAGGGGCTGCATTAGTGGGGATGTTCTTATTTGATGAAGCAAAGGATTGGAAACGACTTGTCTGTATTGCATTAATTCTTGCATCTGCTGTTGGTTTAAAGCTTATATCATAAAAAATGTCTGGAGAATACTCTCTCCAGACATTTTTTATGGTCGTGAGGAGATACTCAAGCCTCTCTGGTCATACACGTTTTATGCTTGTCTAGGCTGCACGAGGCTATCGGCTCATTGCTTCATGAAGTTTTTGTTATGACCTTACTAACCATGTCATTTACTTCATTTCTCGTCATTTTTTCTCTTCCATCTGTTAATGCCTTCATCGTTCCATGAGCAAGGGCTAATGGGATTTGACAGAAGTTAACGATGGTATCAGTTTTTAAGTCTTTGACATATCGATCAGCTAAGTCCAGGTTGCGGCGGGCGTATTCAAACATATCGTCTAATGTCCATCCTTCAGGAAAGAAGCTTACCCCGCGTTCTTCGTCTTCTTTATAGTTACGGAGGATATTGACTGCTTGCAGACCTCGTCCGAAGCCAATGCCAAGGTCCTTATTGGCCTTCGTTTGATCATACCATTTCCAAATATCAGTTAACATTACTCCAACTAATCCGGCAACCGTATAAGTGTATTGATCTAGATCCTCTTCTGTTTTAATGTTCCAATCCTTTTTGACCCAATCTCCCATTCCTTCGGCCATGATCGATGTTGAGTTTAATACTTCATTTCTGATTTCTTCAGGACAATAGCTAATCCAGTCGCTTAAACGTAGGGTAACTTCTGGTAGTGACTGTTGGTAAGGAGCATATATTGTATGCAAGGCTTGACCATCAAAGGGTTTTGTCTTCAAAATTTCACTCGTAGAATATAGCAAATTACGTTTTACTTGAGGTTCAAGCTGTGGATGATCTTCAATCTCATCGATTGCACGCATGCATAAATAGGCAGAAGCAACAGATTCTTTTAATCCAGGAGATAAGAGGCTAATTGGGATAAAAAAAGTACGGCTTGTCTCCTTAAGAATATCAATTGCATCGTTATGTACTTCATGTACGTTGTTTCTTTCGCTCACCCTGAATCGCATCCTTTTTTTATATTCTATTCTCATCTATATTTTTTACTAAATGAGGATAATTTATTTAAGTAAAGTCAAAATTTCAATACAAAAACATGAATTGTTTATATCATAAAATTTTAACATATCAAAGACTAAATAAAAATCCTAATGAATTATTTAAAAATTTTGTAAAAAGAGATATGATAGTTCATATATCTTATTTAGGAAAACGAAGTAGTTGGTTATTTCTGAATACATCATGGGGGCTATCTAAATGTTGAAGGTCTTATCTTTTTTAAAGCCTTACCGAATGGCAGTTGTATTTGCACTTTTTTTAATGCTTACCGAATTATCAGTTGAACTTTTGCAGCCTTTATTGATAGGTAAAATTATTGATGATGGGATATTAATGAATGATATAAATGTCGTTCTAGTTTGGGGAATTGCGATGATTGTGGTATCGGTTGTTGCGTTTGCTTCAGGTGTGATTAATTCATATTATGCAGCTCATGTTAGTCAAAGTCTGGGGTTCGATATTAGAAAAGGTTTAATGACAAAGATTCAATCCTTTTCATTTGCTAATTTTAATCAATTTCCGACGTCATCATTAATCACCAGGATGACTAATGATGTTACCCAGGTACAAAATACAGTTTTTATGGGTTTAAGGATTATGTTAAGGGCTCCTCTGTTAGTAGTAGGTAGCTTGATCATGTCATTCTTTGTCAACTGGAAACTTGCTTTGATTTTTACTGCTGTTGTGCCTATCCTGGTTATTTTTCTAATCTATGTGATGAAAAAAGGCGGGGTGATGTTTAAGCGTGTCCAGGCAAAATTAGATACTGTCAATAATGTCATGCAGGAAAACCTGGTAGGGATACGTCTAATAAAAGCCTTTATTAGACGCAATCATGAAGTGAAACGATTTTCCAAAGTAAGTGGCAGCTTGAAAGTCGATACAGTTAAAGCTTTAAGGTTAATGGAAGTAGCAATGCCAGTGCTGTTTTTATTCATGAACCTTTGTATCTTGGTTGTGCTTTGGTTTGGAAGAAATCAAATCATTGGCGGTGATGTTCAAGTCGGCGAGGTGGTTGCAATTATCAATTATGCGACAAGAATGACTACTGCTTTTTCAATGTTTTCTTTTATTATTATGGCAATTTCCCGGGCAAGGGCCTCTTCGGAAAGAATTGTTGAAGTACTTGAAGCTTCTGGTGATCTAAACGACAAAAAGGAAACAAAGAAAAATGTACATATGGATGGTGCCATTGAATTCAAACAAGTCTCCTTTAAATATCCAGATACTCCCGGCTCAGTGTTGAAGGAGATTGATTTTCAAATCAAGGCAGGATCGACTGTTGCTGTTCTCGGTGCTACAGGGTCTGGAAAAAGCTCATTATTTCAATTGATTCCTCGGCTCTATCATACCTCATCAGGGAAAGTTCTCATCGATGGGGAAGATGTAAAGGAATTAAGAACGGACTGGCTTCGAAGAAAAATTGGATTTGCTCCTCAAGAGGCGATGTTATTCAGCGGGACTGTACGGGAGAATATATCCTGGGGGAAAGAGGATGCCACTATAGGAGAAATAATAGAAGCAGCAGAGAATGCCCAAATACATGAAACGATTATGAGCCTTCCTGATCAATATGATACAAGAATTGGACAGAAAGGAGTCAACCTGTCAGGCGGGCAAAAGCAGCGTCTATCCGTTGCAAGAGCGCTTGTCAGGAATCCGAAAATTCTGCTTTTAGATGATAGTACGAGTGCATTAGATATGCAAACGGAAGCTAAATTACTGAAGGCCATTAAAAAGTATGATTGTACAACATTGCTTATCACCCAAAAAATAAGCACAGCAAAGAAAGCTGATAAAATCCTTCTGCTTGATGAGGGTGCGCTATTAGCGGAAGGAAAACATGAGGAGCTGCTGTTGACTTCTAATCTTTACCGGCAAATATCCGTATCACAGTCTGAAGAGGAGGTCGAACAGATTGCTTACCAAACTAAGTGAGCCTTTTAAACATAAAAAAATACCACTTCAGTCTGACGGGGCTCTCATAGAAACAAAAGGAAAAAAGAGTAAGCCGAAAAACGCCTCAGCTGTATTAATGCGAATATGGATGTACCTTGCTTATAGCAAACGTATGTTATTTCTAGTTCTTTTAATGGTAGTGGTTAGCTCAGCGCTCGCATTATTGGGTCCATTCCTAGTTGGTGTGGCCATTGATCAATATTTGGTTACAAGAGAGGGCAGCTACTTTGTTCGGCTATTGATTGCACTGGGTGTTATTTATATTATCCATTCGCTATCACTTTGGCTGCAAAACTTTTGGATGATAGGGGTTGCTCAAGAGACGGTTTATTCTATGAGAGCTGATCTTTTTCAACAAATCCAAAAACTCCCTATTCCGTTTTTTGATAAAAGGCAGCTGGGGGAATTAATGAGCAGGGTAACAAATGATATTGAGAATGTGAGTTCGACATTAAATAGCTCAATCATTCAAATTTTCTCAAGTGTATTAACCCTTGTAGGCACAATCGCTGTGATGCTTTGGCTAAGTCCGCTTTTGACATTACTAACATTAATTATTGTTCCGCTCATGTTCTATGGCATGAAGTGGATTACAAAGAGAACGAGCAAATTATTTAAGGAGCAGCAAAGAAACCTAGGCGAACTGAATGGATTTATAGAAGAGACTATTTCCGGACAAAAAATCATTAAAACCTTTTCACAGGAGCAAAAGGTGATTAATGAGTTTATAGAAAAAGGGGATAGACTGAAAAATTCTGGTTTCTGGGCGCAGACCTATTCTGGGTTCATTCCAAAACTAATGAATATGTTAAATAATTTAAGCTTTGCAATTATTGCGGGTGTTGGAGGGGTTTTAGCATTGAATGGAGCAGTAAGCATCGGGGTTATCGTTATTTTCACAGAGTATTCCCGGCAGTTTACTAGACCTTTAAATGATTTGGCCAACCAGTTCAATACGCTTTTTTCTGCAATAGCAGGAGCAGAGAGAGTGTTTGATATTATTGATGAGCAAGATGAATTGAAGCAGGAATTAAATAAGCGTGTTTTAGAAGATGTGAAAGGTGAAGTGGAGTTTCGTGATGTTTCTTTCGCATATGAAGGAAATAGAAATACTTTAAATCATATCGATCTTCTTGCTTCTCCTGGACAGACCATTGCTTTTGTCGGCCCAACTGGAGCAGGGAAAACGACGATTATTAATCTTCTTTCCCGATTTTATGAAGTAAATGCAGGGACCATTCTAATCGATGGCATAGATATTTCTACTATTAAAAAGGAAAGCTTGCGGAAGCATATGGGCTTTGTTCTTCAAGATTCCTTTCTATTTCAAGGGACCGTTCGGGAGAATATTCGCTATGGCAGGCTAGAAGCAACTGATGAAGAGGTGATAGAAGCAGCTAAGCTAGCTAATGCCCATTCCTTTATCATGAAACTACCAAATCAATATGATACAGCTTTGCAGAATAATGGCAATGGCATCAGTCAGGGTCAAAAGCAGCTTATTTCAATTGCCCGTGCTTTCCTTGCTCAGCCATCTATCCTTGTATTAGATGAAGCTACCAGCAGTATTGATACCGTGACAGAGTTGAAAATTCAAGAAGCGCTGCAGCAGTTGATGAAGGGAAGAACAAGCTTTGTAATTGCCCATCGATTAAATACGATTCAAAATGCTGATCGAATTTTCGTCCTGCAAAGCGGTAAGATTATTGAAGAGGGAACTCATGCCAATTTGCTTAGAGAAAAAGGCTTTTACTATCAGCTTCATGGCAAGAAGCAAATAGGGTAAAAAGAAGAGAGTGACTTGATAAAAGTCACCCTCGCTTTATCTTATTGCTTTTTATGTTTGTTAAGATGTGTTTGATCAGAAAATTCTGCTGAAAACTCTTCATTTTGTACAGTTGTTTTTAAGTTTTTTGGAACTTGTGGTAGTGAAGATTTATTTTTGTCTCTTGTTCTTTGTCCTCTAGAACGCCCCATTGTAAAACTCCTTTGATTAAAAAGTTATGGGAAACTTTATATTAATTGTTTCCGCCCTTTTATGTTTCCACAATGTGCACCTAGGTAATGGTGGTAATTAATGCTTGGATCGTCCGCTTGAGTTTCCGCCTGCACGATCGGCTCTTTTAAATTCACTGGAATATGTTACTTCCTGCATGCTTGATAAACCTTTTTTTACTTTTTCTTTTCTTCTTTTATCTGCTGCCATCTGTACAACACCCTTCCAATATTTTATGGACTTTAGTTATTTTCTCCTTAAAGAAAAGAAAAAATACCCATTAATCATAGATGGCTTGCAATGCGGATTTCAGATCATCATAAAGAAATGTGTAGCCTTTATCAGCTAATTTGTTGGGGAGGACCTTTTGACCTTTTGTGATTAATAAACTCATTTCTCCAAGCGCCACCTTTACGATGGATTCAGGAACAGGCATCCAATGTGGTTTATTCAGTACTTTGCTTAATGTTTGACCAAATTCTTTCATTGTGACTGGTGAAGGAGCTGTGAAATTGACGGGCCCTTTTAATTGTTCATTGTTAATGATATAGATCATCGCTTGGACAACATCATCAATATGAATCCAGGATAACCACTGCTGACCTGAACCAATCGTTCCTCCAGCCAACATTTTATAGGGTAAGGCCATCTTAGGGAGTGCACCATTGTCTTTATCCAGAATGATCCCAAATCTGCTAAAGACTGTTCTGATTTCCCATTCTACAGCAAGCTTTGCTTGAGCCTCCCACTCCTTCACGGTTTCAGCAAGGAAATCGTCCCCTGACTTCTGATCCTCTTCCGTAAACACCTCGGAAACAGACGTGCCATAGTATCCAACAGCACTGGCATTTATAAGCGTATAAGGCTTTTCCTCCAGCCGGCTGATAATTCTCAGAACTTCCTTTGTAGAAGAGATTCTGCTTTCTAAAATTCTCAGTTTTCTGTTCTGTGTCCATCTACCGCTATTAATCGATTCTCCTGAAAGGTTAATGAATACGTCAATCCCTTCCAATTTAATTTCAGGTTCGTCCTCTGGGTTAAGCCATTGAATATAAGTGAGATTTTCACATTCTGTTTTTCCTTCTTTATTTCTTGTTAGGATAAAGACTTCATGATCCTGCGCCAAAAGAGCAGCAGTTAGGTGATTGCCAACGAAGCCAGTTCCTCCAGTCAATGCTATTTTCATTTTTCCTCCTCCTTTGTCATGTGAAGGTTACTAGCGAACACAAGGGATGAAGGCTAACGACCTAAACTTATTAAAGTAATAAACCTATACCCGTAAACATTTGAAAACTATCCATAATCATTAGTTTTTCTTTATCATTTCGGTCTTTACGTTATAAAATCCTTTTTTCTTTATGGTACATTAATAAGAGAGGTGAAGAAAATGCCTATTATCACAAAAATCACAGTTCAGAAAAAAAATAAAGATCGATATAATATTTTTTTAGATGACGGTAACGGTGGAGAAAAATATGCTTTTAGTGTAGATGAAGATGTATTTATAAAGCACCAATTAAAAAAGGGTCTAGAGTTAGAAGATTTTTCTATATTGGATATTAATTATCAGGACGATATCCGAAAAGCTTATAATATGGGGATTCAATTTTTAGCAAGAAGAATGCGTTCTGAGAATGAGGTTAGAAAGCATTTATTGTCTAAGGATATGGAAGAGCCAATTATTCGGGAAGCAATTCATCGGCTCTACAACTATTCATTCTTAAACGATGAAGAATTTGCTATTGCTTTTGTTCGAACGCAAAAGAATACAACTGACAAAGGCTCCGGTCAAATAAAAAATGAGCTAAGAGAAAAGGGAATATCAGACAGGCTTATCACTGCAGCATTGAAAGAGTATCCTTGGGGCGAGGAACTAGATACTGCCATCCGTGTTTGTGGGAAGTATATTAATAAATATAAAAGGGAATCTTCTCGTATTGTGGAACAAAAGCTTGAACAAGTGCTGCAAAGAAAAGGCTTTTCCTTTGATATTATTCGTGAGGCCATTGCAGAAAGTGATACGGTAAAGGCAGGAGAAGAGGAGCAGGATGCACTTCGTCACCATGCAGAAAAACTGGAAAGGAAGTATATAAATCTTCCTCACTTTGAATATCGGCAAAAGATGAAGCAGTCTTTGTTTAGAAAAGGTTTTTCATTCGATTTGATTGATCAATATTTACAAGATGAGCAATGAACGCATTTAACTGAGAGAACATCCAGTTTACTAATGAAGAAAAAAGGATAATAGAGGGGCGAGAGATATGCAAGAAAAAAGATACAGTGCAATGAACCAATATGAACTTCAGCAGGAGATAGCCTCCCTTAAGGAAAAGGCGCGTAAGGCCGAACAAATGGGGATGTTGAATGAATTTGCTGTTTTAGAAAGAAAAGCAGTGATGGCTAAATCCTATTTGCTTAATCCAGATGAATTCATTCCAGGTGAAATGTATCAAATTGAAGGCGATCCTGGAGTATACTTTAAAATAGATTATATGAACGGAGTATTTGCATGGGGTTTCCGGCTCAGCGGTAATACAGAGCAGGAGGCATTGCCCATTGCAATGTTAAAAAAGCTTGAAAGAGGATGAATATCATCCTCTTTCAATAATGGTTAAGGGGTTCTTTGTAAGTTGCGTTTTAATATGATAAGGCTTTGGGTTTGCTGGGTCTCCCCATTCACTTGAAAATGTGCCTTTTTTGGATTAAAGTTACCTGAAGCAAATGGACTATTATAAGAATTTTCACCAAAAATGTCTTTTTTATTTGCCATTAAAAATCAAGCCTCCCAAAAAAGATTTTATAAATCTGGCGTATCATTTTCACGTGTGGAAGATGCTTTCATTCTCTCCGAAGGCTGAGTATTGATCGTGCCATCTGCTCTCTTTGAGGCATATTCAGCCTTGGCTCTTGGTTCACCTTCAAATTTGTTATTATTTTGGTTAGGAAAGTTAGTCGCTTTGTTGCGCATAATAAATTCCCCCTAATTTAAAGGCTAAACTTACAGCGAAAAAAAGTTAAAAAAGTTTTTGTCGCTTAATTATATTATTTGCGTTTTTGCTGCAATCAGTCGATAAAAAGATATTGGAAAAGAGGTATTACTATGAATGAATATCAAAAAAAATTATTTGAACGATTATTAGAAAAAAATGATCAGCTGTCAGTCAATCAAGCACAGACATGGATAGAACTTCTATGGGAAGATTTTGAAGCTACCTATGCAAAAGCAGGAAAAGAATATAAAGGAAATGAAATGACTGCAAAGGTAGTAAGCCAATGGGTAGAGAATCATGGAGAGAAGCTTCATGAATTTATCGCATCTAATCCAAAGTATAAGCATCTTTTAGAGCAAAATGATAAAAAGCTTCATTAAAAAACACAGCCAATCTTGGCTGTGTTTTTAATTTGTAATGATATCGAGCTTCTTCTTCAACTTTTCTTCGCTAAATATCCAGCCTGTATAGGAATTGATGATTTCTAAATCCTTAGTAAGGTGCACAACAGCAACAAATGGGTAATATTCATTACTGCGGTATCTAAGGTCTATAAACCGGATCTCGTACATATTCTCTATTGTCTCTATTTCCCATCTATATACAGGTGAAAATGAGAGGAAGGCGGACAGATTCTTATCTTGTTTAGCTGCGTTAATAATAGGGTTATTTGGGATTGGAATCCGCTTAAATCGATCTACAATCCGAACGCGGCCTTTAACTGCTCGCCCAACAAAGAATTTATCCTCATTCTTAGCTGCTACACGCCATTGGTTGTAGCGCATAGTAGGTGATATAATGATCTCTGTTGCATCTGGAATAATAGACATAACCGACTTATAAACTGCCCTTTTGGCGAGAAATCGGAAAAAGTAATAAATAATGAGGATGCCGTATATTCCAAGGAATGTATAACCAGGGTCCATTCCGAAAACCCATATGAATAAACCAAAAATATGGATGCCAAAGATAAAAGGATCAAATGTATTGATCATTCCTAATGCGACCCATTTTGAAGAGAATGGCCTCAAAGCTTGAGTGCCGTAAGCGTTAAAGATATCAACAAAGACATGAAGGAATACAGCGAAAAATGTCCAAAGCCATAAGTGCAGCAAATCGCTACCCGGAAAAAATGGATAAATAACCGCAATAATTAGTAATGGCCATAAAATAACTGCCGGGATGGAGTGCGTGATTCCACGGTGATTTCTAATATATGCTGCATTATTTTTCAGCTTTAAAATAGTATCGATGTCAGGTATTTGTGATCCAATAATTGTACCAATCATTACACTAGCGGCCGTCGCTGTGCTGCCTCCTACGACTGGATCTAAAGTTGCGAGTCCGCCTAAAGCGAGTCCCATTACTACATGTGTGCCAGTATCCAAAAGAGGAATTCCTCCTTATTATCATCAATTTTTTTTATATCATCTTAATTAATCAATATTTAGTTTATATTGATCGTATCATATCGTCTAATTTCATTAAAAATGTTATGTTTAATAGGATATACGACAAGGTCACTTTAATTGATTATATAGTATATTCCCTTTTTTCATCAGTTTCAAATCATGGAGGTTAAAAAAATTTGAATAATCGTTTGTTAAAGGCTGATTATATAGATATTTATGCATTTCAACAAGATTTATTAACATGGTTTAACGAAGAACAGCGTGATTTGCCATGGCGGAAGGACAAGGATCCATATAAAATTTGGGTGTCAGAAATTATGCTTCAACAAACCAGAGTAGATACTGTCATTCCATATTTCCACCGTTTCATTGAGCAGTTTCCTACAATTGCTGCTTTATCGGAAGCAGAAGAGGAAAAGGTCTTAAAAGCATGGGAAGGGTTAGGTTATTATTCACGCGCTAGAAACCTGCAGACTGCTGTCAGGGAGGTTTATGAAAAATACGGTGGCGTTGTTCCAAATCATCCGAAAGAAATAGCTACATTAAAAGGAGTAGGTCCCTACACTGCAGGTGCGATTCTAAGCATTGCCTACGGCCTTCCAGAGCCAGCGGTTGATGGGAATGTTATGCGAGTCTTATCCAGAATTCTACTTATTACAGACGATATTGCGAAAGCTTCATCAAGAAAAGTATTTGAAGCAGCAGTCAGAGAGTTGATTTCTCATGACAATCCATCAGATTTCAATCAAGCATTAATGGAGTTAGGTGCGCTCATCTGTACACCTAGATCACCGTCATGCTTATTATGCCCTGTGAGAGACCATTGCCACGCATTTAATGAAGGAAAGCAAAATGAACTCCCTGTTAAGGTTAAAAAGATAAAGAAACGTGAAGTTCAGCTTGCTGCTGCCCTTTTGACGGATAGCGAAGGAAGGCTTCTTATTCGGAAAAGGCCAGACAAGGGCTTGCTGGCAAACTTGTGGGAGTTCCCTAATATAGAATTGAATTTACAATATGTAAGTGAAAAAGAACAATTAAAAGAAGCGATAAATACTAAATATGATACAAATATAAGCATTACGGATATGATTGGACAAATCGAGCATATATTTACCCATCTGACTTGGAATATCAATGTTTACCAAGGGAAGCTAGATCGGGTAATAGAAGATAAGGACCTCAAGTTAGTTTCTTTAGAAGAAATAAAAATCTATCCTTTTCCTGTTTCACATCAGAAGATGTTAAAACAATACATAGAGGCGGCTGGTATCTAATACCCGCCTCTACTTTCAATTTCATTAATGATTTCAAGCTGAATCGAATGTCCTTCAGCGTTTAAATAAGGAGTAATCTGCTGAAAGGACTGATGATAAAATTTGAGTTCATCATTAGTCCAATCAGATTTTGCAATCATTGATAATTCTGTCATGTCTCTTCTGATATGCATAGTATTTTCCTTTCATGAGAAGGTTTATTTCTATTCTATTGTTGTATTCTCAATTGTCTTCTATTCACGGAAAAGATAAAATGAAATCATTAGCGGTAAAAAGTGAATTTTTTTACATAGAAGGGAGATTTTTATTTTGACACAAAAGGTAGCATTAATTACAGGTAGCAGCAGAGGGATTGGCAAAGCAACTGCATTAAGACTTGCAAATGAAGGATACGATATCGTTCTTAACTATGCAAGAAGTAAAACCGCAGCATTGGAAGTGGCAGCTGAAATCGAAGCAATGGGAAGAAAAGTATTAACGATTAAAGCCAATGTCGGCGATAACGAGAAAATCAAAGCAATGTTCCATGAAATAAATGAGGTTTTTGGAAGACTTGATGTTTTTGTCAGCAATGCTGCTTCAGGTGTACAAAGGCCAGTAATGGAACTCGAGGAATCCCATTGGAATTGGACGATGAATATTAATAGTAAAGCTTTATTGTTCTGTGCAAAGGAAGCAGCGATGCTCATGGAGAAAAATGGCGGTGGTAAAATCGTCAGCATCAGCTCACTTGGCTCCATACGCTATTTAGAAAATTATACTGTAGTCGGTGTCTCAAAGGCAGCAGTCGAAGCCCTTACACGCTATTTAGCTGTAGAACTGGCACCCAAAAATATCGCAGTTAATGCAGTATCAGGTGGAGCGGTAGATACAGATGCGTTAAAGCATTTTCCAAATAGAGAAGAGCTATTAAACGAAGCAAGCGAGAAAACACCTGCAGGTAGAATGGTATCAATAGATGATATGGTTAATACAGTGATGTTTTTAGTATCAGATGAATCAAGTATGATCAGGGGACAAACAATTATTGTTGATGGCGGTATATCATTACTAGTTTAATTCTAAAGTTTAAATTTTCAAACTTTATTTTTAGAGGATAAAATTCTCTACGCTGGATAAATTAATGAGCGTGGAGGTGATTAGAATGGCTCAGAAACAAAACCAACAACAACAACAACAGCAAAAAAATGCGCAACAACAAAATCAACAACAATTCGGTACTGAATTTGCAAGTGAAACAAACGTGCAAGAAGTACAACAACAAAACCAAAAAGCTGAAGCTAACAAGCAAAAAGCTAAAAAACAACAACAATAATGCTAAACACGAAGGTGCCCTTCTTAACGAAAGGGTACCTTCTTTTTTTCGGAAATTTCTTAGCTATTTTTTAGTCAGTCGAACTTTTTTTAGCTACACTATCCCATTTTGATCTTTTGAACTCATTAATTAATATCTATCTTGTTTTTTTTTCAGATTCGAACTCATTATTTAGTCACTTTATTGCTTTTTTAATCAGTCAACCAGATTATTTAGTCACTCTATTCCGTTTTTTAGTCAGTCGAACTCACTATCTAGTCACTCTCCCGATTATTGTCTTTGCCACTTAGCAAGCCACCTCCGCTTTTCTTATTCGACAAAACTTCTATTTTGTCAACAGAAGTTGTCAAAGGAGTGTTTGGGGTGAGGGCGAATTATTAGGGTAGATGGATTTGAGAGAAGGATGGTGGCGGGTGTAATGAAGAAATTTGACCTTTTAGTGGAAGAACAAATGAAAACAATGGAACAGTTGCTATTTTTACAAAGTGAATTAGAGAGATGTGAGGAAATTGAGGTGCAGTTAATGTCACTGCAAGAGGGCACTGAACTTGAAAGTGTTCAATATGAGATTATAAGAATGAAGGATGAGTTGAAGGAAATTCATCAATTATTTGAAAATCAAACAGAAGCGGTGATTGCATCATATCAA
Organism: Cytobacillus purgationiresistens; assembly: GCF_030813235.1. GTDB lineage: Bacteria > Bacillota > Bacilli > Bacillales > Cytobacillaceae > Cytobacillus > Cytobacillus purgationiresistens. Next base: position 20,753 of record NZ_JAUSUB010000044.1, on the reverse strand, counting down.
GTTCGGGTTCCGTCATAAAAAGTAATGATGTGTTTCAAATCCGATTAAATAATCAGTAAATGTGGCATGAATAGTATAAGGAATAACTTTATATGAAAAAATTGAATAAATCATTCAGGCCATTGATGATTTCAATGGCTCTTTGTTTTAAATTTTTCATATAACCGTTATAATAATAGAAAATAGGGAATCGTACTTTGTTGCCTTTTGTCTTATTTAATGATTATTACCTAAAAATTGACAGATGCCTCAGCTAAAAGAGCAGAGCGCCTTGCGCTTTTTAAAAGGTTCCAAAGCTTCCAGAAATGAAAGTAGGGGAGAAAGAATGGCCGTACCCATCGAAGGAGAACCGGTACAAATTCATAGTTATAAACATAATGGGCACATCCATCGCGTCTGGGAGGAATCAACCATACTAAAGGGTACACAAAACCTTGTTATTGGAGCAAATGATCGCACGATAGTGACAGAATCAGATGGAAGAACATGGGTTACTAGAGAGCCGGCAATTTGTTATTTTCACTCGCAATATTGGTTTAATATTATTGGAATGCTACGGGAAGATGGTGTTTACTATTACTGTAATTTAAGCTCACCCTTCATTTATGACGGTGAAGCGATTAAGTATATTGATTACGATTTGGATATTAAAGTCTTTCCCGACATGACATTTAATTTACTTGATGAAGACGAATATGAACGCCACCGCCAAGAAATGAAGTACCCTGCACCAATTGACAAAATCTTATGGGCGAATGTTGAGAAGTTAATTCAATGGATTCGACAGAGGAAAGGACCCTTTGCCCCCGATTTTGTTGATGGATGGTACGAAAGATATCTAACTTACAGACGCTGATGACGAGCAAGAAACGCCTGTTGAATTGATAAATCAACAGGTTTTTATCTGTGTTGAAAAAAATATGTCAGAATGTTTATTTATATAAATATGTATGAAAGTTATGCCAATAGAAACAAAATAATCATAGAACTGATAATCTAATTTTTAGTTGTAAAAGAACGAATACATAACATAAAAGGGTGTGGGGGCTGCTTTGGACAGTATAAAAAGGTATATGCAATTTGTGAAGCCATATCGCCTGCAAATAATTATTACGATATTAATAGGGATTATCAAGTTTGCCATCCCGTTATTAATTCCATTACTAATAAAGTTTGTGATTGATGATATTGTTGGAAATGACAGTTTAGCTCAAGCTGATAAAATTTCAAATCTGTTAACGATAATGGGCATTATGATTGTCGTATTTGTTATCGCTAGACCACCAATTGAATATTATCGGCAGTATTTTGCTCAATGGGTGGCAAGTAAAATTCTTTATGATATACGTGATAAGCTTTTTACTCATATTCAAAAGCTCAGTTTCAAATTCTATTCTAATAACAGGTCAGGAGAGGTTATCTCCAGAGTAATTAATGACGTAGAGCAGACAAAGACATTTGTAGTTACCGGCTTGATGAATTTATGGCTCGATATTGCCACGATCATTATTGCTGTTGCCATCATGTTTACGATGGATATAAAACTTACGCTCGTGTCGTTAATTCTCTTTCCTTTCTATGCTTTTTCAGTTAAGTATTTTTTCGGGAACTTAAGAAAATTAACAAGAGCAAGGTCCCAGGCACTTGCTGAAGTACAGGGCTACCTTCATGAAAGAGTTCAAGGGATGGCTGTAATAAAAAGCTTCGCAACCGAGGATTATGAACAGAAGAATTTCGATAAACAAAATAATAATTTCCTGAACAAAGCGATTGATCATACAAAATGGAATGCCAAAGCATTTGCAGTCGTAAATACAATCACTGATATTTCTCCATTACTCGTTATTGGGTTTGCAGGATATCAAGTAATTCAAGGAGAAATTACCTTGGGTGTGATGATGGCATTTGTTGCTTATATAGATCGCTTATACAACCCTTTAAGAAGACTTGTCAATTCATCGACAACGCTGACGCAGTCCATCGCTTCAATGGACAGGGTATTTGAACTCGTCGATGAAAAATATGATATAGATGATGCACCAAATGCAGTTGAATGCAAAAATGTCGCAGGGCATATTGAATTCAATAACGTGCAATTTTCTTATAATGAAAAAGATGGACAAGTTCTTAAAAATATTCATTTAGATGTGCAGCAAGGGGAAACGATTGCGCTTGTAGGAATGAGTGGAGGCGGAAAATCCTCTTTGGTGGGATTAATACCGCGATTCTATGATATTACAGGAGGAAACATTCTGCTTGATGGCAAGGATATCCGTTCCTTTAAGGTAAGAAGCTTAAGGGATAACATCGGAATGGTTTTGCAAGATAATATCCTTTTTAGTGAATCAGTTAAAGTGAATATCCTTCTCGGCAAGCCGGAAGCAACCGATGAAGAGGTTATTCGAGCAGCAAAAGCTGCCAATGCGCATGAATTCATCATGAATCTCACTGATGGTTATGATACAAAAGTCGGCGAACGCGGAGTGAAGCTTTCTGGTGGTCAAAAACAGAGAATTGCTATTGCGAGAATCTTTTTGAAAAATCCACCAATCCTTATTTTGGATGAAGCCACCTCCGCACTAGACTTGGAAAGCGAGCATTTAATCCAAGGGGCGCTTGAAGAGCTAGCAAAAGATCGAACAACATTTATTGTAGCCCATCGTTTATCAACGATAACCCATGCCGATCGAATCGTTCTCATAGAGCATGGTGAAATAATCGAATCAGGTAGCCATGACCAGCTGATGAAAAAACAAGGTAACTACCATAAATTATTTCAAGTTCAACAACTCGAACAATAAAGGAAGAAGCTATAGCCGGTGCTATAGCTTTTCTTTTTTTTGGAGGTAAAATAAGCTTGCAAATCTGCAATCACTTCTAATATGATTATATGCCCCGTCAATTCTCCGAAAGGATAGATGAAAAGGACACCTAATCGTGACCCTTGATCATGCGCCAGCTAGATCGGCGTAAAGGCTTAACTGCCATGCAACAGCAATATTACCTCAATCTCGAAAAAGGTTTTGAGGGAGAGCGATTTTTTAAGGAATACCTCCAATCCATAACAAATGAAGTCATCATACTCCAGGATCTCCTTCTTGAATTAAACCAAACTACTTTTCAACTTGATTTACTTTGTATCATGCAACAGAAACTCTATCTCTTTGAAGTGAAAATTTATGAAGATAACTATTTTATCGACAAGGATATATGGTATACATTAGCCGGCAAAGAAATCAAGAATGCCCTGAATCAATTAAAGAGGAGTGAATCATTGCTCCGCCAACTACGATCTACCCTCAATAAAAATACTTTCATTGATTGACTCTTATCTCATTTTTATCAATCAAGTGCTCGATTTCCATCTAATCATTAACCAGAAGAAGAGTTAGGTGCCCAAAAAGGTTCGAAGCTCATCTAATCAGAAATCCAAAGAAAAAGTCAGGTGCCCAATCAGGTTTAATCCCCAACTAATAGGTAATCAGACAAGACGTTAGATGCATAAACTTGATATTCCCATCCAATTACAAACAAAAGCAGAATTCATCCCCAAAATCAGTTGGAATTAAGGTTCTACTCTTATTTAAAAAACTCCTAAATCGTCGAATCTTCTTGGGTATATGGCTTAACAAGGCAATAAATCCAAAAGGAAGAAATTGAAAGAACTCCCACGTAATACTCTTTTATTTAAAAAAATGTCTTTTTTAACAGTAAAATAACATAAAATCCAATATTTACAGAATAATATATATTTTTCGACATTTCTGAAAAATTAATAGACTTCTGTATCTTTTTTATATAAAATAATAAAAATGGTATAAAGGATTAAATTGGAAAATAAGAACCAGAAAGGAGTAAAAATGTGATGCAAGCTCCTGTACTAGATGTGAAGAAACTTAAGACATCTTTTTTTTCTGATGATGGCGAAATACCTGCAGTGGATGATATAAGCTTTTCTGTCAAAAAAGGAGAAATACTTGGAATTGTAGGGGAGTCAGGTTGTGGGAAAAGTGTCACGTCTTTGTCCATCATGAAACTTGTGCCCCAGCCTCCTGGGAAAATAGTAAGTGGTGAAATTCTATTAAATGGTGAAAATCTTGTCCCTGTATCTGAAAGAAGAATGAGGCAAATTCGAGGAAATGAAATTGCGATGATTTTTCAGGAGCCGATGACTTCTTTAAACCCTCTATTTAAAATTGGAGAGCAATTAATAGAGGCAATTAAAATACATAAAAAAGGAAATAAAAAAGAATTTGAGAAACAAGCAGTTGATATGCTTAAGCTTGTCGGCTTGCCAAGAGCAGAGGGGATTATGAATGAGTATCCTCACCAGCTATCTGGCGGAATGAGACAAAGAGTGATGATTGCTATGGCGCTATCTTGTGGTCCAAAGCTGCTTATTGCAGATGAGCCAACAACTGCGCTGGATGTAACAATTCAAGCTCAAATTCTAGCATTGATGAAAAGCTTGAATGAAAAGCTTGATACATCGATTGTGATGATTACACATGACTTAGGTGTTGTGGCAGATATATGCCAGCGGGTGATAGTCATGTATGCAGGCAAAGTGGTGGAGGAAGCCTCAGTTTTAGATATTTTTAAAAATCCAAAACATCCTTATACTATGGGCTTACTCCAATCAGTTCCAGATATTCGCAATAAGCAAGACAGGCTTTATTCTATACCAGGAAATGTACCAAAGCCCGGCTCCATCACAACAGGGTGTCGATTTGCAGCAAGATGCGAATTTGTACATGATCGCTGTCTTGCTGATGATCCGCCTTTATACGCAGTTGAAGAAGCTGGCCATCATACGGTTCGGTGCTTTCTTCATGACACTGGAGGTAATGGCCATCATGACTGAAGTATTGTTGGAAGTAGAAAAACTAAAAAAATATTTTCCAATAACTGGTGGTGTTCTTGGGAAGAAAACTGGCGATGTGAAAGCGGTAGACGACATTAGTTTCTTTGTTAATAAAGGGGAAACACTCGGTTTAGTAGGTGAATCCGGATGTGGGAAGTCAACAACTGGAAGGATGCTAATGAGATTGATTGAGCCGACAGAGGGAAAGGTCGTTTTTGACGGTAAAGAGCTGACGTCCTTAAGCGAGTCAGACATGAGGAAAATCAGGAAGGATGTACAAATGGTATTTCAGGATCCCTTTGCTTCCTTGAACCCTCGTCATACCGTGGAAAAAATATTAGAAGAACCGCTCATTGTACATGGTATTGGCAACAAGCAGGAGAGAAGAAGAAAAGTGCGGGAGATGCTGGAGGTAGTGGGCCTTAGCAGCTACCATGCAAAGCGTTACCCTCATCAATTTAGCGGTGGGCAGCGCCAGCGTATTGGTATTGCGCGTGCGTTAATGACGAAACCCAAATTGATCATTGCGGATGAGCCGGTGTCCGCACTCGATGTTTCAATTCAGTCCCAAGTATTGAACTTGCTTGAGGATTTACAGAATGAATTTGGACTAACTTATATATTTATTGCGCATGATTTAGGGGTCGTTAAGCATATTAGTGACAGAGTAGGAGTTATGTATCTTGGAAGATTAGTAGAAATCACTACATCCTCCCAATTATATGAAAAACCGCTTCACCCGTATACTCAAGCTTTGCTAGGTGCTGTTCCAATCCCTGATCCAACAGTAAAAGTTAATCGGGAAATCCTAACAGGCGATTTGCCAAGTCCTGCAAATCCACCAAAAGGATGTGCGTTTCACACTAGGTGCAAAGCATGTATGGAAATCTGCCAAACAGATAGACCAGTATTGGAAGAAATTGAACCTGGTCATTATGCAGCATGCCATTTATATAAAAAATAAAATATTTGGCATGTTGTTTCAATGATAAATGACATGAAATATTGCGGATAAGTAGTATGCCGCAAAGAGACAAGGGGGATAAAAATGAAGAAAAGAAATGGTTGGTTATTGCTGATTGTTGGCTTCATTTTGTCATTGGTATTAGTTGGATGTAATAGCTCATCAACAGGAGGAGAATCAGAGCCTGAAGGTAAGAAGGATCCGGGAACTGAAGAAAAAGGTTCTGGCGGGACGCTTGTGTTTGGACGAGGTGGAGATTCTACTTCTCTTGATCCAGCTGCAACAACTGAAGGAGAAGCATTTAAAGTTACAAAGAATCTTTTTGAAACACTAGTAAACTTTGGGGAACAGGATACGGAAATTGAAGCAGGTCTGGCGACTGAGTGGGAACCGAGTGAAGACGGGTTAACACACACACTTAAACTGCGTGAAGGTGTCAAGTTTCATGATGGAACAGACTTTAATGCAGAGGCAGTTGTCTTCAATTTAGAGCGTTGGAAGGCAGGAAATAAAGAACAATTTTACTATTATAATTCACAGTTTGGCGACAAAATCGATAGTGTGAAAGCTGTTGACGATTACACAGTAGAATTTAAATTAAATACACCAATTGCGCCATTTTACAAGAATCTTGCCATGTCTCCATTTGGGATCGCAAGCCCGGCAGCCATTGAAAAATTCGGTGATAAATTCATGGAAAACCCAGTAGGTACGGGACCATTCGTATTTAAGGAATGGAAGCGAAACGATCGCATTACGATTGAAAAATATGCAGATTACTGGCAAGAGGGATTACCAAAATTAGATTCAGTTATTTTCCGCTCAATTCCTGAAAACTCTGCGAGACTTAATGCATTAGCTTCAGGAGAAGTTGACTTGATTGACGGGGTAAACTTTAGTGATGTTCCGCAAATCGAGGGTAATGCCGATTTACAAGTATTTGAAAGACCAACACTAAACGTTGCTTATTTAGGATTAACAAATACACGTGGACCGATTGAAGAGAAGCTTGTCCGTCAAGCGCTTAACTATGCTGTAGATAAAAAATCGCTCATTGATGCGTTCTATGCGGGTGCTGCTGATCCAGCCATCAACCCAATGCCACCAGTTGTAGCGGGTTACAACGAAGAAATTGAAGATTATCCTTATGATCCGGAAAAGGCGAAGGAGCTATTAAAAGAAGCAGGCTATGAAGATGGATTTGAAATGGAATTATGGGCAATGCCTGTACCACGTCCATATATGCCTGATGGCCAAAAAGTTGCCGAAGCAATTCAATCAAACTTTGAAGCGATCGGTGTGAAAGCAAAGATTGTCACTTATGAGTGGGGAACATATTTAGAAAAAGCAAATAATGGTGAAGCAGATTCCTTCTTGCTGGGTTGGACTGGTGATAATGGAGATGCTGATAACTTCTTGTATGTACTTTTAGATGAAGATTCAATCGGATCTAATAACTACACTTATTACAAAAATAGCAAAGTCCATGAATTATTAACTAAAGCACAAGCAAGTCCAAATCAAGAAGAACGTGAAAAGCTTTATAAAGAGGCACAGGTTATTATTAAAGATGATGCGCCGTGGATACCGCTTGTTCACTCAAGACCAATCTTAGCTGGCAGCGCTGGTATTGAAAACTTTAAACCACATCCAACTGGATCTGATCTTCTTTCTAATATTGAACTAAAATAATGCTTTCGAAGGGGAGTTCTTGTAACTCCCTTTTCTAATATTTTTAGAATTTAAGACAACCTTTTAGAGGTGAGAAGATGCTTGCATATACAATCAGACGTATTTTGTCTTTAATACCAGTGTTATTAGGATTATCATTAATCGTTTTTTTCATGATTAGAGCAATTCCGGGCGATCCAGCACAAATTATTCTGGGGCAATTAGCAACGAAAGAAGCTGTGGCCGAATTAACTAAACAACTGGGGCTTGATCAACCATGGTTCGTTCAATACTTTACATATTTAGGCGGGTTATTTACAGGAGATCTAGGTGAATCAATTAAAACGAAATCAGCCATTAGTGAAGAGATATGGCCGTATTTGGCAGCTACTTTAGAGCTATCATTTTGTGCAATCGCCATTGCAATATTTGTTGGGGTAAATGCAGGTATTATTAGCGCATGGTATCAAAACTCTTGGTTCGATTATATCGCTATGGTTTTAGCATTAATCGGAGTGTCCATGCCGATCTTCTGGCTGGGACTTATGGAACAATGGGTATTTGCAATCAATTTGGATTGGCTGCCTACTTCGGGAAGAGAAGAGGTACGGAATCCGATTTCTTCAATCACCAATATTTATATGATTGATACTCTGATTCAAGGAAGATTCGATCAGCTGTGGGATGTAATTAAGCATCTCATATTGCCATCAGTAGCATTAGCTACCATTCCCATGGCAATTATCGCAAGGATCACAAGATCTTCTATGCTTGAAGTTATGAGATCTGACTACATTCGGACCGCCCGTGCAAAAGGTTTAAGAATGTTTTGGGTTGTTTATAAGCACTCTTTAAAAAATGCGATTATACCCGTACTGACTGTCATTGGATTACAAACAGGGCTCTTACTTGGCGGTGCAATACTAACTGAAACTGTTTTTAGCTGGCCAGGAATGGGCCGTTATATCGTTGATGCGATCAGTGCCCGCGATTACCCTGTTATTCAGTCAGGTATTTTAGTCATAGCTTTCATATTCGTCATGATTAATTTAATCGTAGATTTGCTTTATGCAGCCATTGATCCTCGAATTAAATATAACTAGAGAGGGGGAGAGGTATTGGAATTATCTATGAATAAAAACCCTCAGAAACCCATTGTGCCAGAAGAAGATAAGGCAGTTTCTCCCTGGCTTGAAGCATGGCGAAGCTTTCGAAAAAACAAACTAGCAATCATTGGGACGAGCATTGTATTATTTTTTATCATAATGGCCATTTTCGCCCCTCTCATTGCACCTTCGGGTATTAATGATCAAGCATTGGACAAGCGGTTATTGTCTCCTTCCAGCGAACATTGGTTTGGGACAGATGACTTTGGAAGGGATATATTCTCCAGGGTAATTTTCGGAGCGAGGATCTCTTTATGGGTTGGATTTCTTGCTGTTATGGGTTCATTAGTAGTCGGCAGTTTGTTAGGTATTCTTGCCGGCTATTATGGAAAATGGGTAGATACCATCATATCAAGAGTATTTGATATTATGCTGGCTTTTCCAAGTATTTTATTGGCTATTGCGATCGTTGCTGTTTTAGGTCCATCATTGAGAAATGCCTTGATAGCAATTGCGGTTATCAATATACCAAACTTTGGCCGTTTAATACGTTCTCGTGTATTGAGTGTGAAACAAGAGGAATATATTGTTGCCGCAAGGGCGGTAGGAATGAAAAATAGCCGCATATTATTCAGACATGTTTTGCCAAACAGTATGGCTCCTATTATAGTTCAAGGTACATTAGCCATTGCGACTGCGATTATTGAAGCTGCGGCTTTGAGTTTCCTGGGCTTGGGGGCTGAAGCGCCAAACCCAGAGTGGGGGAAGATGCTATCTGATGCGAGGCCTTTATTAACGCAGGCGCCTTGGACGATGTTTTTCCCTGGTATTGCCATCATGTTAACAGTGTTAGGCTTTAACTTAATGGGTGATGGTTTAAGAGACGCACTGGATCCAAGAATGAAAAACTAAAAGCAGCTGATTTCTCAGCTGCCTTTTACTGTTCTGTATGATTCTCTTCAATTGTAACTTGATTTTCATTTTTATGATATGTTTGGAAACTTGAAATTAATAGATTAAGGTGCTCGACCTGCTCATTATAATCCATCATTGCTGAGACGATATGCATCGTATGCGCTAGGAAGACCTGATCCTTTTCAGCTACAAGATGCTGTTGATCCAAGAACAATGTGAACAGTTCTTTACGGCTTAATGTGATGTCACCCTCTTCAAAGGTGACATTGGCCCGAACCTTGCCGATGAATTTTAATACAGCATGTTCGTGATAATGAGTAATGATATCTAACTGCTGCTGTAACATATGTTGAAAGTCTTCAGGCATTTCAACAAGATCATTTTCATATCTATGCATTTTTTTCAATGTGTCCAATGCTCTCTTATTTGTAGAGATCATTTGGCGATAAATCACTAGCTTCCTTGACTTTGTTAAAGCCTTTTTCTTGAAATAATTTCGTTCTTCTTTATATAAGGAGTATAATGATTCAAGCTTTCTCGTCGTTTCCTGCATCTTCTCAATATCATTCTTAAGCAAGGTATGTTCTGATGCATGCCTAATATTTAGTCTTATCCACTTCGTTATTTCTTCTGTCACATTCATTATTTTAAAGAATAGCTTTTTTTCATACTTTGGTGGAATGAATACAAGATTAACAATAAAGGCAGAGAAAATACCCAGCATGACGGTAGAAAATCGAATGATGGCAAATTCTATAAAGGTATCACCAGGAGTAACCATGATGGCGACCATTGTCACGAGCGATAAGCCTATCGTATTCTCCAGTTTGAGTTTTAAGTTAATCGTAATGACAATAATTGCTGCAAGACCGATAATTAAAGTGTCATGTCCAAATAATAATACAAATGTAACTGCGATAATTGCACCAATCAAATTTCCCTGAATTTGCTCAATTACTGATAAATAAGTTCTGTAAATTGTAGGCTGCAAGGCAAAAATTGCGGCAATACCTGCAAATACAGGTGCAGGAAGCTGAAATAGCTCTGCAAGTAAAAGTGATAAGATAATTGCGATTCCCGTTTTTAATATGCGGGCGCCAAGCTTCATGTGATATATGTTCCTTTCTACCGGCTGTGAAAGAAGCCAGCATTTAATCGTTTATGGAAAAAATGTATATAGGTATACTTTAAACGATTTTCCTCTTTATTAAACAAGTATGTACTATACAGGGATATGATAATAAGTTCAATAGAAAAACATTAATAAAGGAGAAAAATAACAAAAAAGAAATAAATGATAAAAAAAGCACCCGCTTATATGAATCATGCTCCCCATTATTGTCTGGTGTTTAATGGGAGGCAGTTCATGTGAAGCGGGCGCTTTTCATTTTATGTTGAGATTATTCAGTTGATACAGATGGATCAGCTTGTTCTTTAACTGGTACGACTTGCAGGAAGTGATCATCTAAGTGATCTATTAATTTTAAAAGTTGAGAAGCTTCTTCATGTTGTTCTTGATTTTGCAGCATTAAAATATATTTTCCGAGAAGTTCTTGGATATCTTCTTTACCTTTGTCTGATAGGGAAGTTACAGATACTTTTGCACCCTTTGCAATTCTTCTCTCGATCGCTTCTTTCGTTAGTCCCATTTCAGGCTGATGTCTTAAATATACAACGCCGCCAGTCATTCCGGCACAAATCCATGGTCCTGGATCACCTAAAACTAGGCCTCTTCCGTTAGTCATATATTCAAATGCAAAACCTTTAATGTTTGAATTTGTACCGATTCTCCCATACTCTTTTGGCGGAAGTGGCTTTTTAAGCAGACCGCCAATAATCATGTCAGCACCGGATAAACGGATGCCAGCTCTTGCATCTGCATTTCCTTGGGCTACTAAAAGGCCTTCTTGAGCACCGTAGCCAAAACCTTTTCCCACAGATCCGTTATAATACTTGCCATCTTTTCCTTTGGATTTGAAGATAAGAATTTGACCGCCAAAGGAAGTTTTTCCAATGCCGTCCTGTGCTCCACCAGCTACCTCAATATTAATTCCGAAGCTGTTGTAAGCTCCCAGACCATTGCCTGGAATCGATCCGCCCTTGTATTTTAAATCTATTTGCGGCAATGCTTTATAAGATCCATCTAATCGTCCTCTTACACGGTGGCAGGATACACGGCTGCCAAGCACACGCTGTTCAGATGTTACATTTTGGAAATCGCGTGATTGATGGAGTTCAGCGACACTTTGATCTAAATATTCAGCTCCAACTGCTACCTGAAGCTGTGCTTCACTTAGCTCTTTTGGTTTTTCATAGCTTGTAAGCTGGCTGATATCTAAAGTCTTTAATAAATAAGTTAAATCGAGTTGCTCTGTTCCTTTCACTTGCTCTAATAGATCAGAACGGCCCACAGCCTCTTGTAAGCGATCAATGCCGATCGAGGCAGATAGCGCTTGTAATTCTTGACCAAAAGCAGAGAAGAGGTTCATAAGTCCTTGAACAGCTGAATCCATTTGGCGTGGTACGAATCTTCTTAATCCATGCTCTTTTGCTTGAGCTTCTGAATCGATTTGAGTAGCGATACCAACATGGCAAGTATCTAAGTGACAGCCGCGGCATGCAGTACAGCCAATTGCAAGCATGGAAAGCGTGCCAAAGCCAACTCGGTTTGCTCCTAATAACATAACTTTTAAAACATCAGACACACTTTTAAGTCCGCCATCTGCCCAAAGCTCAACATGTTCTCTTAGTCCAGCCTCCAATAAAGCATTATGAGCCGCCTTTACGCCGATTTCAACTGGAAGCCCTACATGCTGAAGTGCATGAATTCTGGCTGCTCCAGTACCTCCGTCGAATCCGCTAAGCGTAATAATATCTGCACCTGCTTTAGCAATGCCAACCGCAATAGTTCCGATATTTGGAACTATGGGAACTTTAACAGAAACCTTTGCTTTATCATTAGCCGTCTTTAATTCATGAATCATCTGTGCTAAATCTTCAATGGAGTAAATATCATGATTATTTGATGGTGAAATTAAATCGGAACCAATTGTTGCATTTCTAGCTTCTGCTATCTTTGCAGTAACTTTTGAGCCAGGTAAATGTCCGCCTTCACCAGGTTTTGCTCCTTGACCAATCTTGATTTCCAATAGATTGGAGGAGTTTAGCAGTTCGGCGTTAACCCCGAAACGGCCGGAGGCCACTTGTTGACCGCGAGTTCTTGGATATTTGCCGAGCATATCTTTAATTTCTCCGCCTTCACCATTAAGGCTGACCATATTTAAACGATTGGCACCTTCAGCATAAGCTCTAAAAGCAATCTCGTTTTGAGAGCCGAATGACATAGATGAAATGACAAACGGTAAACTATGATCACCGACACTGATGTCGACATTCTCGGGCTGAACCTTTGATTCAACAGCTTTAAAGCTTGTTAAATGGCGGATAGTAGTTGGGTTCTGTTCTTCTTGTTCAGATATTTTCTCTTTATATGCGCTGTAATCCCCTGTTGAAGCAACATCGCCAATAGCTTTCCATATCCTTGGGAATAGGTGGAATGTTTTACCTATTCTAGACTTTTCATCTTCATAATCCTGAGCCCTTGCAATGGCATCTTCTTTTAACGTTTCTAAGTTAAAGGCAAGTTCTTTAGATCCAAAGAAATTAACAATATTTAAATAGTCAGCTATTTCTTCATTCATTCCGATAGTGGAAAACAAACGGCCATAGCCCCGCAGTTCATGAATGCCAATCGTTGAAATTACTTTTTCCAATCCTTTTGTTAACGCTGAATATAGGTTAATTAATGGTGTAGTTTCCTCATCGAGAACTGTAATAAACATATAATAAGGACTGATTAAGTCTGCCCCTAAACCAAAAGCTGTAATGATATCATGCAATGATCTAATTGAAGCCGATCTTAGCAGCAAGGAGCATTCACGTCTTAGCGTTGCTTTAACAAGCGCCTGATCAATCGCTGACAAAGCAAGATGCGGGTCAATCCAGTAAGCATCCTCTTGATGAGCATTTGCATCATCCAATACCAATAATGATTTGCCATCTTTAACTGCATCAATCGCTTCTTGGGAAATTCGGTCAAGTGCTTCTTTCACAGACTCTTCTTTATTAAAGGTAATCGATATATATGTTAATAGTTTTTCAGTTTGATAGAAATCAGTTACTTGATCATAGCTAGGCTGGTGCAGCTCTTTACCACAGTCATAGCCGGTCTTGCCTTCCATTAAAATCGGCGTTTGCAGCTCTAATACTTTGGTTTGCTCTTCTTTATTAAAGAGAGAAGGGCGCTTCCCTATAATCGTCCGAGTAGAGAAATGTTCTGTCTCTCTGTCACGGTCAATTGCCGGGTTTGTGACAACTGCAACGCTTTCTTTAATGAAATCAGCTATATTTCTTCTTTCACGGTTCAAAGCAGCCAGTGGAGCATCATGACCAAGGGATCTGATCGGCTCTGCTCCTTTATCTGCCATCTGTTCTACTAAGTTAACATGATCTCTTTCCCAGCCAAATGCTTTATATTGACCATTGTGAATTTTATTAGGGTAGGTCACTGTTGTAACTTTAGGCAGCTTTGGCGGCTTGAGACGTGATCTGAATTGAGCTGGTTCTACTCGCTCGGTAAATCTCTTATAGACTTCTTCCTGATATTCAGTATGATCATACATTTCAAGTTTGTTTTCATTCCATTTAAATCCAATTTTTTCACCTGGTGAAAGCGGTTTTGGTTCATTAACATACTCGCTTGAAGAGATGATTCCCGGTTCGGAAGAAAATAAATAGGATTTTTCTGTTTCAAGCATCCAGAGAGGACGCAGTCCAAGTGCATCGACACTGAATACCGCTTCGTCACCGAAACGTGAAATGATTCCGGCTGGACCTTGAGCAAAGTGCCCCCATGATTCGCGGATATAAGTATATAAATCTTGCAAATGCGCAGGGTATGCCTTTATTTCATTTACTATTGGCGGAAACATTACATCCATTGCTTCAAATAGGGAGTAACTGTCACGACAAATAAATGTTTCAATCGTTCTGCTTAAGTCTTGTGAATCACTGCCGCCTTTAACGAGTGGCACATCGATCATTCTTGCTTCATCACGAAGTTTGGCAATTGTGTTAATCTCGCCGTTATGTCCTAGGACACTAAATGGCTGCACACGAAAAAAGTTTGATAGTGTATTGGTAGAATAACGGTTATGTCCAAGTGTCATAGTAGATGCAACGAGAGGATCTGCAAGATCATGATAATACTTCGGGAGAATATCTCCTGCACCCATAACTTTATAAACAGCGTGGTGCTGACTTAAAGAGGCAATATGAACATGATCATTCTTTTCAAAGTCTACAATCATCTTTAAGATGGTTTTATTCAATTCGAGCTCGTTTAGTTCAGTTTTGCAAGCAAATTGCCAAAATACGGGGTTTTCTTGAATTGCAATCGGTCCAAGTGCAGATGATTCTGTTATTTCATCAGATTCAAATAGAATCGTAAATTGGTTGTCTTCAAGTTTTTGCATTAATTCCTTCTTGGAGCCTTCAGATTCATTATTACGGGTGAAAAACACGTGCCCGACAACAAACTGATTGGTTTCGACCACTTTAGGATCGATATTTACATTTTCAAGTTTCCTCTTCCAAAGTGCACGAGGAATATCAACATGAATTCCTACACCGTCACCTTCACCATTAAGAAAACCTGCACGATGGTTCATTGTAACCAGTGCATCAATACAATTAAAAATGTTTTCTCTAGTGGGAATGTTTTCTTTTTCTAATGAAGAAACAATACCGCACGCGTCGTGTTCCTGTTTATTAAATTCTTTAAATAGGGAAGGGGTCCATTGTTGATTCATAGTTTTCGGCTTCATTAGGCTTTGCCTTCAAGCCGTTCACCTCCTGTTTTAGTCTATGAATTAGAGGATGTTTAAAGGGAATGTACATTCTTTTTAAACATGCTTGTTAGAAAAGATGGTTTGTTATTTTTTGTTTCGTAAGTTAAAGCGGTAAAGCGTGATAGTGATGAAGATATACAGAATATTTTTATTATCATATCATATGAATTTTCAGAAATCAATTATTTATACATAAGCGTGGATAGAGAAGTATGAGTGGTTTGAATGAAAATGTATAAACAAACTCTTTGTTGTAAACGTTTTCATATTTGAGAGTAAAGGAAAAAGAGAGCTTTGAGGCTCCCTTTGTTGTATAAAAAAATGAATATTTATTTATTATTTAGCTGTTCAAATGCATTATTCACTGCTTTTATGGTTGCCAGGATATCTTCATCTACATGGGCGATCGTTACAAACCATGCTTCATATTTTGAAGGAGCTAGGTTGACCCCTTGCTCAAGCATCAGGTTAAAGAACTTTGCGAACATTTCTCCATCTGTGTTCTCAGCCTGTTCATAGTTTTCCACCTTCTCATCTGTGAAGTAAACAGTCAAGGCTCCTTTTAATCTATTAATGGAGATGGATATGTCATATTTTTTTGCCGCTTCTGTGATGCCTACTTCAAGCATTGCTCCAAGACGATCAAGATGTTCGTATACCCCTTTTTGTTTTAACACTTCCAGACAGGCGATGCCGGCAAGAATGGATGCTGGGTTACCTGCCATTGTTCCAGCTTGATAAGCAGGTCCTAAGGGTGCTACTTGTTCCATAATTTCTTTCTTTCCGCCGTAAGCTCCAATTGGTAAACCTCCACCGATGATTTTTCCCATGGCTGTTAAATCAGGAGTGATTCCAAGTAAATCCTGCGCTCCGCCGTAATGAAATCTAAATGCAGTGATTACTTCGTCGTATATTACTAAAGCTCCAGCATTATGGGTGACTTCGTTGACCGCTTCTAAAAATCCAGGGTTGGGTTCAACAATACCAAAGTTCCCAACAATCGGTTCTACAAGGACTGCAGCAATTTCATCTCCCCATTTATCCATTGCTTCCTTAAATGGTTCAATATCATTAAATGGAACAGTAATTACCTCTTTGGCAATACTTTTTGGAACGCCGGCAGAGTCGGGTGTTCCTAATGTAGACGGGCCTGAGCCTGCTGCAACCAAAACTAAATCTGAATGACCGTGGTAGCAGCCAGCAAATTTAATGATTTTGTCTCTTCCGGTAAAAGCGCGTGCAACACGAATTGTCGTCATGACTGCTTCGGTTCCTGAGTTGACAAACCGGACTTGGTCAAGACCTGGCATAGATTCTTTCAGCATTTCAGCAAATTTCACTTCATGTGGTGTAGGTGTTCCATATAATACCCCACGCTCAGCTGCTGTTTTAATTGCCTCAGTGATATGAGGGTGGGCATGACCTGTAATGATTGGCCCATATGCAGCTAAGTAATCGATATATTGGTTTCCATCGACATCCCAGAAATAAGCACCTTGCGCTCTTTCCATTGCGATTGGAGAACCTCCGCCAACAGCTTTGAATGACCTTGAAGGGCTATTTACCCCACCTACAATATGTTTGAGTGCTTCTTTATGTAATCGTTCAGAATTCGAGATATTCATCATTGAACCTCCTAATTAAAATAGTGTCACCATGATATATTAACATGCATCCATTCATGGATGACAAAATACGTAATTTCACAAAATTTAGATAGTGCTTAAGACAAGCCGTCATACTCTCTGAAAGAATTGCGTATAAATGTATTGATAATGGGATGAGATGAGGTTTTCGAATGGTGTTTTATTTGTCTTTAATATTAGTCACTCTTTGCATCTTTATGAGTATGCAGAGTCTGTTAACGCCAAAGAGAACGAAGGGCCGCTGGGTTTCGCTTGATAACTTCCTGTATTTAATTTGTCTTTATGCTACTATCCTAATAGGCTTTGGACTTATATATATAATTTTAGATCTTAATGGTCATGTAGTCTTAATTGATGAGACGAGCTTTGGGGGGAATAATTTCCTCGATCGGTTAGCATCTGGATTTTATTTTAGTGCTGTAACGTTGTTTTCTTTAGGGTACGGCGATATCACGCCCATTGGAATCGGGCGAATGATAGCTGTAGCTGAAGCGTTAATTGGCTATGTCATACCAACAGCTTTTGTAGCTAGGGTTGTGTTTAATATTGAAAATAAGAAAGAAGTGTAATAGTTGTCTTTCATTCAGAAGTTGGATAGGCTATTGGATAAACCAATCTATTTGACAGGAGTGTATAAAATGACAACAAATATCGGAGAATTGGCACCAAAATTCTCATTAGAAGCAAGTAATGGTGAGACAGTGAAATTATCAGATTATCGCGGGAAAAATGTAGTTCTCTACTTTTATCCAAAAGATATGACACCTGGCTGTACTACACAAGCATGTGACTTCAGAGATCGGCATAACGAATTTGAAGAACTGAATGCGGTTATATTAGGGGTAAGCCCTGATCCTTTAAAACGTCATGATAAATTCATCGAAAAACATGGATTACCTTTTATTCTTCTTGCTGACGAGGAACATGAGGCAGCTGAAGCTTATGCTGTATGGAAATTGAAAAAGAACTTTGGCAAGGAGTATATGGGCATAGAGCGCTCAACTTTTATCATTGATAAAAATGGGCAGTTGGTTAAAGAATGGAGAAAAGTGAAAGTGAAAGATCATGTTGAAGAAGCATTAACATATATTAAGAGTAATTTAGCTTAAATAAAGGCCTATTTTTCACAACTCGAGGCTTTTGTCCATGCATAAAGAGAGATATTGAATATCATTTTATTAGGGCATACCTCCTCAAATAATAATTGAAGCGGATCATTATCTGATCCGTTTTTTTTATAGGGTCAGTGGCATATCTTAGACGAATGATATTTCATTGCTAGCATATAAACTAAAGAGGGATTAAATTTTTTAAGGCCTATTTATGTCATGCTGTCATATTGACAAAGTTGATTAATTATTAGTAAACTAATTATAAATATTACAATATAAGAATAAATAGAAGAGAGGTGCATGACGGTGGCGCAGATACAACTTAAAGAAGCATTAGATTCATTAAAGGATACTGGGGTTCGCATTACTCCGCAGCGTCATGCGATACTCGAATATTTAATAAACTCCATGACACACCCTACTGCAGATGATATATATAAAGCGTTAGAGGGGAAATTCCCTAATATGAGTGTGGCTACAGTTTACAATAATTTAAGAGTATTTCGTGAAGTTGGGCTAGTAAAAGAGTTAACATATGGGGATTCTTCAAGTAGATTTGATTTTGTTACAACACACCATTATCACGTGATTTGTGAAAGCTGTGACAAAATAGTTGATTTCCATTATCCTGGATTGGATGAGGTTGAACAGCTTGCAGCGCATGTTACTGGCTTTAAAGTCAGTCATCATCGCATGGAGATTTATGGAACATGCCCGGAATGTACGAATAAAGGAACACATTGATTCAGTAAAAGACCAAAGCTGAAGAGGTAAAATATCAGCTTTTTTTATTTTGCTGAAATATGTGAAGTTGCCTTAATTTAAAAGACCCACGAAATGGTACTCATTTTCGTGGGTCTTTATTTAGGTGTGTGAATAGGTTAAGTGGTTCTCATTGATCTATATTTTTACTTTTTCGATTGTATTTCTGATCAAACTCTTTCCCCTCTAACGAAGGATCTAATGTAAGAGGTTCGTTACAGTACATACACATATCTACTCTGCCGAGAACCTTTGTGGTTTTTTCGCAATTTGGGCAAACAACCTGTACCGTTTTTGTTGAGAGCATGCCAATCCAAAAGTATATGCCTGTACTTGCGATAATACAAACTACACCTAAAAGCATAAAGAATGTCATTATAAGTGGAGAAGTCCTAAAAAAGATTCCTATGTACATTATGATGAATCCAATAAAGATTAAGCTTAACGCAAATGTGCGTATCTTATTGATCTTGCTTGAATATTTTGCCATTTATTTCCCTCCTAAACAATATCTATATCATAACACTTAAGGTGCCAAAAATCATATAATCATTAATGTCGAAAAATGTCTATAAAATAGCAGGATTTCTCTTTATATCGTCGAAGTTATAACTAATTTACTGTAAATGGAGGAATAATGATGGAAGATATTCTCCGTCCTATATATCAAGAACGGGCTAGTCAGGCTAATACACAAGGTGTATTGATTATTGGAAAAAGTGAGAGAGCACTGCCAGCAACAGATACATTTGATGCAGTACTTCTTATTATAGTAGAAGAAGCAAATGAACCTATCTTTGTGAAACACTATACATACGAAAATAAAAAGGCTGCATTACATGTTGTAACGAAAGAGCAAATAGATGAGTGGCTGTTAATGGGTTCAAATAAAAAAATCTTCGAATGGTTATACAATGGGAAGATTCTGTTTGACAGAAATGAGTATATTCAAAATCTAAAAATAGAGCTTCAAGAATTCCCATCCCAAGAGCGTTCAATAAAGATGGGTTTGGAATTTGCGAAATTAATTCGCAGATATTCGGATGGTAAAACCCTTTTCGAGAATCAAAATTACTTTGATGCTTATAATCATGTTGTACATTCTCTTCATCATCTAGCTAGATTAACAATCATTGAAAATGGTTTCCATCCGGAGGTTACCGTTTGGAATCAAGTAAGACAGATGGAACCTGAAATCATGAAATTATATGAGGAATTGGTACAGAGTAATGAACCGCTAGAAAAAAGGCTGGAGCTTTTATTTTTAGCGAGTGAATTCCTAATCCACTCCAGAACAAAGGTTGGGATTACTCATCTGCTGGATGTTTTATCTGAGAAAGAAAAATGGACAATCCAAGAAATCATCCAGCATGATGAATTGCGATTTTATTCCGTAGATTTGAGTATACTGTTGGAGTATCTTATTGATAAGTATTTTATAGAAATAATGAATATAGAAACAAAAGGAAAAGGGATAGAACATCGATACTATAAAGTCATAAAAAAATTATAGTAATAAATTAAAAAATGTATTGACCAACTATAAAAAACTTGGTATATTAATATCCGTCGCTAATAAATGTTTTAAAAACATTTTTTTAGACGACGGACTGGTAATGAAAAAGTGTTGACGAAATTGTTGATGCGTGTTACATTAATAAAGTCGCTTCTGAAGCGAACGAGATTGATCTTTGAAAACTGAACGAACAAAAAACGTCAACGTTAATTCAAAAAAGCTGATTTATCAGCATCGCACTTTTAGTGCAAAAACGAGCTAATCAAACAACACTTTATTGGAGAGTTT
>NZ_JAUSUB010000043.1 GCF_030813235.1 Cytobacillus purgationiresistens | reverse complement strand
ATGGAACGCCGTGTGCGGTGAAAGTTGCATGCACGGTGTGGAGCGAGGGAAAACTTGGAGATAGTTTCAAAGAGTTACCTATCGCTATTCGATTTGGTAAGTCAATATTTTATGTCACCGCAATTTGATGATGAATTAGTTCAGCTTGTTATGGACGAAGCATTAAAATATGAAGGTTTCCCCTATGTTTTTGGGGGAGACAATCCGAATACCTCGTTTGATTGTAGTGGACTGACACAATGGAGTTATCGAAAGGCAGGGATTAACTTGCCCCGAACAGCACAGCAGCAATATGATGCAACCGAATCTATTCCTTTATCAGAAGCAAAACCTGGTGATTTAGTGTTTTTTCATTCCACATATAATGCAGGAACTTATGTTACTCATGTGGGAATTTACGTTGGAAATAATCAGATGTACCAAGCAGGAGATCCGATTGGTTATGCAGATTTGACTTCTTCTTACTGGCAAAAGCATCTCATTGGAGCTGGGCGTATTAAACAATAGAAAGGATTGAACAAGATGAAAAGTTTGTTTAAGAAGAAAGAAAAACAAACGCTAGGAACAAAACCTAAAAAAACAAAAGTACGGACTGTTGGAACTCGTAAAAAAATAGTGACTTTTTTATGGATACTCTTAATTGGGAGTCTTGCCTTTGGAATTTACAAAAACTTTACAGCGATTGATCAGCATACCGTTCATGAAAGAGAAATCATTGAAACTAGAATCATAGATACGAATGCGATTGAGAGTTTCACGAAAAACTTTGTGGAAGACTACTACACTTGGCAAAACGAAAAGGATTCCATTGAACAGCGAGCGGAAAAGATCAGTGACTACTTGACAGAGGATTTACAAACTTTAAATACCGATACGGTAAGAGATGATATTCCGACTAGTTCCAGCGTGAGTAATATTGATATCTGGTCTGTGACACCAGAAAAGGATGATACTTATGCGGTTGTTTTTTCGGTAGATCAAAAAATTACGGAAGATAAAAATAGTGAAAGGGTTCGATCGACCTATCGAATCTTATTACATCAAGATAATGTAGGGAATTTAGTAATTACACAAAACCCTACTTTATGGAGTATACCGAATAAATCGGATTATGAACCACAACAATCTGAAAGTAACGGAACAGTTGATTCTGACACTGTGCAAGAAGTGACCGAGTTTTTGGAGACGTTTTTTTCGTTTTATCCGACTGCCACGGATAAAGAACTTGCTTATTATGTAAAAGATCAAGCCTTGCCATTAGTTAATCAAGCGTATGTCTTTTCTGAATTAATCAATCCTGTATTTCAAGAAAATGAGAATCAAATAAAAGTCTGGGTCACAGTGAAATATTTGGATGAGACGACAAAGGCAACACAATTCTCACAGTATGAATTGATTTTAGAGAAAGACAGGAACTGGATGATTGTAGAATGAAAATAATTTAGTAAATCTACATGTATAGAAATACACCACTTATTTACTGAAAAGGAATAAGTGGTGTATCTTATCATGCTTATTTATACAAAAATCGAAATAAAAATTGATTTTATAATTGCCACCCTAAAGTAATTCATTGTTTTTCATTTGCTAATTTGTTTCATACGGCTAGACAATTCTTTTTATCTCTTTATTAGGCTGACTTTCCGTTTTAATGCGCGTTATAATAATTAAAACTTTTTATTTGTATGCACATGGAGTTAGGCTAAGAAAGGAGAGATCATATGATTCAAGATAATGAAAAGGAACATTTATTAAAGCGTGTATTAAATCAAAAATTGTACTTTTCAGAAATAGAAGAAAAACTAATCAGAGTCACCTATAGTTTGATAGCAGACAATGTGTACACAATAGACTGCGCTATTCCTGATTTGATTAAAATTATTAATCTACTTGAGCTTGAACAGCAAGCTATCATGCTTGAAATTAATCGTATATTAGAATTGTCTGATTAAATATATAACTTGAATCTATAATTTTAAAATACATGTGGTACAAAACACAGGAATAGGAGTTTAAAAATTTGAAGTCCAGGAAGGAATTATGCGAAGAGATTATCTTCTTAAAAAGAAGGCTGATTCAAATTGGGAATGAAAATGGTCTGAATCATCCTTTAACTATTCAAATCAGCCAAAAATTGGACAGGTTAATTAATGAATATATGAAATTAACACAAAAGAAATAGCACTGCCTAAAAAGTTTGCAATGCCATTGCTTATGATTACAAAACTATTTAATAGAGTTAACTGAAGGCAACAACATTTTATATAAATCGTAATGATTCCTATTTACATTTTGGCTATAGTCATTTATAATGAGCATAATTCGTAATCATTACGATTTATGCTTTTAAAAATAGGAGGAGGAGCTAACGACAGAAAAATTACATAAATAGAAACAGAAAATTTTTTTAGTTATTAAATCGTAATCATTACGAAATGGAAAGTGATTTTGAAAAGTATACTACTTAAGGCGAAAGGTGGAACAGTTTTGAATAATTTATTACTTACAAAGAAATGGACAGGAATCATCATCACAATTTTTACAATTATCTTTATTGCAGCATGCCAACAAGGTGAAGAAACTCCTTCAACAGACAATGCTGCAGAGGAGAGGCAAGAAGATACAAGTAATAATGTGACAAATAATGATACAAATCATACAGAAGAAATATCTTTTACAGATAATATGGACAGAGAAGTAGTGCTTGATGGTCAACCAGAACGAATTGTAGTTATAGCTTCGGAGTTTTTAAAGCTCATTTATGATTTAGACGGGGAGGCAGTTGGAAGAATGACAACAACTAGTGTACCAATTCCTGAAGAAGCGGAAGATGTACCTGAATTGGGAACGGTGAGTCAAATAAATACAGAGGAATTATTAGCTCTTTCACCAGACCTCGTCATTGGATCATCAAGCTGGCATGCAGATTTAGAAGGAATTTTAGAAAGTAGTAATATACCTTTAGCTTTGTTATCGATGCGTTCTTTTGATGATGTTAAGGAGATGGCGACATTGATGGGAGAAGTATTAGGTAAGGAAGAGCTTGCTGCCGAGAAGCTGCAAGAAACAGAAGCAGAGATGAAGGAAGTGCAGGATCAGCTACCGAGTGATCAAGAACCATCTGTAGTGATTTTAAATGTTTCATCAGGAAGTGTTTCTGTACAAAGAGCTAATACGACTGCGATAGAAATTGGAGATTTACTTCGTGTAAATAATATTGGGAAGAATATGGAAGCTAGTCCAGATTCGCAAACTTCAGCACCATACAGTTTAGAAACAATCGCTGAACAGCAGCCTGATTATATCCTAATAACGATACATGGAAGTGTAGAAGCAGGGCAGGAAAAAATTGCAGAGGAGTTGGAAGGAAATCCTGCTTGGAATTCCTTAAAAGCTGTTCAAGAGGGAAATGTTCATATAATTCCTTCTGCAATGTATTTATCTAATCCAGGTTTTGATTATGCTGATACGATGAAGCATATGGCAGAAATTGTGTACCCAGACGTGTTTGGAAATGAGTAAGAAGCAAGCACTAAGAGATAGAAGAGGGTGGAAAGGTTTTATCATTGTGTTTTTTGCAATTTTACTTATCCTTTCAATGCTTCTTAGTATTAGATTTGGTTCCGTTAATATTCCTTTAAGCGATATTTTGGCAACTTTTACTGGAGGTATTCAGAGTGATTTTCAAAATATTATCTGGAATATCAGAGTTCCACGTACATTTGTTGCTGTTTTAGTTGGAGCTAATTTAGCAGTAGCTGGTGTATTACTGCAAGGGATTATGAAAAACCCGCTGGCTGACCCTTATATTATTGGTGTGTCCAGTGGAGCTGGTTTAGCAGGGATGATTGTATTAATACTTTACCCACACTTACCTCATTTACTGACACCAGTTGCCTTTATTGGTGCAACTATCGTGGCATTTACGGTATACGCTTTAGCATGGGAAAAAGGGATTGCACCAACCAGAATAATTTTGGCTGGTGTAGCAATTTCTGCATTTTTAGGATCTGGTATTTCAGCCTTGATGGTTTTTTATAGTGATAGAGTCCAGGGAACGATAGATTTTATGGTAGGTGGTTTAAGTGCAAGAAGCTGGCCTCAGGTGGAAATCATTTTGCCATACTCCATTATTGGTATTATTCTTGCTATCATTGGTATTCGAAAAATGAATTTGCTTATGCTTGGTGATCGGACAGCTAAAAGTCTTGGAGCGCGGGTAGAGTGGATTCGTTTTTCTATGACAGCAGTGGCTACGTTGTTAGCTGCCAGTGCAGTTAGTGTTGTCGGCTTACTTGGATTTGTCGGATTAATTGTACCTCATACGGCAAGGTTAATTGTTGGAAATGACTACCGGGTGCTTCTACCAGCTTCGATCTTTTTGGGGGCAGCGATTTTAACTGCTTCAGATACAGTAGGGCGTATTGTTTTTGCTCCTATTGAAATACCAGTTGGTGTAATTATGGGCGCATTGGGAGCGCCATTCTTTTTGTATTTACTAAGGAGGAAAATGATATGACTGTTTTACAGGCAACATCTATTTCTCAATCCTATTCTAATAAACAGGTACTGAAAAAAATTGATTTGAAATTAAATGAAGGTCGAATTTACAGCATCATTGGTCCGAATGGCTCGGGAAAAAGTACATTACTGCATGCATTATCTCGACAGGTAAAGCCTACTAAAGGTGATGTATATTGGAAGGAAAAGAATCTTTATCAGCTGTCTCCAAAAAAAGTAGCACAGGAGCTGGCTTTACTTGCTCAAGTGAATGATCCGATGGACTTAACAGTAGAGCAACTGGTTTCATATGGACGGACGCCACATAAATCGCTGCTTCAAAGACTGGACGAAAAGGATCAGGAAATTATTGATGAAGCAATCGATCTCACTAAATTAAATGCACTTAGAAAGCGGAATGTTTCCAATTTGTCTGGTGGAGAAAGGCAAAGAGCATGGATAGCTCTTTGTTTGGCTCAGCAGCCAAAAGTATTCTTTTTGGATGAGCCGACGACGTACTTAGATATCTCTCATCAATTAGATGTGCTGGAAATAGTATCTAGGTTGAAAAAGACAATGGATGTAACAGTTGTCATGGTTCTACATGATCTTAACCACGCAGCTTCTTATTCTGATGAAGTAATTGTAGTTAAGGAAGGGCGAATCTATGGACAAGGGACTCCGAAAGAGATAATGAACCAGAAAATGTTTAAAGAAGTCTTTCATGTACAATCGGATATTTATGAAGATGAGCGGGACGGTATATTACGTATTGTAATGAAACCATTGATAAACTTTAATGATAACCAGTCATTTTTTAAAGAAAGAAGGGCAAGTGTGTGAAAAATTATCCTTTTACAGCAATTGTAGGACAAGAAAAAATGAAGAAAGCGCTAATTATAAATGGAATCAATCCTAAAATTGGAGGTGTGTTGATTCAAGGGGAGAAAGGAACAGCGAAGTCAACGGCTGTAAGAGCACTGGCAGATGTGCTTCCTGATATATCTGTAGTTAATCTTCCAGTTAGCGCCACGGAAGATCGTGTTGTAGGAACATTGGATATGGAGCGTATTCTAAAAACTGGGGAAAAAAAGCTAGAGCCAGGGATATTAGCAAAAGCAGATGGAAATATTCTGTATGTAGATGAGGTGAATCTCTTAGAAGATCACTTGGTTGACATTCTTCTAGATACTGCAGCAATGGGAGTTAATCGTATTGAAAGAGAAGGAGTATCTTATGAGCATTCGTCACGATTTGTATTAGTGGGAACGATGAACCCTGAAGAAGGTATGCTTCGCCCACAGTTGCTGGATCGTTTTGGTTTATGTGTGAATATAGAAAGTGAGAAAAAAGTAGAAGAGCGTATGGAAGTTATCCGGCGTCGCTTACATTTTGAGCGTAATCAGGAAGCGTTTGAGAAAAGGTATGAACAAGACCAACGGAAATTGAAGGAGCAGATACAGTGGGCACAGAAGCTTTTGCCAACCGTAGAGATAGATGATGCTTTGATAGGTACTGTAGCCGAGTTATCCATTGAACTTGGTATTGAAAGCCATCGGGCTGATATAACAGTAATTACTGCTGCTCAGACATTAGCAGCATGGAAGCAGCGCGCGGTGGTACAACTGGAAGATATTTATGAAGCGGCAGAACTTTCCCTGCCACATCGATTATTGCAGGATCCGATGAAGGAAAAATCTTCGTATGAGGAATTGGTTGAGCTATTAAGGTATAAGGTTGTCGATAATAAATGAAACGCTTAGTTGGTCAAATGAAAGCAAAACGTGGGATTGCAGCAACCCTAGTCAATCCATATCTGGACCGGGTATGTATTATTGGAGCTGGAGGAACAGGGAAAACTACTTTACTGGAAGCTATTGTTTCTTATTTTCCGAAAAAGGATACTGTTTTTGTTCCTACCCATGTCACTACAGAAAAACTTTTGGGAGAAAAAGAAATCGCCCTGTTTTCACAACTTGAGAATAACCCTGGCAATCACAGCCTTCTTTATCAAGCAAAGATAGTTATTACAGATCAATTTGCCCTCATGTCAGAAAGTAAGCAACGTTTGCTTGTTCAAATGCTTAAAAATAAGCAGGTTCACGTTGATCAGAACTCCGATTTCTCCAATACTCCTCTTCGTGCGCAATGGTTTTATTGTCTTGATCAGGAGAACGAAGACAAATCGTTGTTAAAGCATGCTAAGCTGTGCGTCCAGCTGTTGCCTATTTTTGACGTATCAGAACGTAGCAATATTCTATTTACTGCAGACAATCCTGAGCGTGAATATGCATTAGAAGAA
This sequence comes from Cytobacillus purgationiresistens, assembly GCF_030813235.1. Taxonomy (GTDB): domain Bacteria; phylum Bacillota; class Bacilli; order Bacillales; family Cytobacillaceae; genus Cytobacillus; species Cytobacillus purgationiresistens. The sequence continues at coordinate 30,006 of NZ_JAUSUB010000043.1, read as the reverse complement.
ATAGAGAAAGCTAAACAGCGATTGTCCTCTGTTCAAGTTTCTGATGAAATGCTGCGGTTGGCGGTGGAAGTTGTTATAGGTTCAGGGTGTAGAAATCAGGAAGCTGATATAGATTTAATAGAAACAGCTCGTGCATTAGCAGCTTTAGATTCAGATGAATCCATAGAAGTAAAACATATCGAGGAAGCTGCAGGCTACACAGTGGCTCATCGAATGGAGGAACAGCAGGAATCTCCTTTGCCTGAGAGTGCCGAGTCACATACAAACAGAGAAGCTTCTGAAGACCATTCAGAGGGTGAGAATCATTCAGCTACTAATAGAGAATCAATGCCAATTGATCATAGCGGTGGTGGTTATGATTATGAAGCATCTGGTGAGCCCTTGCCAAAACAAGGATCACCAAATAACGAGGCGATTGCAGAAGTCCCTGAAGATGAAGTGGATCAGATGATTACATATTTAAAGGTACAGTCAGATTTACTTTACCCAAAAAGAACTATCCAACCGCAATCTACGAAAGGAAAGCACCGGGAGGGAACTAATGCTGGAGATAATGGTAGAATGCTCCGAGCGGTTAGTAGACCGACGGAATCTATTTCCTTATATCATACGCTGATAGCTGCAACTCCATACAGGAAAGTTCGTGTACCGAAAGAAGGAATGACACTGGCGATTGAAAAAGAGGATATTCGTTATAAATTAAAGGAGCAGCAACAAGGGTTTACGATTTTATTTTTAGTGGATGCCAGCAGTTCGATTGCAGCAAAAAAACATATGAGAGTTGTTAAAGGAGCTATATTCGAATTACTCCAGCAGGCATATCAAAAAAGAGACCGGATTGGTATGGTTACCTTCCGCAAGACGGAAGCAGTAGAAGTGTTGCCTTTTACGAATAAGTTTCCAGAAGCCAAGCGAAAACTTGGAGAAATCTCTACTGGTGGAAAAACCCCTTTGGCAGCTGGGCTGGAAAAAGCGTTATATCTATGTGAAAAAGAAAAGCGTATGCACAAACAAGCTCTTCCTTATCTAGTTATTTTGACGGATGGAAATGCCAATGAAACGTTGAAGCCTGGTGGTACAGCGAGTCAGGCAAGGAGCGAATCCTATCAAATAGCTAGAAAAATTGCAATCAAACAATTTCCAGTGACCGTCATTGATACCCAGCAAGGAAAAAGTCAATTTGGATTGGCGGAGGAACTTGCTACTGCACTAGACGGAGAATATATCTCGCTCGATGTATTAACAGATAAAAATATTGCCAAAACAGTGCAACGCAGGCTTCATCCATTGGAAGGAAAGAGATAAAATGATCGGTCTGGCTGTTCAGTGTCAGGATGTATGGGAAAGCGATAAAATTTTATTAAAAAAGGAAGGGAGAGAAGAAATCGTGCATATTATTTTTGCAACTGCTTCATCGGGAACATTGGCTGATGCAGTGAAAGCACACGAGAAAGTAATAGAATCCTATCCAGAGCTAAAGCTATCTTTATTTTTAACCGAGAATCCGTTAAGTGCGGAACAATGGATGCGATTTGAAAATGCCTGTCAGTCTGCCAATCTATTTATCTATGATCCGCATGGGGTTGAAAATAAAGTGGTCATGAAAATGGCAGAGATGGCTAGAATGTATGATTGTGATCAAATAGCTTTGATGATGAATGGGTCGAAGTGGGAAAGCCTTATTGGTTTTGGCGCCTTACGAGGGGAAGATATCCAAGTAAATCCGCAATCAGGAGACCTTTCCCTATCTGATAAAGCAAAAGAACGAAACCAGACAGAGTATCAATTAAAGGAGCGAGCGATAGAAAATTATAAGCAGATAAAAAGCTATTGGCATGCTTCTGGAATTGCGAATTGGCAGGAACTTATCTATTTTACAGCCAAGCTTTATGGAGATACAAATGTCCCAGAAGCAAAAGCTCCCGGCTATGTAGAAAAAACAGGCATTATCGATCCTAGGACTGGGGAATACTACAGTAGTGCGGATGTATTCCTGCTGGAGACCAAACAAGATATGTCAAAACCGAAGATAGTTTTTTTCTATCTTGCTTCTCAAGCCAGAATGAAATCCGCAAATATTATTGCAGAACTTATCGAACGTTTTAGACCAATTGCTACGGTTATTCCTATCGGCTTAACAAGTATTATGAAGATTGACTTGGAAAATTTGGAGCGCTTACTTGGTGGGGTATTACATGATGTACAGTTGCTTGTGAATTTTATTGGTTTTCGTCTTGGGGCAGGGCCAAGAGGAGGAGACAAAGAAGATGTGACAGATTGGCTGGGGAAATTAAATATCCCTATGCTTCATCCGTTCTTTCTGACACGTACTTCGTTGGCAGAATGGGAAGAAGCAAAAGGGCTTTCTCCTGTCGAAGCGATGGTCAATGTTGTTTTACCAGAGTTAGATGGTGCTATTGAAACCTATCCCATTGCTGCAATTCAATCAACAGGCTTTAATGAAGCATATCAGTTTGAGAAAAAAGAACTTGTTCTTATTGAAAATCGTGTCAACTATTTTATGAATCGAATTGAGCATTGGTTACACTTGCGTAAAACAAAAAACAATATGAAGCGACTTGCTCTTGTAGGGTATAACTATCCACCAGGAGAAGGAAATTTGTTTGGCGGTTCGTTTTTAGATACATTTCGTTCTATCTCTGCTTTATTAAGTAAATTAGCTGATGAAGGGTATCAAGTAGAACGTATGAGTGAGGAAGAATTGGAAAGACAATTTCGCGAGCAACAGTTATTTAATGAAACAAGCTGGGGTATAGATGAAGACTTGGATCAAAGGTTGCGGTATCCTATTCAAAAGGCGAAAGAAGATTGGAATGATCATCTGGATTCGAAACAGATGAAAGAGTATTGGGGAGAATATCCCGGAGAAATAATGACAAATGGGGAAGACTTTTTCATCCCTGGATTTATCAATGGTAATGTTTTCATTGGGTTGCAACCAAGCAGGAATGGAGCAGGTCAGGACTCATCGGCTAATTATCATGACCAGTCGATTCCACCGCACTATCAATATCAAGCTTTTTATACCTGGCTGGAGAAAGAATTTAAATCAGACGCTATTCTGCATATTGGCACGCATGGCACACTAGAATATTTGCCAGGAAAAGAAAACGGTATGTCTTCCCAATGCTACCCTGATCAATTGGTGCAATCGTTGCCTCATTTTTATTTTTATTATATCGGTAACCCTTCCGAGGCTATGCTTGCTAAACGCCGGACACATGCTGTAATTAGCAGTTACCAAGCACCACCGTTCAGAGACGGGGGACTGTATGGTGATTATGAAGAACTGGAACGTCTACTCCATGAATATCGAGAAGCTGAACAGCTTGATCCATCTCGCTGTGAAGAGATTTTAAAAGGAATTCAAGAAATAGCAGATAAGAATGGCTTTTTCTATCAGCAATTGGATGATATAGAGCAGGAACTGGAAAGGATGCAGTATGCTTTAATTCCGTATGGTTTACACACTATCGGCGAAGGAATGAAGCATGAAGATGCCATTCTCCATACGATATACACGTTACGGAAAGAACATAAAGGCAGTACGCTGAAGCAGCTGGTATCGCAGTTGAGACCAGATTTGCAAGAAGATGCAGTATTGGAGAAAGAAGCTGTTGCTTTAATAAAAGGGTATGTAGAATCCAAACGTTTACCAGATATTCAGGAAAGAGCTCTTGCAGAAGCGTTTGCTGACACTTTAGCGTATGGGAAAAGTATTTATCAGCGTGTGAGAAAAACAGAGGAACTTTCTTCTATTATTAAAGCGTTAGACGGAGGTTATCTTCCAGCAAAATTGGCAGGAGATATATATAGAAATCCAGAATCCTTACCCACAGGTTCTAATGTATATCAATTTAATCCACGTTCTGTACCAAGCCCATCTGCTATTACTAGGGGTGCACAGATAGCTAAGGCAACCATTGCACAGTTTAAGGAAGAGAATGGGGAAATTCCTCATACCGTAGCTTGTGTGCTCTGGGGTATTGAAACATCAAGAACACAGGGGGAGACCATTGGGCAAATTTTAGAATATGTCGGAGCAAAAGCAGTGAAGCATTCAGAAGCATCCAATACAGTCTTTGAACTTATTCCTCTTTCTGAACTGGGAAGACCGCGAATGAATATTGTAATTAGTATGTCAGGGGTATTTCGGGATTTATTTCCGAATGTCATTGACACATTGAATGATTTATTTGAAAAGCTTGTACGTGTGGATGAACAGGAAGAAGATAATCATTTTAAGACTTTTACATTAAAGGTAAAAGAGCGGCTGTTGACCGAGGGGTATAACGAAGCAGAAGCATTTGATTTGGCTTCAGCACGGATATTCGGACCAGCCGCTGGTGAATATGGGACCGGGATTAACCACATGATTGAAGATGGCAGCTGGACAGATGAAGAAGAACTTGGAGAGATGTACAAACATCATGCACGGCATATCTACAGTAAATCAAGAAAGGGAGAAGCTTTCCCTGAATTATATGATATTCATATGGGAGCAACAGATATTGTTTCACAGCTAAGGGCAAGTCATGAATATGAAATTACGGATGTTGATGACTATTATAGTTTCTTTGGTGGATTGGCAAAATCGATTGAAAAAGCGAAAGGAGAGCACGTCGAGATTTACATAACGGATACGACACAACAAACACCACAGACAGAAGATGTAAAACACGCAATTAACAGGGGAGTTAGAACACGTCTGACGAATCCAAAATGGATAGAAGGTCTGCTTGAACATCCGTACCATGGCGTACAACGGATGGCGAAAAATACAGAGAATTTGCTCGGCTTGGCTGCAACAACGAATAAAGTAGAAGATTGGGTATTCTCCCATGTTCATAATACGTATGTAGAAGATAAAGCATTACAGGAAAAAATACGTCAAGCAAATCCGCATGCATATCGCAATTTGCTGGGAACATTGGTAGAGGTGTCGGAACGGGGATATTGGAAGCCTTCTGAATCACAATGGAAAAGTTTAAAAGAGGCATTTTTAGAAGCGGAAGCCTCGATGGAATAAATGAAGATATAGAGCGGAAAGAAGAAGATTAAGATACAGAATCCAGCCGGATAACAAACATAAAACAGTGTTCTATTCATTTTTTAAACTCATATAGTGGTTACAAGTCTACCAATGAAGAGGAGTTTCTAGGATGAAACGAGTATCTGCTACTACAGTAAAAAAACGAATCATCACTGTTTTTCTTTTATTTCTATTCATTTTATTTATTATTATCTTCCGTCTGGGCTATGTACAATTTGTACTTGGGGACGAGCTCTCTAATGAGGCCAATGAATTATGGACAAGAGATCTAGTATTTGCACCGGAAAGAGGAATGATTCTTGATGAAAATGGGCAAGCACTTGCAGAGAATGTTACGGCGCCAACAGTCGTAGTTGTCCCTAGGCAAGTTATAAACTCTGAAGAAACAGCTGAAAGTCTGGCGGATATTTTAGGTGCTGGATATGAAGAAGTTTATGAAACGATTACACAGCAAGCTTCCAGTGCAATGATACGACCACATGGAATTAAGATTAGTGCCGAAGAGGAAGAAGCTATTCGCACCCTAAATTTTCCAGGAGTATATCTGACGAAGGATTCAAAGAGACATTATCCACAAGGCACTTATTTAAGCCATGTTCTCGGGTTTGCTGGAATTGATAATCAGGGGTTAATGGGGCTGGAAAGTTTCTATGATGATAAATTAAAAGGAGTGCCGGGAAGTTTGTCTTTTTTCTCCGATGCAAAGGGCAATCGACTAGATACATTAGCTGATGAATATTCTCCTCCACAGGATGGTTTGCATTTGAAAACAACAATAAACGCTAAAGTACAGTCTATTATGGAAAGGGAATTGGATTTGGCAGATGCAAAATATAGTCCGGACGGTGCGATGGCAATCGCAGTAAATCCAAAGACAGGTGGAATTCTGGGGATGACTACAAGACCAAACTTTCATCCATGACAATCATGAAATCCTTGCCGAATCGAATTCAGTAACAATTGTAATTGATGATCACGAAGGACATGACCATGATGACGAGGTGCACGACCACGATCATGATGGACACGATCATAAAGTAAATTAACAGAATTAGATGAAAAATTCATGGATCTTCTAGAACAAGGAAAATAAGTATATTATTGTTCCACATGCAGCATTTGGTTATTGGGAAGAGCGCTATGGTGTGAAGCAAATCGCGATTAGTGGTTTATCTTCTGAAGAGGAACCATCACAAAAAGAATTAATTAGGCTGAGGAATACGATTTAGAATATATTCTCTACGAACAAAATAGTGGTAATCGCCTATCTAAAGTTATTCAGGATGAAATTGGTGCAGAGGCTTTAACCATTCACAACCTGGAAGTAAGAACAGAAGAGGATATTGAAAATAATGAAGACTATATTTCTTTAATGGAATATAACTTAGAGATACTTGATCAAGTGACAAAATAATAATTAATCCCCCATAGTCAGAATCTATTTAACTTTGGGGGATACCTATGGAAATTCAAGATGTCACGCATTACCTTTAGGGAACATGTTCATAGGGAAAATCATATTTAAAAGGAGAGAACATATTGTCAAAAGGAAAAAGTATTCCAGTAACGATTTTAACGGGATTCTTAGGTGCCGGTAAAACAACAGTATTAAATAACTTACTACGGGATATGTCCAATGAGAAAGTTGCTGTTATCATCAATGAATTTGGTGATACATCTATTGATGGCCAACTGGTGATACCGACAAGAGAAGAAATCATTGAAATAAATAGCGGCTGTATCTGCTGTAATGTACGTGGTGATTTAATCTATCTATTAGATAACTTAATGAAACAGGGAGAGGAAATAGACCGTGTTGTCATTGAGACGACAGGCATGGCTAATCCGGCTCCAGTTATCCAAACTTTCTTGATGGATGAGAAAACTGCAGACTTCTTTGAAATTGACAGTGTGATTACGCTGGTCGATGCCAAGCATATCAGACAGCATCTGGAAGAGGAAGAACCGAAGCAGCAAATTGCGTTTGCAGATGTTTTGCTTATAAACAAAATGGATTTAATTACAAAGGATGAAAAAATCAATCTGGAAAAGCAACTGATTCGAATGAATCCACAAGCTCAACGTTACTTTACTTCCTTTGGAGATGTGGAAACGAAAGACTTAATAGGGAAAGGTTCCTTTCTACTGGATAATGTATTAAAAATTGACCCAAGTTTACTGACGGAGTCCCATCATCACCATCACAACGATGAAGTGACATCGTTTGTGTTGCAAGAGAATCGATCGCTTGATATGGATAAGGTAAATAAATGGTTTGCGTATTTAGTACGTATAAAAGGAGAAAGTTTGTACCGTTATAAAGGTGTACTCTATATTAAACACATGAATAGAAAAGTCGTCTTTCAAGGAGTACATATGCTATTTGCAGGGACAAAAGGTGATGTATGGAAGAAAAGAGAACCGCGAAAGAGTGAGGTCGTATTTATTGGAAAGAATTTAGATCATCAAGAATTGGAAGAAGGTTTTAAAAACTGCCTTGCTTAATTTTTTTTAGTTTATAAATCGTAATGATTACGTTTGGGAGGATGCCTATGAAAAAGATATATGATGTCATTATTGTTGGAGCTGGTGCTTCAGGTATTGGAGTTGGAGCCATTCTAAAGGAAATGAATGCATCCTTTTTAATTTTTGAAAAGGAGGATGTCGGTGCTTCTTTTTTAAATTGGCCAGAAGAAATGCGGTTTATTACACCTTCGTTTCCAGCGCAGGGATTCGGTCAGACTGATTTAAATGCTGTTGTACCTAGAACATCTCCAGCTTATACACTTGATATGGAGCATCCGAGTGGAGAGGCATATGCAGAATATTTAAGCGTAGTTGCTGAGCATTTTGCATTGCCGATTAAAACAGGCGTGCAAGTTAAACACGTGATTAAAGTAGGAGCTGTTTTTTCATTGGACACTTCAGATGGAATATACGAGAGCCGTTATGTCGTCTGGGCAGGTGGAGAGTATCAATACCCTGATTTGACTTCTTTCCCTGGAGCGGAGCTTGCTGTTCACAATAGTTTAGTTTCATCGTGGAGAGAAATGGAAGGGGATGACTTTATTGTCATCGGAGGATATGAGAGTGGCATGGATGCTGCCTATCAATTAGGGAAGCTTGGGAAAAAAGCTACCATCATCGCGAGGACGAATACATGGGAACTAGATAATAGTGATCCAAGTATTGCTTTATCCGTCTATACGTATAATCGGGTACGTCACTTGCTTGATTCAGATGTATTACATGTTGCAGAGAATACTACTGTCAGCAAAATTGAAGATAACGCTGCTAGTTATGACGTGTATACAAATGATGGAAAAGTATATTCCACTCCTGAAAGACCAATCTTAGCAACAGGGTTTAAGGGAAGTACTAAGCTAATTGAAAACTTGGTAAGCCGTGGAGAACATGGAGAAGTGTTAGTGAATGATAGAGATGAAACCGTTGAAACTTCTGGTCTTTTTTTAGCAGGTCCTGAACTGCGGCATGGTAGCCATATATTCTGCTATATTTATAAATTTCGTCAACGTTATGCTGTAATAGCGGAAACAATTGGCAGAAATTTAAACTTAGATCTATCTATTTTAGACATGTACAAGCAAGAGAATTTTTATTTAGATGACCTTTCCAGTTGTGGAGAGATGTGTCAATGCTAAATGCTAGTGAAGTGTATATACCTGCTCAGACAGAGGTAGTATTGGTCGGTTTAGAGTCTGTTGGGAAATCAGGTTTATTTCGTGAATTAACAGGAGAAAAAAGTGCATTGGCTAGCAATGTAAGAGGTACGACAACCTCTGCTTTACAAGCTGCATGTAAATTAAATCCCAATATTCAGTTCACTGATTTGCCCGGATTGCAACTTGATGCTGACAGTGTAAGCACACAAATTACGTTGAATCATCTGCAGGAAGAAAAGACGATTCTTTTAGTAGTAAAAGCTACAACACTTAAAGAAGAGTTGTTAGAACTGTATGAAGGTCTTAATTTAAAAGGAAAGAGAATTGCAATCGTAGCGACACATCGGGATAAATATTCGCCATCACAGACCGAACAAAATCGGGTGGGGGAATTACTACAAGTTCCCGTTGTTTGGATAAATACACGAAAGTTAGATGAAGGAGCGCAGGCGGAAGTTATTGAAAGTATCGAGGAAGCTAAGATGTGGGGAGCAACAAAAAGTATTTTGCGCTTCCTTCCATCTTCTCCAGATGCTGTTAATCAATTAATTCCTATATTTCGTCTGCCGATAGCTGGTCCGATACTTGCTTGCTTATTTATATTTGCCATGTTTGCACTTCCTGTATTCGGTGCTTTTTTATTTGCGAACTGGTTTGAGCCAGTAACAGAGCAATATTTGATTGCTCCTATTATTTTATGGTTGGATCAAGCTCCTGCTTTTCTGGCTAGTATATTAATAGGTGATTACGGATTGATTACTTTAGGTTCCTATTCGTTTTTATGGGCTTTTCCCGTTGTTCTCTTGATAAGTATAACGACAACACTTACGGAAGAAATCGGAATACAGGAACATGTAACAACTGCATTGGATCCGTGGCTTCGCAAAATTGGTTTGACAGGAAGGGATTTATTACCTGTTATTACTGGATTCGGATGTAACGTTGTTGCAGTTCATCAAAGCAGAAGCTGCAGCACTTGTACCCGCACATCCTGTGTTTCCTTGATTGCGTTTGGTTCAGCATGTAGCTATCAAATAGGGGCAACGTTGTCTTTATTTAATGCAGCTCATGCTCCGCTTTTATTCATACCTTATTTATTTATCTTATTTATTGTAGGAGCGATCCATACAAGAATTTGGAATAGAAATCAAACGAATGAACTGACTCGTATTGCCCCACTACCTTATATACAAAAGGTTAACTGGCAAGGATTTTGGTGGAAAGTGGGCGGATCAATCAAGCAATTTTTATTGCAGGCGATGCCGATTTTCTTTTTGATATGTCTCATTTCATCTGTACTTGACACGTTAAATATATTATCTGTTTTCAGTTGGCTGGCCATGCCCCTCCTATATCTGTTTTCCCTACCAATAGAGGCAGCACCGGGTCTCATTTTTTCTCTTATTAGAAAGGACGGTTTGCTCGTCTTAAATGAGGGACAGGGCAGTTTATTAATGGACATGTCGATCAGTCAACTATTTATTCTTGTCTATCTGGCTTCCACACTATCTGCCTGTCTTGTGACATTATTTACAATCGGCAGGGAGCTTGGTTGGAAGACTTCTTTCTCCCTAGGCGGAAAACAAATGCTGACAAGTGTTGCTAGTACAGCGATTCTTGCAACGGTATTATATCAGTTTAACTAGCAATAGGATTCCATATCAAGATAAGGAGTGTTAACCTCAATGATTTTATCTGGGCAAACGATAAAACAGTATATAGACGATAAGGAGTTATCCATTTCCCCCTTTCAGGAACTAAGCATTCAGCCAGCTTCGATTGATTTGCGTCTGGGGAAGGATTTTGTAATTGTTGACACAATCTCTACAGACTATTTGTCGATTGATAAACCAGGAGCTTACCAAGAAATGAAGGTAACCGATCAAGAGTTAATTACGATTCAACCGCAAACATTTATGTTGGCAACCACATTGGAAGCGGTTGGTCTGCCTCCTCATTTAACAGCCTTTGTCGAAGGAAGAAGCTCTATCGGGAGACTCGGTGTCTTCGTTCAAAATGCTGGCTGGATTGACCCTGGATTTTCCGGACAAATCACTTTGGAATTGTTTAATGCAAACCGTGTGCCAATTCGATTGCAAGCGGGTATGCGCGTGTGCCAGCTTGTGATTGCTGAAGTAGATCAGGAAACAGAAGGATATGCCGGGAAATATTTATATCAAAAAGGTACTACGCCTAGTCGTGTGTATATGGATCAGGAAAGAAAGGCGGAAGAAGGATGAAGAAGAAAATCCCAGTGACTGTTTTGAGCGGCTTTCTAGGAGCAGGTAAAACAACTTTGCTGAACCATTTGCTGCAAAATCAGCTCGGACTGAAAATAGCGGTTATTGTTAATGATATGAGTGAAATTAATATTGATGCAAAATTGGTAAAGGAAGGAGGCTTTATCCGAACAGAAGAGAATCTCGTGGAAATGACAAACGGCTGTATATGCTGTACATTGCGGGATGACTTAGTCGTGGAGCTAGAAAAACTAGCTTTGCTTGATATTGATTATGTTTTAATTGAATCAAGTGGTGTATCTGAACCAATTCCTGTTGCCCAGAGTTTTGTCTATACCGATGAAGTGTTAGGGATAAACTTAACTGCTTCTTTTCAACTCGATACGATGGTAACTGTAATCGATGGACATCAATTTTGGGAGGACTATCACTCAGAGGATTTGTTAATAGATCGGCAAATGAACGTTACGGATGATGATGAGCGAGGTATTGTTGACTTATTGATTGATCAGATTGAATTTGCCAATGTCATTGTTTTAAATAAAACCGATAAGCTATCTGACGATGAGATTACTTCATTAAAAGCGTTGCTTTATAAGTTAAATCCGGAAGCAACATTCATTCCTGCAAAATATGGGAAAGTTGATCCATTAGAACTACTTCATACTGGTCAATTTGAATTTGAAAAAGCGAGTCAGGGAGCAGGTTGGATAAAAGAATTAAATGAAGAGCATGTACCAGAAACAGAAGAATATGGTATCAGTTCTTTTGTTTATAGGGCCAGAAAGCCATTTCATCCAGAGCGATTACAGCAATGGCTGGAGAATTGGCCTAAAGAAATACTGCGGGCAAAAGGGTTCTTCTGGTTAGTCACAAGAAATGATATAGCAGGATTTTTGTCTCAAGCTGGACGAATGATAACCCTGGAAGGGGCAGGCAGATGGTTGGCAAGCTATTCCGAAGCGGAGCAGGAGTTATTAAAAGCTGACGATCCAATTATGTTTGAGAATTGGGATGAACAAGCTGGAGACAGAATGACTGAACTTGTGTTTATTGGAATTGATATGGATAAGGAGCAGATTATACATTCATTGAATCAATGTTTAGTGACCGAAGAAGAGGAGCAAAAACCGATTTCATTTTTTGTTGATTCGCTACCTCCTTTTTTGATGAAATGAATGATTTTAGACCAGATTCGTTCAGGACTCTATTATAAGCTAGCTGAGCGTCTTTATCCGAGTGTGTTGAGTTGTCTGAAATTTTGATATTGGTCCTCATTTGGTTTGTTCTTTTTGAAACATTGAGTATCATCATTTTTGTCGTTGTTGTTCTCATCGTTTCAATTATTATGGCAGATTAATGAGACGCATAAAACTAAGTATAGGGAACGATTACTTTACAAACTTAGTTTTATAAATGAAGTGACGTGAATTAATATCAAAATTTATAACTATATAAGTTGAGTTTTTGATTTTAACATTATAGTTGCACACAGAGCCGGTTGATAATCGTTTCCGGATATTGACTAATTTCTTTAATAAACTCTCTTACTTCCAGCGCTATCTTTTGAACATTTGGGAAGAAGACATTATTTATCACGGACTCCTTCAGCCATTTCCATAGACCTTCTATCAAATTAAGCTCAGGGCTGTATGGAGGTAAAAACACAAGCTCAAGCCTATTTTTATTTTCTTCTAGGAATGGTTGCAAAAGCTTAGCGTGGTGAATACGGGCATTATCCAAAATCATCACAATCTTGCCAGAAGGATAATGAGCTAATACTTTCTTTAAAAACTCAAGAAAGGCAATGGCGTCATATTTTTCTTCTTCGGTACACATGATTTCGCCCGTTTCATAATTCAATGTGCCGATCAATTTTACGCCTCTGTGTTGGCCATATGTTGGGATTTTACGCTGCTTTCCTTTGATGAACCATGTACATTGAATTGCCTGATAGTCACGTATCATGGATTCATCTTCAAAAAGAATATGGTCTATATCTTCGTTTAAAAGCTTTTTTTTACATCAGCAAAGGTCTTTTCGACGAATTCCTTTTGTTTTTCAGGATCGGCCTTTTCCAATGTATAAGTAGGTCGAGTGTAGCTTAAACCCAGACCGTGTAAAACATCGGACATACTGCGTATACTGTAATCCTGATTCCACTCGCGTTTCACGTACGCACAGGCGAGTGCCAGGGTCCAGTTGTACCTTGCTGTAAAGCCAACATCTGCTGGAACTTTTGTTGTTATAACTTCAAACAGTGTGGCTTTTTGTTCTTTTGATAACTTGGAAGGTCTGCCGGGAGAATGCCCCAGTTCAAGCCCTTTAAGCCCTTTCTCCTTGTAAGCATTAATATAAGTACCAACTGTTTGCCGGCGACGATTAATAATTTTGGCAATCTCTATTCTGGTATAACCGATTAAAAATAGATAAACAGCCTGAAAACGTTCATAGAGACGGTGATCCTTGGCATACTTCATCGCTTCTTTTAGTTCTTCTATCTGACCTTGAGCGTTCATGGTTCTCACCAGTCCTTTTGTGGGATTTTAATATTCTATACCCGTTTTGGTCTGGTCGAAGCTTTAACTCAACTTATATATATAGATAACATTTGAATAACTAATAGAAAGTTTACACCCAACTGTCTTATTCAGTTGGGTTTTATTTTTCTTAAAATATTTTCTTGAATCTTTGGCATTCCATAAAAAATCTTGTTGAAGGTTATGAAAGGGGGAATCATCACCCACCTTTGCAGTTGCGAAGGGAGAGGAAATGCATGATAGAACCAGATCGTACCGAATGGCAAGTTCGCTGTGCGTTTAATGCTTTTTGTAAACGTGTCTTAAAAAATGAGGCAATTAATATTTACAACGAAAGACGGCAAAAACAAGCAAAGGAGAAGACATTTTCTGATCTCACTCCACAAGAAGAAAGTCAACTCTTTACCTTAGATAAGCACTATTCTGAAGGAGAAGAAGAACAAACTTTTCAAGTGGGTGGAAAGAAAATCACCATGGAGTTACTTGCTGAAGCGATGTGTACCTTGCCAAAAGAAAAGTGTATCACTGTCCAACTATACTATTTCTTTCAACTTTCTGATGTGGAAATTGGACAATTACTCGATATTTCACGCAGTACAATTCAGTATAGACGGACAAGCTCTTTTGAACGGTTAAAACGGTTTTTGGAGGAGCATGCAGATGAATGGGATGATTAATTCAAAAGTTGGAAACAACGAGCGCGGTTTATTACCGTACCCAATTATTTTAGCTGCAAATAAGGGTGAGCCAGAAGCAATGGATGTAGTCGTTCAGCATTATGGAAGCTACATGACAAGCCTGTCCATGCGTAAGCTCTGTGATGAAGATGGGAACTCTTACTGGGGCATCGATGAAGATACACGTGATCGCCTACATTCAAAGCTTATGCAAGCAGTTTTAGTTTTCAAGATTTGATGAAGTAATGGTTAGGTTTTCCCTTTCAATAATCATATATTTGTTCTTTGACAAAGAAAGCACGGGAGATAACGTCGTGCAGTATAAACAAAAAATCAGATACATTCTGCTGGTGATGAGCCACTTGATTCATACGCCACGACTTTCGTTAGAAAAGAGCGATAATCTTTGAATCTAAAGCAATCGTGGTTGATTGTTGGCGATAACTCATCAGTCAGGATAATGATACTCCCCTATCGTCATAGTTCGAGCGTTTAAAGCGTCGCAAGCTATGAGTAGGGCTGGAAGAAATACTTGCAGGGGTGAAATTCCCGTGGAGCTGTACCAACAGCCGTCTGATTTTTATAGTTTAAGAAAAGGGGGCATGTTTTTTGAAACAGGATTTGATTTTATATAGTATGCAAATTGCCATGTTAAAACAACTGCTTACCCGTAAATTAATTACAGAAAAGGAATATTACATTGTTAAAAATAGATTAATGAAAGAGTATGGTATCATTTCTGATATTACAGGCTGAATTGTGTTCCCTTAGGCGTTATAATGGAAAGTATATAAGGAACACAAAAAGGAGGAGCTGTTATGTCAGAAGTTGAAGTGATTCGGGCAAATAGTAACTTGGCAAATCAAAAGCGTGGGAAAGAAATCAAGCAACTCAGAGTTGCGGCATATTGTAGAGTAAGTACAGATTCAGAAGACCAGCTAAGTAGTTACAAATCACAAGTCTCTTATTACTCGGATTTAATACAGAAAAATGCAGAGTGGGTGTTAGCTGATATCTATGCGGATGAAGCTATTACAGGTACACAAGTGACCAAACGTGAAGATTTTCAACGCATGATCAATGATTGTATGAATGGAGATATTGATATGGTTATCACAAAATCAATATCTAGATTCGCAAGAAATACATTAGATACGTTGAAATATGTTCGTATGTTAAAAGAAAGAGATATAGCTGTTTATTTTGAAGACGAAAAAATCAATACACTGACAATGGACGGTGAATTGTTACTTGTTGTTTTGAGTTCGGTCGCACAACAGGAAGTTGAGAATATCTCTGCTAATGTTAAAAAGGGATTAAAGATGAAAATGAAGCGAGGAGAGCTAATCGGTTTTCAGGGCTGCCTTGGTTATGATTATCACCCAGAAGATAAAAGTATTTCAGTAAATGAAAAAGAAGCAGAAATCGTTCGCTATATATTTCAAAGGTATGTTGAAGGGGCAGGAGGTAGTATCATCTCAAGAGAACTAGAAAATTTAGGCTATAAAACAAAGAGAGGTACTCCAACATGGGCTGAAACAACCGTCCTTGGGATTATTAAAAATGAAAAATATAAAGGCGATATTTTAATGGGTAAAACTTTTACACTAGACCCTATCTCTAAACGTCGATTAGAAAATTTTGGTGAGGAAGATCAGTATTATTTAAGAAATCATCATGAACCCATTGTCAGTGCCGAAATATTTGATAAAGCACAGGAAATCAGAATGAGAAGAAACCGAGGACGAAATACAGTAGCGAAGAATGGCGGAAAACGAGAAAAGTTTAGCCGCAAATATGCTTTTAGTTGTATGATGGATTGTGCTTATTGCGGTGGTACATTAACAAGACGCAGATGGCATAGTGGGACTAAATATAATAAGACGATTTGGCAATGTGTTACGAGTACGAAGAAAGGAAAAAAGTTTTGTCCAGATAGTAAAGGTATACCAGAAGAAGCCATTGAAAAAGCTTTTCTAGAAAGTTACCGTATTATGTGCAATAACAACAAAGATGTATTAGAAGAGTTTTTACAACGAATGGAAGAAGCTTTAAGTTCCAAGACGATTCAGAAAGAACTTTCCAAAATAAAAAGGGAAGTTCAAGGTTTAGAAAACAAAAAAAATAACTTAGTGGACATGAGACTAGAGAATATCATCGATAAAGAAACATATGAAGAAAAGTATAACGCACTCATGGTGGAAATAAATGAAAAGATTCAAAAAAGAGAAGAATCGTTATCGAATTTGGAAGAAGAAAAGGATATTAAAAAACGCTTATTAGCTTTCAAAAAAGTGTTAGAACAAAATGAGGTTATTGATACGTTTGATCGTTATGTATTTGAAAGTATAGTTGAAAAAGTAATTGTAGGTGGAATAGATGAAGAAGGAAATAAAGATCCTGCGATGATTACTTTTGTATATAAGACAGGACTAAGTAACAGTCTTGATGGTGAAAAATTTAAACCTGCGCGAAGAAATGCAAAAAAAGATGACATAAATGCATCTAATGAATTGTGTTCACATACAGGCAACGAGGACAATAAATTGTATCCACATAGTAGTGACCACACACGTGGAAGCAGTTGCTTGCTTAACCTTGATTTAATAGGGTTTTATTGTAGGGTATGTTGGCGTTGATCACATTTTAACCACATACCCTGCAAAATTCCTTACTTTGAGATGAATTTTTCAAAAAGTTCAACGATTTTTAGCTCCGTTTTCAATGTCTAGACAGTTAGTAATGTTGTACTCAATCAACATAAATATTGGGACACAAAAATGGTACATAAAATTGTTTGCTTTAAACTCTTGAAGGTCACTAAAGTATTCCCTCAGTTCGTGTTGTTTCCCAACATGCCGCATTACATGTCCAAACTCATGTGCAAAATCCTGCCATTGCTTTTGTAGGAAATTACGACTATCTAGACAAATAGTAAACAAGTTTTTTTCTGTTTCTACTAATTTGCTATTGCCTTCTTCAAACTCAATCCAAATATCAAAATTATTTACGATTTGCCGCATATCGATTTCAGATGGTTTTGCAATTGCTAAGCTAAGGTATTGATCCCTTATACTCTCTTCTAAGTTAGTGAGTATATAATTCAACAAAATACCCCCCCTATATGAGAATGTATGTTCTTTTTTGTTATGAAATAAAAGCCCGTCATTAATACGTGCTTTATTAAAGTAATTGACTTTTCTTTTTATCAAACTTTTCTTGAGTGATGATTCCTTCACCCAATAATTCTATGAATTTACGAATTTCCATTACTGGATTAACATCTTTTATTTCTTGATGTGCTTTTTGGCCTTCTTGCGCTTCTCTTTGGTTTTCTACATCGAATAAATCGATATTAGCTATTGAAACCTGCTCCTGCAATTGTTCCTATAGGTCCAGCAACTAATGTTTCAACAATAGCACCTCCAGCAATTTTTCCCCCACTTCTGCTTTCAGAGAATTGCCATTCTATACGTTTTATCTTAAATTCACCCAACTTCTTTAATGTCAAACAAATTTTAATAACACCATTAGTTGTTGCTCCAGATGTTGTTGTTGATTTTAGAAATATGCCATTTGAAGATGAAACATTTTATCTAGTTGTATCTGATCCACCTCATTTAATACGAGTAGGAGAAAAATCTTGGTTATCACAAAAATACGGAAAGCTAAACCGAGGCAACTTGGGGAATGGATTTGATGAATGTATGAGGGTTCTTAAACCAAGTGGAACATTAATTTTTAAATGGAACGAGGATCAAATTTCTAAACATGAGGTTTTAAATTGTTTTGGCCACAAGCCATTGTTCGGTGATAAACGAAGTAAAACACATTGGGTGACATTTATTAAATAAAAAAACAAAAAAGTAACGGAATTACCTAGTAAAGCATTATTATCTTTCTTTATTCTTAATTAATGTTTTTAATATCATATCCAAAAATATTCCAATGGCAAACATTATAATCCCAACAAAGTGCAAATATTTAAAAAGACTTGAATCAGTATAGCCAAGACGATAAACCAACCCGACAAGACTTGAGATAAGCCCTAAGATTATAAGGTAATTTCCAAAATTTCTTATTTTCATGGTACACCTCTTATTAAGGATAGTTATTTAAATTATATACAGATTAGGGCATTGAAATGAAAATTATTTAAACAAAATAAGCAATATGTAAATTAAGAGGTGAAAGCATTGTTTAAATGTAAATCCTGCAAAAAGCCATTCAGCAAAAACGATGACATAATCATAACTGAGGTATTTCTGATGAAGCAGTGCATGACGAATGTCACCATAATTATTTGGCTAACATGCATCTAAATGATTTCACCCCTACAAGAAATAAAAAAAGCAAAATGTTAGAAATGTAAATTAAAGAGGTAGCACTTTGATTGTCCCAACTATTTGAGCAGATGGATTACCGAGAAAGAGAACATGAATTAGCAAGGCATTTAAGAGATATAGATTTTTTGATGGAGGGCATGGTTTAAGGTATGAATGTAGAAGTATTAGAGGCTAAAGAAAGTATCCAAGGAATTAATATTTTGCTGTAGGATTCAAATGGTGAAACTTTTTGGACACAGCTAGACAGTGAAGTTTAGCTAGATTAAAAGCATCCTTTCGAGCGTGCTATTTTTCATGGAGAAAGTATACAAAAATAATTTTAATAATTTCCTCTCTAGAGTATAATGAGTGAAAATATACTAACCAGATAGGAGACAATAAATTTGAAAGAAATACATTGTTATAGTTTTGAATTAGAAATAGACTCTAATATAGATTTAGTATTTGAATGTTTAAACAAAGACGAGCACGTATTGAAATGGAATTCGCAAATAATAGAAAACATATACGATGGTAGTGAAAATGATTTAGAAGAAGGTTCAACTTTTATTACAAGACAGAAAATTGGAAAGAAAGTTTATGAATTGCAAGGTTTATACACGAAATATAACCCACCTTATCAAGCCAAGGTTGAAACAGAAACAAAAGAAGGCGTAAGCAAGACAGAATACATTCTTGAAGAGACATCTGAAGGAACAAAATTTATTGTTAACGTTTATTTAGTTCCATCAAGCTGGATATACAAAGTAATGACAAACATGTTTAAATGGTCTTTTAAGCATGTTTATGATGAACAATTTAATAATTTTAAAGAGTATGTTTATCAAATTGAATATGAAAGGGACAAGTAAGAAGTAAATTCGTTTAATACATGACATTAAGTATCTATCCATTTAAGATAGGTGCTTTTTTTATGCAATTAAACAAGGAGGTAGGTGCCATGTAATGAGTTGGGATGATATCATAAAAGAATTTGAGACTTCAAAAATTTCATTAAAGGCACTTGAATGCTTTCCACTGCATTAGTCGTATACATAATTTCATTTGATATTTGGCAGTGTTTGAGAAATCAAAACACTGCTTTTTCTATTAGTGAAGTCAGCAATAACCATTCAGTAAAGGTATAAAACATGTCTCTAAAGTGTTAAACTATTGTCTTATGGGATTTAATTTATGATACGTTATAACAATAATTCAGGAGGACTAAAGATGAATATGAATAATAATGATATATTAATTAGACTGAGATATGCCTTGGATATTAAAAATATCGATATGGTAGAGATATTTAAACTTGGAGGCGTTGATGTATCAAGAGAAGAAGTCTTGAAGATACTTGTAAAATCGAAGGACAGTTATGATGATGAATTGGATTATGCTGAATCAGATGAAGATTTTATAAAATGCGATGATATCATGTTAGAGTCATTTTTAAATGGATTCATCATATTTAAAAGAGGCAAACAAGATCCAAAACCAGGACAGCCTGAAAAAACTGTGATGTCTATCAAGAGGCATGGAAGTGTAAATAATGTATTGCTAAAAAAATTAAAAATCGCGCTAGAGTTAAGAAGTGAAGACATGATTGATATATTGAAAGAAGCAGGAGTAATCATAACGAAAAATGAGTTAAGCGCTATACTTCGCAAAGAAGGACATAATAATTATGTAGAGTGTGGCGATCGATACGCAAGAAACTTCTTAAAAGGTTTAGCTATAAAATACAGAGGTTAAACCGTTTTGCAAGGGGTACGATTCTCTCCCAATAAATCTACAATGACAGAGATACTAGGGTTTTTTTTATTGATGAAGTAAAAAACAACAAATATGTGGCAGCTGTTATGGAATTAATGAATGTTAGCATAATGATGAACCCTATAATGATAAACACCCATGATTTCTCATGAGGAAATCATGGTGTTTTTTTAAGAACTACCTTTCACAAGCAAACCATCTTTATCCCTAGCTATTTTTGATTGATAGGCTGGGTGGGAACTTGGCACACCATTTGGGTATACTTTTGTTAGCTCTGTACAGTTAGCAAAACTTTCATTGCTTGCTGTTGTAACGGCCTGCTCACTTGTTTTACTTTTATTAGGTGTTCCAGAACCATCTATAAGATTGGCTAGTGATAACAACAGACTTGGAGTTTTCTTGGGCGCTGGCTAATTGCCTTTTAGCTTATCTATTTCACTTTCCAATGAATGATTATTTTCTTCAAGTTCATTTATTTGTTCCGTGAGCTCTTCCTTTTCTGTTTCCAAGCTAGCTTTTTGTTTATCTATCTCTTTCAGTTCATTTTTTAGAATCAGATACCTGTGCTGAAACCTAATCATAATTTTGACTTAACTCTTTATTTTCCGTATTAATTTACGATAACAGAAAAAAGCATGCTTCAAACTGCAAAGCATGCCCAAGTAATGATTATTATTTTACTTTTTTCCAAACATCCCACTGTCCTGATTTTGAAGGATTGTCACCACGAGTCCACCATTTGGCTTCATAAAGCTCTCCATTATAGTAGGCCTTGTCTCCAGCAACATAGATATCTGAAGCATTCCATTCTGGGATTTCATTTGGATTTTCGTCTTTTATTTCTTTCCAAACATCCCATTGACCGGATTTAAGCGGATTTTCACCTTTGGTCCACCATTTTGCCTCAAAGACACGGCCGTCATGGCTAACGCGATCGCCTGCAACGTATACCTTATCGGGAGACCATGTTTCATGTTCTTTTTCTTTGACGATGGAGAATGTTTCTAAATGTCGATTGTCATTCGTCTTCGTTGTTGTGTAATACGTATCGAATGTAATTTTTTCATCTGAAACGGTTACTTCGCTATAGGTTATTTTGTTGCCATCTGCGGAGGCTGCATCTTCTACATTTGTGCTTTTTACATCAAGGAAATCATAATTAGGTATGAGCGGATCTCCGGTAGTGACAGAATAGTTTTTCGGATTATAGAACTTTAAGCCGCCAGAGACGATTGTGTAATAAAGCGGTGCATCTGGTGCGTATACCGTTGATAAATCTGTTGGTTTTACTGGCTGAGCGTTTTCTTTTGATCCATCCCCGTTTACAAATCCGCGGCTATATACATGATCATGTCCTGAAAGCACGGCGTCCACATTTAACTCATCTAAGACTGGTGAAAGTGCGGTACGAAGGCGAATGATATCCGAATCTGTAATATGGCTGGCACCAGGATAAATACTTTTATGGAATAGGACAATTTTCCACTTTTTATCTGAAGCTTCCATGTCCTTTTTTAACCATTCGACTTGTTCTTCCAGCTTCTCACCACTTGAATGTTCAGTGTTGAGTGAAGCGAAGTGGGCTGATCCATAATCAAAGGAATAAACATAAGATGACTCATTAGCTGTATTTTCCTTGGCGCTCTCAGGTGAAGGGAAATAATTATCTAAGTAAAGACCGCTCGCACTATCATGATTTCCGATGACAGGGACCATGAAAGTATCTTGAAATAAATTCTGTGACAAATTAAAGAATGTATCCCATTGATCAGGGTTATTTGCTTTATCTGTAAAATCTCCTGCTAAATAGGTGAAATCCACACTATCTTTAAATTGGCTTGTTGCATTTTTTAGCATTTGCTCCGTTTTCTTTCCGTCTGTTGAGGCAGAGCTGTATTGTGTGTCAGAAAGGTAGAGAAATGAAAATTCTTTTTCTTCATCAGTGCTGGCTGTTTTAAATTGCCCTTTATCACTCCAGCCTTTGTCTGTTCCATCTCCGACACGATAAAGATATTCGGTGCCTTCTTCCAGCTGAGTTGCAGAAACCTTACTATAGGCACGATTGTTTTTAAATACTATGTCGTTACTAGTAAAGGTTTTTACATGTTTAGAGGCGAATTTTTTTGCATCTGATTTTTTAACTACCTGTGCAATAGCTTTTGTTACATCGAGATCACGGGTTTCCCAAGAGAGCTTCATGCTACTGTTTGGATTCTCAGTAACGGTTGATGTAATCACCGCTGGTGGAGTTTCAGCAGCAAATATGGGCTGTGCCACTCCAAGCGAGATTGCGAGGACAGAGCTTAATACGAAACTAGTTTTCTTTTTTTCCTTTGTTTTCAAATGAAAATCCTCCTTTGATTTATGTACATTTTTAGTTTATATAGGTATTGTTGGCAAAGTATAAAGGAGGTGTAAAGAATGGTTAAGGGAATGTGAAGGGGTGTTTACAAAATATTTTGAATAACAAACTTTATGAAATTTTTAGTAAAATATAAGCAATTATAACTTAGGAGAAGACCATGAAAAGATTACTAGTTTTTTTAACGATGCTGCTGGCATTAATTATTTTTATTGATTCACCTACTTTTGCGGATTCATCATCAATAGTAATAGGAGAAAGGAAAGCAGGTGGTTTTGAATACACTGTAAATAAAACTCAGGATTCGTTTCACTGGACAATAGCTCATAAAGGAGAAAGATCAGAGATAGAGGAGGACAAGTCTAATAGCGAAGTTTTGACCAATTTTATGATTGCTGTTAATAACTTGAATACAGAAATTACCACGTTCATTTTATCCTTATCCTACTTGCTTATCATATTAATCACAGTCATCGTTGTTTATCAAAAAAATATAGAAATGCTTAAAAGCGGTGGTCTAATCATTTTAATGCTTGGCGTGGTTACAGTGTATGTTACCATTAATACATTGATTAACGCGAAGGTATCATTCGAAGAAGCAACATTTTATTATTTAGTTATAACAAGTTAAGAGCAATTTGTTTCTGTGAATGAAACGGGGGTATTTTTATAATGATTGAATATCTTTTTATAGGAATGTTTTTGGTTGTTTTCATGCTTCATAATTTTGAGGAGATTATTTTGATAGAAAGCTGGTTCAAAAATACATATCCGAAAGTAAAGCATCGTATACCCAATAGGATTTCGACTGAAGTAGATAAAATGAAAAGGACCACAGCCGCTCAGTTTTCTATAGATGTTCTTATTTTATTTATCATTGCCATCGTTTTAATAGGGTTAACACTCTTAACGAATAACTATATACTCTTTTTAGGCTTAAATCTATTTTTCGCATTAAATATTTTCATCCATCCTATTCAATCTCTGTTGCTAAAAGCTTATGTGCCTGGCCTAATTTCCACGATATTGATTGTTTTTCCATATAATCTATTTTTCTTTTATATTTTTATAAGGGAAGACCTAATAGACTGGCTTTCTGTATTATATTGCATACCAATTATTATTCTCTTAGTTGGTGTATTAGTTATTAGTCAAAGTTTCTCACGTAAGTTACTTAAAAATGAATAGAAAAATTACAGGCAGTCATTTCTCTTAAGCATGTTAAATCATTTCTGAAATGAATTTTCGGAATAGGTAATTATACTTAATTATCTAAAGAAAACAAAACAATATAACTAACATGTTTATAGTATAATATTCCTAATGGTTTATTGATTAGGAGGAAAGAATAATGTTCTTTACAAAAAAACATGTCGAAGATCCTGGATTAAACCTAGATCAAATGACAGGGGAAATCAGCTTCATCCAAAGGAGTGAAGTTGAGAGCCAGTTAAAAATGATTCATCTTACAACTGCTGATTTACGGGTGATTAATTCCTTACAGCCCTTTGTTATAGAAAAGATAGATTATATTGTTGATCGGTTTTATGAAAACCTTCATTATGAACCAATATTGCTAAAGATTATTAATAATCATAGTTCTATTGAAAGATTAAAAATGACGCTTAAGCAGCATATTATTGAAATGTTTGATGGCATTGTAGATGATGCCTATTTTGAAAAACGAAAGAAAATCGCAAATATTCATGTGAAAATCGGGTTGCAAACAAAATGGTATTTATGTGCTTTTCAAGATTTGCTTTTATCGCTGCTAGAGATCATTGAGAGAAGTAAATTGATTAAGAGCGATTATTTTCATTCGATAAGTGCAGTTACTAAAATCCTTAATTTAGAACAGCAATTGGTTTTAGAAGCATACGATGCTGAAACGGATAGACTAAGATCACAAATTGAAAAACAGAAACAGCTCGTTCGGAAGAAGGTTGCAAATGAGACTGAAAACCTTGCAACGATTTCCGAACAAACCAATATTTCATTTAAAGAATTAGTTGCACAATCGAATGAGATTGTTGCACATGCCGATACAGGAAAGAACTTATCCTTAATTGCAAAGGAAAATGCGGAAAAGGGAAAAGATCATATACATAAACAAGCAATCGTGATGTCCAATATTCATCACTCAGTAAAAGAAATAACAAAGGATGTTGAAGAATTATTAAATGTATTGAGTGAAATGCAAGAAATTGTTGATATTGTTACAGATATATCAGACCAAACCAATTTATTGTCTTTAAATGCCGCTATAGAAGCAGCAAGAGCAGGAGAATCAGGTCTTGGGTTTTCAGTAGTTGCTACAGAAGTACGCAAATTATCGGAACAAACAAGAAGTTCTGTTAAAGATGTCTCGTCCTTGATTCTAAATACAAATTCACAAATTGACAGGCTAACGCAGTCACTTGATAAAGTGAGTGGCGATGTAGAAAGTGGAAATAATCATATGAACACAACAGAAAATCATTTTGAACAAATTGTACATACGATGGGCGAAACAATGCTGCAAAATAATAAAATTCAAAAAGAAATTGTTTCTATCGTAGATGTTGTGAATAATATGGAAAAAGGGTTTGAAGAGGTGGCGTCTGCTGCAGAAAACCTTACAAAAGTTGCTCATGAAATTTAAAAAATATAGAATTTGAGTTGTTAGTTTTTAAAATAAATTTCTTTAGTAGCTGTTAAAATGATGGTTCAATCAAGTTCACCCTCCACATATGTTTAAAAGAAGTATGATTTTAGGGAGGGAGATAAATGGATCGCAACCAGAAGAAGCTGGATGAGATTAAAAAAATGCAGCAGAGTTTTAAAGAAAACATGAAAATGGATCCTTATCCGGTCTATCCGAATTATGGAAAGATAACAAGATATGAAGAGATCCCGATCAGTTTTCCTGAACAGCGTCAGCTTCGTCAGCCAGGTATAGAAGGACTTATGGTTCCTTTGCCGATTATTGAAAATCCTCATTATAAAGGAAGCAGGAAATTAGAAGGAAAGGTTGCGCTAATTACAGGCGGAGATAGCGGGATGGGAGCAGCAGCAGCTATTGCCTTTGCTAAAGAAGGGGCAGATGTGGCTATTTCTTACTTAGATGAGCATGTGGATGCGCAAAGGACAAAAGATAGAATTGAAGAATTAGGGCAGCGTTGTTTAGCAATGGCAGGTGACCTGCGCGATAAATCAGAATGTATAGCGATTGTTGAACGGACGGTAGAAAATTTCGGGCGTCTCGATATCCTTTGTAACCACGTTGGTATTCAGTTTCAGCAGTTAAGTTTGTTAGATATCACTGATGAACAATTCGATGATACGTTTAAAGTCAATATATACTCTCATTTCTATACGACGAGAGCGGCACTTCCTTATTTAAGTGCAGGCAGCTCAATTATTAATACATCTTCAGTGGTTGCCTATGCAGGGGAAGAGCAATTAATTGATTATACAGCTACAAAGGCAGCAAATGTTGGGTTTACACGCGCATTAGCAAACAATGTTGTCAAACAGGGAATACGCGTGAATGCAATCGCTCCGGGACGAATATGGACCCCTCTCATACCAGCCAGTTTTTCATCAGATCAGGTAGCAGTTTATGGGGCATTTAACCCCATGGAACGCGTGGCACATCCATTTGAATTAGCGCCTACCTTTGTCTATCTTGCCTCAGATGATTCACGATTTGTCACTGGGCAAGTCTTACATGTTAATGGAGGGGAAACAACACAATCATAAACTTGGAAGGAAGGTAACCTTATGCCATACGAATTTAATCCTGAAGTGACCTTGCTTTTGGTAAACCACTCAGGTGAGAAAGTACGAATGGAATACACGGAACAATCATGGAAGATGCCGAAGATTGGGTTGCGGCCTCCTTATTATGCTCATCCTGAGTATGAAGCGAACTATCCAATTGTGTAATTTTGCTGGAGGGAAAAATGCCTTTGTTAGGGTATTTTTTTATTTTGGAATATTATTTATCATTTATAGAACATCATGAAGATGTTAATGTTAGATCAATTAATTTATGTACTGTTAACTAGCTTCGCAAATAAAAAAGCCTATTGCAAAAGCAATAGGCGAAAAACTTACTCCGGTTTCCAAGAAGAAAACCTTTTCTCAATTAAGCCAATAATTCCAGTTAATAATACTCCAGAGATTGCAATAACGGCAACACCGACAAACATTTCCGCTGTTTTTAAGTTTTGGCCGGCATGGGTTAAATGATAACCAATACCAGCAGTAGAGGCATACATTTCACCGACAACGATAGCGATGAGCCCTTGACCTAAGCCTAAGCGAATCCCGTTTAATAAAAAGGGAACGGTGGAAGGAAGAGCGATTGTCCTAAATATTTGAAACTCAGTTGCAGTAAAGCTTCTTGCTGCTTTAATTAGGTTTTGATCTAGAGTGCTCATTGCTTTTTGGGCGCTCATTACAATTGGGAAGAACGCCATTAAAAATACGACGACAATTTTGGAAGTGATCCCAATTCCAAATGCGATAATGATTATTGGTAATAACGCCACCTTGGGAGTAACATAAAGGGCTGACACAAATGGGTTGATTACCGCATTGAAAATTTGATTCCAGCCTGCAAATATTCCGATGGGTATCCCAATCATTAAAGCGAGAAGGAAACCAAATGTAAATTCATAAGCGCTTACTCCTATATGATTCCAGTAAGCTGGGTCAACAAATAAGGTAGCAGCTGCCTCTACAATGCTTAAAGGTGAGCTGATGAAAAGCGGATTAATTACTTTATAGTATGAAACCAATTCCCATATCACTAAGAAGGTGATTACAGATACAGTGCTAATGATAAAGTTTCTTTGGTTTTTGGAGATTTTCCTTGGCTTGTGATTGATCTTTCCAATCGAAATAGCATCCTCTTTTTTCACTGATTATCCCTCCTTATGAGTCAAAACCTTGTTTGGAGGATTCATTTTCAATTAATCCCCAAATATGGTCAACATATTTTAAAAAATGTGGGTCTCTTTTTATTTTTAAATCACGTGGACGATCGATTTCTATTTTGATATCGTCTACAAGATGTCCAGGGCGAGCACCAAAAACAAAAACCCGATCGGCCAAATAAACAGCTTCATCAATCTGGTGTGTAATAAAAATACTGGTTTTCTTTGTTTCACTCCATATTCTCAGTAATTCCTGCTGCATGAACTCCCGGGTTTGCGCATCTAGAGCAGAAAACGGTTCATCTAATAGCAGCAAAGAGGGGTCGACAGTTAGCGCTCTGGCAAGATTTACACGCTGCTGCATACCGCCGGATAATTCATGAGGATAATGCTTTTCAAATCCTTTAAGACCGACCATCTCAATATAATCGACTGCAAGTTTCTTTATTTCTGGTGTCGCTCTTTTTTGCAGCTCAACACCGTACATGACATTTTCCAACACATTTCGCCAAGGTAATAGGCTAGGCGATTGGAAGACCATGGACCGATCGCGTCCTGGTCCTTCGATTTTTTTGTTATCTAAAAGGATGGAGCCGTTACTCGGTTTAATAAAACCAATGACCGTATTTAGAAAAGTTGTTTTTCCACAGCCGGATGGACCCACAATGCAAATGAATTCTCCTTCTTCGATGGTTAAGTTTATATTTTTAAGTGCAACCACTTCATGACCTGTTTTATTATTTACATAAGTAACATCTAAAAATTGGCTTCGTAATTTCGGATTGGTTTGCACAGCTGATTCTGCCATTTCAATCATCCTTTCAGGTTGGAATTATTTAGAGAATGCTTCCTCAATGTAACTATTTGTCCATAACACATCCTCGGTCGTATCATGCTTTGTAGGTACACCAGAAATCTCACTTAATTCAACTAATGGATCTTGAGCATTATCCCAAGCTGCTTGAGTCATTTCACCATGACCCACATAGGTTGGCTTTAAACCCTCTAAAGAGGTTTTGAGGATATCTTCATCTACACCTTCAAAATATGAAATGATGGCAGCGGCAGCTTCTGCAGGATTTTCTCTCGTAAATTCAATCCCTTTACCTAAAGCCTTTACAACCTTTTTAGCCAATTCAGGGTTGTCCTCAATATAGTCGCGTTTTGCAAATACAATTTCCCAAGCAAGTTCAGCGTACATTTCTTCATCACTCAAACGGAAAGCCAGTAGTCCCCCATCTTCAGCCTCCACTTGAGAAGAGAAGGGTGCAGAAGCGATACCTCCATCAATAATTCCTTCTTGCATCGCTCCTACTTTAGAGCCTGTTCCATCCATTTTTACGGTTTCCAATGTTTTTTGGTCTTGTCCATATTTCTGCATTAAATATCTTAAATAGACATCCCCAGAGTCACCAACCTGGTTAGAGCCAATTGTTGCTCCAGATAATGCTGCCATTTTATCCTCTAGTGTAGAGTCTTGAGAGATTCCTTTCTCCTTCATATACGTTTTAGAAAAAGCTACTTCATAGGTCAAAGCTGAATTGAGGCCCTGAATGGAAATTAAGTCTTCCCCAGCTTCAATAGCAGAAAGCATCGCTCGCGGCGCACTAATAGCAAATTGTGAATCACCTGATAAAAGCGTGGCGATGACTTGTGAGCCGCCTCCGCCAGAAGCGATTTTTGCATCAATCCCTTCGTCCTCTAAATAGCCTTTTTCAATTGCGACGTAAAGGGGAGCAAATGATAAAATCCTAGCTGGTTCAGCAAAAGTAACAGAAGCCATCTCACCATCAGTTGATCCTGATGAAGATGCACCACCACAAGCAGATAAAACAAAAAGAAAAAGAGAGGCTGCAGCTAAATAAAATATTTTTCTCATCTTTGAAAACTCCTTTTATATAATTTTATTAATAAAGTCATAAGACCCTATTTGTTAAGTAAAACTGCCTGTATGCGCAAAAAGTAGTATGAAAAATCAGAAAAAATGGAGCAAAATGGTAAATGTTTTATATATGATACATTGTTTTAATTATTATCATAAAGAGATCTGTTGTCAATATTATTGTAAGAAAATTTGACAAATTAAGATTATTATAGATAATTTTGATATTCTAATATAATGAAAGGTTTTTTCGAGAGAGGTTTAAGGGTATGGTGTTTCAAATGTTGTTGGGGGCAGGTGACGTGTCTTAAGGTTCTATTTAAGGATGATTAGAACAAGAAAAAGGAGAAAATCGATGAAAATACGTTCTAATCCGATGATTAGAACAAGAAAGAGGAGGAAAACGATGAAAATATGTTCTAATCCGATGATTAGAACAAGAAAGAGGAGGAAAACGATGAAAATATGTTCTAATCCGATGATTAGAACAAGAAAAAGGAGAAAAACGATGAAAATATGTTCTAA
>NZ_JAUSUB010000042.1 GCF_030813235.1 Cytobacillus purgationiresistens | reverse complement strand
TGTTAAAATCGCATACTAATTTACCAACTGAAACTAAATCAGCGACTTTTTTAATTTATCGGCGATCATCTCGTTAAATCAGCGACTTTTCGATTACATCAGCGATAATGCGATTATATCGGCAATTTTCTTTTACAGCTAAAAACTCGCTCCCTTCTATAAATATGCCCGCTCTATTTTTGGTTAAAATCGCATACTAATTTACCAACTGAAACTAAATCAGCGATTATATCGGCAATTTTCTTTTACAGCTAAAAACTCGCTACTTTCTATAAATATGCCCGCTTTTTTTTTGTTAAAATCGCATACTAATTTACCAACTGAAACTAAATCAGCGACTTTTTTAATTTATCGGCGATCATCTCGTTAAATCAGCGACTTTTCGATTTTATCAGCGAAAATGCGATTATATCGGCAATTTTCTTTTACAGCTAACTTCTGAACAGCGAGGAAGATATTGAAAGGGTAATCATGGTTGATAACCCTTATGCTGGGTCATTTAAAACTTCTGATCTGATTGGGTGCTGCATGTTGTCACTCACGGAAAACTTATCATCGTGGCAATATAGCTACCGTGCTGCGGCAAATGGGACATACCTCCGTGATGCAAGATCATGGTTTTTACCTAGTCATACCCTAAACTCATGATTAGTTGGTAAGGGGACGAATATATTTTTTAGTACCACGGATGATAAAATGGAAGTGAAGTTTATATGAAAATAAAATGGGAAAGGAGTAGCAGCTCCTTTCCCATTTTGTCAGCAGGCTCTCTTCAGTTTTTAACACTTACATGTTCCATTATACGCTTCATTGCCTGAATTTGCCCCATATGAGTCGCTTCATGCATTAACGCTAAACCTGCAAGTTCTCCAACCGTCTTACAACCTAGGAATGGTGTATCCAAATCTTGATCTAGCTGTTCAGCAGGAATTTGCTTTAAACGAGTTAATTGATCTTTAAGCTGTCCGA
Organism: Cytobacillus purgationiresistens; assembly: GCF_030813235.1. Taxonomy (GTDB): domain Bacteria; phylum Bacillota; class Bacilli; order Bacillales; family Cytobacillaceae; genus Cytobacillus; species Cytobacillus purgationiresistens. The sequence goes on along the minus strand of NZ_JAUSUB010000042.1, from coordinate 37,180 downwards.
TGAGCTGATCCATAGCAGGTATATTCCCTGTCCAATCAGCTGGTTTTGTACCATACCCGAACCATTCCATATAATTCGTGGGAAGGTGAGTTGTTGCATGTGGGAAACCAAACATAGTTTGTTCAGTAATTGTTAAAACATGACCTGTATGCCAATGAATTGTGTTATTAAAACCATCTGGCTGCACATCAGTTTGTTCCTTAGAAACGGACTCTACAATCTTGGTGAAGTAATCTCTTGTCATCTCAAATTGCTTAAATACAAGTTGATTCATCTTTTTCTCCCCTCTCATTAACAAATTCACCCATAGTATACCAGTGAAAATCTGAAAAGAATATAGTTGAAACTTCCTGATATTAGCTTGATGTTAACTGGATTTGTATCAAGTTTTATGCTTTGTGACCGGGGTCTTGAGTTGAAGAAGTGGGAGTGCTATCTCGAACATTGAAAAAAATGGAGCCGTTTTAATTGAAGATTAACAGTAAAAAATCAGGCGAGGGATTGTTCTTGCGGTTTCAAGATATACTCAACATCAAAAGACTTGCTACATGTGGTAAGTCTTTAATTCTTTCCTCCAAAAAAAGTAAATTTTGTCCTTGTATAGTAACAAGGTGGCGAAGCAGGGAACACCTTTCATCATGCGAAAACGAAAAAAAGACGCTAATAAAAGCGCCTCTTCTCCATATATTATGCCAATACGTTTGTAAGTGGCGGGACGATTTGTTTTTTCCGTGAAACAACGCCCTTAAGTAATGCTTGATTGTTTTCAAGCTTTACATTAAACGCTTTTTCTATTGCTGGTGCTTGAGCACCTAGGGCGATGCCAACTGAATCGTTGTTTAAGATATCCGTTAGGACAAATAGGAAAAGGTCTAATTCCTTCTCTACGATAGTTGATGCAATCTTAGCATCAAGCTCTGCGCGGCGATTTAAGACTTCGTTTAAATCAACAGCATTTACTTGTGCGATGTAGGCTTTATAGTCGCCTAATTGGAATTCCTTCGCATCTAGAGAAATCAGCTGATCAATGGTTTTGTCGCTTAAATCAGCTCCAGCTTTAAGCATTTCAAGACCGTATTCCTCTGCGTTCACACCAGCGATGGCAGCTAGCTCTTCCGCTGCTTTTACATCTTGATCTGTGCAAGTAGGAGATTTGAATAGCAATGAGTCGGAAATGATAGCTGATAGCATTAATCCAGCGATTTCCTTCTTAATCTCAATGCCGTTTTCTTTGTACATTTTGTTCAAAATTGTTGCTGTACAGCCAACGGGTTCTGCACGGTAATATAAAGGGTCGCTTGTTTCGAAGTTAGCAATGCGATGGTGATCAATAACTTCAAGAATTTGAACGTCTTTAATATCATCTGCACTTTGCTGGAATTCGTTATGATCCACTAAGATGACTTCTTTTACTTCTTTTGAAACTGCCTCAACTAAACGAGGTGCCTCAGCTTTGAAAGTATCCAGTGCATATTGTGTTTCTGAATTGATTTCACCTAAGCGGATAGGTTCAGCATCTACACCAAGCTCTTTTTTTAGATCTGCATATGCGATTGCAGAACAGATAGTGTCGGTGTCAGGGTTCTTGTGACCAAATATAAATACTTTTGACATTGTTAGTCTCCTTGATTGTATAGAATATTAACTGTTATTTTTATAAAATCCCAGTTGTTATTTTACCATATATATTTACTGTAATCGGGAATAAAGAAAAAATCAACTTGACTTTTCGTGGAAAATTGCTTTTTGGGAAAAATAGCAGGGAAGTGCAAAAGTCTGGAGAATGTAATTAGATAAAAAGGGGGATGTCATCATGGCGATTGCAATCATATCTGATATTCACGGAAATATGACAGCTCTTGAGGCAGTGTTAGCTCATGCGCAAGACCGTGGAATTGATCGGATTTTTTGTTTAGGAGATTTAATTGGCAAGGGTCCAAGAGGTGCCGAGGTAGTGAAAAAAATTGAGGAGACTTGTGAAATCGTCATCCTTGGCAATTGGGATGATTTCATCCAAAAGCCGGTCGAATTTGAAGAAGTGAAATGGCATCAGGCTCAGCTTGAAGGCGAACCATTAGCTTACTTACATACTTTAACCTTTCATTATGATTTCTATATGAGCGGGAGATATATTCGTCTATTTCATGCCTCAGCTAAGAGCATCTATCATCGTGTATTTCCACTCAGAGCACCCTATGAAGAGAAGCTAGCGATGTTTGAGAATACGGAGAACATCACGCCGTTAGAAGCTGGGAAAACTCCGGATGTCGTTGGATTTGGCGATATTCATGCTGCCCTTATTGAGCCAGTATACCCGCAGAAGACGTTATTTAACTGCGGCAGTGTTGGCAACTCACTAGATATTCCGCAAGCTACCTATGCGATCCTGCATGGTGAGTACCTATCTAAAGACCCTGCACCTTTTTCAATTGAAATTGTCAGGGTGCCCTATGACATTGAGAAGGAAATTGCCATTGCTGAGGAAATGGAGATGCCGAATGTGGAGGCCTATGCATTAGAGCTCCGAGAGGCAAAGTATAGAGGGATACCGGCAAAAGCTGAATAGGAGGAATAGGACATGGAATTAAAAGGCTCTGCTGCTTATGAGGATGATCAATTTTTCCGTAACTATATGAAAAGAAGGCATCGTGAGGAAAGTCCCAATAAGATCATTGAAAAGCCAGTCATGTTAAAAATGATCGGTGATCTGGTGGACAAAGACATTTTAGATTAGGATGTGGAGATGCTTCATTAGGTAAAGGGCTGCTTAGCAACCGTCACGTAGGCTCTTATACAGGAGTCGATGGATCGAAGAAAATGATTGAACAGGCAGAGTTGAATTTGCAAGCTTGGAAAAATAGTCAAATCATTCATAGTGCATTAGAGCTTTACTCCTTTTCAGTGAGTAATTACCACATGATTGTTTCACAGTTAGTGCTTCACTATCTTGAAGATTTCCGTCAAATTTGCGAGAATATTTACAACAGTTTGCATTCAGGCGGCAAATTTGTCTTTAGTGTACAGCATCCGGTGATTACGAGCTCTTTTAAAAGCAGCGGAGCAAAGCGCGCCGATTGGGTGGTTGATGATTATTTTCAAAAGGGTAAAAGAATAGAGCCTTGGATTGAGGAACAGGTTATAAAGTACCACCGCACAATCGAAGAGTATTTTATGATTTTAAAAGATACAGGCTTTATCATCAATGAACTAAGTGAAGCGACTCCTGATGAAAAGAACTTTCCTTCTCGAGAGGAATATGAAAGAAGAAAGCGTATGCCGCTGTTTTTACTATTTTCATGCGAAAAGCCGGTATGTGAGTTTGATAGATCATAAGGAGATAGACAGATGAGTGTAGAATTGAACGCAAAAAGTTTCCCTGTATCCTTTGCTGCTTTAGAGCAAGAGGCGAAGATGAAAATGTCAGAAGGCGGCTATGGTTATGTTCGTTCAGGTGCCAGCCATGAAGAAACTTTACAAAAAAATGCGCAGGGCTTTGAGAAGCTATCCATTGTTCCACGGATGCTGCGCGATGTAGCTGATGTGGATATGAGTGTGACGATTGGTGGACGGACGTATCCGTTCCCCGTTTTTCTAGCGCCTGTGGGAATGCAGAAATTGACTCATGAAGAGGGGGAACTAGCTTCAGCTCGTGCAGCGGCCGCAATTGGTGTTCCGTTTGTCCAAAGCACTGTATCAAGCTATTCGATCGAAGAGATAAAGGCAGGTACAAATAGCAGCCCCAAATGGTTTCAACTCTATTGGTCAAGAAATGAACAAGTTACATTTAGCATGGTGAATCGTGCGGAGCAGGCAGGCTACGAGGCGATTGTGTTAACCGTTGACACAGTCATGACAGGCTGGAGGGAGACTGATATTGCCGCTGACTTTTCTCCGTTAAAGCTAGGGTTTGGTAAAGCGAATTATGAGAATGATCCGGCTTTCATGGCTGCTTTAGATAATCATGAGAACGAAGCGGTTATCCAATCGCTGCTGGAGAACATCCATTATCCTAACCTTAACTGGAGCCATGTCGCTGAATTGAAGAAGCGGACCAAGCTTCCTATTTATATTAAAGGAATCCTGCATCCGGAAGACGCGAAGCTTGCGGTTGAAAATGGTGTGGATGGAATCATCGTTTCTAACCATGGAGGCAGACAGCTTGATGGCATCATTAGCGCAATTGATGCCCTGCCGTCGATTGTGACTGAGGTAGATGGAGCGATTCCGGTGCTGTTCGATAGCGGCATCCGCCGTGGGACAGATGTGGTAAAAGCCCTCGCTTTAGGTGCGAAGGCTGTGTTCATTGGCCGTCCGTTTATTTATGGCTTAGCAGTCGGCGGGCAGACCGGTGTAGAAAAGATATTGGAAAACTTTATCGAAGAAACGAAAATCACCATGTCATTAGCGGGCATTTCAAAGGTATGTGACCTGCCAAGCATTAAGCTTATACGTGAATAATCTTGCCTTCAAACAGCTGCAGCTCATGGGCAATTTTAAATCCTGCCGCTTTGTACAGAGATAGCGCCATCTGGTTATCAGCACCAACACATAGAGAAACAGTCAAGATTTCCTTGTGTTGAAAAAGCGCTGATAATGCAGCTTTAAGAAGAAGCGTGCCAATACCCTGTCTTCTGAACCTAGGAGAAGCGGATATGAATTCGATATTCCCTTCTCCATGGTCAGGCAGAGCTTCTATATAGACATAGCCTTTAATTTGTTCATCCTCAGCAGGAACCAAGAGCAGTTGGTTGTATTCGTTCAGTTTATCTAGAATTTCGTTTGCTGAATAATAAGTATTTGGAAAAGCTTGCTCATGTAATCTGCTGAAGGCTTCCTGATAATGATGAGCGTAGGGAATGACGAGATGCGTTTCGTTATTTTCGCCTTTTTCTGCTTTTAGAATATAATGTTGGCTCTTATGTTCAGCGTTAATTTTTTTCATAAAGGTTAGAGCTTGGTTATTTTCCTCGTTGATAAAAAAATAAACCTTATTAAGTGTAGAGTCGTGGTGCAAACATATTCTGTTCCAAAGGGAATCCAGGGTTTCCTTATTGTCTGTAAATGGTCCCCATACCTCAGCGCTCTTCTCCTCCAGGTCTATATCCAACCCGATAGCCCCAATCAATTTCCCCTTTTCATAAGCTGTAAAAAAGGATTCTCCAAGTGGCAGCTCAGAAAAATCATGAAGCAATGTATCCATGATCTCTGCTTCATTGTCTCCGCAATAGCCAATATGGTGCTGCTTCTGCTGGTTCATTTTAGCGAGAAAGTGAGCAAGGTCTTTTGTCTGTGTCAACGTATTCGCCCCCTAAGCTTGTTTCGTATTTTTAGGCGGAATGCGATCATCCTGCAGATTTTTATCATTAATCTTCGGCTCGATATGATTGAGATGGTTTTTAATATTAGAGCGATGTAGGAAGACTAATAGTAATAAAAACACTATAAAGATGATTTCATTATCGCTGCCTGGTTTTATTAAGGAATAGATAAGTAAAGAAATGCCTACCGAAATCGACCCGAAATATACGTATTTTGTAAAGTAGATAACGGTCACGAATGCGATATAGGCAATGAGGAACAGCCAAACATTAGCAACTAGTAAAACACCTGCGGTTGTCGCAATCGCCTTTCCACCACGGAATCCCGCAAAAATCGGGAAGCAATGACCGATCACAGCAACCAAACCGACAGCAAGCAGGTCATGACCAGTTCCAATAATAATCGGAAGAGAAGCAGCCAGCGCTCCTTTGCCAATATCAATAATCAGCACAACAATCGCAGCTCGCTTTCCTAACACTCTCAGCGTATTCGTCGCGCCCGGGTTATTACTTCCATGCTGGCGAATATCAATATGAAAAAAATACTTCCCAATAAGTAATGCGGTAGGAATAGAGCCTATTAAATATGCGGCAAAATAAATATATAAGTCCATATAGTACTCCTTTTTATTAATTTTCAGAATAAATAACCTAACTTATTTTACCATATAGCGGACGAGCAGAATATATGCTTTTATTTTTAAAAAACGGATGGCAAGTTTCTATTTATTACATAAGGGAAGCAACAGGAACACCTACACTCCTAAAACCTTCTTTTGATAATTACTTCATAAAATGCTTTACTAGAGCTGTTATCAACTGGACAAACATACTTTATTTGCTCAGCAGCTAAGACGATAACCAGCAGCGTTTAAATAAAAAGCCAACAATAAAAACTTTTTTTAAAAAAACGTGTAGGGATTGTTCTATAACTTTCGTCTATTAGGGTGGAAGCTGGCAGAAAGGGGGAGAGAGAGATTAGCGACCAAGTTCTTATCCAAAAAGTATTAAGCGGCAATGACCACGCTTTTCGGCTTTTGGTTGAAAAGTACCGCAATGATTTGTTCCGGACAATTTATGCGGTACTGAGAGATCAGAAGGAAGCGGAAGATGCCGCACAAGAAGTGTTTTTAAAGATCTATCACTCTCTCCCCAAATATGAGAATCAAGGTTTAAAAACATGGATGACTAGAATTGCCGTCAATCACGCGATTGATATGAAAAGAAAACGTGACCGCAGGCGCGAAGATATCATGGAATCTGTTGACTACGATTCTATTGCACCTCAAAATGAAAACATTGAGGCAAAAATATTGAGCCGTGAAAGACGCGAGCTCGTGCGCCAGCGTCTGAATGAAATGCCTGACAATTATCGCATTGTCATATATGATTTCTATATTAAAGAAAAAAGCTATCAGCAAATGGCAGAAGAACAAAATGTTCAGGTGAAAACAATTGAAACGAAATTATACAGGGCGCGTCAGTGGATGAAGAAGCATTGGAAGGAGGACGATTTTTCATGAAACATTATTCTTATGAAGAGTGGCAGACATACGTAAAAAATGAATTAGAAGATGAAGTCCGTGAGACCTATGAGGATCATCTTTACAGCTGTGACCAATGCTTGGACCTCTACTTGATGGCCGTTGAGGAAGACGACCTTCCAATCATAGAAAATGAGCCAAACTTCACTGATTCAGTCATGGCGCAAATTAAAAGCCAGAAAGAAGCGCCGGTACCTGAAGCAAGAGTGGAGAGACGGTCAGCTTTCTATCAAAAATCAATCTTTCATTATGGTATAGCAGCTGCTATGACACTGATTTTAATGTCGACTGGGGTTTTCCAGTCATTGACCCAATATGCTGGCGGTGTTGAGAGCCAAGGGTTTAAGGAAAAAGAGACGTCTATGACTGAGGGAATCGTTGATAAAACCTTTGCCTGGATGGATTCTTTCGAAAGGAATAATAAGGAGGATAACAAAGAATGAAAAATCCGATTATCGCATTTTTACTAGGCTTTTTTCCAGGCGGAGGATTGCTGTATTTAGGAAAAGCCTTTCGAGGTCTAGCCTATATGCTAGGGGAGTTTTTCCTGATTGCTCTTACGTTTTTTATGATATCAGTAGGGGTTGGCGGCGAGGTAATGGTAATTGTGTTCGCTGGAGTTTTCCTATATATTGTCAACTTGGTTGATACGGGCATCACTGCCTCCAAGCTGCTAAAAGGGAAACAGCCGTTAATTGAAGAGAATAAAACAGTAGAGCTGGACTATGAAAGATTCAGAACCATTCTGTTATCATTTATACCGGGTGTTGGCCACTTCCACTTAGGTTTAATGAATCGCGGACTGACCTTCCTCGCTGCTTCTCTTGGATTGGGCATTATGGTAACTTTCATAGCCGTCATGACAAATCGCGGAGAGTTTCTTGTATTTCTTCTATTGTTCCCAGTCATATGGGTATATAGCTTTTTCGATGCGACGCAGCAATTAAATAAGAAGCAGCGCGGAGAAGAGCTTGTCGATCGCACGATTCTGGAGGATTTTGAAAAGCATCGCGAGGATGGCAAGAAGAGCAAAACCATTGCCACCATTTTATCGACATTCCCTGGAGCAGGCCACTTATATTTGGGGTTGCAGCGCCGCGGAATTCAATTGATGGCAGCGTTTCTATTCTCCATCTATATATTGGACGTTCTAAGACTCGGTATTTTCTTGTTCTTGATCCCGATTATTTGGTTCTACAGCTTCTTTGATGGGCTGCAAAAGGCGTCAAGATACGGAGAAGAAGAGCTGGAGGATGTACCAATTATCGCCTACTTCATTAATCATCAGAGATGGATTGGCATCGGACTTGTTCTAATCGGACTATATTACATGACAACAAGCATCATTTTGCCATCCGTATCCCCCATGCTATCCAACATGATCAACATCGATTTATGGTATTGGTTCGACCGATACTTCCAAACAGGAATCGTCTGCATTCTTCTGATTGGCGGAGGCTTAAAGCTGCTGGGCGGCAATAAAAATAAGAATGTAAAGAAAGCCGAGGGAGAGTGAGAATATGAGAACATGGAGAGTTGGAACGTTTTCGATGGGAGCGTCATTGCTTCTTCTCGGAATATATCTGTTATTATCACAAATTGCCGGCATGGAGATCAGCCATATTTTGATGTCATGGTGGCCAATTATTTTAGTCGTATTAGGTATTGAGATATTGCTATTCCTCTTTTTTTCAAAACAGGAAAAGCCATATTTGAAATATGATATCTTAAGTATTCTCATCGTAGGATTCTTAGGGACAATAGGGATAGGCTTTGCTCTTCTAAGCTCAATCGGTGTTGTGGATCGAGTTGCTGTGGCAATTGATAAAGAAGATCGAACCTATGATCTGCCGGCATTCGAGCAAGCTTTAAAAGAGGATATTAAGCGGATTGTGATTGACTCCGGAAATAACCCGTTAACGATAGAAGGAACCAATGCAAGCGAGGTCTCATTATTTGGAACCTATAGAGCAGCAACGGCGAAAAATGAGAAGCTCATCACAGCACCCGAGGATTATGTGAACACGAATGTGAAGGGTGATACACTATATGTGACCCTAAAAGGTCTGCCAAATGAAGCGACTGGAATGTTTGATTACTATGGAATGATGTCTGCAGTCGTTCTCATACCGCAGGATGTTAAGCTCGAAGTCATTGGCAATCATAATGCCATTACATTAAAACCGCGCGAGTTAATGAGCGACTGGTCCATTGATAAGAGTTCAAACACGAACATTCAATTAGAAGCAAATAGCAATGTAAAAATTGTGGCAGCAAACATTGATTATATCGAAGGAAATCAAGACGGCTGGCAGATTAAGAAGAAGCAAAAAACGGAAGCTGTCGACGATGATGGATATTATGAAGAACCAAATACAGGTATAGAGGAAGCCATTTTTAAAAATGGCGACGGTAAGCATCAAATTCACGTAACAAACAGCTCGGAAGTAAGTTTAAAGACAGTGCATTGATTTAGGGAGCCTTGATCCTATGGATTAGGGCTTTTTTTGTTGCGGAATGTTCGCCTATTCTTTCGACCATTCCACTGTGTCCTTTTTCCAAAGTTTTTCATAGCATATAACAATCCTTGTACAACATCAGAGAAAGGGGTTATCTTTTGAAAAGACAGAGCTTACCGGGCGAATTGTTACGCCTGATGATGCAGATTATGAGCAGAACATGATTCAGGTAAAAAACCTGTAATTTATGTTCTAATCGCGACATTGGAACATGATTCAGGTGAAAAGCCTGCAATATATGTTCTAATCGCGACATTGGAACATGATTCAGGAAAAAAACCTGTAATTTATGTTCTAATCGCGATATTAGTGATTCAGGTGAAAAACCTGCAATATATGTTCTAATCGCGATATTGGAACATGATTCAGGAGAAAAACTCGGAATATATGTTCTAATCGCAGAATAAATAATAATTTAAGCGTCCCCAAGTTCCCAAGAATCATTGTATTTTGTCAGAATACAGGTGAGGTGTTAAATGCATTAAAGTGGGTGAGAGAGAACCGCATTCCATTCCGAGTGAGGAGCGGTCGGCACAGCTATGAGAATTTCTCGCTTGTAAATGGCGGTCTGATTATTGATGTCAGCGAGATGCATGAAATAACTGTCAACCGTAAAGGCATGACAGCGAAAATAGAAGCAGGAGCTAATTTAGGGCAAGTATATAACGAATTATGGAAAGACGGCACGACGATCCCCGGAGGAACGGAGAGCAGTGTAGGTCTAGTCGGACTTACGCTCGGCGGGGGAATTGGGATGTTATCACGATGGTTTGGACTAACCTGTGACAACCTGCTTGAGGTTGAGATGGTCATTGCGGAAGGTCATAGTGATGCGAAATTGGTTAAGGCAAATAAAAATCATAATAGTGAGCTATTTTGGGCTTGCTGTGGAGGGGGCGGAGGGAACTTTGGGATTGTCACGTCCCTTACATTCAAGGTCCATCCCATTTCTAAAGTTTCGGTATTCTCTATCATATGGAGATGGGATGATTTCGAAGCAGCTTTCGACGCATGGCAGAAGTGGGCGCCGAATACAAGTGACCGCCTCACTTCAGAAATTGAATTAAAAGCAAAAGAAGCCAATCAAATCATCGCTCAAGGTGAATTTGTCGGACCGTCAACCAAGTTAAAGGCACTACTTCGGCCACTAACAGACACTGGTTCACCCGTAAAAGTATTGATAAAAGAAGTGCCGTATATCCAAGCTGTTCGCTTCTTTGACGACCCAAGCGGAAACCAGGCCGCATACCGTAAAAGATCAGGCTCTTTCCTAGATAAGCCTTTTTCATCCAACGCCATCTTAACAATGAAACAATTTCTAGAAAACGCGCCAAATGAAAAATCCGGCATATGGCATCAGTCTCTTGGAGGAGCAGCAGGCCGGATTGGTCCAACTGAAACAGCTTTCTATTATAGGGATACGATCATCGCCCAGGAATATCTAGCTACATGGGACAATCCAGCAGAAGAACGACGAAACATCCGCTGGATAGAGGAATTGAGGCGTGCCTTATCAAGGCACACCACCGGCGACTATGTAAATTGGTCCGATCGGCTCATTAGAGATTGGCCAACGGCGTACTATGGAGAGAATCTCAACCGTCTTCGAGCGGTGAAAAAGGCATATGATCCATTCAATCTGTTTGAATTTCCGCAAAGCATTCCTCCATTTACAAAATGGATATAAAGACGAGAATTATATGGTGGAGCCCATCTTAAAGAAGATCGGCTTTTTTTACTTTCGGGGAAAGGATGTTGCATTTATTCTGTCATCATTTCGTTTCAAAGAAGGTTGCAATCACTTTGAAATTAAGATTATTGTCTTTCATAAATATAATTTACCCTTTTTATGAAACTTTTCCCAACTGCCCACGTATATTTAACTATCAAACATGAATAGGAGAGTTAAGTATATGGAAAACGAAATAAGCAGTAAGCCAGCAAAACCAAGTTTATTAGGGATGATTTGGAGTCCTACTGAACAATTTGATCGAATCAAGCAAAATCCGAAAATATGGGTACCGCTATTATTAGTTAGTTTGCTTTTTTCTTTTGGAATGATACTAATGGCTTTTACAATGGACGCGAGTTTTTTTGAATTAGGTGACCTTAGTGAAGAAGAAACCTTACTAGTGTTAGGCTTCGCAAGAATTACAATGGCTATTACTGGTATTATTACACCAATTATCACAGTACTCATTTCCAGCGCCATTTATTTGTTAATTTGTAAGATTGCTAGTTCCGATGTGACATTTAGACAGTTATTCTCGATGAATACATATATATTGATCATCGGAGCTCTTGGTCTAGTCATTAATTCAGGATTTGCGGCATTAATTGGGGGGAACTCGGATGTATTTATTACAAGCTTGGCAGGGTTGTTAAATGCCGGGCCATCTAGCATTTTGAATCACATAGAAGTCTTTTCAATTTGGCAGACCATTTTAATAGCGATTGGTTTAAACCGAGTTGCTGGTCTATCGAAAACTGTAGCATGGATCATTGCCATCGTATTTTTCTTGGTTGGAATCGGCCTTGCATTATTAAGTGCGTTAGCCGCACCAGCGATGTGATGGAGTAAATGAATGAATAAAAAAGTTTGGGTCGCAGTAGGTGTCGGATTACTTATTCTGGTAATGGCAGGTGTCAGCGTCTATCGCCAGGCATTTGCCAAAGGCCCTTCTGTAACTGTTGTTCAACCTGAAAAAGAGGAAATCACGGACTATTTAATGATTCCTGGGACTTTGTCATTGAAAAATGAGCAGAAAATCTTCACAAGCATGGAACAAGGAGAAATAGAAGAAGTGCTGGTTGAAGAAGGTGAAGCAGTTGAGGAAGGGACCATATTAGCAAAGTACAATGAAAAAAGCGTTGCCATGGAACTTGAAAGAATCAATCTGCAGATAGAATCTGGCTACTTAAGAATCAACCAAGTAGAAAAGAGCTTGACCAATTTGCAGGAGCAGGAAGAGGATCTCCGCAAGCAAATAGGCAAGAAAGAAGCGAAGAAGCAGATCGACCCTGAAAGAGATCAACTCACAATGGATAAGAGGATGGCTAATCTTGATGTCCATCAATTGCTTCTGGAGAAAAAGGAAATTGAGCAGCGCATGGAACAATTAGCGGTAAAGAGCACTATGAATGGCAAAGTGCTGCAAATCAATGAGATGAAGTCGTCTGATCCATTAGCACAGCAAGCGCCTATCATCCATATTGGGAATCTTGATGAAAAGGTCGCTAGAGGTACTTTATCTGAGTATGACACGTTAAAGGTTGAAAAAGGTATGACGGCTGTATTGAAATCCGATGTCCTTCCTGATAAGGAATGGAAGGGTGAGGTCAGCCAAATCAGCTTTACGCCAGATGAAAGCCAGCCGGTCAATCCTGGTGAATTGCGTGCAGCTCAATACGGCATCCTCGTTGATATTAAAGATGATATTTCTAGCTTAAAGCCAGGGTTTCAATTGATTGTGGAAATTGAAACAAGCCGTAAATCAGCGTTGACGATTCCTGCAGAAGCAGTATTAACTGATGACGCTGCCAGCTATGTTTTCCTTTTAAAGGATGGAAAAAGTGTGAAGCATGAAGTTGAAATCGGCATTGCATCAGGAAGTAAGATGGAGGTTCTAAGCGGACTAGCTGAGGGTGATCAAGTAATAGCCAATCCATCTGATTCACTTCAGGATGGTATGGAAGTGAATGCAAAATGATTGAGCTGAAGCAAATCACTAAATCCTATCAAATTGGTAAGGAAATGGTCGATATTCTGAAAAATATCGATTTGACCATTGAACAGGGGGAGTCCATTGCTATTATGGGTCCTTCCGGGTCAGGGAAATCGACGCTAATGAATCTGATTGGCTGTCTCGATCAGCCGACGAGCGGTACATATAAATTATCTGGAGAGGATATCTCTCAATATAAGGATATCGACCTTGCCCGTGTAAGAAATCAGTCGATTGGCTTTGTATTTCAGCAGTTTCATTTACTGCCCAGATTAACCGCTCTTAAAAACGTGGAGCTGCCGATGATTTACAGCGGCGTTCCTAAGAAAGAGCGAATTGAAAGGGCAAGGAGAGCTTTAATTAAGGTTGGATTAGAAGATCGCATGGATCAGCTGCCCAATGCCCTGTCTGGTGGCCAGAAGCAGCGTGTAGCCATTGCCCGTGCGATTGTCAACGAACCGAAGCTGATATTAGCGGACGAACCAACCGGTGCCCTTGATACGAAAACAAGCGAGACCATCATGGAGCTATTTCTCCAGCTGAATAAAGAAGGGGCAACGATTATCATCGTTACCCACGAACCGGAAATTGCTGAATATGCACGAAAAACGATCTTTGTCAGAGATGGCATCATCGTATCCTCTGCCCATGGTGACAGGGGGCAATCCATATGAGTTTTATTGAAAGCTTGAAAATGGCTTTAAGCTCGATAAGGGCGCATAAAATGAGATCAATTCTGACGATGATTGGCATCATTATTGGTGTCGGCTCTGTCATTATTGTTGTAGCGATTGGACAAGGCGGAGAAGCCATGCTGAAGTCTCAGCTCACAGGGCCGGGCAACACGGTGGAGTTATTCTATCAGCCGTCAGAGGAAGAAATCATGGCAAATCCGAATGTTTTTAATGAATCAGCTTTCTCACAAGAGGATATTCGCGCCATCGAACAAATCCCTGAAATTAAAAGAGTCGTCGCTTCCAGCATGGAATTTGGCCAAGTCGGCTATTTAGAAGAAAAAGCTGACAGCACTATAATGGGAATTAACTCAGCCTATTTTGAATTGAATAGCCTCGATACAGAAACAGGCAGATCCTTTTCCTCTGCTGATTTTCTTGGCGGACGCAGGGTGGCAGTCGTCAGTTTCTCTCTTCAGGAAGAGCTATTCCCGGAAAAATCGGCAATTGGTGAAATCATCAGAATTGGCTACCAGCCTGTTGAAATCATAGGCGTGCTGGATAAGCCGACGGGGATCTTCTCATTTGGTTCACTAGAGGTTTATATTCCAAGTGAAACATGGCTAACTATCTATGGCAGCAGCAAGATTTCACAAGTGACCCTGCAGGCAGATTCTGCCGATCAGCTTCAGGTAGTCGGCAAGAAAGCCGCCGGCCTCATGAATCAGAGGCATAATACCGAGGAGTCCTACCAGGTTATTAATATGGAAGAAATCGCGGCAGGAATTGGTCAAATAACGAAGATCATGACCCTCATTATTAGCAGCATCGCTGGAATCTCTCTATTCGTTGGAGGGATAGGCGTCATGAACATCATGCTCGTCTCAGTGACAGAAAGAACGAGAGAAATTGGTATCAGGAAGGCGCTTGGCGCAACTAGATCCCAAGTGCTCACACAATTTCTCATCGAGTCTGTTACATTAACCCTGATCGGTGGGATCGCAGGCATCCTGATGGGCTGGGGTGTGACCTCGCTCATTTCCATCTTTGCCGGCTGGCCATCATTAATTTCTTGGCAGGTCGTATTAGGCGGTATGCTGTTCTCTATGCTGATAGGAGTCGTATTTGGGATATTGCCGGCAAGCAAGGCCTCGAAGCTTGATCCGATTGAAGCGTTGCGTTATGAATAGTTGAAGGGAAGTGTGGGGATGATGCTCACACTTCTTTTTCGAATTTTTATTACTGTTAATACGGAGGAGAAATTGCGAGATGGATAGTAACATAGAGAAGAAGCCGAGTTTACTAGAAATAATTACAAGACCGATTGTGCAATTTGATCGGATAAAGGATTATCCGAGAGTGAATTAATTATTTTCTTGTCCTTTTTCATAATACTAACTAAATATAGTTGCAAGGTCGGCGTTGGATTCAAATACCTTATGATCAGTTACATTTGTTGTCATTGTAAATACAGGGTCTGTATGATTTGCTTTTTCATAGAAGGCCACTCCAAATAATGTTCCATTTATCTCATCTTTATCTATATTAGTAAGGGTATAGGTTGCACTGTTAGGCTCATCTATTAATGCTGATATGTCATCTTTGGAATTTATTATTATGCTATATCCCGATGATCCGTCAACAATAGTAATCTTTTCTATTTTGCTTAAATCACCATCGTATAACTCATTAAATTCAACTGTTCGTTCTGAGCAACCAGAGATAAGAAATAAAATAAAAATATAAGGAAACAGAAACTTGGGGATTTTCATTCAATCACTACTCCTTAAGTTCACATAAAACCAATAACAGAAACAGGATCATTTGCCATTCTTTATTTTATTCTATTCAGGTGTTAAGTAATAAAATTCACTGATTCATTCAGTTTGCTCATTTCTTGATCTGTTTGAGGTCAGCAATTTCTCATTTTATAGATCTACAGCATTATAGCAATCTTTGCTTTTATCTGTAATAGGTTCTGCATCTACTAAATCAAATTTTATCACTTCTTAGTTGGTTCAATCTATAAAAGATTAGCCTAAAGTTTCATTAATATCATTGATTTATCGAGACATAGAAATGATTGTTATCAACTAGCATATATCAAAATTTTACACTTTCTATACTGCTATCATCTGAAAGGGAGCGAGATTAGATGGATTCTGAAAAGGAGAATCAATTGGAAAGGCCAAGTTTGTGGGGGATGATATGGAGTCCTAATAAACAATTCGATCGAATCAAGCAGAATCCGACAGTCTGGGTACCGTTAATCATAACCAGTTTAATGTTTAGCGTGGGCATGTTTTTTGTTTCGACGCTGATTGAGAAGCTGCTTATTTGGATTAATATGGATGCTATGGAAGAGTGGATGATTGTACTCTGGCTGATTCGCACGATTATCGTGGGCACTGGTTTATTTATCCCGACCGTTATCATACTCATTCTTAGTGCTATTCATTTAATCATTACTAAGGTCATTGGAACGGAAGTGACGTTCAAACAATTATTTTCTATGAATGCACATATTCTGTTCATAGGAGCGCTTGGTTTTGTTATTGGGATGAGCATCTATGCCTTCGTATTTAAAGAAACGGGAATGAGCGGAAAACTGGTGGCGATTACGCTATTGATCATTTATCAATATTTCGTAAGCCAAGCATTCATCATTTGGCAAATTATCCTGGGAGCCATTGGACTGCAGCGCATTGGCAAGCTTTCCAAGGTGGTTGCCTGGACGATTGCAATTATATTGATGGTTATCAGTCTCTCGTTTGGACTCTTCGGTGCACTGTTGGGCATTTAGAAAATTGGCGTCTCCAGTTTCCTGGAATGCCAGTAAATTTAACTTGTCTTCCCACACTGAATTGAATAGAATAGGATAGTAACAAAATTGCTATATATACAGCAATCGGCTATGATGTAAAAAGATGGGACAATCTTAGATTATTTTAATTTTACTATTAGGATGATGGGTAATGAAGAGAGCAAGAATTATTTATAATCCTACTTCCGGCCGGGAGATATTTAAGAAGCATTTGGCGGAAGTGCTGCAAAAGCTTGAACGTGCTGGCTATGAAACATCTTGCCATGCTACGACAGGCGAAGGAGACGCAACAGAGGCTGCCCGCAAAGCGGTCGACAGTCGCTTTGATCTCGTTGTCGCTGCAGGTGGAGATGGAACAATAAACGAAGTCGTGAACGGAATAGCAGAGCAGCCGTATCGACCGAAGCTTGGAGTCATTCCAACTGGAACGACCAATGATTTTGCCCGAGCGCTCCATATTCCAAGAGATATAGAGGTAGCAGCTGATATCATTGCCAAGGGAGACACAATTCCAGTAGATATCGGACGTATGAATGATAAATATTTTATAAATATCGCAGGCGGCGGCCGCATGACCGAGCTCACCTACGAAGTGCCAAGCAAGCTGAAAACGATGATCGGCCAGCTCGCCTACTATTTAAAAGGCATTGAAATGCTGCCTTCCATCAAATCAACGGAAGTCAGCATCGAATTTGACGGCAAAGTCTTTGATGGCGAGGTCCTGCTTTTCCTGGTAGGCTTAACTAACTCCGTCGGCGGCTTTGAAAAGCTCGCACCGGACGCATCGATCAATGACGGCATGTTTACCTTATTAATATTGAAGAAAACCAACCTAGCAGAGTTCATTAGAATCGTGACACTTGCCCTGCGAGGAGAGCACTTAAATGACCCGCACGTCATCTACACGAAAGCAAACCGCGTAAAGGTCCATTCAAAGGAAAAAGTCCAGCTCAACCTCGACGGAGAATTCGGCGGCATCCTGCCGGCAGAATTTGTCAACCTATACAGACATCTCGAGGTCTTCGTACCGCTTGATAAAATCCGCAAAGAGGACATGCCTGCAGATTTGCAAAGAGATTAAATCAAAGTGCGCACAATAGTGTGCACTTTTTTATTTGTCCACAAACGTATATTTTCAAAAAAATCCGCTTTTCGTATTCTCATCCAATTTATGATACAATCTTGCTAGCATAACGGACGGAATCCACCAGTAAAGGAAGAAAAAAATGAGCAGAACATTACCCGTAACTAAAAACGATTATATAGATGTAGAATTCGAAGACCTAACCCACGAGGGCGCTGGCGTTGCCAAAGTCGACGGCTATCCCTTATTTGTCCCGAATGCCCTCCCAGGAGAAAAGGCAAAGGTCAAAGTCATCAAAGCCAACAAAGGCTACGGATTCGGACGTCTCATTGAAACCTATGAAGAGAGTCCCTACCGCGTCAAACCACTATGCCCAATCTACAAAGAATGCGGCGGCTGTCAGCTCCAGCACCTCAGCTATGAAGGCCAGCTCCTAGCAAAAGAAAAGCAGGTGCGCGACGTCCTAACCCGAATCGGCAAGCTTGAGGATGTAAAGGTGCACCCAACACTCGGCATGCAGGATCCATGGCGCTACCGCAACAAATCACAGGTCCCAATCGGCGAGCAAGAAGGCGGCCTCATCGGCGGCTTCTACCAGCAAAGAACCCACCAAATCATCGACATGAAAGCCTGCCTCATCCAGCAGGAAAAAAACGATGAAGTCATCCAAAGGGTCAAAGAAATTTGCAGCCGCCACGGCGTCCGCGCCTACGACGAAGGCCGACACAAAGGCGAGCTCCGCCACATCATGGCCCGCTACGGCCTAGTAACAGGAGAAGTCATGATCGTGCTCGTCACAAGAACAAACGACCTCTCGAATAAAAACAAGATCATTGAAGAAATCGCCGAAAGCATTGACGGAGTAAAATCGATTGTGCAAAACGTCAACACGAAGAAAACCAATGTGATTATGGGCGACGAAACCCGCGTCCTTTGGGGAGAAGAAGTCATCTACGACAATATCGGAGACATCAAATTTGCCATCTCCGCTCGTTCTTTTTATCAGGTGAACCCTGACCAGACGAAGGTCTTGTATGAAAAGGCACTGGAATATGCTGATTTGACCGGAGAGGAAAGTGTAATTGATGCTTATTGCGGGATTGGGACGATTTCTCTGTTTTTAGCACAAAAGGCTAAGAAGGTTTTTGGAGTGGAAATTGTGCCCGAGGCGATTGAGGATGCAAAGCGTAATGCTGAGTTGAACGGAATTAGTAATGCGGAATTTGCGGTTGGAAAAGCGGAAGAAGTGATTCCTAATTGGTATGAGGAAGGGAATGCTGCTGATGTGCTGGTAGTTGATCCGCCTCGTAAGGGCTGTGACGAAGCTTTGTTGCAGACGATTATTGCTATGAAGCCTAAGAAGGTTGTTTATGTTTCTTGTAATCCGGGGACTTTGGCGAGGGATTTGCGCGTACTGGAGGATGGAGGATATACAACGCTTGAAGTGCAGCCGGTGGATATGTTTCCGCAGACGATGCATGTGGAGTGTGTATCGTTGCTACAAAGAGAAACTATATAGAAATCCTTAGTTTTAAACACTTTCACAAGCATTTTGTGTTTGTGGGAGAAGGTGAGAAAACGAGGAATAAAGTACTGAAAAACCACATTACCGTTTCGGTGGTAATTGATCTGGGGTGTGGGAACACAATAGAATAAATATAAAAATCACTAATTAAGAATTGGTGATACTATTTTTAACGGTGGTTGTAAGGTAAAAAAAGTACAATTGCACCTAATCAGAATAGGGCGTTCAAATCTTTGAACGTCTTTTTATTTGCCTATTCACTTAACTTTTTTCCAAGTGAGTCTAACAGTTTCACTCCCACATCAAAAACCCAGTCAAAAGTTTCACTGTTATACTCACCCAATTGGCTGTGAACGGCACGATTTAAAATACCTGAAATATCATATATCAATGAACTTTCACTGCTAGTAATGATATTGTTTTTTGATAAAATGTTAGTCATTTTATTTAGACCAAGTCGTTGACCATCGAGAGAGTTCTTTTCAACTAATTTAATCAAAGTTTTTTCTAACTCAATTCTTAAACCTGCAAGAGCAAGTTTTGGATCTTCATATCTTAAATTATAAAATGTATAATTACTACTTATTTTGTTCTCTTTAGTACCAGTAAAAATCCCTGCTTCATCGGCGTTTTTCTGGATTGCTTGTTTTTGGTCCTCTGTAATTAACTCAACTTTACCAAGACCATTTATTTCTAAAGATTTTATGTATTGAATAAACCAAGGCACTAACGCTAATACAATTAGCATTACCGAAATCGAATCAATATTTAATTCTGGTTTCAATATTCTTAACAGAAAAATACCAGTAAATCATATTGAAACAGTTAGTTTAAATTTCATTAAAAGTTCCTCCTAAAGATAGGTATGTTGATTGTCAATTATTAGAATAGAAAACATCACGAATAATGCTTAATCTATTATTCTGTGAATAATTTGAGTTAAAAGATTAGATTGTTTCTTACCTTTAATATACAATGAAATTAAAACTATTGCTAGAAAGGGAAAATAATATGGTCTATACAGTCTCCTCCTCGGAAAAATTAAGAAAATCCGCAGCAGATTCAGAAACAAAAGCTTTGCTTTATTTAATGAATTTCCATGAAAACAGTGATGAAATTCATTATTTTGTTGTAGATTTTTTTAATGATTTAACAGGAATGGATCGAATGGGAGGTAGACTTTGGGATATTCAATCTAAAGGATCAAAAAATAACTCTCCAAAAGCACTGGGAAGAGAACTTGTCACATTATATAAAAACTTCGTTAGTAATTTTAAATTTGATAGTTATATCTTATTTGTTGGGGGAGTATCACCTACGGTTCGTGTTGATTCAATAAAAAATATTTTTAAAATAGATAACATTCAAAAGAATTCACTGAAAAAATTAAAAGAAGGATTAGTTGAAGAAGCTCAATCAAAAACTTATATTAATCCGTCTGATATTATTGATAATAAAATAGATGAATTTTTAAGGAACGTTCTTTTCGTAATTGATGATAAAGAACCTAGTGATTACGTAAAATCTATCATTAAAGACCATATCGCTTTAATACCAAAAAATGATGAGCTAACAGCAATTTTTAATGAGATTCGCAAAATTCAAACGGATAAGAAAAACACGGACCCAGTAGAAAGTATTACTATAACTTCTATTGACCAGTCTTTATACTACTATCGACACTTAACAAGTGGAGAAATAAAAACACTTGTAATAGGAAGATTAATTAATAAAAATCCATTTGAAAAAGCATGTCCTGTTCCTTTTATTGATATCTACAGTTCCTTTCCTCCTGAATCAAGGAAAGATGCATTGGAGGAATGCAAAATAGCATTCTCGAGGGCTCTTTTTAATAAAAATTGTGCCGAAGAATTTTGGATATTGTTTAATGAAACATATAACAAAATACTTGATTATCCAAATAAAAGTGTGGAAGAAATATTTAATTTAATAGATAGAAATACAAAACAAAACTGTCCTGATTTTGATGTCTTGTCTTTAAAATACTTTATTGCAACCGTAAAAGAGGGTTTACAAAATGATAATTAAAAAGATTGCTGTAGGAAATTCACATGAAGCATATATAGAAAATAGATTAACTGAAGAACTAAATGTTATTTCAAGTGATGACAATAACAAAGGAAAAACTATTATGATACAATCCTTGATGTACTGTCTTGGGAGCGAACCAGTTTTTCCATCATCTTTCAAATTTGAAGAATATTATTATATTATTGAGTTTGAGTTCGATAGGACTACATACACTATCTCAAGAAAAAAGGATACTTTTGTATTGTATGTAGGAAAATCAATATTAATATTTGATAATGTTTCTGAACTAAAAAGATACTGGACAAAAAATATATCTCCATTTCCTGAAATTATAAAAAGTGGAGTTCCAAGAATTGTAGATCCTGATCTATTTAATCAAATTTTCTTTGTTGGTCAAGATAAAAAAGATTCTTCGAATATTTCAAATAAAGGGTTTTATAAAAAAAAGGATTTTTACAACGTCATCTATTCATTTGCTGGTCTAGGAGAAAAAACACTAAGTACGGAGGAAATTTCACTTGAAAAAGCAAAATTAAAAAGATTGAAAGAAGAAAAAAAGGTTCTTTTGAAAAAAAATAAAATTTTAAATTCAAAGGAGAAGTCTATCACTTATATAAGTAAACATAGTGATAGAGTAGCCTTTAATGATAAAATAAAACAGATTGAAAATGTAAAAGAAAAATTAGTGGATTTAAAAAATGACAGGAATCGAACATTAAATCGTCGTATAAAATATGAAAACACTTTAAAAGAACTTAATTCTTTGAATAGAACAATATCTACGGGTGAATTACAGTGTTTAGATTGTCACTCTACTCATATTGGATACTCTTCTAGTATTAAAAGAAGTTTTACTTTTGATGTTTCAACTGTAGAGGTTAGAAACCAAATTATTGAATCTATCACTGAGAAGATAAATTCATACACTGAAGAACTAGAAAAACAAACTAGTGAAATAAATATTTATCAACAACAACTTCAAGAACTATTATCTGATGAAGATATAACTTTAGAATCGATTATCCTTTATAAGGAAGATACAATTGACATTAATAAAATTGAATTAGAGTTAGAATCCTTAGAAAATCAAATTTCTAAAATAAGCTCTTCTATTAAAGAAAGTGAATCGAATGGTAAAGAAACTGCTGATAAACAAAATTCACTCATGGAAGATATATTAAAGGTAATGAATGATATATATAAACAAATTGATCCAAATGGGAATTTGATTTTTGATGACATATTTACTAAGAAAAGCGAAGTTTTCTCTGGAAGTGAAGCTACTGAATTTCATTTAGCTAAAGTTTATGCTCTTGTTAAAGTTCTGAAACATCCCTATCCTATTATTATTGATTCTTTTCGAGCAGAAGACTTATCAACAGATAGGGAACAAATTGTTATTGATTTATTTAATCAGCTAGATAATCAAGTAATATTTACAACGACATTGAAAAAGGAGGAAATAGGAAAATATAATGATGTTTCAGAAATAAACCATATTGATTATAGTTATCACATGCCTAGCAAAATTCTTCAAAAAGAATATGTAGATGAATTTACCACACTAACACAAAAGTTGATGGTGGATATTTTGAATTAAAATTTAATATATTTAGAATTTCTAAAAGTATTTAAAAGAGACACTTCTTAATTCTGAAGTGTCTCTTTTGTTTTTACAGGGAGTTGATTAAAATGACAGATTTAACATTGGGAAGTTTATTTGATGGTATTGGTGTATTTCCATTAGCCGCTTCTCATTACGGGATTCGACCAATATGGGCAAGTGAAATTGAAAAAGCTCCCATATCTATTACGAAGCGACATTTTCCTAAAATCCATCATTTAGGAAATATTACAAAAGTAAAAGGTGGAGAAATACCACCTGTTCATATCATTACATTTGGTTCCCCTTGTCAGAACTTATCCAATATTGGTAAACGAGAAGGTCTTACAGGAAGTCAATCTAGTTTATTTTATCATGCAATACGAATTATTGATGAAATGAGGTGTGCAACGAATGGAACATATCCAGTTATCGCTGTTTGGGAAAACGTCATGGGAGCTTTTTCATCAAATAACAGGCTGGATTTTAAGGCCGTGCTTGAATCGTTCACAAATACCGAAATTCCAATGCCTACTTCTGGAGTCTGGGCAAATGCTGGAATGGTCCGAGGGAATAATGTTGACGTCGCTTGGCGAATGTTGGATGCCCAATATTGGGGAAAGCCCACACTTGCTCAAAGAAGAAGACGTATCTTCCTCGTGGCAGATTTTGGAGAAATACGTGCCACAGAAATATTATTTAAAGCCCGCGATTTGCAATCGGTTTTTACGTCTTGCGGAGAGAGCAGGCAATCCTCCGCCATTACCAGTAGAATATCTACTCAAAAAGCAAGGGGGAAAATACCCATCATCCGTCCCTTTCAAGAAAGACGTATGCGAAGTACGGCAAAGGAAAGAAACGAAAAAGGGTTTCACGGCAGTTTCGGAAGAACTGGAGATCCTTTTCCCACTTTACTCGCAGGATCCGTAAATTATTTTTCATTTTGGTACGAAGGAGAAGAAAAAGAAGGATTTATTCGTCAACTTACGCCATTAGAATGTGAACGTTTGATGGGATTACCAGAGGGATGGACAGCCCTTGGATATAAAGACGAAGCTATAAGTGATTATGCTAGATACAAAGCAATTGGAAATGCGATTGCTGTACCATGTGCGGAATATATTATGGCTGGTATTGCGGGAGTTTTAGAGATATAACCAAATTAACGTGTGACAAATTTTATCTGTCATGCTTTTTTTATTCGTTAGTGTGTTTAGAGTAAAGTATAAAATATGTTTGTTTTTTTAGACGTCCTACAATTGTATTTTTGAAAAAATAAATGATAGTTGCTATGATTTGTTCCGAATAAGTATTGCAACTATTACGATGAAACATTATTGATATAAACGATCTTAATAGATATCATAGGGGTATCACGGGTAGTTATAGTATATATAAGGGGGGAATAATTTAAATGGTAGACTTTAGAAAAAGATTGAAAAAGAAACAAATAGTAAAAAAAGTGAATCCTATTGATATTTATGAAACAATTGATCGGAAGAGTGTAACTGGTCCATTAAGACCTGCCCAAAAGGAAATCTTGGACACTTGGTTTAATTCCCGTAAAAATGACAAAGATTTAATTGTAAAATTGCATACAGGTGAAGGTAAAACATTGGTTGGTTTATTAATATTACAGTCTGTATTGAATTCCAATGATGGACCATGTATTTATGTTTGTCCAAATAAATATCTAGTTCAACAAGTATGTGATGAAGCCGAAAAATTTGGGATAAATTACTGTGTGTTTAGTGATGATGGTGGAATTCCCGATGATTACTTATCGGGAGATAAAATATTAATAACCCATGCACATAAAATTTTCAATGGATTATCAGTTTTTGGTATGGGAAACAGATATCAAAAGGTTGGTACAATTGTTTTAGATGATTCTCATGCATGCATTGACATTATAAAAGATGCTTTTTCTATTACTATTGAAAAAACAAAAAATGAATCCTTATATAATACTATATTATCATTATTTGAAGAGGATTTAAGAGAACAAGGTGAAGGAAGCTTTTTAGATGTTCAAAATGGTAGTTACGACACTTTGTTAACAGTCCCTTATTGGACTTGGTACGATAAAAAGACTGAAATTTTAACCATTCTATCAAAAAACAATGATAATAATCAGATTAAGTTCTCATGGCCTCTTTTAAAAGACTCTATTGAGAATTACAATTGTTATATTACAGGAGATAAAATTGAAATTTCACCTTATTCTCCAAATGTAAATAGTTTCCCAACTTTTGCTAATGCTAATAAGCGTATTTTAATGTCTGCAACAACTCAAGATGATTCGTTTTTTATTAAAGGACTCGATTTTGATGTAGATGCGGTAAAAAAACCTTTAATTTATAGTGAACAAAAATGGTCTGGCGAAAAGATGCTTATTTTACCTTCCCTTATAAACGAAGCGTGTGACAGGGATTTAATTGTAACCAAATTTGCAAAATTAAAGCCTGCAAAATTAGGTATAGTTGCCTTAGTCCCAAGCACTAAAAGAGCTCAACATTACCAAAAGCTGGGTGCAACTGTTTCTAATCAAAACAATATTTTCGAGGAATTAGATAAATTAAAAAATAATGAGTTTGGAGAAGTATTAGTTATTAATAATAGATACGACGGTATTGATTTACCCGATGAATCCTGTAGAATTTTAATAATTGATTCTTTGCCCTTTTTTGATAGTCTATCAGATCGGTATGAGGAGCAATGTAGAGCTTCAAGTGAAATAATTAATAAAAAAATTGCGCAAAAGGTAGAGCAAGGATTGGGAAGAGGAGTGCGAGGGGAAAAAGATTTTTGTGCTATTATTATAACTGGTTCAGATATCGTTAGATTCATTAGAAGTAAATCCACTAATAAGTTTTTTTCGGCTCAAACACAAAGGCAAATAGAAATAGGTCTTTCAATAGCTGATATGGGGAAAGAAGATTTAGAAGAAAAAGATTCTGATGACCCATTAGATATTGTAATGTCTTTAATCAAACAAAGCATAACAAGAGATGAGGGATGGAAAGAATATTATGTTTCAGAAATGGACACTTTATCTTATGATGATGATGAAAGTTCATTATATGATAAATTACTGTCCGAAAAAGATATTGAAAAGTTATTTCTTGAAGGAGAATATGATAAAGCAGCTGAAAAAATGCAAAAATTCATCGATTCATTACAAGACGATGATACTGAAAAAGCTTGGTACAGGCAACAGCTTGCTAGATTTTATTATAAAACTGATATATTGAAGTCAAATAGGATTCAGATTTCGGCTTTTAAATCTAACAATCAACTATTAAAACCTAAAAATGGAATAACTTATAATAAGTTATCTTATGTAAATGAAACTAGATTAAATAGAGTGAAATTATTCCTTACAAAATATAGAAATTACGAAGAACTTCTATTAGCAGTAGATGAATATCTTGATAATTTATCCTTTGGGGTTGATTCAAATAAATTTGAAGATGCCTTACAAGAGATTGGTGAACTTTTAGGCTTTATAAGCCAACGACCTGATAAGGATATTCGCAAAGGTCCAGATAATCTTTGGTGTGGTGTAAATAACCATTATTTTATGTTTGAATGTAAAAATGAGGTTGTCGATACAAGAGGTGAAATTAATAAACAAGAAGCAGGACAAATGAACAGTCATTGTGCATGGTTTGAAAAAGAATATGGAGAAAATGAAAAAATAAGTAGATTTTTAATTATTCCGACTAAAGATCTTTCTTATTATGCAAATTTCACACATCAAGTTAAGATTATAAGAAAAAATAAACTTAGAAAACTTAAACAAAACGTGAAAAGTTTTATCCGAAGTTTACATTCATATAATCTAGAAGATATTAGCGATGAAACATTATTAAAACTTTTAAATGAGTATCATCTTGATATTGAGGACCTTAAAAATCAATATAGTGAGAACTATTACCATAAGACTAAATAAAATTTAATATGTATTGGAAATCCATGGGATATTGTTTTTTATACAATATCCTATTTTTATTTTTTTATAATCTTTGCACAAGGATCCAAATAATTTATATATTAACAGATTGGGGGTATTTAACATGGTGAAGTATACTATACGGTCTCCTACTGTTTAAAAGTACAACGCAGACAAACTATTAAAATTACAGAAAGGAAAATGCACAATGGAACTAAAATATGTCATTCCAAATATGGAAAAAACGTTTGGGAATTTAGAATATGCTGGTGAAGGTAAGGTGGAACAACGTCGTATTAATGGGCGTATGACAACATTATCACGCAGTTACAATCTGTATTCAGATATTCAACGTGCAGATGATATTGAGGTAATCTTGCCACAAGAAGCTGGAGAGAAATTCTTTGAACATGAAGAAAAAGTGAAATTAGTCAATGCTAAAATTACTGCAGAAGGCTATAAAATTGGTGATCGTGGATTTACAAAATATATCTTACATGCAGATGATATGATCAAAGCATAAGGAGGAAAAAGAGATGAGATTAGCACAAGGTATTGTCATCGATAAGGAAAAAACGTTTGGTTTATTAAAATTTTCGTCATTACGTCGTGAAGTGTTTCTTCAAAATGAGGATGGCACAGTATCATCAGAAGTTAAGGAACGCACGTATGATTTAAAGTCACGTGAACAAGGTCGTATGATTCAAGTGAGTATCCCTGCTTCAGTTCCATTAAAAGACTTTGATTATAATGCAGAAGTAGAACTCATGGATCCTGTCGCAGATACAGTCGCAAATGCAACTTTTCGTGGTGCGGATGTGGATTGGTATATCAAGGCAGATGATTTAATTTTAAAAGGGAAAACAGCGACATCAAGCACTAATAATCAAAAATCCACACCTAACAAAGAAAAATAATGAAATTTTACTGTGGAAGAGGGAAGCGAATCCGACCGAGTGACGCATCTCTCTTTTTTCAATTTATCTTCTTTGGACTGTTTGGTGTATGGCTCGTTTTCTTTATCCCTTTTCATGTAAAATTTTTACTTTCTACAACGTGGGAACTTGATCCATTTCAAACCCATTTTGTAAGTATATATGGATTAACGTCACTAATCATTAGTTTGTTAATGGTAGCAATATGTGCTTTTGTTTATTATCGGTATCGTTATAATCAGATAAAACAGATGGTGCATCGACAAAAGCTTGCCAAAATGATTTTAGAAAATCAGTGGTATGAAACAAAACAAGTGACGAAAGAAAGTTTTTTCAAAGATATACCATCTAGTAAGGCGAAGGAAAAAATTAGTCATTTTCCAAAGATGTATTATCGGTATGAAAAAGGGATGATTCATATTCAAGTAGAAATAACTCTTGGTAAATATCAAGAGCCACTTTTAAATTTGGAAAAGAAATTAGAAAGTGGCTTGTACTGTGAATTAGTATCGAAAGAATTACACGATTCCTATATTGAATATATCCTTTTCTATGATATGATTGCGAACCGTATTTCAATTGATGAAGTCATTGCGCAGAACGGTCGATTAAAGCTCATGAAATCGATGGATTGGGAATATGATAAGCTGCCACATATGTTGATTGCTGGCGGAACAGGTGGTGGAAAAACGTATTTCATTCTTACATTGATTGAAGCACTGTTAAAAACCAATGCGAAGTTATATATTTTAGATCCGAAAAATGCAGATTTAGCCGATCTAAATACTATCATGCCTGATGTCTATTATAAAAAGGAAGACATGATGGCAAGTATTGATCAATTTTATGAAGATATGATTGCTCGAAGTGAAGAAATGAAACAGATGGAGGGGTATAAAACAGGAGAAAACTATGCTTATTTGGGCTTAGCTCCTCATTTTTTAGTTTTTGACGAATACGTTGCGTTTATGGAAATGCTTGCGTCTAAAGAAAGTACTGCTGTATTAACGAAACTGAAACAGATTGTCATGCTAGGACGACAAGCAGGATTCTTCCTTATTCTTGCCTGTCAACGTCCAGATGCGAAATATCTTGGGGATGGAATTCGTGATCAGTTCAATTTTCGAGTTGCTTTAGGTCGAATGTCAGAACTTGGTTACGGTATGATGTTTGGCAGTGACGTGCAAAAACAGTTTTTCCTAAAACAGATCAAAGGCCGTGGCTATGTTGATAAAGGAGATAATGTCATTTCTGAATTTTATACACCACTTGTCCCCAAAGAACATGATTTTTTAAACGAAATTGCTAAACTAGCCCAATAAAGGCTGCCCAGTGCTGCGGCGTGCGAAGCGAAAGCCGCTGCGCTGGGCTAAGCCTGCGTGGCGACAGCCACGCTTTAACCCCCCATTTCTAACAGGGGGGTAGAAAAACAATAAGAAACTGTTCCAAAAGCCCATAACACCTGATGGTACAACGGTTTGGAGCATATGAAGAAGATGTCAGCTTTTAACCTTTAGTTGACATCTTCTTTGAGTTTGGAGGAATGCACATGAATCAAGAAACCTGGTATCAACAATTAAAAGAAAAACGATTGGAATACGGTGTGTCTCAAAATAAACTGGCTGTTCATATTGGCATTTCAAGACAATATATTAGTGAAATTGAAACAGGAAAAGTGATTCCCTCCGATTCACTAAAAAATACCTTGTTCGATATTTTAGAGCAATTTAATCCAAATGCTCCACTGGAAATCTTGTTTGATTATGTTCGGATTCGATTTTTAACAACAAATCCGAAGCCTGTCATTGAAAATATTTTGAAACTTAAAATGGAGTACATGTTACATGAAGATTATGCGTTTTACTCCTATATGGAACAATACGTTTTTGGCGATATAGTCGTCATGGTTTCACCCGATGAAGATAAAGGTTGTTTACTCGAACTTAAAGGAAAAGGATGCAGACAATTTGAGAATTTCTTATTAGCCCAGCAACGGACATGGTTTGACTTATTTATGGACGTATTTCGTGATGGCGGGGTTTTTAAGCGAATTGATCTTGCGATAAACGATAAGACAGGTGTATTGGATATTCCGTTTTTAACTAACAAATGCCGAAATGAAGAATGTATCTCTGTTTTTCGTAGTTTCAAAAGTTATCGTTCTGGTGAACTTGTACAGAGTGAAGACAAGCCTGACATGGGAAATACGTTATATATTGGTTCTTTAAAAAGTGACGTGTACTTCTGCGCGTATGAAAAGGATTATGAACAATACGTGAAACATGGAACATCACTCGAAGATACAGACGTGAAAAACCGTTTTGAAATTCGTTTAAAGAATGATCGTGCTTACCATGCGGTTGTGGATTTAATGATGTATGAAGACGCTGGATGGACTGCTTTTTCCATTATTAATCGGTATATTCGTTTTGTTGACAAAGACGAGAAAAAGCGTCGCAGCAGTTGGGAAATCAATAAAGAATGGCAACGATTTATTGATTTAGGCGTGAATAGAAAAATTTCTTTAACAACAAAGCCTGAACCTTATACGTTTGAAAAATCACTAAGATGGCTGGCACGTCAAGTTGCCCCTACTTGGAAACTGGCGACAAAAATAGATGAACTCAATCAAACCAGTGTAATCAAGGATATGTTGGAACAGGTAGAGTTATCCGAACGTCATCAAAAGATACTCATGCAACAAACCATCCCTATCGAGAAAGTGATCCAACCACTGGCAGATAATGAATGAGTAACGAATGAAGGGAGAAATCCAAATGAACTTTGGGCAAAATTTGTACAATTGGTTTCTTAGTAATGCGCAATCCTTAGTATTGATGGCTATTGTTGTGATTGGAATTTATTTAGGCTTTAAACGGGAGTTTTCCAAGCTGATTGGCTTTTTAATTATTGCGTTGGTTGCAGTAGGATTAGTCTTTAATGCGGCCGGTGTGAAAGATGTATTGTTAAACCTATTTAATCGAATCATAGGGGCTTAATTGTACCGTTTTTTGTGGAAGATAAGTGGTCTTCTTATGTTCTGCAAAAAAATGGTGAACCAAACGGTAGTGCGGTAAGGATTAACAAGTCTATTTTGTGTGTCAGCAGATCATAAGCTGCTGCTTTTTTTATGGCCATTTTTAATAAAAAAGGATGTGAGTTTTTATGAAAATGCAAGTTTTCATAACGAATCTTGGCAAATACAATGAAGGGGAAGTTAATGGTGCATGGTTTTCACCACCTATTGATTTTGAGCAAGTGAAAGAGCGCATCGGTTTGAACGGAGAGTATGAAGAATATGCAATATTCGATTACGAACTTCCCTTTGAAATCGGTGAATATACGCTCATTTCAGAAGTGAACCGTTTATGTGCCATGGTGGCAGAAATTGAAGGTACACCGCTTTATGATTCTCTTTCTGAAGTGCAAAGCTATTGGTTTAATAGTGTAGAAGAATTACTGGAACACCAAGATGATATTATGTATTATCCAGATTGTGAGAATATGGCAGATGTCGCAAGAGTGTTGGTAGAAGAAACAGGAATGTTGGGGGAAGTCCCCGCTAATCTACAAAACTATTTTGATTATGAAGCTTTTGGGCGTGATCTAGAAATTGAGGGTAGTTTTCTAATTACGTCAAATGGTGTATTTGAATATACGCAGTAAGTGGAAAGCAGCTTGTTCTCGTACAGGCTGCTTTTCTATATACGAAAGGATGATTTTATATGAAAAAACTTAAAAGCTATACCCGTATTTGGTCAGTCGAAAAAGTGATTTATGCCATTAATGATTTTCGTTTGCCTTTTCCCGTAACATTCAATCAAATGTCATGGTTTGTACTTTCACTCTTAGTCGTCATGTTATTAGGAAATCTTCCTCCACTTTCTTTGATCGATGGGGCGTTATTAAAATATGTCGGAATACCAGTTGGTTTGACATGGTTTATGAGCCAGAAAACATTTGATGGCAAAAAACCGTATAGCTTTCTCAAGTCCGTATTGACTTATTTGTTCCGGTCCAAAATCATCTATGCAGGTAAACCCGTCAAACTAAAACGTGTGAAGGTAAATGAAAACATGACAGCTGTAAGGAGTGAATTGCATGCGCTATCCGATTAAATACATGGAAAATAATCTTGTCTTTAACCATGATGGGGAATGTTTTGCCTACTATGAGTTACTTCCCTATAACTATTCCTTTCTCTCACCAGAAGAAAAAATGCAGGTACATGATCACTTTCGTCAGTTGATTGCGCAAAATCAAGACGGTAAAATTCATGCTTTACAGATTAGTACCGCAAGTAGTATCCGATCAACGCAGGAACGAAGTAAAGAGTTAGTGACAGGACGATTACAAGAGGTTGCTTATGAACGCATTGACGACCAAACAGAAGCACTTGTTTCCATGATTGGTGAATATCAAGTAGACTATCGTTTCTTTATCGGTTTTAAGCTGTTGCTGAATGAAGAAGAAGTCAGTATGAAATCAATTGGGAATTCCATTAAAAATTCGCTTTCTTCTTTTGTCCGCGATGT
The DNA here is from genome assembly GCF_030813235.1 of Cytobacillus purgationiresistens. Classification (GTDB taxonomy): domain Bacteria; phylum Bacillota; class Bacilli; order Bacillales; family Cytobacillaceae; genus Cytobacillus; species Cytobacillus purgationiresistens. The sequence continues at coordinate 4,887 of NZ_JAUSUB010000042.1, read as the reverse complement.
GAATCATCATCTGATGGGCGATTTTGTTTCCATGCCGCATGATGAAATTAGACGTTTCCTTAAAATGGAGTCTTTATTACAAAACAAAATTTCAAGACGTTTTAAAATACGTCCTTTAAATAAAAATGACTTTGGTTATCTAATTGAACATCTTCATGGCCAATCGGGAATTGCTTATGAAGAGTATGATTATATTCTCCCGCAAAAAAAATTAAAAAAGGAAACTTTAGTCAAACGTTATGACATCATTAAACCAACACGTTGTCTGATTAAAGAAAATCAACGTTATTTAAAAATTGAGCAGGAAGAACAAACCACTCATGTGGCTTACTTTACGATTAATTCCATTGTTGGTGATCTTGAGTTTCCATCGGATGAAATCTTTTATTATCAACAACAACAATTCGATTTTCCGATTGATACTTCCATGAATGTGGAAATAGTCACCAACAAAAAAGCCTTATCTACGGTGCGGAATAAGAAAAAAGAACTCAAAGACTTAGATAATCATGCATGGGAATCTGATAATGAAACGGGTAATAATGTGTTGGAAGCTTTAGAACAGGTGAATGAACTGGAAGATGTCCTCGATCAGAGTAAAGAATCGATGTATAAGTTAAGTTATGTCATTCGAGTGTCTGCTTCTACCCAAGATGAACTGAAACAGCGTTGTAATGAAGTGAAGGATTTTTACGATGACTTAAACGTAAAACTCGTTCGCCCATTCGGGGATATGGCCGGTTTACATGGGGAATTTATTCCCGCCAGTAAACGTTATATGAATGACTATATTCAGTACGTGACCTCTGATTTTTTAGCAGGACTTGGATTTGGTGCAACACAAATGCTTGGAGAAACAGAAGGAATATACATCGGCTATAACCTGGATACTGGACGTAATGTCTATTTGAATCCAAGTCTTGCCAGCCAAGGTGTAAAAGGTTCGGTCACCAATGCGTTAGCTTCTGCTTTCTTAGGTTCACTTGGTGGCGGGAAATCTTTTAGTAATAATCTGCTTGTCTATTATGCGGTTCTCTTTGGTGGTCAGGCTCTCATTGTTGACCCAAAGGCAGAACGAGGAAACTGGAAAAAGACATTGCCTGAAATGGCCCATGAAATAAATATTGTGAATTTAACAAGTGATGATCACAATAAAGGATTGCTTGACCCGTATGTCATTATGAAAAAGAAAAAGGATTCGGAAAGTCTTGCGATTGATATACTCACTTTTCTTACAGGCATATCAAGTCGTGATGGTGAGAAATTTCCTGTGTTAAGAAGAGCGATTCGAGCCGTCAGTCAACAGGAGGAACGTGGTTTAACTCTTGTCATTCATGAACTAAGAAGTGACCCTAATCCATTAGCTGGTCCTATCGCTGACCATATCGAAAGTTTTACCGACTATGACTTTGCCCACCTTCTGTTTTCAGATGGAACCGTGAAAAACTCGATTAGCTTAGAAAAACAATTAAATATCATTCAAGTGGCGGATTTAGTGTTACCAGATGCAGAAACAAGCTTTGAAGAATATACGACGATGGAGTTACTTAGTGTCGCTATGCTCATCGTCATTTCTACCTTTGCATTGGATTTTATCCATTCGGATCGGAGTGTATTCAAAATAGTAGATTTAGACGAAGCTTGGTCATTCTTGCAAGTGGCACAAGGGAAAACACTCTCAAACAAATTAGTGCGAGCAGGGCGTGCGATGAATGCGGGGGTGTACTTCGTCACACAAAATGCAGATGATCTAACCGATGAAAAACTAAAAAATAATATCGGTGTGAAGTTTGCTTTTCGCTCTAGGGATATAAATGAAATAAAAAAGACACTTGAATTTTTTGGAGTAGATAAAGAAGATGAAGGGAATCAAAGAAGACTTCGGGAACTGGAAAACGGTCAATGTTTAATTCAAGATTTGTATGGGCGTGTTGGAATTATTCAAGTCCATCCTGTCTTTGAAGATTTATTCGATGCTTTTGATACTCGACCACCTATCAAGGAGAATGAAACGAGGTGACGATGTGAACAAACAAAAATTGAAAAAGATAGTCATGACGGTGGTACCCATTAGTGCCGCTGTTTTTTTGTTGCTTCTTTTGCTTGGTACATTTGCACAAGCAGCTGGATTAGTTGATGATACGGTATCTGAAGACAATCTTTTTTCTAAGTATCCTCTCGAACATTATCAACTCGATTTTTATATTGATACAGGTTGGGAGTGGTTACCTTGGAATTGGACAGATGGGATCGGAAAGCAGGTTATGTATGGGTTGTATACGATTACGAATTTTATCTGGATTATTAGCCTGTATTTGTCTAATGCGACAGGCTACTTAATTCAACAAGCCTATTCACTCGATTTCATTTCACAAACGGCAGAAGCTATCGGGAAAAACATGCAAACATTGGCTGGAATTACCGCAAGTGGCTTTAGCAGTTCTGGCTTTTATGTGGGCTTCCTCCTTCTTTTCATTTTAGTAATTGGAATTTACGTGGCGTATACAGGGTTAATGAAACGAGAAACGACGAAAGCGATTCGTGCGATCCTCAATTTTTTAGTGGTGTTTATTCTGTCTGCTTCCTTTATTGCCTATGCTCCAACGTATATCACGAAAGTTAATGACTTTTCCGCTGATATTAGTCAAGCAAGTTTAGACTTAGGAACCAAAATCTTGATGCCTAACTCTGATAGTCAAGGAAAAGACAGTGTTGATCTGATACGGAATAACCTCTTTTCCATTCAAGTAGAGCAGCCATGGATGTTATTACAGTTTGATGATTCGGATAAAGAAACGATTGGTGAAGACCGTGTTGAAACCTTGGTCTCCATCAGTCCTGATGCAAATAACGGGAAAGACCGTGAGAATGCCGTCAAAGCGGAAATCGAAGACCATGACAATAAAAACTTAACGATTACGAAGACCACTACTCGCTTAGGAATGGTCTTCTTTTTATTTCTGTTTAATATCGGGATTTCGATTTTCGTATTTCTTCTCTCAGGGATCATGATTTTCTCACAAATTCTGTTTATTATCTATGCGATGTTTCTGCCTATTAGTTTTTTACTTTCCATGATACCTACTTTTGAAAACATGGGAAAACAGGCGATTATGAAACTATTTAATGTGATTATGTTACGAGCCGGCATCACCTTGATTATTACAGCTGCTTTTAGCATCTCATCCATGCTTTACGGTTTAACGATGAGCTATCCATTTTTCTTGATTGCCTTCTTACAGATTGTGACATTTGCAGGCATTTACATGAAACTTGGTGACATCATGAGCATGTTTAACTTGCAAAGTAATGATTCTCAAAATGTTGGACGTAAAGTCATACGCCGTCCTTACCGAATGTTCAACAGTGGTAGTCGTCGATTACAACGCTCAATTGGACGAACATTTGCAGGCGCTACGGCTGGTGCAACAGTTGGAGCGATGGTTGGCAAGTCAAAGCAAACAAAGGGTTCCTCTCTTCCTATCCGACCATTACAACGGCTAACGTCAGCCGCAACAAAGGATAAGCAACGTACAAATGATAGTCTAAAACCAACTTCATTGAGCCAGAAAATCGGTCAAGTAACAGGGAAGGTGCTTGGTGCAAAAAGTCAGTTCCGTGCGAATATAGAGCACCGTAAAGAACAACTACAAGATTTACCTACGAATACCAAATATGCCGTTATGCAAGGAAAGGAACAACTAAAAAAACCTGCCCGTGATTTTAAAGAAGGCATCGCGCAGGCAAAAGAAAAAAGGCAACATGTAAATGTAACACGCAAAGCGAACCACCGTCAAAACCTTGAAAATAAACGGCTGGCATTGGAAAAAAAGCGCACCCCTTCTCGTGATACTGCCATTCACGAGAGACCAGTTGCACAGGGGAACAATGAATCTTTCCATCAGAATAAATCAAAGAAACCAATTATTTATCAAACGCGAGAGACAAGACCTATCACCAAAATGGATTACAACGAGCAGACCACATTACAACAACAGCCATCACGTTTAAACAGGAAAGAAGATTTGATTCATACCGATGAGCCTAAACAACCTGTCAAAAAAGCACAGCCATCTCTAAATGAAGAACGTTCTCTACCAAAAAACAGGCAGCAAGTCATCAAGCGTCCCTCTAAACCTTTGAAGCGTACAAAGCAGAAACAGATTAGCAAACGTTTCGTGCATACAAGTAGGAGGGAACGCTGATGAAGGTTATGAGATTAAAGATCCTATTACTTGCTTGGGGACTAGGCTTTCTTGCCTTGTTTGGGCTACTGGCATTTGTAGCGATTTTTATTTCCAATGAGGACGATGCAACAGGGAACGATGATTTAATGGGTGATAGAGGTAGTATATCGGTGTCAGCAGATGTGTTAAAACATCGGCCAATGGTAGAAAAGTATGCGAAAGAATATGGCATTAGTGAGTATGTCTCTACTCTGCTTGCCATTATCCAAGTCGAAAGTGGTGGGAAACTCTCAGACGTGATGCAATCGAGTGAATCATTGGGACTTCCACCCAATTCATTAGATACCGAAGCATCGATTCAGCAAGGAACAAAATACTTTGCAGATTTAGTACGTTCCGCAGGAGCAAGTGGTGTCGATGGCAATTCAGTCATTCAAGCCTATAACTATGGTGGTGCTTTTATTGATTATGTCGCAAAAAGAGGAACGCAATACAGCTTTGAACTAGCACAAAGCTTTGCGAGGGAACGTTCGGGTGACAGTAAAGTTACTTACACAAATCCAGTAGCCGTAAAGAAAAACGGCGGCTGGCGTTATCTTTACGGAAATATGTTTTATGGTGCGACACGTTTCTAACTGAAAAGGTTAGGCACTTAAATCTGAAAACGAAAGTATCGTTTTCTATTAAGGAGAACTGATAA
>NZ_JAUSUB010000041.1 GCF_030813235.1 Cytobacillus purgationiresistens | reverse complement strand
TTCTCTTTTAGTCATGTAGATTCTCCTTGAAAGTATTATATGTAGTCTACTTGACCTTAAAAATTCTGTCTAACTAAGTGTAGCCTATCCAATATAATTATAACAAGAAGGCTTGCAAGAGTAGGTAAGATAATGGGTATAGAATTAATTGATCATATAATAGTTTCCTATAATGATGAATATACAAGTTTAAGAGCATGTGGAGTCATAGATTGAAAACTTTTATATTCATTTGTCATATTTTAAAGTAAAATAAAACCACAAAATTGTTTCTTCTGGAAGGGGGAATTAACAATGCCTTTTGGTTATGAGGAACACCGTCTATCTAAGGGAATAAGTCCCAATACAACCTATGTAGAAGTAAAGTTAATTAATAAAATGCTGAGTTTTATAGATAAGAAGCATAAAAAGAGTGTAGAACCTTCAGAAATTCTACCAAAAGATGTAAAAGAATTTATTGAGTTTGAAAGAAAAGAAGGTATAAAACCATCAACACTAAATAGAAAAATCCATATGATTAAGTTATGGTTTGACTATATGTGGAGAATAGGCAAAGTTCTTAATGATTTCATGGCCAAATATGTCCCCGATATTCCAGAAAAGTACTTTAAAGAGGAAATTATAATAAATTATAAGGATCTATTGGTTAAAAAAAATGATATCATAAATTCTCCGAGTCTATTGCTTTATTCTAAATTACTTTTCCTTTTCTATATTAAAGGTGTCAGATTGAGGGACTTAGTCAAAATAACTACAGATAACATTCACTTCAGTGAGTACACTTCAGAGATTACAATTCATAAAAAGAATAATTTGAAACAAGTTCTCATTTTCCAAAATGATGAAAAAAATATCATTAATGCTTGTATAGCAAGAGCCAATGAGCGAGGTACTCCTTTTCTAATGTCTTCAAAAAAGGAAGGGGAGTATGTCCCATTGCAATTCGGCTCGACCAAAGAATTTGTAAATCAACTCAAAGAAGCCTTGGGTATGAATTTTCGTTCAGAGCATGTTAGATTAGCTTATATAAAGTATCTCTATGAAGAAGAGAATAAAACCATAGAGGATATAAGAAAGATAATGGGTATTACAATACAGACTGCAGCACAATCTATTCAAGAATCTCTTGAACGTATTAAAACAGTAGAATATAATGAAAATAACATAATTTAACTTTGAATGGGCGTACCCCACAACAAAAAGATTAATTTCTTTCGTTGTGGGGTTTTTTATTTTGATTGGAGGGAAATTACTTTTGAATGAAAATCAAGTGAAATGGCTAGAAGACATTATTATTGCATGTTTAATCACACAACCAAATATTCTCTCATCAAAAGACGGAAGAAGCCTGTCCTTTACGATAGAAGAAAGAAAGGAACGAGTATTATTAGACTATATTGATAGATACCAATTGAATTCAAACCTATATTACGATCAACAGAATCATCAATGTGAGATACGGCCATCCATTATGTTAGAAAGAATATTAAAGGAGTGGCTTATGAATGATCTAGTAACTTACCTAAATCCGAAACACTTGCGAATTAATACATATTTACTGTGGATCAGTCTATTTGGTATGAAAGCTAGAAATGGTGTAATGCTCCAGACTACCTTAGGGATAGAGCAACAATATACACTTTCAGTCTTATTCAAAGAACAATTTCAAATCGATTTATTACAAGGAGGCTATTTTAGAATAATCCCGTTTAGTCCTATATTATTTAAAGCAATTCAACTTAATAGATCTATCGAGGAAATTATGGAGTTAAGTTATATGCTGCCAAATAAAGAGAAAGACTCTATAAAATTATTAATCAGTGAATGGGAAGATGAGAGGGCTAATTATGCTTACTAAACACCCTTTTAAACTTGTAATAGCCATTTCGTTAACTCTGCATATTCTTCCAGGGTGTATGTCCTCTAAGGTTGACGAGAAGATACAAGAAGTAGAGCTGGAAAACTCAAAAAATAGTGTTGTGAAAAACGAGGAGACTAATCTAATAAACCCTGAACAACAAAAAGCTATAGATAATATGAACTCTAAAGATGCACATACTGCTTTATCTAAAAATAAATTAGACAAACAACAAGAACTAAAATCGTCCATACCAGCTGGAAAAGATGAATATAAGGACCCAGAAGAACTAAGTCAGTATTTAGGGAATCTGTTTTATTTATATCACTCAGAAAAAATTGAACCCAAAGAATATTTGGACCATATTCTGCAGCATGCACATGCTGAATACAAAGAAAAATTACCAAAAATTTATGATAACCAATTAGAAGCAGTTGAAATACTTCAAGAACTTTATATTGGACAATTGAGGGAACCCATTGAATCGTATGTAATTACCGAATTGAATTATCAAGATAGAGTTGGAGAGGCAACTTTTTATCGTAAATATACGACACGCGATAATGAGGAAATATTTTCAATTACGGTAATTAAAAAAGACGGGGATGTTTGGAAGCTACTTGATGATAGCCCAGCAGCACCTTATGAAGTATCTTCATTTATGGAATACCGACAAGAGGAGAGTAAGTATGAGCCAAATTGATACCACTTATAACACTGTGTATAACCATTTGCTTGAGAAATTTAATAATGATATCGATTTCCAAAATGAAATTCAGTACCTTATACATTTTTATGGAAAGAAACTAATGAATTTCACAAAGAATGATGAACAAAAATTGTTAGTGGAGGTTAGTTCTGAAAAACTAATCAAATCACAGTTCTTCCAAGGTTACTTTATAATGAAAACCATTCTTGAAGATGATCAAATGGAACTTGGTGAAAAAATATGGACTGTGAACCCCGGGATCATTAGAAATGAACTACCAATACTTTTAGAACAAACTTATAGTAATTCAGTAGAAGATTGGTATAAAACTGATGTTGGCCATCAAGTAAGCTTTGAATTAATCCAAGTATTTAGTGATGTATTTGACTTGGTAAAACAAATTAGGAAAGATATTTCTATCTATGGTTGCTATAAGGCAGTTATTGAAGATCCTAGGTATTCTGGATTTAATGAAACTAGTGAACATCAATTTTTACTAGGGGATCCTATGGATTTAGATTTTCTAAACCCACAGGTTTATATGCAAGCTGAGTTTATTACAGAAGAACAAGAATTTTGGGATTTATACAACTGGTCATCTTCTCAAAATTCCGTTTCCAAATGGATTGGCTCTATTCAATTATCCAGTATACCGCAAGATAATGATTCTTTTTTTTATTTAATTCAGTTTACACTGTCCAATACAATTCTTGAGGAAGAGAAGCAGGGGATCATCCAAAAAGTACATAAGCGACTTCCACAGGATGTGTTATCTACTTTACAAATTCGTTATTATAGCGCTAGTGAATTGAATGTAGTTATTCCTCAGAATGCCTAATATATACCAACTACCTTGGAGCTGTTTAACTTGTCCGGGCCTGTTTTAACAAAATAAACATTTATCTTAGTGTTTTTCGATATATTCGTAGCTATTTATATTTAAAAAATAGTAAAAAGTACGATATTACTATCATGGGTAATTTCCACTACACAGGGGTGTTTAAAGTGAATAAAAAAGTGATTATCAGCTCCATTTTTCTAGCAGCCTTATTAATTTGCACATGTTCATTTGTATATAACAACCATGTGCAGGCACGTGAAGCTGAAAGAGAAGAGATGTTAAGGAAAGAGAATTATGCTAAAGCTGATCAGGCTGTTATGAATTTATATAATGATGATCAATGCTCAATATCTGACGGGTTAACTGAAGAACAAGTGAATGATGCTGAAAAGTTGGTAAATGAAGTAGAAGATCCACAGGGTGAGCTAAAGAGTAAGCTCAATGATGTTCGCTATATGTTGGATACTAAATTTGCTGTTGAGGCTTTAACTTACAATAATATATTGAATGATGGGGTAGATGAAAGAGAGTTAGATGAAGTTAAAACACGAATTGATAATATTAAATCGAAAAGCAGTAGACTACACGATTCCTTATTGAAATCTTTTAAGGTAGCACAAAATCAATTCAATTCTATATCCCAAGCAACCATAAGCTTAGAGCATGTAGAAAAAAATCCCACTAAGGAACTCCTTAAAAGGTCGAAATCATTAATTGAACAAGTAAAAAATCCATTAATTAAAACTGAACTTGCCGAAAGGTTGTCAAAAGTTGATCATTTAATAGAAAAAGAAATATTGGCCACACAAAAACAAATTCAAGAACTAGAGAACAAAACCCATAATACAAAGAATCAAGTAAAAGACAAGGTTAATAACCCTCACACTACATACTTACAAAAAAATCAAACAGCTTCTTCAAATAAAAGTCCTGATAATAGCCAGCAGACAAAGGAAGTTCAAAATGAAAAACCTATTGTAAAATCTAAAGAAGAAAATGAACAAGTGGATGTAATACCTCCGGCAACAACTAATAAGGAAAATGAACATAGCGAAACACTTACAGATACAAAGGAAAATTCTAATGGTGGAGAAGACCATTACTGGGGATGGGAATAGGTATTTCCAACCAATTTCTAATCGAAAAATAATGTAGTTTATAAGTGAAAAATTAGTAATAAGAAGGATTGTTATTACGAGTTTCTTGTTAAAATTTATTACTTTTCTTGGAGTAATGCTTAGGGGGAATTAAAAAATAGTCATTTCTTAAAAAACAACATAGGAATAATACCTAAATGTGGGATTAGCAACAAAATATAAAGCTAAGCTGAGTAAACAGGGTTACTCAGCTTTTATTTTTATTTTCTCAACTCAATAGTTGATTTTCAACACCTGTGCTTCGCATATATCCCTTTCTCACATGAAAAACAGTTTTATGTGTAGAAATAGTATTTTCAATAACCACCTCATTTAATACATTCATAATTGTCATTGCTGCAAACTTATTTACTTGAATCCGCTGAGGTTCTGACGCTGACAATTCAGTACATGACAACTCGCTTGGTCTAATTTCATCATCATCCTCTAAAATATCTGGATATTCATATGCTACAGGGTTTTGTTTAAACAAGTTCAAGTTCAATCCTGTTACAACTTGTCCGCTCCAGCCACTATTTTGATAAGCTAGCTGCTCTTCTTTCGTCCACTCTGATTGATTTCTATTAAGGTATACATTAGGTAAAGTAACACTTTCTATACCCGCATCAATATATATACAATTATTTTCAAGAAAAAACTCATGTAATAACTTTCTAGTAAAATTATTATCCACACATCCGATTATTATAGGCAATACTAGCGACTTGTAACCGACACTAGAGTCTATATACTCCATCGAGAACAGACTTTTTAGTTTCTCTATACATTCTATATATGAGTCACTATAAAATCCTATATCAAGCCCATACGCGCCTGAATATCGATTAGCCAATACATCTGCTTTTTTTAACCCAACTTCTTGGCTTAGAAAGAGCTGGTTCCCAAGGTTTTTTTCTTCTATAGTGTCCGGATCTGCAATAACATATGCAGCTCTTTTTTTTGAAGTACCTAAGAGTTGAGCAATATGCTGTACCAAGTAAGATCCGGTACCACCAACTCCCAACTGTAAGATGAATGGATAAAGCCCGTTATATTCATTTTCACTTCTACTTTGTTTTTCAAGTATGTTAATAGTCATTTTTGTCCAACCTCTATCCTATTAATATCGATTCCTCCAACATTACAAAAAGGACTTTCAAAAATCATTTTAGGATTAATTATAAGATGCCCATACTCCTCTGATACAAATACTCTTGTCATAACGGCAGGAAAGAAATTATTAACTTCACCTACAATCCCATATACCATTCCTGGCACGCGTTCGGATTCATTATCTAACGATGAAGGGATTGCTAGCATATTATGATGAGAATGTATTTCCATTACTTTTGCTGAATCACCTACTCTATCTACTATAGATTCAACTTTCTCAGTGACTTCAACCCAATATTTATGTACCCTTTGAAAAGGAAAATCCAAGAAGAATTTTTCTTCTTGGAAATTGTAATAAATATCGGCATGGATCTCTAAAGATTCATTAGCAAGTTTTTTTGCCACACTAACAAATTCTTCAAGAAGTTCATAAGGAATTTTGGCAGCTACTCGATTAATGGAGAACCTTTCAACTGAAAGATTCTCCTCACTACAACCTTTTTTCTTTGCCTTCATTGGTAAGAATACGATGTTTTTCTTTCTTTCATAGATTACATCTGTATGTTCCTTTACTAGCTCTGGAAACTCCTTTTCCATTCTCTTTCTGAGCATGTCCTTTTCGATTGGTACTCGCACTTTCTCACCTTTTTTATTAACTAATATTCCTTCAGCAATCTCATCTGGAGAAAAATAAGAAGTGATTTCAATTGATTCTCCAAAATGTCGAATGATGGTCTGCTCATTAATGTCAAATAAATCCTCTTTCACAGTCTCTTTAGGAGGTTCGGATGCAGTACTATTTGAAGATCCTTGTGCTGCTCGAGATTTTTCTTTTAAGTCTGCCATAAATTTAGCGTTTTCTTCCTCTGCCTTTTTTTTCTGTATTTCCGCTTCCACTTGTTTCTTCTTTTTTTCCGCTTCCTCTTGCTTTCTTTTTTCTTCAGCATACTCATCTACCAAGTTAAACATTGAAAAAATATCAGTTTGATTATTAGACATTTTATTTTCCTCCTATTTTGTAATTAGTTAAAAAGATCCTTATATTTCATATTCAACGGAAGCAGCCATTGATCATTAAACCGCTGTCCTTCAATAGTCTCAATAAGCATTCTAAAATTATGAATTTCTAAGCTAGTTCTCACTCCGTAGTCTTCATTAAATGGCGCCGAAACAAACCAATAAAAAGACTTCTCTAAATCTACTAAACTCTCTAACTCTAATCGTTGATTTTGTCCCCAACAAACAATTCCATTGGATTTACCAACATTAGGATAAGGGAATGAGTACAAATCAGTATCGTCATTTATTGGGCCATTTCCACTTACTGCATAGAGTCTCATTTCTTGAATAACTTTAGACTTTTGCGTATTTATACATTTATATTGCGCAACCATTTTTGGGAACCCAATAGAATAGAAATGGTCATTCTTATCCCCATAGCGAATTTCCCATATTTTTTTAGGAATAACCATTGTTACTCTTTCTACATCCTTTGAATCAGTAGCCGAGTAACGAATGGTACCGAAAGGGAGGGCAGGTGTACTTTTTTCTTGAGTTCTTGAATCATCCGCATTTAATAGATTAGTCGGTTTATCTTGAAGAGTATTTATTAATTCATCTATTGTGACTTGAACAGATGCTTTACTTATACCATTTTCACACTTTTGATAAATTGTCACTGGGTACATGATATTGCTTGGACAATTTGATAACTTAAAATGAATTTCCATTTTTTCACGCTCCCACATTCCAAAACCCTAAATCAAATACCAATATATTTAGGATTTCAATATAATTGAGTGGACCATCTTGTTCTGAATAAGCGATTATTAGACCTTTGTCTATGCTAAAAATTTCCCCATATGCCATATACCAATTATTAGGATTATAGTAACCACCAAAACTTCTAGTCTCAAAAGGAGCTATTCTATCGTCCAAGATAACTATTAGACCGGTACCTGAATGGTCTACTTCACAATGATTGTTTGCTAAGTTTAGCCAATATTCCTTATTCCCATTAACTTCTTTCTCTAGGTCATGATGTGGATATTCATCCAAACACTCAACTATACAAAATAGTTGTTCTACTACGGTATTAAAAATCGCTGATTCTGAACTGAAACCAAAATTACTATTGATATTTGAAAATACATCATCAAAAATCTGCATATTGATTTTAATTTCATAAGCTATTTTTAAAAGATATAACTCATTTAATGTGTATTGTACGTTGTATATGTCTTCTCTTGTTTCCATGATTCACCTCAAATAAATTGATAAGTCGTATCTCTTTTGATGTTTTTCAAGTTTGCTAATCTTGAAACCGTATGTCCTATAACATACATTCTTGTATAGTGATGAGTAGGATCTAGTGATATTTCTTCATCTTCGTTCTCATCAGTAATACAATCTTCAAGAGACTCAGCAACTTCCTCAATATCTTCATAAGTAAAAGCATCGAAATCGATATCTATCACAGACAGTTGTTTTTGAATAATCATATTGACATAGGTAGTACCAAAGTTGTTGTCAGGTACTGCCAGACTACTTTTTCCTATTAAACCCTCAAGTCGATTGAACAAATCCTTCATTATTTCATCACCTCATCTATATAATTTGCTATTTTATCCTTATTGGAAGTACTAATTGTATTTCAGTGTTATTTTCTGACATTGGTCGAATGACAACTGGTTTTTCAGGTCCATTAAAACCAATTAATATTTTTTTAGAATCCATTTCTTTAATGGCTGAACACACAAATTTACCAGATAACTTTACTTCTAAGTTTTCTGGTCCATCATAAGTGTCAAAGGCAATTTCTTTATTTCCTTTTGATGTTTCAGCACCAGCTGACACCTTAAGAAATAAACCATTGATCTTGAGTAAGAATGCTTTTTCTTTACCACCCAGCATACTGATCAAATCAACTGCTTGATAGAATTCCTCTTTATCTACTACTAAATTAGAACTAAACTCTTGAGGAATTAATTGATCTACTTTAGGATAGGTACCTTCGAGTTTTCTAGTGTAATAAAAGGTATTTCCATTGAAGAAGATAATCTGATTATCTGATGGAAATATCATTACAGATTCATCTAAATCAAACACTGAAACCATATTTGATAGTATTTTAGCTGGAACTACGATTGTAAGTTCTTCTCCAAAAGAGCCCTGTTTAATTTGGCTTAGTCTATGACTGTCAGTAGAAGTGAATACATTACCGTGCTCGCTGAAAAACATATGAATTCCAGTTAAAATAGGACGCGAATCCTTATCAGAAGCTGAAATATTCGTTTTCTTGACGATATTCTCAAACTCTTTTCCACTTAACGTAATCGCTTTTGTATTTTTTTCTTGCTGAATCATTGGAAAATCCTCTGCATCTAGAACCGCAAAAGTTACTTCTGTTTTTTGTTGTGTCACTTTTACAACCTTCTCCATAACTTCTAAGGAAATATCGCCTTTTAAGTTTTTCATCAAGCTTAAGCATTCCTGTGATAAGACGGCTGCACCGATAGACTTAACCGTAAGCTCATTTTCAACGGCTAGAAGTCGATGGACTATACTTTCATTTCCATCACTTACAGTAAAATACACTGCTTGTTCTTCTGCTCTTACTAAAACATTTTCATAAATAGAAAGGGCACTCTTTGCCTTTAATACCTTCTCTATTTTTTTATTTACTTTATCTAAACTTTTTGAGCTAATAGTAAAATTCATTAGTTTCCACTCCTATTTTTTATTCAAAACAAAAACACGATAAGAAGAGAGAACCCATCTCAATCGTGTTCTTTTTCACTTAAATCAGACTGCTTGTTGTTGCTCCATGTCTGTTTTTATATATTCGATAGTTTCCTGACACTTGTTCAAATCCAATTCAAAATATAATTGATTAATATTATTCAATTCCTTTTTCAACGGAATTTGAGCATAATACAACATATTTATTGGATCTTGATTAAATTGATTGCAAGTTTGGACGAACTTAAACACAGGATGCAATACATTAAATAACTTTTTCAAATCTTCTAGGTTTGCCTTTTCATACGGAATATCGCTCCCTAAAGCCTTTTTAGCAATTCTTTTGAGATAATCGTCCGAAAGACCTAAAACATTTGTATAGTTCTTAATAAATCCGATACAACTATTTCTTCGTTCATCCTCATTAAGTTTGTCCTTATTCCTTTTTGTAGGCTGCTGTGTGTTTGGATGCTCTTTTTGACTTGGTTTTTGTGCTCCCTCTCGAAATTGTGTATTCGTTTTTCCACTACTATTATTCATTTGATATAAATTTGGAGCATCAAAGTAACCTTGTAATTGCTCTTGTTGATTATTGATTTTAAACTTTCCATATACTCTATGTTGACCTGATGATTTAAGCTCGACCCAGTATTTTGGGAGATCATATAAGTAACGACCAATTCCCCACTGAACAGCTGCTCTTTTAAGTGAATTAGAATGGCCACCTTTGACACTTTCCATATCACTCACTTCCGCTGCATCCAATCTGGAAATCCATTCGTTTTCCACTTTAATAGATAATCTGCATTGGAATGCCTCTTGTTGACCAACGATGATTTTTTCAAAATTTGATTGCCAATAAGCACCACAAACATCATCTAACCGATTCATAACTGCTCTTGAATTAAGGTAAGGCACTACTAGCACTTTAGTTACATTATTCTTTCTAGATGCGGATTGGACTCTCCATTCAATGTCTTTTGTTTCGAATGGTACTGCCAAAGCCTCCAATAACTCTTTACTACTCTTACTACAATCCATACTTAACATCCTTTCCCAAGGTTTTTTATTTATCTCTTTTTAGACAACAAAAAAGCCTTTGGGCGTATTTGTCTGTTACAGAATGAATTCTGATACAAGCAAATGCCCAAAGGCTTTTTTTATTGGTTCACCGCAGATCATTGAAAGATCGCAAATAATTTAAAAGAAAGAGATATACCGATATTATAACTGATTAATTTAAAAATAGAAATATAGAGTATTCTCTTTTTTACCATGAATATGATATATTATTAATAATTACCAATAAATATTCACGGCACATACTGCCCATACTCTGTTCAAAGAGTATGGGCTTTTTGTTTTCAGGAGGATTAAAATGATAACCAATTTAGATGAAATACAGATCACTTCCGACCAAGAAAGGGTGCTTTTATTAATTCGTCAGCTGGGATTAAAACAATACGAATTGGCCGAAATGCTGGGTTACAACCCCGTTTATTTTGAAAGTGTAATCAATGGTCGAGCGCCATTCACCAAGGCTTTCAAAGTTCGAATAAATCACTTTCTGGAAACATATCAAAAGGAGAATTTAATGAAATGGAAAAGACCTGTCTAATCTACCTAACAACTATTGATAGAGAGGTTATTGAAAAGTACTTCTCTGAACCGTTGAACAAGCTTTCCTTTAAAGTAGAAATCATCCAAAAAAATGAAGACATTCTATCCAGACTACCTAAGACCCCAAAGTTAATGATATGTGATACAGAACAAACTCTTATTGAATACCAGATAACTAAGAGGTTTTCTAAATCATTTATCATGTGGATTAATCCTAGTTCCTACTCAAAATATACAGAGGGTTATTTCATGGAAGGATTTTCAACCTTTAAAGATGCTATCAAATTCTTAAAAAAACCTAATTACCCTACTAATGCACCTTCATACACTAGGAATTTTATAGCGGAAATTTTTGAAGTCCAAAGGGAAGAGGAAAAACAAGAGCATCAAGAAATTGATTATAATCCAAATGATTATCAAAGAATCCAAGAACCCATAAAGAATAAAGAACTAATGGATTTAATAATTACTGAAGTACATGAAAAGAACGAAGTCAACCAGGATAATCAGCAAATAAAAGGTAATAAGCAGCCATCTCCAGATCCCATCACTGAAAAGGAAGAAGTAATAATTTCAGAAGAACCCGGAGCTAGTGAGCTACTTAGTAAACGCTCCAGAGATATTCAGAAAAAGGTATTCATTCGTCAAAAATGGGAAGGACATAAGACCATTGGTGTTTGGTCTCCGCTGCATAGAACCGGAGTGACCACATTTACTCTTTCTTTTGCTTTTTTTCTAGCGAAGAACAGAATCTATACTACAGTACTTGAAGGTTTGACAGAGCAGCATACCATGAAAGATTGGCTAAAAAGATATACTAACCAACCGCCACGTTGGAATAGCTTTGCTAAAGCCATTCATCAAGATGGTTTATCAAGCCAAACCGAATGGATTTATAAGAATGCACTATTTTTCCCACTTGATGATGATGATTACAAACTAGATTGGAACCAAAACACATTAGAGACCTATATGACTACGCCCGATATTGTGGATATTACACTTGTAGATTTTCCTACTGGAAAAATGGAGCTGCACACAACTAATAGTCTAAATTTTATCGATGAACTATGGGTTATAGTCGATGATGCTTATCAAGAAAACACAGCATGGAAACATTATTTATTGGACATCCAGCAGAATTTCACGTGTGATCTTTATCTTATTTTTAATCAATCACATGAATTTTCCCAATCGGAAAGGTTGGCCAAAGAATTATCACTACCATTGCTTTCACTTTTGCCGTCGCTCCATAAAGAAACTAAAAGAAATTATTATGAAACGAAGCCATTGTATTTTACAAAAGGCATAGAGGAGATTCTTGATCCATCATTTATTTTAATCGGAAAACATTTATTAGGTGCTTCTTTTGATGTGACTAGCCCTATACCGCAGGAAGAGTCACTCTTGAAGAAAACATTGAAGCTTTTTAAAAGAAATGATAGGATTAAAACATAAGATTTTCGTTAACTACTTTTGCCACTTTTAAGTGTGCTGTGAAGAATAAAGCGGTCTTTGGACCATTGATTTGTTACTAAACATATCAATGTCCAAGACCGCTTTTTTATTTATAAAAAAGAGGAGGATTTTGCTATGAATATCAAAATAATTAAGAAATCACTGTTAACGAACAAAATGAGAATTAGTAGTCATGCAAAAGAAAAGATGTTTAGCCGCGGTTACTATAAACGGGATATTATTTCATGTATTATGTCCGGCGCAATAACAAGCAAACAGTTCATTAAAAATCAGATTCGATATGTAATTGAAGGAGTAGACGATGATGGTTACCCAATGGTTGTCATTGTAGGAAAACATTCTATTCATCAATATTTACTCATTATTACAATCATGCCTCCTATATCTAAAAAGTATAGAAGAGTCATATAAAGAAAGGATGAAGTAAATTGGGTAATTTACGAAGGACAAATATGAAAGATTGGTTTGAATACTATCGAGAGGTATGTCCAATCTGCCAAAATACAGGTGGATGTCTAATCAATGGAAAAGGAGATACAGTAGTTTGCATTCGAGTAAATAGTGAGGTTCAATTCTCCAAAAGATTCCCATCATGGATACATAAACTAAACAATAAAAGAGCTATCAAACCATCAGAAGACGCTACCTATGGAGATTTTATAAGTGGACAAAAGAAACTAGATCCTAATGAACTGGACTCTATTTATAGCAGCCTTCTTGAGATATTAAGCTTAACAGATAACCATTACTCTCATCTAAGCGGCCCCAAAAGAGAAATGTCTGATATTGAAATCGAGTGCAGAGGATACAAATCCTTTCCTGTAAGACCTTGGGAAAAAGCAAGAAAACTGAAGGCACTCTTGAAAGTAGATTCTTTTTCTGGAACTCCTGGTTTTTATGAAAACAAGTTCGGATGGTCGTTAGCAGGAAGGGAAGGTATACTCATTCCATATAGAAATGAGTTTAACAAAGTAATCGGCTTTCAAATAAGAATTGATAATCCTCCTAACGATTTAAAAATTGATCCTGGATCTATATCTGGTCTTCAGGCGCGCGTCAAAGAACAGCCAAACCTAGTACAAATTCTTGTAGATGGAGAAATTATTGATGAAAAACGCCTCGAACTTAAAAAAACTCAATTAGTCCATCATGAAAATAAAACAGGTACATTGACATTGGTAAAAGGGAAAAGATATTTTTGGCTATCTTCTGCTAATAAAGAAAACGGTACAGGTGCTGGGGATCCAATGCCTATCCATGTAGCCATTCCAACACATAAGTTGAAAAACTGGAATAAAGGAGAAATTTTAAAAACAAATGCAGTTTGGATTACTGAAGGGGCATTAAAAGCAGATATTGCAGTGGAACATATCCATAGAGTTTATAGTAATAATGAACTTAAAGATCTTGGTGACACTATTATTGCCACTGCAGGGGTTAATGTTTGGAGGACAGCATTACCCGTATTAGAAAACATGGGAGTTAAGAATGTGAACCTTGCTTTTGATATGGATGCCATGCAAAACCCTAAGGTAGCCTATTTCATAAAAGAGATGGCTGTTGAATTACACAAACAAAACTATCATGTGAACCTTGTGCTTTGGAATATTAAAGACGGCAAAGGAATTGATGATATTTTCATACAAAGAAAATCGCCAAAAATAAAACCATTAATTAACTAGCTGTAAAATGAAATTTATTAAGGATAAGGGAACAGGATAATACCTATTTCTTTATCCTTTTATATTCCTACTAATACTTTCATGGGTATTTCACCTCATTTTACTGGATATTAACTTCTAACTTATGTAAAATTACCAATGTCTACTTGCCTATTATTCTTATTTTGGTTAAGATATAATCATAATTCTACTCCAAACAAATTTAATATAACATTACTGGGAATACCCCACTCTATACATGATTCATGCTTTTATAGCATGTACCTCGTGTATAGAGTGGGGTATTTTTTTTGTAAAACCCCAAAGGAATTATCAAAATTTTATCGGAGGTGTACACATGAACAAGTGGATTAAAGTTATTTCAATGTCATTGGTTATCCTGATTATTGGAGTAGCACTCTTATCCGAACCTGCAGCGGCTGGCGCCAATGTATCGGATGCATTAAAGAAATCAGGTATCTCTAAAACGGGGAATATGAATGGCGTATACAATGATCTAAATGGGGTTGTATTCTTCGTCATGGCTCTTGGTGGCTTCTGGATTGTAGGAATGTTGGTATGGGGTGGAATGACACTGGCTGGTAGTGGGGGGAACCCTCAGAAGCGCACTGAAGGTTTCATTAAATTATCCTTAACTCTTGTTGGTGCCTATATCATTTTTAAAGCCTACGATATTGCTGGATGGGCTACTGGATTAGGTGGAGCAGCATAGCTTACTTACTCCTTCATTTTCTACATAATACCTTCTTTTTTATAAAAGAAGGTATTTATTTTAACTACGAAAAGGGTGACTCATCTTGCGCATATCTAAAGTTCCAACAGACATGTCTAGTGAACAAAAAGAAATATTAGGTGTTTTATCAAAAAGACACGCAGTATATTTAGCCGTTGGCGGTCTACTTTTATATTCATATATTCCTGGGATGTTCAAATTACTATCTGTTGTTTTTGGCTGGCTAGCAGCAGCTGTTACATGTTTGATATTTGCTAGTCCAGTAGTCGCGATTGTTATCTTTCTTGGGTTTACCAAAAAAGAACATATGAACCGTGACTTTTACTACTATATCAAGTTTCAGAGAAAAACTCAGTACGGTAATTGGAGAAAAGGCGATTAGTTAAAAGGAGGACCTTTAATGAAGGACATATTATTTTTGGTTTCTGTTTCACTCATTCTATATGTTGTGTCCAGGATCATATTGAAAGAGCCTATACTACCTTGGAAAGAAAAAAACACTAAAAAGAATCAGCAACATTTTAAACCCAAACAACAAAAACAGGTTGATGATGACTCTGAAGAAGAAGCAGCCGCGTTTAGAAAATTATTTCCAAACATTCATTCAATAGAAAATCACATGATTAGGCATAATGATAATACTTTTTCAATTATGGCTGAGGTAGATCCTGTAAATTATTATCTTCTGGATGACACTGAGCAAGGAGCCATTGATGCAGTATTTGAAACATGGTGTGCTCAAGCTAACTATAATTTTAGAATATATCTTCAAAATAGATTTGTTGACTTAACGGATCCTATTAAAGAGATTGAGAAGACCATGGACGATGATGAGGAATTGCCGGAGTTAGCATATCAATATGGAAAACAAATGATACAAGACCTTGAAATTTGGCAAAGGTCACAACCAAGATTTGAAACAAAAAAGTTCTTGATTTGGGATTATAAAATCGATTTAAAAGATATTAGAGCAGAAGATGAGGAAGAGCTAGAAGAAAAAATTATAGATAAAGCTTTCAACGAATTGTACCGTCGATTAATGACTGCAAAATCTCAATTAAGAAAGGCAAATATGGATGTCCAGATGTTAACGACAGAAGGAATAGGAGAAGTCCTATATTATGCATTTAATCGGAGAAAAGCAGTAAAAAATCGATTTAATGATATTGAAGATAAAGAACAACTTGCTTTATACGTAACCGCAGATCAGACGGCTACCCATATAGCTAAAGTGAAGGGGGAAATTGAAAGTGTTAAAGAAGAAGCTAAAAAAGAAAAGACAAGTTGAAGAAGTTATTGAAACACCCATAAATGAAGATGATCTTGCAATTAATATGATTCCCACATTATGGGATGTCATTTCACCTGATGGTATAAAAATAACAAGTGATGATTACGGAATAGTTAAACAATCATTAAGTTCGAAAACATACTTCAGACCTTTTTATATACCTAGAGATGGGTACCCTCGTAAAATGCAAACAGATTGGCTTAGTGCGCTCACTAGCAGCGGAGAAATAGACATTATGATTGATGTTCACAATATACCAAAAAATGATGCTATCAGGATGTTACAAAAACAAAATACAATTCTTAAATCAAATCTGTCATTCCAGATCAAAAGAGGTAACCAAGATCAAGTCCTGGATTTACAAACGAAAATTGTTGATACAGAAGTTTTAATGGAAGAACTGCAATTCAGTGAAAATGATGCCTATCATGTTGGTGTACTAGGTAATCTATACGCTAATTCAGAAAGAGAGCTAGATAAGTATTTTGAAAAAATTGAAGATGAAATGGGTTCGAAATTCATTAAACTAGCATCAACATGGGGCAGAGTCAAAAAGGGAATTCGCTCAATAACTCCTTTAGCTTCAAATGAAATTAAAGATAGTCTTAGAAACATTGACAGACGTTCATTAGCAACATTTGCACCATTCATCTCAGGCAGCGGGAAATTCAACGGTGGTATACCCATAGGGCGTAATCTAATTACCGGTCAAAAGGAATTCTATAATGCATTTGGTACTCCTGAAAATAAACCTGACAACTACAACATGGCCATTTTTGGTGTTAGTGGTTCCGGGAAAAGTATAGCTGTAAAACTATTACTTGCTAGAGAAACTACTGGATTATCGGTTTCTACCCGAATAATTGATGTTGAAGGTGAAAATAAAAGAATTGTAAAAAGGCTAGGTGGGATAAGTCTAGGATTATCAGAAGAAAGTAAAATAATCATCAACCCATTAGCCCTTAATGTAACGAACATTCCTCTCGAGGATAACGATGAAGAACTTGAGTTTTTAGAAGACTCGGACCAAAGAGAAGTATTTGAGAAGGATGGGAAAACATATATATCTTTTGTTCCAATTAAAGAAAAAATTAATGAAGCTTTAGACTTTTTTGATATTTTATGTCGAGGTAAAAATCAAGAGGGTGAAGGTCTCACAGTCTTTGAAAGCAATTATTGTGAAGAAGCCCTTAATCATCAGTATAAAAAGTTAGGATATACCACACACCCCTCGTCACTCTTTGAAGAAAAACCTAAAGAAGTAAATGGACAAATTGTTCAATCAAAGGTCAGGAAGCCCGAACCTACCATATCCGACGTATATAACTACTTAGTTTCTAATTATTCAAATGAATATAATGCAGAAAGATTGATAGCTGCCATCCGACCATTTCTACGAGATGGATCCAAACCAATATTTGATGGCCAAACTTATCTAGGAAAATCAGTGACTGGTGACCTACACACAGCGAAATTAGTAAACTTCGATATTTCTCAAATGGAAGAAGGCTTCTTGAGACCAATTGCATATCACGTCATCCTCAACTACATATGGGAGTACTTTGTTAAAAATGTAGATAACGCACTAAAACGAAAGATTGTTTTATGTGATGAATTTTGGACAATGATTGACTCTGAGCAAACTGTTACTTTTGCAGAAAAAGTAGCCAGGCGCATTAGGAAAAGAAATGGTGGCTTTCGTATTGCTTCACAAGACTTTGTACGCATTCTTGAATCAAAAAAAGCTCGCGGCGTGCTTCAAAATACACACACATTTTTCTTTCTTAAACAAAACAAGATTGATTTAAAACTGATAAATGAAAACTTTGATCTATCGCAAGGAGAAATCAGTAAACTTTTTGAGAATCCAGATAAGGGTGAAGGTATTTTCAGGGTTGGACGTTCTTCCGTCTGGCTACAAACAGACCCATCTACAGAGGAACTAGAATTTATCGAAAGCAATGATGCGGTTCTTGCTGAAAGAAGACAAAAAAATGCATTTACCCAACAAATGCTCTATTAGAAGGGAGGGTAAAAATTGTTAGGTGCAGCTGCTGAGAAGATTATAGAGATATTTGAGAGCCTAATAAAATTTCTATTTGATAGCTTAATAGAACCTTTTACTGGACTGTCACAATTAAAAGACTTGGTATTCGGTATGAATGATGACGGGAAACTAGTATGGTCAACATTTAAGGCATCAGACTTAAATGATGCCCTAAACCCGGTATATTATTCCATGTTTACACTTTCTGGGTTTTTCATAGTCGCTTTCATCGTTATTTATGGTATGAGAATTGCTGGTGCTCCAATAAATCCTCATCGAAGAAATGAATTGATAGAGTTTTTCAAAGATTTACTTCTTGTTGGAATCGTACTAGTCAACTTACCTATTTTATACGACTTACTTTTTACAATTAATGACGGAATAATTAAGATGTTTAACGGGGCTTATGAAAGTAGTTTGGACAAAATCAAAGAAGAGACAACTGAAGACGTATCTGGAGTAATGGGTTACATATTCATTCAATTAATCCTTTTTGGACTCATGATTTGGGCTAACTTCTACTACATGATGAGGAAAGTTACTTTGATCATTTTGATGGGCATGGGGCCTCTAATGATGGTTTTCTGGCTTCACCCACAGTTTAAACCGATCACATCCTCTTGGTTAAAAGAACTCATTGGTTCTATTTTTGTACAGTCTATACATGCATTCGTTTTTTGGACAGTTGCTACATTATCTTCCACAAGCGACGGGTTCGTTGAAACCGTTATCGTATACCTTATCTTTATCCCTATTTCTGAGGCGGTTCGAAAATTATTAGGAATGGGTGGAGATATGCAAGGTGGACTTTCAAAAGCAGGGGCCATGCTTGGCATGGGGGCTTTAGCAGGGATGTATGGTTCTGTTAAAGGTGCAATTGGTGACAAAAGTGTATCTGGTGCTATTAAGGGTATGTACTCTGGTGCCAAAGATAGAATTCAAGGAAAAGGGAACGGCCAAGAAGAGGGTACTAAAACAATGGGAGCAATGGCAGGTTCTGATAAAGGAACAACATCTAATGCTGAAAAAATGCTCAAAGCTGGTGACATTACAAGTCGTTTCGGAAAAGCAGTTGCTGGTATGGCAGGTGCAGTAGCAGGTTCACCAATGGGACCAGTAGCCTCCATTATGGGCGCAACAGCTGGTTCGGCTGCTGGTGGTGCAATAGGTGGATTAGCTGGGAGGGTTGGTTCGTCCGCTCACCAAGGAATCTTAGCTCGCAATAGAAAAGGGCTGGATGCTTTCAAAAGTGGTGGAATTGGAAAGAACGGTGCAGGATTTGATGAAAACTTTGCTAACGCAGTTGCAGATTCGGAAACACTGTCTTGGGCAAATCAAAATAAAGATGCAGAAATGGCTAGACTAAAAGAATTACACCCTAATGCGTCAAAAGGTGAGTTAGAAAATAAATTTAGCCAAATCGCTGCTTCCAAAAGAACTGGTTTTTATAATAAAGCAAAATCAATTTATGGTTCTGCAAATAAAGAGAGTGAAGGTTTCACCAACCCTTCAACTATGATTAATGCTTCGTCTGATGCTATGGCTAATCAATGGGCTCATGATAATAAGGACAAATTTTTATCAAATTATGCTACTCAGAATCCTCAAAAAGCCGGAGAAAGTAATGAGGATTATACTGCAAGAGCAATGACTGCCTTTACAAGTAAAAAGGAACAAATGAAGAATGCATTCATGGACAGAGGAAACAGTGTTGCATCTAGTTTGAGTGGCGATCCTAATGAACCAATATCAAAAAAAGAATTCAACAGTAGACTTTCCTCTGCAATTAAAGATATTCCTGAAGTGGGAAATGTAAATAGTATTAGTGCCGCCGGCAATGACGCAGTTAACCATGTACAAGGAGCTTCATTATTACAAAGTTCCGGTAAACCAAATACTGCTTTTCTCGCTGGTAGAATGGCTAACATGAAAACACAGGATATGAAAAATGAGTTTATAGCCGCACAAACCGCAAATGGAGTATCACAAGCAACTGCAGCTAACATGTGGAAAGAAAAAATGCCTTCATTACACAGCGATAATCTTAAGATGTACACAGATAGCGCCAAAACCGCTGATAATGCCACTTTTTCAAACGGTTTTGCGGGTTCAATGGAAAGAATGCAGGACCTTGGTAAGAAGAGTGGTAGTTATTTAGCAGCAGGCTCAGGCATACCGGGTTTTGTTAACAGTACTAAGAAGCTAGGAAGTGCATTAAGCACGGGTGCTTCACAAGCAAATGCTTCAATGGCTGTTAATTCACAATTTGGTGAATCCGGCCTTCTTACAACGATGAGCGGAGTAAGGCAGGCAGCTACAGATGGATTAAGATCAACTTTTGATTCAATAGCTGAGCAAAGTGGCGGAGCAGTACAAGCACAACAAAATTTTCAAAACGTCGCTGGCTATTCAGCTGGAATGTTATTTGGGGCAAAAGCTTACCAAGGAGCTAAATCTCTTGCATCTAGACATTCCCCGTTTGCAAATCAAGTACAAAACGAAATTAAATCGCCTTCCGAAGTTATTCAGATGGCTCAAACAGTAACAGATGATCACGGAAATAAAATGATTGCACCTGGCGCAATCAGACAAGTATTTACACCCAATGAATCGTATGTAGAAGTACGTACCAAAAGTGGTGACAGCCAAATTGTATCGAGAAAATCAGCTGGGCATAGTGGACTTAGAAGTGGGGATGTTGTTTATCAAGATCTTGATATGCAAGGAGATTCACTGATAGCTCGCTCGTCTAGTAGTGGTGCTCCATCCACATATAGATTAGATAGCGGAGGCGGTAGAGTACCTACACCAATGAATCTATCATCCAATCCAAATGAATTATTAGGTAACCCAAGCTTAAGAGGAAGGCATAGCCCAATTTCTAAGCCAAATGTACCGTCCTATAGTCAAAGTGTAGATGCCGGGCAATTTCACATTGAGGATATGGTAGATAGCGGCATGGAAAATTTCCAAGTTGTGATGGAGAAAGATCGTCAGTTTGTAACAGGTAGCAAGGAAGGTGTGACATACAGACTATCTCCTATTTTCTCTGGTGATAGTAGACTACAAAATGATGAGACGATTCAAATACCTGTAAAGGTAGATAGAAAACAATTGAAACCTTTATCTCCAACGGCTGGCTCTTCAATCGCTATTAATAGTACGAACGGTACACCTAACATGAGTACTTATACAGATTACAATCAGACCCCTACGACGCCGTATTACTCAGCTGAATCAATTAGTGAGTTAATAACATCCAGGGATACCCTAAGGATAAATCGAGGGTTAAACAAAAGGAAACAGATTGATCTTGTACGTAGAAAACAAGGATTGTTGGGGTGATTATGAATGCCTCAACAACAACAACAACAAGAAGATAAAAATGCCATAGTAGAGGTTGCAAAGCAACAAGCAAAAAACAAAGCAAAAAAGGCCCTAAGAAACAAGGCAACTGCGCTACTTAAAAAAGGTGCAAAAATTGCGGCGAAGATTACCCTTAATGCTGTTATGGGTGCCTTTAAAGCATTACTTTCCTTCCTTGCTACAGTAGGACTCCCTTACATTCTAATAATTGGTGGAGTTCTACTGGCAATTTTTATCATCTATTTCAGTGTTACTTTTATTTTCTCTGATACCGATAGTGGATTAAATAAGGTTGGCAAAAACCTTCAGAATCATATAATTGCAGAATCCGAAAAAACTGTAGATATGTCAAAGCCTGAACAAGTTCCATATCGGGTTCCTCCTGAGTTGATCATAGCCGCTCTGCAACTTTATGAATCTACTAACAATGGGAAATCAGCAAAAGAAGCGGTCACAATTATGGCAGAAACACTTAAGCCCGTTTTCACTTATGAAGAAAGTGAAGGTTCAATTGAGACAAACATCGAAACTTGCGTTACTACGGATGGGAAAACGAATTGCAGTACTGATAAAGAAAAGAAACCATATACTGTGACCATGTTAACCAGCGTTGAGGCTTGGGATAGAATAATGACATCTACTGTAACCCCTTTTACGACTGATTGGAAAACTTCAGTTAAAGAAACGACTGAGATAAAAACAAGACCCAAAATTGATTCAGAAGGTTTTGTGGTTCCTGATGAGGTTGAGGAATATGAGGTTATACGGGTAGTAACAACAAAAACGAGAGCCAATACACATATTCAAGATAAAATAGAAAATGAGGATTATACGTATTTCAATCGAGTGTTATCCGATTCTCCATTTAATTATGGACAAGAAGATAAATTACTTGTAGAGGCACTATATGAAGCGACAGGCAACTATATAGCATATAAAGCTTGGCTTACTGGAAACAACAGTATGGTGGGATATGATGGGACAGTAATACCTGGTGAGGGTGTCCCTGCAGAGTATATGCAATATTATTTGGAAGCGGAGAAAGTATATAAAGTAGATTGGTATTATATAGCAGCCATTCATTTTGTAGAAACTGGTTTCTCTACACACCCAACCATGATTTCATCAGCCGGAGCAGAAGGCCATGTCCAATTTATGCCTTGCACATGGTTAGGATGGTCTTATCCCGGCTGTAAAGGTTCTAATGGATATGTAAATCTCCCTGATAGCATTAAATACAACCCACTCCAAATAAAGAAATATGGAGGTTTAGGAGTAGATGCCGATAAAAATGGAGTTGCCTCCCCCTGGGAAATTAAAGATGCCATTTTTACTGCTGCTTCATTATTAAATAGGAATGGTTTTAGCAAGAATATAGACAATGCAATATTTGCTTATAATAGGGCAGATTGGTACGTGACAAAAGTAAAATCTAAAGCCCAAGAGTTCAGGGATTCAGCAAAATATATGGGAACTGGTGAACTCAATCCAGGTTCTTTTATAAGACCCACTGTTGGCACTATTACATCTACACACGGATGGAGAGTTATCCAAGGGCAAAAGCAATTTCATAACGGTATTGATATTGCTACAAAAGCGCCTAATACTTCAATAGTTTCTGCTGCCGACGGTGTAGTGACCAGAGTAGTGACCGGTTGCCCGCCTCAAGGAAGCTTTGGTAACCGTTGTGGTGGGGGATTCGGTAATCATGTATACATCAAACATAATGTAGGAGGAAGAGAGTATGAAGCTGTGTATGCACATATGAGAAAAGTGGGGGGAATTACTTTGAATCAAAAAGTTGTTCAAGGGCAGTTTTTAGGAATTATGGGAACTAGCGGTAGTTCTACTGGAGTACACCTTCATTTTGAGCTACATAATGGAACTCGTAACGGCCGGGCTACAGCTTTAAATCCAGCTCTTTATGTTCCATTATAAATGGTTCACAGATATGAAGAAAAAAGTAAAAGGAACATTAATTATTGCATTTATTTCCATTTCGCTGGTTTGCTTATATTTTTATTTACATGTAGTTGAAAAAAATAAGCAGGTGACAGTTCCAGTTACTATAGAAAAAGATGTTACTCATCAAGTATTAGATTCTATTACTGAAGATGAAAAAATGGAAGAGTATATTTTATCCGGTTTGCATGATAAAGAGATATTTAAAGAATTTCATTCACACACTAAAAACGAATTTGAATCAAAAGATTATCCTATATATTTGTTGTTCACAGGAATTGAACAAAATGATATTGAGATATTTCTGAGTGGGTTTTCTACTTATTCAATTCAAGAATCATTTGGTCATTTCAGTAAATTGACTGAGCGAGAGCGATTTCTTAAACAGGTCATTTCCGATTTTTCAAGAGGGAATACACTTAAGAGTATCCAGTATCAACTAAAGCTTGATAGCTATGATCAAGAAACAAACGAAGGCAATCTAATTTTTCTTTATCAAGGGCTGCCTGAGGTTCAAGTAGATATTAAATTGATTGAATCAATCAATCACGGAGAAAAAAGCTTCTTAATTGATACGCCTATTACAGATATACTTAAAGAAATAGAAAATGCACAACATAAAGAACAACTTCCTTAATGAAGTTGTTCTTTATGTTGTGCTTCTTAAAACAAGGGTTTTATTACCTAGATAATTATTTCCTATAGACACGTGCTTTCATATTATTCCAACCATTGAAATACCTAATAATAGTAGATGTAGACACAACTGGTTGCACTTTGGCTAACTCATTCCATTCTGCATAAGTAGGTGGTTGACTAGGAAAATGCGTTTTTATCATATCTGCGATTTCATTCATTCCAATAGATAATGGTTTCTCCAATATCTCTTCCATCTTAACTTTACCGAGATATGTTTCAAATACTTTGAAAGTAGGTAAGTTATGTTCACTGGCATATACATTCCATTGATAACTATTTTTAAAAAAATGTTTATGTTGTATAAGGATTTCGATTAGCTCTTCTTTAGTATATTTTAATGGTCTATTTTGATCGTAAGTTCTTATATCTAGCTTATCTTTTATTTCGTTCCATTTACCTAATCTTTTAATAATAGTCTGAGCGCGAGGGAGTTTCTGTTCCTTAGCATATACATCCCATCCTCCCACACTTCCCAATGCATTCTTATTAGACTCTACAATTTTCCATAATTCTTTATCAGAGAATTGTTGACCTCTACTCATATCATTCCGCCTTTTCTAACCAATTAATTGCCCACTCTTGATTTCTATAAGCAAAGACTTCAATTTCCTTCCTCACTGCCTCTGAATATACTTCAATATACTTATCACCATTAGGAACTAGCTTACATTCTTGGATAAATTCTTCGCAAGCAGCTGCAGCATAGTGATTAGTTCTTCTATAAGCAATAGGAAGTAAATAATAAGCTACATGTGCTTGCAGTAAAACTTCATATAAGTCTTTTCTTTCCTTGAGTAACCTATCAAAATACTCTAGTGTCCCAGAAGACTTTACTTCAAAATAATCAAAACCCCATAAGCTTCTGCTTGTTATTTCCCCAACAGCTTTTAACTGTAATTTTCCGTCATTTATTATTACCTCTGTTTCTAGAGTAGGTAGATAATATTCAGAACTAGCTGTACCTTCTAGAAAGTGATAGGTGAAGTACTCTTCAAAATTGTAAACTCCTTTAGGATTAGGATGTTTAATCCATGCCTGAGAGCCGAAACTTGGCAAGGGATTAGGTAATAAAACATATATCTTTTTATCTCGTCTATTATAAGCTAATAACCAGTTATCACTATTCATAATAGATGACATAACTCTATTGGAATTATATTCGGCTTGAGTAATAGTTAATTCGTTTATTACCGTACCTTCTAATTCTTTTTCTTGTTCTAAGTATAAGTGCAAATTTCTATTTTGAGTATCGAGGTGTTTATAGTTCGAAAATAGCTTTCTTTTTTCTTTATCTTTTTTATATACGCCTTCAACAGTTCTTCGATGATATTTATTCTTTTGAATAAAGTATAAGGGTAATAAGAATGGAACTAATAATGTGGATATCATATTTACGCCCGCATTAGATGTGATAAATATTAATAAAATTGATCCTATTAATACAGCAATGAAGCAGATTGCTGCATACAACAAACATAAATAAAAGATAACTAATACAACATTTAGTACTGTGACAACGGACAAATCAGAAACCAAACCAACGCGTTCGGCAAAGCTAACAAAGCCTATTTTATCAAATATCGGATAAAACCAATCATTCCATTCCCATACTAAGAAAATAACAGATATGATACCCACAAACCCGGCTAATCCTAATGACTTTTGTCGTCGATATTGCATCTTTGCTTCAGCTAACCATAACAAATCAGTTAACATATTCCCACCACCTTTATAAAATAATGTTATATTATATATGATAAAATTCTATCACTATTGTCCTATTTGGTCAAACAAATTCTTCCATAATATAGATATATAGTATTATCGAATTATGAATATGGTATAATATTACCGTAAAGAAGATCATAAATTTAACGGGTAAACCCCATTGGCTGTTTAGTATTTAACTAAGCGGCTAATGGGGTTTTTTTTTAAAAGGGGGAAGAGCAAACTTGAAAAAGAAGACTTTAATACTAACCTGCTCTATTATTGCAATCTCGTGCTCAAATGTTTATGCAGAGACTAATAGCATCCAAGATCAGATATCCAATGTTCAGGAAGATTTAAGTAAGTTAGAAAAAGATAATGAAGAGATGAACAATAAACAATACGACCTCTACAGTCAAATTTCAAAGCTAGATGAGGCTATTGCAGAAAATGAAGATAAGTATTCAATTACTAATAGTAGAATCAGTCAGATCCAAGGTGAAATTAAGGAACTACAAGATGAAATATTAAAAATCGAACAAGGGATGGAGTTGCGTTATGAAGTCCTGAAAGAACGAGCAAAAAGTTTACAAGAGTTATCAGATCAACCTTGGTACTTGGATGTCTTATTTGGTTCTACAGGACTAAGTGATTTTTTCTCTAGGGTTGAGGCAATGGTTACCATCTCAAAAGCTGACAAAGGACTACTGGATCAACAAGGAGAAGATAAAAAACTAATTCAACAAAAAAAGGTGGGACTAGATAAAACTCTAGCTCATTTAAAGAATATTGAAGACGAATTAAATGAAATCTCCAATATTGTTGAGAATCAAAAGAAACAAAAAAAAGAAATGATTTCATACCTGAAATATAAAGAAGAACAAAACCTTACTGAAATTAGGCATTTGGAGCAAAAAAAGTCGATGCTTAAAGATCAAGAGGAGAGAGAAAGGCATGCAATAGAATTTACATCTCCATTAATGAGTTCCCAAGTACCTGAAGAATACATGTCTTTTTATCTTACAGCTGAAAAAAAGTACGGTATTCCTTGGAACATACTTGCTGCTATTCATTCAATCGAAACGAACTTCTCAACACATCCATCAATGGTTTCGTCGATGGGTGCTCTCGGTCATATGCAGTTTATGCCGGCTACATTTGAATCGTTTGGAGTAGATGCTGACAATGATGGTGTCGCTGACCCCTTCAGCTTGGCAGATTCAATCGAAACAGCTGCTAGATATCTTTATAAGCACAACTTCTTAAATGACCCTAGCAAGGCCATATGGCACTATAACAGAGCAGACTGGTACGTCAATAAAGTAATTCAAACATCTGAAATGTTGGTAGCCGCTCCATCCAATCTCTCTGGAGCAAATGATGTAACAACTATTGGTCAACAATGGATAGGTAACACTGTTTATATATTTGGTGGAGGGAGAAACCAATCAGATATTTCAAATGGACGCTTTGACTGTTCCAGCTTTGTTCATTGGGTATTCAACCAATCAGGGATTAAACTTGGAGAGCTTACTAGTGTAACTACAGACACACTAAAAGTTTTAGGGTACCAGGTATCGGTAAATGAAATGATGCCCGGTGATTTAGTATTCTTTGACACTTATAAAAAAGATGGACATGTAGGAATCTATCTTGGAAACGATAAATTTATTGGTGCCCAGAGTTCAACTGGTGTTGCAGTTGAAACTATGACTTCAGGCTATTGGAAAGAAAAGTTCAATCAGCGAGTTGTCCGTATTAAGAATTGAACCACTTACTAAATAAAAGATACGATTTTTAAAAAACAATGAAGATAAGGGTAGGATACAGATATTTTATTCAAAATTAAAAATCCAAAGATTAGAAGGAGGAATATTTTGATGGAAAGCCCCAAGTATGATTACATGCAATATTTTTTTCATGAAATTAATAAATATGCAAATTTACATGAATCAATTCAAATGAAGCTAGAAGATTATTCGAAAAAAGAATTAAAAGAAATGGCTAACCAGGTATTAACGATTAGTTACTGTTTTATTAGATATAGCGCAGAAATTAAAGAGCTTCAGAGAGTTCTTTCTTCTTTAAATTTCCACTTTGCGGTAATGTGGCATTTATCAGACTCGCTTCATAATATTCCTGATTCCCTAAATAAAGATAGAACACATGGAGACTTTGGATTAGCTCAATATCTCAGCGAATTCTTTGTTTTTAACTATTTACTTGAAAATATGGAAAACAAACCACTTAATTATAATCAGAGGTTTCAGTACAAGTTAGGTATCAAAACTGAATGGTATCATCTATATGATAGTTATACAGAAAATAATATTATCAATGTTTAATATCTAAAGTACTCTTGAAGGAAATTTAAGTAGATTTTATCCATACATTCCTATGAATCTACTATCATAAGTTAATTTTAAAAGCCTCGGATTCCAGTTTCCTAGTCCAGTATAAATTACTACATTAATGAGGAACTATGCTTATTTAATAAAATATTTATTCGGAGGTGTTTAATTTTGATATTTGATATGAATGATTATGATAGTACATTAAAATCACTATTAGAGT
Source organism: Cytobacillus purgationiresistens (assembly GCF_030813235.1). Lineage (GTDB taxonomy): Bacteria > Bacillota > Bacilli > Bacillales > Cytobacillaceae > Cytobacillus > Cytobacillus purgationiresistens. Next base: position 10,867 of record NZ_JAUSUB010000041.1, on the reverse strand, counting down.
TATTAAACTTACGTGAGGAAGATAGAGAAAATATATTAGATTTTGTTTACCTTGAGAGTACAGATGTAGAGGATTTTTTAGAATCATTCGAAATTGAAGATAATCATTTGTTAGGAAAGGATGTTGAACTTGTAAGTCTGCATAGCACTACCAGTATAGATAAATGTATATCTATTAAAGAGGTTGGAATTATTAATTTACAGGATGCAGTTTCACAAGAAACACCATTAAAGGATTATTTAAGTAAAAAAGAAATACATATTAATATTAAGGAGAAATACATTTTATATAAAGGTAACAAACTTGATATTAGTGAGAAAACTGATGGTTTTTCTTTGACCGATGCAGAAGAGCATAGAAACCGTGTAATACATAAATTCTATGGAGATTTCCAAATCAATGGATTTCTATGCCATTCAAATATAGTTTCATATGGTGGCTATACTAGAGATAGACCTGAGATACTCTTTGATTTAGCCCAATTTTTAACAGATGCTACAATTGAGAGTGATTGGGTTAAACATAAGAACAAAGAACATTTTATTATTAAATTTAAGCAACCCCTTAATTATTATAGATATTGGACATTTTTGGTTGAATATGAGGATAGTTATTACGGAATTACTAAAGACAACCTAGAATATTTACCAAATGAAGTAATTGAAGTAAAAGTTAAAAGATGGTTGATTCAAAAATCTCTCTATATTTTAAGATATGGTGTATATGAACTATTTTCATATGTAAATCCAAAAGTAAAAATTGAGCCAAAAGACATCATGGGAATCATGTTAGAACAAGAATATCTTGATAAGTATGAAATTGAAGATGATTATTAATGCAGTCTGATAAAAATGAAAATACTTGAGAAACTAAGTATTCTTTGTTTATAATACTTTTCCTACTTTATACATTTTCTCCAATTTCGCTCGTTTTACCTAATAAGAATTATTGGTCAAACGATGATAACTAATATTGTGAGTAAATATTCCAATAAAATACCGTATAAGTACAAGGAGTTACTTAATGTAGTTTAGTTCTTTATTTTAACTTGAATAAAAAGTAAATCCCTGCTTTTAATATAAAAGCAGGGATTTTTGACGTTTTAAAATACTTAGGTATTGGTGAAAATTAAGGAATCTTATTGTAGAAAAGCGCTCTATAGTTGAAGAGCGTTATTTAACTATAGCCTTCCCTTAGTTAAAAATAATTATATTTTCACCGTACAACATTTATAGATGATATGACCATTATCATCAGTTGTTCCTGTACAGACATCCACTCGCAAATTGTTATAAATCGTACAACGAGGAAACTGTTCTTTCGTTCATTTATTTTCCCTCAAAGTTCTAGGGGTTTACTCACCAACCATACCGTCGTTATCATTATCCTTCATATATGGGTATAACCAATGATCACTCGTAATTGGCATACTAAAACCTGCTGCTTTTGCTTCTTTAATTGTCACCTGTCCATTACCGTTTGTATCAACACTAGAGATATCACCGTTTGTGTTTGAACTAGTTGAATCAGAAGGCTTACTGCCAGTTAAACCGAGTGATGAGTTTACTTCGTCAGGGTTCACATTGTCAAATTTATCAACAATCTTGTTACCAATTAAAGTATAGGTATACTGATAACTTGAAGGAATCTGCGTTTCCGTATTTGGATATGTGATAATTGCTTCAAAATTAGTAGCTCCGCCTGCCTTACGGATCACGTCTTCCATATAAGCTTGATCACCGTGTCGGTTGAGCGCACTATCTTGTGGGGTAATATTATAAGCATTCGATACCCCTCCGAGAGAATCAGCAATTATATGTCCTTCATCTAAAACGTCACTTTCGACGCCAGGAACCTTCGCCTCATCAGGATAGTATCTGCCAGACGATAATACAGGTTCGTTACTGTCATCTTGTAGAATGATTTCGTCAGCAATTACACGTACTAGTTGCCCGTATTCATTAGTAAATGCCCAATATTCACGGTCCCCATAACCAATGTCAACGACGACGTTAGGTTCACGATATCCAGACAAATCACCACCATCAATTTCAATAAGTTTGTATCCTGAGAACAGTTCATTATTTGGTTGGGTTGGTGCTTCCTCTACTTCTGGTTCATCAACAACCGTAGTGATAGATTCTTCTTTTTCGTTATTTTTATTTGTATCAACTGTGGTTACTTCTTGTGGATCTGCTTCTACACCTGTAATGGATGCATCTTCTACGTTAGTACAGCCAACCATAAAGATGGTCGTTAAAAGTAAGATTAAATAGTTCATTTTCTTTTTCATTTTAGGACTCTCCTATAATAGTTTCATACTGTTCATTCTAAAATTCTCGGAATTTAACTTAGATTAACATTGTTAACCTAGTGATAATAGTATATTCCAAGATTAACTTTATTACAGTAGATACTTTGTTCGAAGTGTGCAATATTAAATTTCAATAAAGGCTTGTACAGTTTCAAATTGCAACTCGAATAATGTAAATCTATGAAATCCATCGGTTTACATTTAGTTCCATAATGATGGGGGTATACCCTCATCATTTTCGTATTTTCAATCTTACATTTAGCCAGTGATTGCTTATGGTGGAATATCACTGATTGATTTTTAGATGTGACAAAGTATGTTTTATTACTACGGAAAAGCGCCCTATTGTTGAATAAAATTAATATTATTTAATGCTTTTATCTTGATTAAGTATGCTAATAATTTCAGTAAGTTTTTCGTTTCTCTCTCGGTTTAATTTTGTTTTTTCTTTCGTGAACTTAACTACTTTAATTACAAAATAAATAGCAAAAACAATAAGAATTAAATAAAAAATGGTAGGTAAAAAAGTTAAAAGAACAAACATGTCTGTTGCGGATGTGTGATCCATATTAATCTTACAAGATGGACGCATGATAAATGAAGAACTAATTAAAGAAGGGTTGGCCAAGGTGATTGTCTATGAGCCAAACAAGAAGTATTTAAACCATTATAAAGAGCTAGAGGATATTGCCGTTACTAAAGAAATTGGCATGTGGTCAAACAAGTAACTTTAAGTAGTCCTGACTTAATATAGTCTGGGCTTTCTTTTTTGTATTTTTTCACACCCTGATTACAAACGTATGTTCTAATATAATCTTTCTAAAGGGGTGCATAAAAAATGAATCTAAACGTGGTATTAAAAAATGGAAGTGGTGCGTTTTTTATGGTGGAACAACAGGCATTACTAAAGAATTTTCACGAGGAAGACAACAAAGTATTAAAACCTATTTTAGATGAACAAGAAATGGAACAGTTAGGATTTCTAATTATGGAATCATTACATTATACTTTGCCAATACAAATTACTTCTTGGGTAGATGGGTATTTTGAGCAAATTGTTGGGACAGTTAATAAAGTAGATCATTTAACGAAATACATTGAAATAGACAAAACTGAGTATAAGATGCGGATTAATATTGATAATATTTCTAATGTAAAGAAGGTTTAACATGACGAAGATCCCAGATACAGATAGAGATTTGATTGAACAGGCGATGTATTTACCCATGTTGATCATAGTCCTTGAAAAAGATAAGAACATTATAGAAAAGTCTCCATTTAAATTAAAGGGGCCGTACATAAATCTAATTGAAAAAACTCTACAAGATGTGCGAAAAGAGCTCAGAGATGTTAAAAATAGAATGAGGAGTAGCAATATAAAGGTTCAAGAAACCAAAAGAGATAAAGATTTCACAACGTTTACTTTTTTTTATAAGGGTTATGAAGAAGATCATAATTATTTTAATCCGCGGTTAAGGAATAAAGTTAATGAATTACTAGAGTATTATTTGTATAAGCGATACAACTTTTAATATCGGAACACTCAACTGGAATAACCAACCTTGTATACCATCATCCTACTAATTACTTCACATGATGAACACTTTAGAATTATATTAGGTGATTATTATGTATATATCTCCAATGTTGCTCCAGAAATCATCTGAAGCTTTTTCTGATGATACCTATCTCTCAGAACTAAAACTTGATGGAATTAGACTGACCCTTTATAAAAGTAATGGGGAGGTTAAACTGTATACCCGACATAAAAATATTGTAAGTAATAAGTTTAAAGAGTTACTAACAATTGATATTCCAAATGGAACTGTTCTTGATGGGGAAATAATCGTTACAGATTCTAGGGGCCACCCATGCTTTGAGTCCATGATGGAGCGTTTTCAATCAAACCATTCAAATCACAAAATTCAATATTGTGTGTTCGACGTGTTATTTTATAAAAACAAAAATGTTATGTCTAGGACCTTAATAGAAAGAAAGATGATGCTGGAAGAATTCCTTCCTCAAAATGATCAAATCGTGCTAGTGAAATATTTAGCTGGGCATGGTCTAGAATATTTTAATTTAGTAAAAGAACAAGGTCTTGAAGGCATCGTACTTAAAAAGGCTTCGTCTATCTATCGACCAAAATCACGCTCATATAACTGGCTGAAGGTAATCAATTATCAGCATGATGAAGTTTATTTGACTGGCTTAAGAAAAAATAATTTCGGAGTTTTTTTAAGTTTTAACGATGGATCACCAGCTGGCATAATGGAATTCATGAAACCAGAAGATCGGAAAATACTATATAGTGAATATAAAAAATATGCGATAAGAGAAACCAAGGATTTCATATTTTTAGAGCCTAGGTTAAAAGGGAAGGTTAAATATAGAAATTTAACCCGAAAAGGATATTTAAGAATTCCTTCTTTTGAACACTGGATAAAAAACTAATAAACCTAGGACAAATTCAATTTGTCCTAGGTTTATTTCTGTTTTGAAGCTCCTATTTATATTTATCAATCCATTCACCAATCACTTTTGAAATGTTTCTCGTGCTATCCATAAAATCCTCAAACAAATAACTTACTAACATGGTTAATGTTATTTCTTCATCATAAGGATTGTTCTTATTGATAAATTGTAAGACTTCTTTTAATTCACGTACTCGGTTCTTATCTAAATTCTCTTCTACATATTCCCTTAAATACTCATTAACCACTTCAGTATTTCTCACAGCAGCATCCAATAAAATTGCAGTAGCAGAGGAAGGAGTGACATCTAATGCATAAGCTAAATCTGCTATTTGATCATATGATGCCTGGACAAAGCGTAGGGTTAAACGTTTTCTGATCCCTTCTTTTTGTATTTGGATACCCGCGTGTTCCAGCTCTCCAAAGTATACAGTTTGACCCATTCTATAATTACGTCTAAAACTATTGGATAATAATTCTATTACTTTCTTAGATTCAATGCCTGCCAAACAAATATGAACACCAACATCTTTTACTGGGTTATTGGTTATATAAGAGAGCCTATAAATACACTCATGTAATTGTTGATTAACAGTTGGTTTGACATCTCTTTTCTTATCCGAGCGCACCTTCCTTTTCTTCTCTTCAATCACTTGGAAACCCCTCCATTTTTCACTCATTAACTTTAGGACACATTCCCGTTGTCCATCTTATTTTTATCTATATGGGGGAGGGGGGAAGTATATGTATAAAATTCTGAAAATTCGTTAACTATATGGATAACGAATAAAGGGAGTGTGGAGCATGGGATTAAAAATGACAAATAAAGAGGCGGCAGGGATTGCTAAGAAGTCTATTGAGAGTGCAAAAAAGTATGGTTTGCCCACCAAGAAAAAAAACAAGAAAAAATAATAATATTATTAAAGCGAATACATTTATTTTATAGTTGTTGATTTGAAAGAAAGTTTAATCAAAAAAGCTCCACAAACCCATATTATATGGTAAATAAGAAGACTCCATTTTGAAAAAAGTTTAATCAAAATGGAGTCTTTTGTTAGAAATCTGCATTTAGTTTTTATAAAAAAGATTGATCAAAAGTAAGCCCCCAATCAAACAACGCATATAAACACGCAGCGCCTCTTGGTACTATGAATGTATCAATTTAAGGGAGGTGCTTTCATATGCCACAACAAAAACTAACCGTTGTCTATTCGGAGTTCCTATTCTTTTTGAAAATCCATTTTTTCCATTAAAAAACCTCCTCATGTATTTCCTTGAGGAGATTATGACATAAGATGGAGATTTATAGCTAGGTGGGAAGAATTTGACGCTTACTTTAAGAAAAGTTAGACTAAATGGTCACTTTTAATATCCCTTGCTGTAAAATAAAATCAAAAAGGGGAAAAAATGAAAAAGTTAAAATTGAAGTATGAGGCAGTAGTATACGGATTACATCCCATGGAAAACGATTATAGTGTGGACGAGTTCGTTTTCAAAAAAAAACAAATAGACTTAACGAAATACGAAGAAGCACTTAATGCTAATCCATATTTCGCAAATCCTAATCTCTTCTCTTGGTGTATGCAATTTGTTGGCGATGAAAACCATTATTATTGTTACTTTGAAAATGATAATCCAATTGAAATTGAGGTTTCAAATAAGAATGGGGCTTCAAAATATCATATAAAAAAATACGTTGAAAAGAACTTTAATGAATTAGTTAACAAAGTCCTATACCTTGAAAAAGTACTTAGATTGGTAACAAACCTTGATATTTTTATCCCAGTAATAAAACTTGAGGTTTACGATGAAGAAATGGAATTTATAGAAAAGTTCTTTTTTATGCAAGATTTCTCGCCATTGAACCATACTTCTAGGTTTTCAAAAAATAACTTGGAATTACAATCTGATAGACTAAGACTTCATATACGTTGGGATTCAATGACAGAAATGATGAGTACAAATAAAGATTATAGTCGTGCCCTAGAGTATTTTAATCAATCTTTTTCTGTTAATAACATCCCAGTAAAACTTTTATGTCTATTCGCATCACTTGAATCGTTATTTAATTGCGACAAAGAGCAAATTGTTGAAAAAGTTTCAACTTATACAAGTAAGTTAATTTTTGATAAAGATAAGAAAGATGAAATCTATTCAAGAATAAAAAAATTGTATGATGAACGTTCGAAGTATATTCACGGACAAAGGACAGATAGAATAACATACGCCTTATATGAGGAACTTAAAGAATTCGTGAGAGTTATTCTCTTAAATTATTGGTTTGTATCAATGTACAATGAAGTAAAAAATAATAGGCAAATGATTAGTTTTCTAGATGAAGAGAAGCCTCTAAACACGACTACACAACTTGCTATTCTAGCAATAAGGGAAACGGATTACACTAAATTTTATTCAGATGTAAGAGAGAAACTTGAGAGTGGTGTTACAGATATTCTTTAAATTTATTGCAATCCTCAAAAAGGATTGCTTTTTTATTTAAACAATCAAAACTCATGAACATATCTATTTTAACTGTTTTCTTATACCCAACCTATTTCTTCAAACCAAAACAGAACTTCAATAGGTACTTTAAACCTTCGCAATATCATAAGTAAGTTTGAATGAAGGGTTATATTTTCCATCTATAATAAAAATAACCACCAATTCAAAAGAGTAAGTGGTTACTAGAACTATTATTTAACGTCAAAAAATCCTCTATTCCTAGGGATTTAATGTCATTTTTCATCTCTTTTTTTTATTTTTTCAATGTTTAATATTGATTTTTCTTGTAATAGAAAAATCACTTCTTGTTCTGCTCTGATAGCCGGTGAGTTTAATTCAAAATTTTTATAATCACATTTCATAGCTTCTATAAATCCTTTAACACTAATTCCTGGATTATCTTTTGTTGCTTCTGCTGTAATTATTGTATGATCACACGTTTAATCGAACCAATATAAATCTTCTAAATTTTCAGTTGATGTCCATGAAACATAATGATTATTATAATTCACTTTATCCAGGTCTAAATGAACTCTTCTTATTTTCCCTGTATACAGTAGATATTTTGCAAAATCATTATCATTTTTATCTTCACTGTTCTCCCAATTACGAATATCTTGTAATAACTTTTTCCAACATTCATCGGTATTGCCTAAATTCCTTCTACCACTTCCTTTTTTTGGATGATTTACCCACATTTGAAATAATTCTAATAGATTCATTTTTAACTCCTTATTTTAATACATACCATTATACTCTCTTGGATAATTTGATGTCTTTTTTATTTTCCTAAAAACTAAAAGACCACCTATAAAATAGTAAGTGATCTCGCAATCTTTAAAGAGATAGGAAATTTCGGTTCATCTTTTTTGCAAACGGTTAAACTTTTTTCAAAACGGTGCGACTTTTTTATAAACAGTTCAACTTTATTTCAAAGCCACAATAGTAAACGTTCATTTAGCTGAAATAGTTATATGTTATTTCACAGCAGCCAGGTTGTTTTGATGTTTTACTTATAATATTTTAATGTTTTCTCCTGTTTTACTTGTTTTCGGCAAGCTTAAGCGCAGTGATATCAAGGGGCTTGAGCATTAAACATAACAAGAACGGTCTTAAACATAACAAAAACGGTTTGAGTTATAACATTAATGGTTTGAAATATAACAAAAACGGTTTGTTTAATATAACAAGAACGGTTCGACATATAACAAAAACGGTTTCATTATAACAAAAGCGGTTTGAACTATAACAGAATCGGTTTAATATAAATTTCCTATAAATATAACAAAAATGGTCTTAAATATAACAAAAACGGTTTCACTTCCTAATATATGTTTTATTAAGGATTCGCCTAACTATAACAAAAACGGTTTGAGTTATAACATTTTCGGTTTCATGTACATTAGAATTTACTCTTGAAATAAAAAAACATACAAAAGTAACAAGAAAAGTCTTTTGTTATAATTCAGAATTTGTCATAATTAGTCTTAATAGGGAGGAGTGACTCTTTTGTTAGAAACTGAATTAGTTGAACCAAGTGGTCATAAGCTAGTTACCAAATCAAATATGCTAATAGAGGCTAACTATAAATTGGGTGTAATCGAACAAAAAATAATCCTCTGTTTGGCTAGCAATATCCATCCGTCCGATTCCGATTTTAAAACGTATACGCTACCTATTAAAGAGTTTACTAAGCTTTTAGGTTTAAAGGGATCTCCAAAATACTCTGATTTACGACAAACCACCAAAGAATTAATGCAAAAGGTTTTTGAGGTGAGAATAGATAAAAAGGTTATTCAAGTTGCCTGGTTAAGTTATGTGGCCTATAACGAAACAGAAGGGACAATAGACATTCGTTTTGACCCTTTCTTGAGACCGTATTTGTTAGAGTTAAAGAGAGAGTTTACAAGCTATAAACTAGAAAATGTCGTGAAACTAAAAAGCTCTTATGCCATTCGAATTTACGAGCTACTTAAACAATATGAGAAAATTCAGGAGCGAACATTCTCGTTAGGTGAATTAAGAAAGATGCTTGGGGCTGAGGATATCTATCCTGCATATGGAAACTTTAAACAAAGAGTATTGATACCAGCGCAGCGCGAACTAAAAAAACAAACGGATATATCTTTTATGATAGAAGAAATAAAGTCTGGCCGCAGAGTAACGAAGGTCAAGTTTATCATCCAAGCGGTTAAGAATAAACCAAAGCAATTGAGTCTTTTTGAAGATAACCTAGAGGAATTCAGAAAACATAATTCCCATTCAGTATCAATAAAGAAAATGGGTTTAATGATGGGAGTAAGGATTACAGACGAAGTTATCGATTCTTGGGAGAAGTTTGGATTTGAAAACATAGTACAAGTTATGGAACAAATACAGCATCGAACAGATATTGAAAATCCTATCGGATACATAACTAAAGTACTTGGGACTGTTTCTATTTCCCAAAAACAAGCTGCTTCATCGTTAGAGGAAGATCCAGTATTACCTTTCTTGATGTCATACTTTCGTAAATCAAAAGAGGTTATGCCTGATTGGTTCATTAATGATAAAGCTATAGAGGAAATACAAGCAGAATTTGATGTAGATTCTGGAGAAGCTAAGGAAATGTTTGACGGGGTAAAAGAAGAGCTCTACGAAATGCTTGGTGTGGCCGCACAACAAAAAGAGGACACTTCTTTAGATCACCAACATAAAGTAGAAGAAATGAAGAAAATGTTGGATCAATTGAGACAAAGGAATTAAATATAACAAAAACGGTTCACAAGAAATAAAATCCCTTCTGATAATGAAGGGATTTTATTATAGAGGTGTATCTTAATTTGTAGAAGTCGATTGCCTTCTCTAATCTAATAATTCTGCGGTCTGTCGCTGTTCCACTCTACTCGTATTAATGTAAAGAGAGGAACATCAGACGTATCTCCTAAATTACTTTCGAGTGATTATTTGATGATAAGCAAAATGGTACTTTTCCGATGAGGGAAAGGTCTTTTTTTGTGGTTAAAATTCTCATTTTGAAGATTTTTTATTTTAAAACAGTATTTTTTCTTCAATTAGTGAATGTATAGCTGTCATGAGGTCAAAAATCTACCGATTCAGAAAAACTATTAAATATGGTTGTCCATCAAAGAATGACCGAGTTGGTGTAGTAAACACTTTTCAGTAAACAGTACGGTAGTATTAAAATTAAAAGGTTATCCATAAGATACGGATTACCTTTTTTAGTTGCAAGTGTAGCTTTTGAATAAAGATTGATTAGAAATGTTTTGAAAATCCTTATTTAGTGAGAACCAAAAAGAATTTATTTTGAAAAAAGTTTGATCAAATACAGAGTAATCATTGTGAATTAGTGTACAATTTTTATAAAAAAGTTCGATCAAAAGTTGAAACTTGCTACAACAATGTTTTCTTTAAAAATCCCCTCTAAAACGGTTAAACTTTTTTTAAAACATCGCGACTTTCTTTCAAACCTACAATTACTGCCTGGTATGTCAACACTAAACTAGACAACTTTTTTAAGGTGTTCAAGTTTATAATCAATTGGACTTACATAACCAAGTGTCCCATGAATTCGTAT
>NZ_JAUSUB010000040.1 GCF_030813235.1 Cytobacillus purgationiresistens | reverse complement strand
CTTCTCTGGCATCCCGTTCGGGCACTAGTTTGGTTAACTAGTTAACCCTTTCTTGCTTTGGCATCCCGTTCGGGCACTAGTTTGGTTAACTAGTTAACCTTTTCTTTCTCTGACAGCTCGTTCGATACGAAATTCATTTTAATCGTTCGCCTTTAAAGCCTGGTCAACAAGGTCCTCTCCAATTTCTGGAACATATTTATCATAAACTGATTGAGCTGCTTCTCTGAAAACCTGTTTTTGTTCAGGTGTCAATTCATTTACTTTTGTACCCTCTTCTTTAATCTTTCCTAGAAATTCCTCATCTTGTTTATGAGCAAGCTCTCTCTGCTCTGTTCGATATTCCATGGAAGCTTCGTCTATTACCTTCTGTAAACCCGCAGGCAATTCGTTGTAAAAATCATTATTCATCACTAAAATGGTCGCCGCATATACATGTCCGCTTAGCGTTAAATAATCTTGGACTTCATAAAATTTATTTGTGTAAAATAACGAGATTGGGTTTTCCATCGCGTCATATGTTTTTTGCTGAAGAGCTGTATACAGTTCTCCAAAGGCAAACGGTGAAGCATTTGCGCCAAACGCCTTAAATGTATCTGTGTGAACTGGATTTTCCAACGTACGGAACTTTATTCCTTTTAAATCCTCTGGTGCTTCTACAGGTCCATCATTGTTGGAAATATTCCTGAAGCCATTCTCCGCAAACACTAATCCTTTTAAATCATTGTTCGCTAAATCATCTAATAATGATTGACCCAATTCGCCATCGAGCGCTTTGTATGCTGCTTCGTCTGTGTTAAAAAGGTATGGAAGATCAAATACCATGAATTTTTTATTGAATGAAGCAAGCGGTGCTACTGCCGGTATGGTCATTTCAATGTTTCCTAGCTGTACAGCTTCAATAGCTTCCCGGTCTGAAGCATATAATGACCCGTTCGGATACAGTTGAACTTCAATTTGACCATCAGAATCCTCTTCTACTTTTTTCTTAAAGTTTAATGCTGCAATATGAGTTGACTGTTCTTCCGGTACTAGATATGCAATGCGGAGTGTATATTTTTCCGATTCTCCCTCACTGGTTGTCCCGTCACCGCCTGATGGTCTGCCACATGCACTGATTAGTAGGATAGCTACTAGCAATAAAATTCCTGCTGCTCTTTGTTTCATATTCATCAACTCTCCCCTATTTAATTAAATACGCTTGCCAACATTTTTTAAGTGATTCTCCATTCTGACTTTAGCCGTTTGAATATCTTTATTTTTTAATGCATTGACAATGGATGTATGTTCCTCGATTGCTCCTTGTACACTAAACGGTAAAGTTTTTGATAAAATGATAAATGCTCTGCTTACTTGGCTGTTTAACTGTACTATCAGGTTAGCCAGCGTCTTATTTCTGCTTTTATCAGCAAGAAGCAGGTGAAATTCATGATCTAAATCATTAAATGCTTGATAGTCCTGATTTTCCATCGTTGCTTCTTGAAGTCTTATATGATTTTCAAGCTGATTGATCCATTCTGCATCAATGTTCGAAGCCAGCATATCCAAATTACTTGTTTCTAAAATACTCCGTACCTCCAGCAGCTCCAATGCCTCTTCATAGGTAAATGATGCCACTATTGCCGGCTTTCCTTTTTCTAAAATCACAAGCCCTTCGGTAGAGAGAAGCTGAAGTGCTTCACGCAGCGGAGTGCGGCTAATTCCTAAATTAGTTGCAACCTTCTCCTCGTGTAGCCAGTCACCAGGACTGAGATCTCCAGAAATAATTGCCTGCTTGATAATGGAGTACGCTTGTACGCCTAATGATTCCCCTCTCGCAATCTTTTTCACTTCTCATCTCCTCCCAGTCATCTGTATACTGTATACAAATTATAATAATGTTTGATAATATAGAAGTAAATGAATTTTTAAATAATTTATAAAAATATTCCGAGGTGTATATTTATGTATAAACAACTTATCCAATTATTAGGTGAGGACAAGGTAAGCAAAAGTGAGACACAGCTCTTTCATCATAGTAAGGATGAATCCTATCATCCAGCTGTAGAGCCAGATGTTGTCGTTTTTCCTTCATGTAAAGAAGATGTAGTTGCAATCGTTCAGTTTGCTAACCAACAAACAATCCCGATTATTCCTTTCGGTGCAGGGTCGGGACTGGAAGGTCAAGCTATCCCTGTGAAGAAAGGAATAAGCATCAGCTTTCAAAATATGAACCAAATTGTATCCTTTCAGCCTGACGACATGCTTGTGACCGTTCAGCCTGGCGTAACACGTCTACAACTGAATGAAGCCGTTAATCGTAAAGGGCTGTTTTTCCCTGTTGACCCAGGTGCAGATGCAACAATTGGCGGAATGGCAGCGACGAACGCAAGTGGTACAGCTGCGGTACGCTATGGTACGATGCGGGATCAAGTCTTACAGTTAGAAGTTGTCCTGCCAAATGGGAAAATCATTCAAGCTGGCAGTCTCGCCAAAAAGTCTTCATCAGGCTATCATTTGAATGGCTTATTCATCGGATCAGAAGGAACGCTCGGTGTTTTCACAGAAATCACTTTAAAGCTGCAAGGAATTCCTGAAGCCGTTTTAGCAGCTCGATGCTCTTTCTCAAATATAGAAGCCTCTGTAAAAGCTGCTCAAGCCGTTCTACATGCAGGGATTCCTGTTGGGAGAATGGAGTTAGTCGATGATGTCAGTATAAGAAAAGTCAATGAATATAGCGGTACTTCATACCCTGAACAACCTTCCTTATTTTTCGAATTCCACGGTAACGAAAGTGGCATTAAAGAAGACGCCGCATTAGCGGAGATGATTGCTAGAGAAGCTGGCAGTATAGATTGGCTAGCAGAAACAGATTCAAAAGCACGCGCGACCCTTTGGAAAGCCAGGCATGAACTGGCTTACGCTTTCCGCCATCAAAATCCAAAATTAAAAGCTGGGGGCACGGATGTGTGTGTGCCGATTTCCAAGCTGGGTGAAGTTGTCTCTTACGCGCGAAATATCATTGATCAATATGGGATTGAGGGCGGTGTCCTAGGCCATATTGGCGATGGGAACTTCCACACGATTTATATGTATGACCCTGACAATCCTGATGAAATTCGCACGATGAACGAAATCGATGGTCATATCGTGAAGCTCGCATTGTCGTATGGAGGAACTTGCACAGGGGAGCATGGCGTCGGTCTCGGAAAAATAAAATATCAGCAAGCAGAGCATGGAGCGTCATTAGAGCTCATGCAGGATATCAAGCAATTGATTGATCCGAAACAGATTATGAATCCAGGAAAGGTCCTGCCTAGAGTCACGCACAACACTTTATAATGATTGCTTTTCAAAAAAAGATGTCCTATTGCCAAAATAGGACATCTTTAATCTTTATACAGTCATAGCGGGTATAGAAGCAAAAAACTCATTATAGAGTGCTTTCACCGCTCGTTTTTCGTCTACTTCTTTTACAGCGAACATCATGCTCACTTCTGAAGAACCTTGATTAATCATTTCAATATTTACTTCAGCCTGTGCGAGCGCATTGGCTGCCCTGGCCATCGTTCCAACATTATGGCGCATGCCTTCACCTACAACCATAATTAAAGCCAGGCTATGCTGAATGTTTACTTCATCCGCTTGCAGCTCTGATTCTATTTGTTTAACCATTTCTTCTTCATTTTGATTTTCCATTTGCTGCTCTCTTAATATGACAGTTACATCATCGATGCCTGATGGTGTATGCTCATAGCTGATGCCATTTTGTTCTAAAATAGAAAAGAGTTTGCGGCCAAAGCCGATTTCTCTATTCAGCAAATATTTGCTGACATATATGCTGCAAAATCCGCCAGCACTGGCAATTCCTACGACAGGGCCGTTTGTGTTATCCCGCGCATTCACGATTCTCGTACCTTTTGCTTCAGGATTATTTGTATTCTTTATTTGCACTGGGATTCCAGCTTTAATTGCAGGAATGAGCGCTTCCTCATGCAATACGGTAAAACCTGCATAGGATAATTCACGCATCTCGCGATAAGTAAGCTCCTTAATTTCTTTTGGGTGTTCAACAAAGCTCGGATTGACGGAAAAGACAGCATCCACATCTGTATAATTTTCATACAAATCTGCTTTTACCGCATGAGCCAAAATCGCCCCAGTTACATCTGAACCGCTTCTTGAAAAAGTGAAGACTTCTCCCTCCTGACTGTAACCAAAGAAGCCTGGAAAAATGACAATTCCCTCAAACTCGGCCAATAATGCCAACCTCATATAAGCTTCAGGCAGCACTTGGGCATTCCCATGCTCATGGCTAACAATTAATCCAGCATCTTTTGGATTTACATAGTTTGCTGCCAAGCCTCTCATTTGAAAATAACACGCGACCAATTTCGCATTATTATCTTCTCCGCTCGCTTTTAATACATCTAAATATTGTTCAGGATCACTATGATCCCCTTCTACTCTTGCCATTAAGTCTTGCTTAATCGTCTCAATAATGGTTGGCGGCATATTAAGATCTTTTGCAATATCACGATACCGTTTTAACACTTGATTAATAAACGGCAATGGATCTTCTCCATTGATTGCATGAAGTCCACTTGCAATTAATAAATCTGTTACCTTTTCATCCTCCTGGTCACGTTTCCCTGGTGCGGAAACAACCACGATTTTTCGGTCCATATCAGATGTAACAATGTCAAAAACCTTTTCTAGTTGTGCTCCTGTAGCCAGTGAAGAACCGCCAAACTTTACGACTTTCATCAAGACATCTCCCAATCTCATTACTATTTTATAGATTAAGTTTACTACTGTTCAGAAAATAATCAAGGATTTCTTCTCCCTGGTAAGCACAAATGTTTTTCTAGGAAGAACAACGAAATGGTGAATGAGGTGCTGGGACTTAGGTGACATTCATTAAATCTTAGGTATTTATTCGTTGGGATACGCCAACTTTGAGGGTATTTTGCTGGGATAACTTGTCTGCCTTGTTGTTGAATGAGGATTTTGCACGATTGCCTTTCGTTTGGATTGGGACTAAAGTTCTTTTTCTATTTGAAGGGCTTTTATTTGGCTTTCACTTTTACGGAACGAAGGGTATTTATTCTTCATTTTTTCGCCCTCCCACGTCCTTTTTCCCAACTCGAAGGGCTGAATATCTCTTTCCATAAAAAGCATAAAAAAAGAAGGCTATAAAGCCTCCCTCTTCCTTTAACTATATTGTTTCACCCGATCATCAATATTCGTCATCCACTCGTATTGTTTCAGCTTCAATTCGAACATTGTTAATGGGTCTTTATAAACCTCTGGATTCTTTTTCATATCATCAAGTGATAGATTGTTATCAGCGATGATTGTATAGGATTCTTCCACAGTTGCGTTTAACGCTGCAAATGGGTACTGGAAGAACATTTTAATATCGCGGTCTAATGCTTTTTCAAACAGTTCAAATTGCTGTATGAAACTTTCGGTGATTTTGTTGGCAATTTCACTGTAATCTTCGTTTTCCACAAACTGCTTGTATTTATTGTGAAGCATCGTTTTATTTTGCGGTATGAGACCAAATATTTTCCCGGCACTCTTAAGCAATATTTGAGTTGGGGTATACCTTAATAAAATATTGGCTTTCTCCAATTGAATACTTCCGTGTGTAAGACGATCAGCATCTCTTTTCCAATCATCGAGCACTCGGAAATCACTGCTTAAGGTCAGCTTATTATAGCCAAACAATTCGTTAAAGCCATCGCCCATTTCATGCAGATATGCTTGACTTTCCTGGAATTCCTGCTCGCTTACTGAGATCCAATCTTGAATGGACATACGGAAGGCTGGAAGCACCTGCTGTTCAATATGCTTATAAATCCGTCGGTTCATCTCGTCATTCAACTGAATATGAAGTTTGCTGAAGTCACTGTCCTCTTTAATAAGCTCAGCACTATTTCGCAATATATCCGGGATAGAGTCAGAAAGGGTTCTCTCCATCTCTTTTTTAATGTCACTATAACTGCGTTTTATCGTTTTGATCTTATCTTCTTCTATATCCTCAAGCTGGTGAATCGCTCCATTCAGCTTCGTCACCATTTCCTCATTCCAGTTGATATCATCGATTAAGCCATTTTCCTTCTCGACTCGTTTATCGAGTAAAAATTTAATAGATTTTCGAATATAATGAAGCATTTTGCCTGTACGCTCTTCTTCCATATTCCGTCCTTCCATGATGGATTGAAGGAAGATAGAGAAATCACTCAGCTGTTCACGATGATCGTATTGTGATGAAAAGGCAAATATCTTCGCTTTCGGGAAATAGGTGGAAACACGAGAGATTGTTGCATCCATTAATTCAACAGCTTCCTGTTCGTTGCTAATGGTATCCAAGTGATTTAACAGGAAATGGACGGGTAACGCTGAAGCTTGTTCACGCACCTTCACAATAATATCCAATTCTCTATCTGTTAGTGGATGATCTGCATTCAAGACAAAAATTAAGCTATCAGCAAAATGCAAGTATTGGAATACATCATTTTTATATTTATTACTGCTGGATAATCCAGGCGTGTCCATAAGCGCAAGTCCATTTTTCTCTAAATAAGCAAAAGGCATTTTGCAATCGATAAAAACTTGTTCACGGCGTTCTGTACCCACTTTCACTTCAGAAAAATCATTGATTGGACGGATAGCTTCATCAGTTACTTCAGTAATTTTGATTTCATCATTATTCTTATACATTACAACTCCAGGAGATTCCTCACCAGATGCACCATCCCCTAGAACCGATTGAATGAAATCTGATTTCCCGCTGCCAGCCATTCCAGCAACTAATACATGCTGGGCATTCAAATCCAATAATTCATTTACAAGCCACTCAAACCGCTCTCCCATTAACACATTATTATCTTCTGCCCATTTCATGATGGAATCGAAAAGCGTAAAGCATTCTTCCAATCCGTTATCCAAGGTACCAGATTGGCTGATGACTCTTTCTGCTTCACTAATTGCATCCGCTTCAATATTGGATGGAAAAACCTCACTCCACGCAAGAACGGATGCAGAAGCCACTAGCGCGTAAGAAGGAGATGTGATTCTAACCCAATTCTTCAAATGAATCGGTATCAGATGTGAAAGATCCCGTATCAAGCGCTTGCCATTAATCAAGTCTAAATACGTTTCATAATATAGCTGGGACAGCTCATCCCAAGTATGAGAACGTTCAGCGCCATTAGTAAGCATTAGATGATTGAATTCCTTCAGCCATGCAAAATACAACTCTTTATCTTGATAGCTCTTCCACAGAGCTGACGAAAGGCCTTCGAATTGGCGTAAATCAATTTTATATAGGACCAACAAAGCCTCACTAAAGTAATTAGGCTCAATTTTTGCCGTTTTCCCTTTCTTGACGTATGACTTTAGTACATCAAACCATGCAAGTGATTCTGTCCGTATCGATTCGTTGACAGCAAGCTCGACAGCGTTTTGCCAATCTTGGTGATCCTCAAAGAATACACGTGCAATATTCGTGACATCCGGATAGTCAGGGTCCAAATAAACGGCATTCTTAATTGAGTCAACTGCACGTTCAAGCTTCCCTTTTTGTATGTATAAGGAAAAGAGCTGTAAGAGCACTTCTATCTTTAACACATCCGAATCAGTCTGAATTCCTTTATAAATATCTTCAGCAGTTGAAAGCAGTTCTAGCTCAAGGTATGCATCTGCGACATTTTTCTTCGCCCATGGCTCAAACTCATTATCAATATTTTCCCATTTAAAAATGGCAGCTTCATAATCCTTATGATGAAAATAGATTTCACCTTGGGCAAATCGAATCATCGTTAAATCAGATGTTTCTTTGTTGTTCTCAGCCAAATAAGCTTCACCCAATACTCTAACTGGATGAACATTTTCTCTTTCCAGCATATATGTTTCATAAAAATTTTTATTAATTAATTGTTTTTCTAATGTCATAATCGTTCCCCCGCTTTGCATGTTAGTATGCAAGCCCATTCTTGCTACTGTTTCTTCCTTGTTATTCTATCAGATTTTTTTCTGCAAACAATTTCATTTACCTATCATTTTTGATACATAAATGTTGAAGTCTGTAATATTTTTAATAGGAAAAAATTCGGTGCTATTCATACTATTCGATCCTTCCTCGTTTTTTTTGCTGGTAGTTTAGTATAAAATGAGCTATGAATATATTTATGAAACTTTTTCCACCGTTATACGTCTATACTCTTAGTGGATATAAAAACTTAAGGAGACCATTCATATGAAAAAAACATTTAGGATATGGTGTGCTGCGTTTGCTGCGATTGCGCTTGTGTTTAGCATCCAAACTTTCGTGCAAGCATCTTCTGGTGATAAAAATAATGAGGATAGCATCGATGAAAAATATGGTTTGCCCATTGTTGTTTTTGGTGAAGCTTTAACGTCAGCTCAAAAAGAAGAAACACGAAAAATACTTGGCGTGAAAGATACAAAGATGGTTGAAGAAATCACAGTGACTGCTGATGACATCGTTTATTATATTAAAGGTGATCCCCGCTCCAACATGTATTCCTCTGCAAAAATTACGAGGAAGGATACTGGCCAAGGTGTCATCATCAATCAATTAACTCCAGAGAATATTACGGAAGTAACAGATGAAATGTATGCCAACGCTTTATTGACTGCTGGGATTGAAGAAGCCGTCATCGATATCGCTTCACCGGTAAAAGTAAGCGGGCATTCAGCTCTCGTCGGTATTTACAAAGCATATGACCAAGGCGAAGGCACTGAACTGGACAAAGATCGTACTGAAGTAGCCAATGACGAACTGAGCTTGGCAACGAATTTAGCAAAAAAAGAAGGACTTGACCAAGATAAAGTAACTGAGCTTCTAACTGAAATTAAGAAAGAAATCGCAGATCAAAACCCTGCAACTAAAGAAGACATTGAACAAATCATCGACGAAAAGCTGAAAACGCTTGAACTCAAATTAAGTGACGAGGATAGACAACTCCTCATTAACCTTTTCGAAAGAATGCGAGAGCTTAACATTAACTTCGATAATGTGAAATCTCAGCTGAATGATCTGGCTAAAGATGTACAAAATAAAATTTCTGAAGCAGTTGGTGACGAAGGCTTTCTGCAAGCTGTCTCTAATTTCTTTAAAAATCTGATTGATTCTATTAAAGGAATCTTTTCATAATTCCTTTGCACTTGAGCCATTTATATAGCTTAATACAATTACCCGCTTCAAAGCCTTTTTAACCGCGCTATTTTTGTATATAATAGATAAAATCGAATGACACTTTATTTATCTTAGAAATATCTTTAAAATAGGGATAATACTTATATACAGAAAGGCTGATATCGGATTGGAACAATCAAATTTTATTCGGACAATAATTAAAGAGGATTTAGAAACGGGCAAGCGTGATAAAGTCATCACTCGCTTTCCTCCAGAACCGAACGGCTACCTTCATATCGGTCATGCAAAATCAATTATCATTAATTTCGGCGTAGCAGATGATTTTAATGGACAAACTCACCTGCGCTTCGATGATACAAATCCACTTAAAGAGGATCAAGAATACGTCGATGCCATTAAGGAAGATGTAAAGTGGTTAGGCTATGACTGGGAAGAGCTTCGTTACGCATCTGATTACTTTGAAGAGATGTATAACCGCGCCGTTCTTTTAATCAAAAAAGGAAAGGCGTACGTAGACGATCTCAATCAAGAGGAGATTCGCGCCTATCGAGGAACATTAACTGAACCAGGAAAGGATAGTCCTTACCGTGATCGTTCGGTTGAAGAGAATCTTAATTTATTTGATCGCATGCGTAAAGGCGAATTTGAAAACGGCAGCAAGGTGCTTCGTGCCAAAATCGATATGTCTTCACCTAATTTAAATTTTCGCGACCCTGTTATTTACCGCATCTCCCATTCTACTCACCACAACACTGGTGACAGTTGGTGCATTTATCCGATGTATGCCTTTGCACATCCGCTAGAAGATGCAATTGAAAATGTTACACATTCACTTTGTACGACTGAGTTTGAGGATCAACGACCACTATACAATTGGATCGTGCAAGAATGTGAAATGGAGAGCCAACCACAGCAAATCGAGTTTGGCCGATTAAATATTACTAACACCGTAATGAGTAAACGCAAGCTTAAGCAGCTAGTGGAGGAAGGCATTGTCGATGGCTGGGATGATCCCAGAATACCTACTTTATCCGGATTAAGAAGAAAAGGCTATACACCGGGGGCCATCCGTGAGTTTGTCCAAGAAACAGGTGTTTCTAAAGGAAACGGAGCAGTAGACGAGGCGATGCTGGAGCATTATGTACGTGAGGATTTAAAATTAACCGCTCCTCGTACAATGGGCATCCTGCGTCCATTAAAGATTGTCATTACAAACTATCCTGAAGACCAATCAGAACTGCTTGAAGCGGAAAATAATCCAGAGAACGAGGAAATGGGCACACGTAAGATTCCATTTTCAAGAGAGATTTACGTCGAGCAAGATGACTTCATGGAAGATCCGCCAAAGAAATATTTCCGTCTCTTCCCTGGAAACGAAGTTCGTCTAAAACACGCATACTTCATTAAATGTAATGAGGTCATTAAGGATGACGAAGGCAATGTTGTAGAGCTTCATTGCACCTACGATCCTGAAACAAAGAGCGGTTCAGGCTTTACTGGCCGAAAGGTGAAAGGAACATTGCACTGGGTTGATGCTAAAAGCGCCATCCCAGCAGAATTCCGTCTCTATGAACCACTTGTTCTTGATGAACAAATGGCGAGTGATGAATCTGAGGATAAAAACTTCCTTGATCATATTAATCCGAATTCACTTGAAATCGTTCAAGGCTTTATTGAACCCAATATGAAGGATGCAAAACCACAGGATAAGTTCCAATTTTTCCGCCACGGGTATTTCAATGTCGATACGAAATACTCAACAGCTGAGAAGCCAGTATATAACCGAATCGTTTCATTGAAAAGCTCTTTTAAAATAAACAAATAAAGAAATGAGAGGGGAATCCATATTGGGTTCTCCTTTTTTCAAATAAGGAGAAATGAATATGGCTCACCAGATCTTTTTAATCAATGCTTTTACGAGAGAAAAATTTAAGGGAAATCCCGCAGCCGTCATTTTAATGAGCAATAAACGATCTGATGACTGGATGCAATCATTAGCAAATGAAATCAACCAGCCAATAACTGCCTTTGTTACGCAAACAGAACAAAATAGATACAATCTTAGATGGTTTACACCTATAGAAGAGATTGATTTATGTGGCCACGGTACGTTAGGTGCCGCTCATATTTTATGGAGTGAGGGCTTAACAGCAACAACGTCTCCTATTATTTTTGAAACTCAATCGGGAACGCTTCAAACAGAACGATCTGCTGAACAAATTATCCTCAGATTCCCAATCAAGCAAACCAAAAACATTGAAGTGACTGATTATTTAGAGGCTGTAGTTGACTCCCCCATCGTAAATGCGGCCTGGGCGGAGGATCGCTATATTTTAGAATTAGAAGACGCAAAAACCATCCATAATGTAACCCCTTGCTTGGAAGCAATAAGGAAACTGGATGGTCCAGGGGTCATCCTCACTAGCCGCGGATCCAATCAATACGACTTTGTATCGCGATATTTCGCTCCCAAAATCGGGATTAACGAAGATTTCGTCACTGGCTCAGCACATTGTGCCTTGGCTTCCTATTGGGGGAAGGTTTTGGCTAAAAAGCAATTTACGGCCTTCCAAGATTCAGCACGCGGCGGGGAAATCCATTTAAAAATAGCCGGAGAGAACGTTGAATTGATTGGAGATTGCCTTACTTTAATTAGTGGACAAATGATTAATTGACACGAATTTTCTATCCTGTAAATACCTATCATTCCATCATATTTTCATGTATAGTAACAATCATCGTAGAAGGAGTGTGATGAAGTTGTTTTATAAATTTTCAAAAGAGCAACAGCAAATCATGATTGACCAAATTCAAATTTTCTTCTCACAAGAAAGAGATGAAGAACTTTCTGAATTTGCAGCAGAAAGAGTATTGGATTTTGTGAAGGAATCGCTTGCCCCACATTTTTATAATGCGGGAGTTAACGATGTAAAGTCGATGATGGAAGAGCAATTCTCAGCAATAGAGGAAGAAATTCTGACATTGGAAAGACCGATTAAGCGCTAGTTACGTCTAGAAAAAGATTGGAATTGAAATCCCGGTTTTAGAACATGATTTTGCTGATTATCGCCTGGGTTTTGTTCTAATCGTGGGATATTGGGACACGGTTTTATTGATTAGCGCCTGGGTTTTGTTCTAATCTCGATTTCAGAACATGATTTTGCTGTTTTGCGCCTGGGTTTTGTTCTAATCGTGGGATTAGAACACGATTTTATTGATTAGCGCCTGGGTTTTGTTCTAATCTCGGTTTTAGAACATGATTTTGCTGTTTTGCGCTAATCATGGGATTAGAACAAAATTTTATTAATAAGCATAAGCCGATGTTGTAATCGCTTGATTGGAACCGCATCTCATTCTTAGGGTCATCAAGAACGCTCCTTGACGACCCTTCATCATTCCTCTACTTTTCCAAAGGTAAATCCGGATAATCTGTCATAATGACCTCTGCTCCTGCTTCAAACAGCACCTTAAATTTACTCGCTTCATTTACTGTATAAATCCTTAATGGAAATCCGGCGCTAATGGCTTCCTTACCATACTGCGACAGGGCAAATGCTTCTTCACAGTGGATGGCGTTGGCACCGATGTTTTCAGCTATTTTTACCGCATTTTTATGAATGCCTAATATTAAATAGCCTATTTTCATATTGGCATCGAGTTCACGCAGTCTTTTCACACTTTCGGGATTGAAAGAAGAGAGAATCACGCGATCTTGGAGACGATATCTATATAGCAGCGATAATACCTTTTCCTCCAGCCCCTCATAACGGATTACATCATTCTTCAATTCCACATTGATTATGAGCTGATTGCCATCCTTTGTTGCCCACTTAAAAACCTCTTCCAAAGTAGGAATATACTGATTTGCAAACACTGGGTTAAACCAACTGCCTGCATCAAACTGCCTAAGTTCCGCGTAAGAAAAATCCTTTACATAGCCTGTGCCATCAGTCGTTCGATTAATTTTTTCATCATGTATGATGACCATTTGACCATCCTTCGATAATTGTACATCCAGTTCGATTCCTTGTGCCCCAGCTTCTAGTGCTGCTTGAAAGGCGTCCATCGTATTCTCTGGATAGCGGCCACTCAAACCGCGGTGTGCGTAAATTGAAATAGATTGATGCATTTCAATCTCCCCTTTCACTGGTATATACCCTTTATTTTACATGAACGTTTAATTTACTGTATGAAAAAAAGATTAATTTTTGTTAAAGAATGTCTTTCATAATAAATGTTGAGTCCGATTAAACAAAGGATTTGCGGGTATACTCAAATAAACAGTCTTTCTCTTTTTAAGCCAATTATTTGATTTTTATTATAGAAAGGGAGTATTCATTATGAAAGAGAACCATTCGTCCAATCACTATATGCCGATGACCTCCACAACTAGCGGAATGGTCGTTAATTCAGCCCAAGGAATTCACTACTTAACCATCCAAATTGTCAATGTATGCTTTGTTTCTGTATCTGAGAATGAATGGGTGCTAGTAGATGCTGGTATGCCAAAATCAGCAGATAAAATCATTGATACCGCAGAAGAATTATACGGCAAAGGCACCAGGCCCTCAGCCATCATACTCACTCATGGTCACTTCGATCATATCGGAGCCATTTTTGAATTAGTGGAGAATTGGCAAGTACCTGTTTATACCCATCCACTGGAGCTTCCATATTTAACAGGGAAAATGGATTATCCTGAGCCAGATTCGACTGTTGAAGGCGGTCTGATTGCTAAATTTTCTTCCATGTTCCCTAATGAGGGCATCAACTTAGCCGAGCATGTTCATCCGCTTCTTAGCGATGGAAGTATTTTAGAAATGCCAGGCTGGAAATGGATCCACACTCCGGGACATACACCAGGACATATTTCTCTTTTTCGGGAAAGCGATGCGACATTAATTGCTGGCGATGCCTTTGTAACTGTTAAACAAGAATCTCTTTATAAAGTATTAACGCAAGAACAGGAAATTAGCGGACCCCCTCGTTATCTCACAACTGATTGGGAAGCAGCTCGCAGCTCAGTACGTACACTAGAAGCCTTAAAACCAGCACTAGCTATTACTGGTCATGGCATTCCGATGGCAGCCGATACGCTCGAACAAAGCTTAATGACACTTGTTCGTGACTTCGACGACATCGCTATTCCAGAATACGGGAAATATGTGGATGGTGAAAAATAATCTAAAAATACTAATGTCTCATCCATACAACTTCTTCATTCATTTGCTATGATAAGATTATCAATAGGATAAAGATATGGAGGATTAGCAAATGACAAAGAGAAAAATCGTGATTACCTTGGACCTTGAACAGCGACTTATTGATCAAGTGAAAAACGCAGCACCGGATTGGGAACTGATTGTCGGCAAGGACCCCTCAATATGGGAGGATGAAGCAAAGGATGCGGAGATTATTCTTTCTTGGAAGCGTCTATTAAATGACTCCTTTGCAGACAATCCGAACCTCCGTTGGATACAAGCATGGAGCGCGGGCATCAATTATTTGCCGCTTGAAAAATTCGAAGAAAAGGATATCATTCTCACCTGTGCAAAAGGTGTTCATGCCTACCCTATTTCAGAAACAATCTTCGCTTTCATGCTGGCATTCACACGTAAAATTGATACATATGTAAAAAACCAAAAGGATAAGAAGTGGAATCCTAGCGATATAAAACATGAGATTCATGGAAAAACAGTGGGTATTGTTGGGGTTGGTACAATCGGACAAGAGACGGCACGAATTGCGAAAGCATTTGGCATGCATGTCATTGGGGTTCGCCACTCTGGAAACCCGCTGGAGTATGTGGATAAAATGGTGACATCACTTGAACTTGACTCGATATTGCCAAAATGTGATTTTATCGTCGTTACCTTACCACTAACAAAAGACACTCATCATCTATTCAGCAAGAAGCAATTTGAACTGATGAAGTCCTCAGCCTATTTTATAAATATTGGCCGTGGTGAAATTACTGATGAACAAGCATTATATACAGCCTTAAAGGATGGACAAATCGCTGGTGCAGGACTTGATGTATTCGAGACAGAGCCGCTTCCGACTGAAAGCCCACTTTGGGATCTGGAGAATGTCATCATCACCCCGCATACTTCTGGATCCACTGAGCATTATGAAGAACGGGTCATCGAGCAAATTTTCTTGCCAAACTTTAAGCAATACCTTGAAGGAAACACCCCTGATATCAATCTGATAGATTATAAAAAAGGCTATTAGACCTTTACTAAACAATAATACGAAAAGGAGTCTTTCAATTGAAAGACTCCTTTTTTTGATTCAATTAACCGATTTATCCCAAACGAAGGTCAAAACAGCAAGAGATGGTAGAAAAAACACCATAATCACCCCAAACGAAGGTCAAAACGGTAAGAGAAGGTAGAAAAAACACCATTATCACCCCAAACGAAGGTCAAAACGGTAAGAGATGGTAGAAAAAACACCATTATCACCCCAAAGTAAGGTCAAAACAGCAAGAGATGGTAGAAAAACACCATAATTATCCCAAACGAAGGTCAAAACGGCAAGAGATGGTAGAAAAAACACCATAATCATCCCAAACGAAGGTCAAAACGGCAAGAGATGGTAAAAAAAACACCATTATCACCCCAAAGTAAGGTTAAAACGGTAAGAGATGGTAGAAAAAACACCATTATCACCCCAAACGAAGGTCAAAACAGCAAGAGATGGTAGAAAAAACACCATTATCACCCCAAACGAAGGTCGAAACGGCAAGAGATGGTAGAAAAAACACCATTAATTGACTTTCCTTCGCCGTCTTCTCAGCATCTCTTCAACTGCTCCTGACCCAAACAATACACCTGGGATAATGAGCAACAAACCAATTAGATGAAACACAGTAATGGTTTCATTTAACAATAACGCCGATCCTACAAGGGCGAAAAACGTATTTAAGTTAAGAAAAACCGAAGCTTCTGCCGGTCCAATCTTACTGATGGCATAATTGTAGCCCATTTGGCCAATTGCGGTGGCTAATACTGCCGATGCTAAGAATATCCACCATGTATAGGCAGGTGCCGATGAAAGCTGTCCAATGCCGCCTGGCTCGGTCCATAAGCTTATCAGGAATAAAATCGCTCCGCCCGATAGCAGCATATAGCCTGTCAATAATCGTGAATCAATGGTTCGCGCTGCCTTGCTGATTAAGATAAAGCTAAAAGCTTGCGACAAGATTGATAAAAACACATACAGATCGCCAAGAGATAAACCGGATATCCCCTCGTTACCGACGAGAACGATAAAGATGACACCTGCGATCCCAAGTAAAAATCCAATCATTTGTATCAATGACGGCATCGTCTTAAGTACTGCAGCTGACAAAATCGCTGTTAAAATCGGTCCGGTTCCTAATATAAGCCCACCATTGGCAGCCGTTGTTTCTATTAATCCGTTAGATAAGAAATAATGATGGCCGACAATGCTAAACATCCCTCCAAAAAAGATGTACAAAGCCTCTTTTGAAGTCGGTTTTCTCACTTTCCGCATAAAGCCCAAAATAATAAATACTACCACGCCCGCAGTTAAAATTCTTAAACCCGTAATGGTAATCGGGGGAAATTCAGTGACTAGTATTTTAATCGTTGGTACATTAAATCCCCAAATTGCCATTAAGATCGTCATAAACAACAGGGTCCAAAGATTTTTCATGCGTATGTCCTTCTTTCAGCTAGTTAATGAAATTGATTTTATCATAATTTAGGGTTCCGAAGGAGTTTTTTCAAAAAAAACAGTCTTCACCATTTATATGGTAAGGACTGTTCTCTTATCCTCTTACTTTATATTTTGTTCTTGGAACAGCTGTGGTTCAACTTCTTGAGGTTTCATCTTAGGCTTCAAGAATTTACGATCAATTTGCGCTTGTTGATACACGGCGCTTCCAACAATCTTCGCAACGTCTTTCAGCTTATCCTTGCTGATTTTATCAATCGTATCATCAGGTGTGTGATACCAAGGCTCAGACGGACTATGAATAAATAATGCAGCAGATATACCAGCTTCAGCGAAAGGAACATGGTCGCTTCTGCCACCTTGCGCGATTGGAGTAGCTTGTCCATTCAATCTTGTACTGGAAGCCTGAGCTAGATCTGTGACTAGATTAGGTTGACCATCCAAAGTAGTCAGCACTAAATCGCCAGCATCCTTGCTACCAACCATATCCAAATTAAAGTTCGCTACCATTCTGCTTTTCTCATCATCTGACAAACTGTTCACATAATGAGTGGACCCTAATAATCCAAGCTCTTCCGCTCCAAATGTAACAAAGCGAATTTCTGTATCAGTTGGTAAAAGCTTAAAAATCCGAGCCAATTCTAAAGTCATTGCTGTTCCTGAGGCATCATCATTTGCTCCTGGTGCACCTGCAACTGAGTCATGATGTGCACCAATCACAATAATTTCTTTTGTATCTCTTAATTTAGTCGTTGGCTTCTTCGTAGCAACAACGTTATGGGAGACGCTCTCACCGGTTCTAGCACCTTCCACTTTCAGTGAAGCCGTTAAAGTACCCTTCTCTTCTAATGAACCTAACAGTGCTTCACCTTCAGCTTTTGTAAGAGCAACAGCTGGTACATAATCATCGCTTGCTTCTCCAAGTGTTCCATTCATTGCACCGGAAGCATTGTTATATATAATGACTCCCGCCGCACCGGCAGCAGCCGCATTTAATACCTTTTCACCGAAGCTTAATTCGCCTCGTTTAATTAGAACAATTTTGCCTGTCAGATCAAGCGCAGCTAATTCCTCTGGTTTGCCTAAACCGCCATACACAAGGTCGCCTGACACATTACCGCTAACGGAATAAGTAAATGAAGCAGGTTTTAGTGCACCTTCATAACCATCTACATTCAGCTCAATTGTATGTGGAGCCGTATAACCGTAGAAAGTAAATGGCTGAACTTCGGCTTTATAGCCGTATTTTTTAAATTGCTGCTTAATAAATTCTACCGCTTGATCTTCCGCCTCAGTTCCAGCTACCCGCGGATTTTGAGCAAGATGGTCAATATTGCGATACATATAATTGGCATTAATCGCTTTCGTGACGATTTGATCGAAGAAAAAGTTTTGTTGAAACTGCGAAGCTTCCACTGGCTTCGCCATTACTGCTTGTGTGCCCAATGCACCAAATGAGAGAGAGGCAGCCAATGTTAGTTTGATTAATGGTTTTTTCATAGAATTCCTCCTAGTAAAATATAACTTTTTAAAAGTTTAAGATATTTAATTAATTAGGATAAGAGTACTGTTCACTATATTTAATAGGAAGAAGTTTCTATTTTTATATCATTCTTACAATTTAGGTACTTTGTAAACTGGTCTAAAGCATTAAAAAAACAGATAAACCCCATCGGATTTATCTGTTTTTATTTCTCTTATGCTTTTAACATATCGTGATCAACGTAGCGTTCGCCATTGATTTCACTAAGGACATTCACTGCAACACGTGCTCCATCACCAGCTGTAATAATCGTATGTACGCTTACTCCTGCTGTAGTGCCCGCAGCCCAGATACCTTCAACATTTGATTTACCGAACGCATCAACATCGACAATTGTTTTCACACGAGGCTCTGTTCCTGGCTTTGTTTTTACGCCAG
The DNA here is from genome assembly GCF_030813235.1 of Cytobacillus purgationiresistens. Taxonomy (GTDB): domain Bacteria; phylum Bacillota; class Bacilli; order Bacillales; family Cytobacillaceae; genus Cytobacillus; species Cytobacillus purgationiresistens. The sequence goes on along the minus strand of NZ_JAUSUB010000040.1, from coordinate 22,509 downwards.
CTTTTTCAGCTAAGTCGGCCATGAATCCAGTTGCAAGAATAATATGCTTAGCTTCGTATGATTGTCCATCAGCCTGGATGCTTAGACCTGCATCTGTTTTTTCGATTGCTTCCACAGTCGCATTCACAATTTCAGCACCGAACTTAACCGCTTGTTTCTTGCCTGTCTCAACTAAGTCAGGTCCAGCAACTTCCATTACACCATAATGATTTTCTACCCATGCTCTTTTAGTTACACCTTTGTCATTATCTAAAACTAGCACTTTCTTACCTGCTTTTGCAGAAAATAAAGCAGCGCTTGCCCCTGAAGGACCTGCACCTACTATAATAATATCGTACATTCTAACTCCTCCTCATTGGTTACTCATTATTAGAATAGCCAAAATTATTTTAATTGTAAAATAAATAGATTTCAATCTTCATCCTTTATATCTCTGTCTTCCGGCAGCGGTTCATTTAAAATTTCCTCTACAAGGGCTTTATAATTTTCCACTTGCTTCATATGCGTATTAAATTGTTCCTTATTAATTAAATATTGTTCTCCATCAAAAACCGCTCGAATCCGTCTCTGTTGAATTAATTTTTTCACTGCATGCTCTGAGCTAGAGAGCAATTCTGCTGTTTCCTTTATTGTCATGTACATTCTCATCATCCTTATTATAAATTAATAAAAAGTAAATCCATTATGGAAGTATTCCAAAGAATCCTTTAATATTGAATAATAGTTGTAGTATCAGCCACCAATGATGTCTATATTATACAACATCATTGGTTGATCAATAGAATAGGGGTCCTTTTGATGACGAAAAAGAAATTTTTAATCTTATATTTTCTTGGAAGTATTGTGTGGATATTTAGTACGAACTACCTTTTAGAGCAATATGCACCTTCTTCTTATCTTCATCTGCTGACAAGGATGAAGGAAGTCATGTACATCGGGATAACTGCTTTTTTATTCTATTACTTTATTAATAAAATAGAAGAATTGAATACTTCAAAAGAGGATAAGGAACGATTATTAACGTTAATCAATTCCATGGTGGACTTTATTAATTTCAAAGATGGTAAAGGGAGATGGATTGAAGCAAATGAAGTGGCTTTGGAACTCTTTGGCCTCGATAAAAATAGTTTTCGTGGAAAGACAGATATGGAATTGTCTGAAACAGAAGACTTCTATAAGAATTCCTTTTTATATTGCATCACCTCTGATGAAGAAACGTGGAAAAAGGGAGAAATTAGCCGGATTGAAGAATATATCCCGTTGAAGAATGGTTCCTTTAAGACATTTGATACGATCAAAGTTCCATTATTTCATGAGAATGGCAGCCGTAAAGGGATGGTTATCATTGGAAGAGACATAACAGAGAAAAAAGAAATCGATCGTTTATTGAAGGAAAGCCAGCAGCAATATAAATCATTATTTCTATACAGTCAAGATATCATCTTCATGATGGATTTAGAGGGCGGGATTACAAATGTTAATCCACAATTTAATACGGTCACAGGTTTCGATGCGGAAGAAATCATAGAGAGGAATATTACCGAGATCTTTCCTGAACGGTTTAAAGAAAGCATCATTCATGACATGGCTGAAATCCGCCATAAACAAACCCATAAGCATTGTGAGATGGAAGTTTTCCACAAAAAAGGCCATACACTTACGCTAGAATGCACAGCGGTACCAATGATTATCAATGATCAAACAGCCGGAATCATTTGTTACGGTAAGGATGTTACCAAACTAAGGCTTGCTGAAGAAAAGCTTAGAAGAACCGAGAAATTATCGGTTGTCGGTGAGCTGTCTGCAAGTATCGCTCATGAGATTAGAAATCCGCTTACTTCGTTAAAGGGATTTGTCCAAGTACTAGAGACAGACGATCCGAAGCATCAATTTTACTATCGAATTATGGAGGAAGAATTAGATCGCATTAACCATATTGTGAGTGAACTCTTATTATTGGCCAAACCGCAGGAAGTAAAATTTATCGAGGCTAATATGGAGAAGCTTCTATATAATGTGATTTCTCTTTTGAAAACGGAAGCGTCCTTGCATAACATAGCGATTGACTTTACTTCAACAACTAACAAGGTAGCAATTCTTTGTGAACCGAACCAATTGAAACAATTATTTATTAATATTATCAAAAATGCGATTGAAGCCTCCGCCGACGGAGATGGCATCATTTCTGTGGACCTTCAACATGAAAATCATTTTGCCGTTATAGTCGTTAAGGATAATGGAATAGGTATATCCAATAAGCTCCTTGAACGGCTCGGTGAACCCTTCTATTCATCAAAGGAAAAAGGGACTGGACTTGGCTTAACGGTTAGCTTTAAAATCGTACAATCACATGGCGGGACCATACATTTCGCTAGTGAGCAAAATAAAGGAACAGTGGTAACAATTAAGCTTCCGATTAAAAGAAGCTAGCTTGGCAGCAAAGATGATTGCCCCTAATAAAAGAGGCGCTCAAATGAAATTGAGCGCCTCTTTCCTATGACATTATTTATCCTTGATTTCTAATAGCTTCATTCTTAAGTCATTTTCCATATTAGCCAAGTCGGATTCAGCCTGTCTCCGTTTACTGCGTCCTTCTTCTTGGATACGAAGGGTTTCTTCAAGTGTAGAAATTAAGTTCTCTTGCGTTTTCTTTAATGTCTCTATATCCACGAGACCGCGTTCATTTTCTCTAGCGGTTTCAATTGTGTTCATTTTTAACATTTCTGCATTTTTTAAAAGCAAGTCATTCGTTGTTTTAGATACTTGCTTTTGCGCTTCTACTGCATGGCGCTGTCTGATTAATGTAAGTGCAATGGCCACTTGATTTTTCCAAAGTGGTATCGCAGTCATAATGGATGATTGAATTTTTTCCACTAACGCTTGATTTGTATTCTGGATAAGACGGATTTGCGGCGCACTCTGTATCGTAATTTCACGGCTAAGCTTCAAATCATACAGCCTTTTATCCAGACGGTCAGCAAATTGAATCATATCATTCACTTCTTGGAACTTCATTTGATCATTAGAAGTTTTGGCTGCTGTTTTCAGTTCAGGAATGGTTTGTTCGTGCATTTGCTCAAGCTTCAGCTCACCAGCTGCAATATATACATTTAATGCGTGGAAGTATTCTTTATTGCTTTCATAAAGCTTATCCAGCATGACGATATCTGTCAGTAATAGGTTTTTGCTGCGCTCAAGCTTCACACTAATTCGATCGATTTGTGCACCTGTTTTTTGGTACTGTGACATCACTTCTTGAATGGAACTGGATAGCTTGCCAAACATCCGGGAAAAGAAGCCAGGTTTTTCAGCCTTCAAATCATCAGGGTTTACATCATTAAATTTCTGCATAAGCTCGCCGATGATGGACCCTATTTCTCCAACATCTTTCTTCTGCACATGCTCAAGCATCGTATGGGAGAAAGATAATAACTTTGATTGGGCAGGTGTACCATATGAAATCATCGCCTGATGATTTTTCGGATCGATTTGGTCTGCCAGCTGATAGGCCTTTGCCCGGTTCTCTTCAGGAATGACATCAATGAGTTTAACCGGCTTATCTGTCGGGATATGCTCTTCCTTTTGCAGTGTTTGCGGATCTCCGAATGGATCGGCAAGTAAGTCATCTAGTAAGTTTGCTTCAGTCGGTTGTTTGGACAAGGAAGGGTTGTTTTCCGTCACTTTAATCGCCTGCTTTCGTCATTCATTCTAGAATCTTTTATTTTTTTAATCGAATGCTTTGCCACATCAATTTCAAAGTGAAGCTGATCAATATCATTCGCGATGACGTCATGTAAGTCTTTTTCTACATTGACTGTCAGCTCTTTTAATGTCTTACGTGTTTCATTCAGAGAATTTTCCAAATCCCTTGTTTTGCTTGGCTGTGAAGATAGAAATACATATCTTTCTGCCAATTCTACCGCTGAATCAAGATGGGAGAAGTAGAATTGTTCGGCCTGATAAAAACGCCTTGGCTCTTTTTTTGTAAGCCTGTAAATTCTTCTCGTTACCTTGATGAATTCCATTCTTTGCCTAAGTGATGGCAGATGACGAATGGAGATGAGCGCCTTATGCAAACGATCCAGCTTCCGCTTCGCTTCATCAAGGTTTTTCTCTATATAAAGGTATTCCTTTCGCTTCATTCCATGACTTTTTATAAAGCGATGCTTCATCACAACACCTGACATCCAATAAGTAACTAAACCTGCTCCTACGCCGATTGCACCAGAAAGAATGAAAGTTTGATCAAACGCAAAATAGCTAAACAGCCACACAGTCACCGAGACCGGCACAGAGATGAGCATGCGTAAAAAGAACAATAAAAACGGATTCAAATTAATCGACTCCTGACATAAACGCCTTAATTTCTATACGTTAGAAACAGCAGTAAAGTTTCATTTATCATGAAGGAAATATAACTTCCCTCACTCAAACCCTCACAACTATTCCCTTCCCTTTATAGAATACACCAAACCCCCACCCCATTTCCATGGACCACAACCGTAAAAACCCCTCCGACCTCCGACCGATACGAGGATGAAAGTTAGGTGCCTGTCACCTACAAATTTCGACAATAATAAAAATGCATCTGTTGGGGTAACAGGTGCATTTTCTTTATGTAACATCCATGTTAGAGGTTGCAGGTGCTGTTAACATGAATACCCTAGTTCAATGGTGATGGTTGTGCCGATTCCGTACTTGCTGTCGATTTTCATTGAGCCGTTATGTTCCTGGATGATTTTATTGCTAACGGTTAAGCCTAAGCCGATACCCTTATCTTTTGTAGTGTAAAATGGCGTTCCTAAGTAATGAAGAACATCCGAACTTATGCCTATTCCTTCATCTTTGAACTGAATGGTCACTCTTTTATTCTCCAAGGTTTCCACAAGGATATGAACCTCCCCGCCATCAGGCATGGCTTCAATTGCGTTTTTCAAGAAATTCACAAATACCTGTTTCAGTTGATTCGAATTACATAATAGCTCTATCGTATCTCTCGGAATATTTAAATAAATTTGCACATTGTTCATGACCGCTTGCGGATGAAGAAAATTGATTGTGCTTTCTAAAATAGTCTTCAGATTATATTGGTCATAATCCACAGCTTGCGGCTTCGCCAACGACATAAACTCATTCACGATCCCATCAATTCGTTCTAATTCATGGGAAATGATCGATAAATACTCAGTCTGCTTGTCCTTCTCATCGATATGCTGAAGAAGCTTTGAAAAGCCTTTCAACGACGTCAGCGGATTTCTAATTTCATGAGCCACACTAGCTGCTAATTGCCCAATGATGGATAACCGATCCAAATTTCTTAAGGCATCATCATTTTTTATACGGTCGGTCACATTTCTTCCTACTGAAACGTAAAATTCAATTCGGTTTGACTCATTATATATTGGGGAGATATTGGATTCGATATATATCGTCTCTCCTTCCGCATCTTTCATCTTCGATTGAATAATCTGCGGTTCTCCCGTATCCTGAATTCGTTGGAAAATAATTTCAAAATAATCTCGTTCCTCTTGATTTAAAGTGTCAAAAATATGCTGTCCTATCATTCCATCAATCGCTTGACCTGATATCACCTCATGAGAAGGAGAAGCATATATAATCCGCTTATCTCTTCCATAAACCAATATCATATCAGAGGTATTTTCTGTGATTAACTGATATAACCCACGGGTCTTCTTCAATTCCCTTTCCATTTCCTTCCTTCCGGTAATATCCCGAAAAATGACGATGACTCCAATCACTTCTTTATTGGCATTTCGAAAAGGTGAATAAGAGACATCAATATCAAGTATCTTTCCATCTTTATGATAGCCTTGACTAGCCCTATTGGATATTTCCTTGCCTAATTTCGTTTCGCCCACATATTCTGCCATTCTGTCACACTCAAGAAATTCAGTAAAACGCTTTCCGATCATCTCTGACTCACTATAGCCAAAAATCCGTGTATACTTTTCACTTACTCTAATAAAACAATCGTCCATACCAATAATAACAAAGCCGCCTGTGGCAGTCTTATAAAATAGATCAATCAACTCGTCTGGGTATGATAAAGCCGGACCTTCGTGGTTATGAAAAATCGGAAAATTCTTTGACATAGAAACCTCCAAGCATTCAGCTAACCCCTTATTTTTTTTACATATATCCCTTAAATGATGTCTACTTAGACAAACTGATATTCCATCAATTTAATTTTTTGATACAGTTCATTATTTATTGGCGGAACGGAAAGGCCATGCTTTCTGTATAATTCTAACACCGTCCCAGAAAATAATTCCACTTCGCTTTGTCTTCCGGCGTCCATATCCTGAACCATCGATGGCTTACCTTCTGAGTTAAGACCATCTAATACACCCAACCAATAGCTTAGATCATCCTCACTCAAATCCAATCTTTCATATTTAGATAGATGAATCACTTCACGCATCGCAGCAATCATCGTTTCTCTGGCTTCACCTTCAACTTGAATACCACCATAGTTTGTTTTATAAACAGCTGCCGTTTGATTTACTCCGACATTCAGCATGAATTTTCCCCATTGCTGCTTAATCATGCTCGTATTTACCTCGTAAGGCAATTCAATATTTCCAAAAAAGTCAACCAAGGCCTTTACCCTGGATGAGACGTATCCTGGTGCACTATCTCCGACACTTAGCATCCCCATATGATGGTAAGACATTTGGTTCCCGACCTTCACTGCATCCATCCCTTGCGCTACACAATAAACGACCTTCTCCATCCCAAGGACTTTTCCTATCCTTGCTTCACTTGTAATTCCGTTTAACACGGAAAGTATGATTGTATCAACACCCACTAGATGTTTAACTGCTTGAATGGCTTCTGGCAAACTATTATATTTAACAGCAATAAGGATTAAATCAGCTGGATGACTTAATTGATCTGGTGTAGCATAGTCGAAATCACACAGCTCTCCATTGCAATATACTCCTTCCCTCTTATATTTTTTAATACGATCCTCATCTGCAATTATTTTCAATGTCCCATTAGGCATTTTCTTAGACAGATGATATCCGAACAAGACTCCTAATGCGCCAAGCCCAATTATTGAAACTGTTTGAATCTTCATTTCGTGAAGTTCCTTTCTTACTTGTTATGAAGATTTTATCACAAAATTCCGAAAAAATTTAGAGGCTAAGGTGCTTAATAAATATAGATTTTTTCATAGTGGTCATAGATTTAATATTTTTTGAGACAGAAAGTTACTCTTATTCAAATTTTCCCCTTTTTAAATAAAAAGGGAGAATAAAGCATTTGAGGTGCCTTATCTACTTGAGGGTGTGCGGCTATTATTCAAAAAACACTTCCTATAATGAGTAAAATTTTCAATGAGGTAATTATTTAAATGAGTAAAATATTTAGCGAGTAAGTATCTTTACGCAATGCCCCTACCTTCCTTTTGTAAAAAAAGTGTTTATAAAAAAAGGCTCTTTTCTAAAAGATTGTTGTTTTTTCATAGGTTTTGATAAGACAAACCAATGATAACAAAGTTGTTTGGAGCGGATGTGCGTGAATCCTGCGGGAGCAGCGGGATAGGTGAGACCCCGCAGGAGTGAAGTGACCCAACTGTAGACTGAGACCGGTATTGTACTGGACTCAGTCCTTTTAGTTTTATTTTAATCCGTTATGCTCTTCACTTTCAAATTCTCTTAAGTAGCGAATTTCCGATTTTAGTATCCCAAAGAAATTCTCCATGACGGCATTGTCATAACAGTTCCCTTTGCGTGACATGCTTTGTATAATGCCTCGTTCCTTTAACCTATCGCGATAGTGTTTCATTTGATAATGCCATCCTTAATCTGAATGCATCATAAGCGTAGGATGACCTTTTGGTAAACGCTCAAAGGCTTTCTCTAACATTTCAGATACCAATGAATAGGTAGGTCTAGAGGCAAGGGTGTAGGTGATGATTTCACCATTAAATAAATCGAGTACAGGTGATAAATACAGCTTTTCTCCTAATAGGTTACACTGAGTGATATCCGTCACCCATTTTTCATTTGGGTGACTCGCTATAAATTGACGATTTAACATATGAGGCGCTATTTTCCCAACTCCCCCTTTAAAAGACTTATATTTCTTTATACGGACTATGCTTTTTAAACCTCTCTTGCATGATACGTTGTACTTTATTGTGATTAACTTTTATTCCTCGATTCCGTAATTCACCTTGACTACAGCGATAACCATAACGGCCCTGATGCTCGTTATCTATTGCTTTTATTTCCGCCTTTAAGCTCGCATCTGGATCCGGACGATTCATTTGCTTCAATATGTAATAATAAGTACTATGTGCAATCCCAGCTAATTTTAGTAATGAAGTCACCGGAAATTCATGCCTTAATTCATAGACTACTGGTGCTTTGTCCCTTTTGGTGATTTTTCCTTGTTTTGAACTAAGGCATTCACCTTTTTTAAATACGCATTTTCCATACGTAAACGTTCTAATTCTGCTTGTAGTTCTCCTAATTTTTCTTCTTCTGTTTTCGCTTTTTTAGTCATAGTGGTTTGTCCTTCCTTTTGGGAAACAAAGGCTTCTCCACCTGTTTTTTTAAACTGCTCATCCCAATCACCGATTTCCTGTCTATCCCTATAAATGCGGCAACCTCATGATAAGAAAACTTTCCCAATAAATAGAGTTGAACCGCTAACTTTTTTGTCTTGTTCATCAAAGCACCCTAATTATTTGAGTGTCCAATGATTGGGGTGCAGTTCACCCGCCCCGCGGAAAGCAAGCCCTTGGAGAGGAAATCAACGATTATTGTGAATAGCAACAAAGTATACCAAAACATCCTAAAGAAAATAACTCATGTAACTTAGTTCTAAACTCCTGGATAAATCATATAGCACTTAAAAAATTAAATCAATATAAGATATTTACTTATTTTAACAATCATTATATACAAAAAAGCCTATCTCACCAAAAAGATAGACTTACATTCTATTAGAAGCGAAAAAGTGTTACTTCACTCGTTCGCCATAAATAATATATCTCTCTGGCGCATCTCCAATAAAGCTGAACGGATAGCAGGTTGTCAGGATTAATTCTTCTTCAGAATCTTGCAGTGTGATAATGCTTGTATCGTTTTTATCGACTATTTTTGTATGTGTGATGCGATATTGATACTTTCCATATGGCACATGAACATCAAGTGTATCGCCAATTTCAAGCTCCCCCACTCCTCGGAATACGGTATCGCGATGACCAGAGAGCACAATTTGCCCATTCTCATCAGGATAAAAGCTCCCGCGATAATGGCCCACACCTTTCTCTAGTTCATCCGGATCAGCACCCTCAATAATAGGCAGCTCTGCATTTAGTTTCGGGATAGCAAGTACACCGACGGCCTCACCTATTTCAGGCTTAAAATGCCCCTCTTTCCCCTGCTCAACTCCTACAATCGCCTTAGCAGTTTGTAAGGATTTCGTCTCTTTCATATTACTGCTAATAATTTCCCATGCCCCAAAGCCAATTACGATTAACCCTGCAACCATGATTAGTAACGCAAGCTTTTTCATCATCTCACTCTCTCTTCGGACAACTTTATATAATATAATTTACCATAATTAGGTGTTGTCTGCCTATTATTTCTTAAAGAGATTCAATGAGAATAAACCCATACCATTTGGATGGTCTTTTTAAAGCAAAAAAAGCAAGAGGATACCCTCTTGCTTTTCGTTCATATTTATTTCGTGTTTTGCAATGCTTGTTCTAGTGTAGCATATACTTTCACACCGCTGAAGTTGATGCCTAATTGTACCGCCGTTTGCGCAATTTCAGGACGGATGCCAGTCAGACTGGCTACTGTTCCAATTAGCTTTAGGCCATCGATAACTTGGAAGATCTGGGCTGCGACCATCGTATCAATAATCACTACACCAGATAAATCAATGACTAATTCTTCTATTTGAAATTCGTTACAATGTGATAAGGTTTTATCAAAGATGACCTGGGCGCGATGAGTATCGATATCTCCAACTAAAGGCAAAATCGCCACATCTTGTTTAATCTTGATAACTGGCGAGCTCAACTCAACAATCATCTCTTGCTGCGCTTGTAATAGTTTCTCAGATTCATCGATATTTCTTTTGCTAAACTCACGAATTAATTTACTAAATGAAGCAGTGATTAAGTTATTCCATTGATATACCTCATCATGTGTAGATGTATAATCTAACGAGATAACATAATCCTGAACCAGCCTATAATATTGCTCCTGCACGGTTAAAAACTCACCAATAATCTGGTCGAGTGGAGTATTCAGATGCCCTTGGTCCCTGGCTACAGCATCCAGCCAGTTATCAAATCTCTCCTCCGTTTCCGAGCTATCCGCATTGAATAGTTCACAGAAGATAACATGAAACTCGTGATTCTGGTTCTTTAAACTCTGAATTTGTACATAGTCAGTCGTTCCGTATACACCGTCTTTTGACTTGTCCAGGTCTGCATACCATTGTTCTGTGATGCTCCAAGTTCTCTCTTTAATAAACTCATAAAGATTCTTCATCCCATATTCTCCTAATCGATAATAGTCTACTATTATAATTGATTAAATAGACGAATTTTGCAAGTTCATAAGTAAAAAATTATAAGAATAAGTTTGTTATTCCAACAATCTCTATTACCCAATACTGTTAAACTATAAACCTATTCTTATAAGAAAAGCGCGGGGAGCCTTGCTCACCCCCGACAAGCATAAGCCGAGGGGGTAGGCACTGGAGCTAGACATTTTTCTAACTTGAAAAAATTTATTCTTTCTTATCTTTTAAAAACTGTCCTCTATTTTTCAACGATAGAAAACAGCCTTTTTATCATTGTACAGGACGTGCTTGCAAGGCATTTTTTAGCCAATTCTTCCCTTCAACCATACGGCTCACCATCATCGCAGAAACCGTATTTCCAGTAGAATTCAGCAATGTTGCAGGGGCATCAATGATTGTACTGATGACAGCAATAATCGGCAACACCTCTGGTGGAAAGCCAAATACACTTAGAATCAGCATTTCGCCAATCAATCCACCGCTCGGAATTGCTCCCATAACGGCTCCTACTAGGAAAGAAACGGCAATGATGCTTAAAATGCTCTTCATGCTTGTCATATCATATCCAAACAAACTAAATAAGAAGACAATTTTAATCACGCCGCCAAAGACTGAACCATCCTTATGCGTATTGGCTCCAAGAGGAATCACTGTTTCAGCAATATCCTTTGGCACACCCATCTTTCTTGTAGCATCAAGGTTCACAGGAATACTTGCTGCACTTGAACAAGTGGCAATCGCTGTAACTGAAGGAGGAACGGCATTTTTCCAAAATACCTTTATGCCTTGTTTTCCGCCTGCAACATAGGCATATAAAGTGAAAAATCCAAAATAATAAACTAGCGTAATAGCAAGATATAATACAAATACACGTACATATCCACCTAAAATCTGTGGACCCAACTCACCAATAATCGTGGCAAAATAACAGCCAAGTCCAATAGGTGCATAATACATAACGATCTTCACAATTTTCATCATGATTTCTGTGCCTGATAAAAGCAGGTTAGCCATCGGTTTTCCTTTTTCACCAACAAGGGCAGTCGCTAAACCAAACAAAATGGCAAAAACGATAAGCTGCAGCATATTGCTCTTAGAAAAGAGCAGAGAAAAGTCTGTAACCGTTACCGTTTCAACAAGCTTAGCTAATAGAGAAACCTCTGCAGCCTCTGTCTCCACTTCCGCATTTGACATCATATTTGTAATCGCTGTCGTATCTGTGTTTTTCAAAGGATCAAAGGCAGTTGTTCCAGCAAATCCAAGTAACGCAGAAACGGCTGCCGTTATAAAGAAGACGAGGAACGTACTTCCCATGATTTTCCCTAATCGTTTCATCCCACTAATATTGGCAATTGCTGATGCAATGCTAAAAAAGACGAGTGGAACGATAATCATAAACATTAAATTTATAAACAAATCGCCAAAAGGCTTCACAACTGCTGTTTTCGGCCCAAAAACAACACCGGCTATCCCGCCAATAATGATCGCGCCCAGCAAGAATATTGTTGATTTATAATTTGAGAATATCTTTCTCACTTTCGTTTCTCCTCCACATTCTTATTTCCACATAATAAAACGGCCAAGAATCATCTAGGCCGCTTAGTGTATTGTATCGTAATTTACAACTTGATTCCACATATTAATTAATGGCAATAAGCCGTCACTCATTCTCTAAAATATGCTCCATTGAAACCAAAGCTTCATCAGTGATTTGTTGATCTTCAATATCCATTCCATAAAAAACCAAATAAGACATCACATACAATGCCCTAAATCTCGCAAGATAAAGCGTATCTTCATCGACTGCACCATAATTCTCAAAAAAAATCTTTCTTCCTTCCAGCGGGAAAAAGCTAAACGCTATCGCAAGATCAACAGCTGGATTGCCAATATGTAAATCTCCCCAATCAATGATGCCAGCTAAACCTCCATGCTCTCCCACTAAGAAATTCCGGAAGTATAAATCGCCATGAACAAAGGTTTGCTGTGTTTCTTGTGCAGCTCTAGCTTCATCAATCATTTGCAAGTAGGGGGCAGCATCCTTTATCATTCCGTTTTTCTCAAGCATCGTTAATTCTTTTTCTAGCTTTGGTCCTCTTGTTTGCAAGTCAAGCCTCGCAATTGTATCTTGTCCGACTCCCCAATCTTGCAGGCGACTATTAGGGATAGCATGCAGTTTTTTCAAGAAGGATGCCATTGGTTTGGCGATATCGATGCGCTGTTCTTTCGTTACATTCTGTTCAGCTGCGGTTCTACCCTCTATTGCATGATAGCCTGAGAATGGATAAGGAAACTGCTCGCTCTGCTTTCCTAAAAAGATTGGCGTAGAAATTGGTACCTCTCCTTCTAAACTCAAAGCAACTTTCGGCAGCACATGATTCTCTGTCTCGATTAACGGGACTGCCACTTTTCTCCGCGGAAAACGAAACATATACACATGATTTACACGAAAAACAGCATTATCCCAGCCCGAAGCAATATATTCCACCTTAGCTGGCGATAGTGATGGAAATTGTTCTTCAATTAGCGCTTGGGCCAGATTTGTGGAAATTTCAAATTCACTATTCCATTGATTACTCATCCTAGACGCCTCCCTCTGTAAGCATCATAAAAAATTGACTCTGAAAGAATCAGAGTCAATGACTATCCTTATTGTACCTTATCAAGCAAATCTCTGTAATGGTCCAAAACTTCTTGATATGGAACACCTTTATCATCATTATTATCAATCCATGTTTCAATGAAGTCAGTGGCAGCTTCATCCCACTGCTGCTGTTCCTCACCTGTTAATTCGATAATATCGCCGCCTTCTTTTTCAAATAACTCATTAAATCGGATTGTTTCTTCATCATAGTTTACTCCGGATTCTTCAAGAATATCCTCTACTGCTTGCTTCATCGCTTGCTGCACATCTTCAGGAAGGCGATTCCATATCCGCTCATTAACGACTAATGAATGAATCGCTGTACCGATATGAGGAAAAGTCGCATGCCCCAATAAATCCTTTGTGCCTGAAGCCTCCACACCTACACTCGAATAATTCGCCGCGTCAATGATTCCTTTCTCGAGCGCTTCATATGTTTCGGTATGGGATATCGTCACAGGCACCGCGGAGAAATGGCTGAAGTATTCATTCGTAATTCCTCCAGCTGTCCGGATTTTAATGCCTCTAAGATCACCAGGCACTCTGATTTCCTTATCTATTGCCCAAACATCATAAGTAGGTGAGACATGCCCCATCAATGGCACCATCCGATTGTTGACAAAGTCTCTTTGAATTAACTCATCATCACTTTTTAATAGCTCATTATAAGCCATTGTCCCCTGATAGGATGAAGTATTTAAGCTAGGAAAACCAGTCAATGCACTTGTTATCGGCATATATTCCGGAAAATAGTTCGCTGGAAAAAGTCCGATATCAATGACTCCATCCCTTGTGAGCTTTAGCATATCATGTGCTTTACCCAATTGTTCACCTGGAAACGTATTAAATTCCACTTTTCCATTCGTCAGCTCGACCACCCGTTCCATCCAAGGCTCTGCTACATACTTATAGACTGGTGAAGTCACCGGAACATAGGTGGCGAACCGAACTCTTACTTCATCTTCATCGATTACTGTTGAAGTTGAGCTGCATCCGCTGATCACAATCGCAAGGAGGAAGAACATACTTACTATCCCCGTACGTTTTATTCGTTTCATAAACCTCACCTCTCATTACATATTATTTGGCAGATATAAAGCCAGATCCGGGAAGACCACAATCAGTAAGACTAAGAATAGAAGCAGGAAGATAAACGGTATCGACCCGTAAAATACCTTTTCAACCGGAATTTTCGAATACTTGCTCGTAATAAATAGATTGATGCCCACGGGGGGCGTAACAAGACCAATTTCCAGCAATAAAACAACTAATACACCGAACCAAACTGGATCAAAGCCCAGGCTGAGGATTATCGGGAATACCAATGGCAAAGTTAGGATCATTGAACCGATTAAATCCATAAACAAGCCAAGAATGAGATAAAACAAGATAATCAAGAATAGAATCGTCCATTTAGAAAGACCGCTTTCTGAAATCGCAGTGATCATACTTTGACCCACACCTGATAAAGTAAAGAAATAGGCAAATATGTATCCACCAATGACGATTGTAAAAATCATCGCTGTCTGCTGCAGTGCGTCTTTAAACGCTTCAACAACTGCACTCTTATTCAATCTTTTTAAAAGCCAGCCAATGACCAAGGCACCAAGCGCACCGAATGCAGCCGCCTCTGTCGAAGTCGCAATACCGAAATAAATGATGACTAGAACAATTGCTACAAGCACAATCATTGGCCAAATAAACTTTAAAGACTGGAATCTTTCTGTCCAGGTTGCTTTCTCAATCACTGTATTTTTATTGAGTGAACTCAAGACAATAAAGGCAGTTAATAATAAAGCTAAAACAATCCCTGGAACAATTCCTGCAATTAATAGCTTACCAATAGAAGTTTCTGTTTGGACCGCATACAAGATGAGCGGCACACTCGGCGGGATCAGCACTGCCAGCGTACCAGTTGAAGACGCGACTAGCCCTGCTGAGAAAGTGGGCTTATAATTCGCCCGCACCATTTCCGGTATGCAAATCTTTGACATAATGGAGGTTGCCGCAATACTGGAACCGGATAGTGTTCCAAACCCTGCACTGGCAAAGACTGTCGATACGCCTACACCACCCGGAATATGACCAATCCATTTCAAAATACAATTATATAAATCTTTCGCTATATTACTCTTCGCAATAAAATTCGCCATTAAGATGAATAAAGGAATCGTTGTTAACGTAAAGCTATTCACACTGCGGTAAGCTGTAGATGATAGAATGCCAAGAAATGCATCGATCCCACCGACAATCACAATCCCTAAAGAGCCGACGAAAATTAAAGCAAAACCGATAGGCATACCAATAAACAGCAAGACTAGCAGCAAAATAATGATGAATGTAGCAGCCATACTATCCCTCCCTTTTCTTTCTGTTACTACATTGTTTCGCTTTCTGAAATTGAGCTTTGAATCGGTGCTTTTCTTTCAGTTACAATTACCGTCATGTTGATGAATAATCTAATAGAAAGTATGAGTGACCCTAAGGAGATGAGGAGTAAGGCAGGTGCAAGCGGATAACCTAATATCCCAACTGACTTAATATCGTATTGAAGATAAACTAGAAATTCATTAAAATTCAATACGCTTATGAATAGAAATGAGATGGTAGCAAGAAGGCTCGTGATGAAGTCTGAACGCATTTTCCATTTTTCACTGAACTTATCATATAAAAAAACAACTTTTACATGTCCATCCTGACGGAGTGTATAACTCAGTCCTAAATAAACGATTAAAACCATTAAATACTCGCCTGTTAACTCAACCGTACCTGGAATCGGCTGATTAAAAATGGTTCTAAACAAAACATCGAGAAATATCCAAATCATCATAACGCCCAGCACAACCGAGCCAATATTAAAGATGATTCTCTCAACAAACTCAAAACCGGCTTTAAACTTTTGCAAATGAACCCCTCCCATTATATTTATAAGAAAAGCGCAAACGCCTTGCTCACCCTCAGGCTTAGACCATAGAGGAGGTAGGCGCTGGAGCTAGACATTTTCCTAACTTATAAAATTTATACTTTCTTATCTTTCTAAGAAAGGACGCTTTTTAACGACTTTAGAAAGATTGAATTTAAGCGCTTTCACTTTATTGAAAATTGAAAAAATTCTGAGGGAAAAATGACAATTTCGTTGGTATTTTACTAGTATGGAGATTCTCGGAGGACTTACTTTTTAATTTTATACAGAAAAATAATTTTCGTCAATGAAATTTTCAATGTTTTTGAGGGATGAAAAGAACATTGAAAATGGTTTCGTTTAGTTAGACTGGCTTTGGAAGATATCGGAAAGTTTTTGGAGTTTTACTTCTCTATATAATTCACTTTTGAGGTAAGGTTTGGCAGTATTCGAGCTTTACTTCCCTATCTCCTCTACTTTTGATGCGAGGTTGAGTATTCAGCCTACACATCACTTGCCCATTAAAATCCCCTATCACAACAGGCATACTATTGTAGTAATCAGGCAAAAAGTTATATTAATTCATTAATAATCGTTTACGGAACGTTTCATCGAATGAGGTATCCTATATATATATCAGCAATAAACTATTTCATAGATCTTGCTCCTCTTTTGTATACAGTCCGAAAGTGCATGGTACAACTCTTTCGATCAGTGGTGTTTCCTCCATCCCAAGTTCGGTAAGAGATAATTTAATATGAAGGAATCAAGAAAATATCCATACGAGATCAATATCAAAAAACCGGTTTACCATTTCTGGTAAACCGGTTAGTAAAATCCACTATTATTAATCTACAATGTCTCCTTCACTACTTCACCCAGGATCTGAACACCCTTTTCTATCTCACGCTCATCCGCATAACTAAATGACAATCGCAGATATTCTGTGCCCTCTTCCTGATTCATGAAAAAGTACTGCCCCGGCACATAAGCCACACCCGCATTTAAAGCATATGGCAGCATGTTTGTTGTATTAACCCCAGGGATCTTAACCCAAACAAAATAGCCACCCTCAGGGACATACCAAGATGCTTGATCAGACAGATATTGTTCAAGTGCATTAATTAATCTCGTACATTTCTCGCTGTATTTATCTTTTAATTGTTTCGTCCGCTGCTCAAGGTTCACCTGCTCTAAGTAAGCAGCCATTATGGACTGCACAAATGGGTGGTCCAAATCTTTTTTGAACCATGCCAATGATGGAATGAACTGACTACTGCCTGCAATCCAGCCTATTCGCATGCCCGGAGCTACAACTTTTGATAACGATCCTACGTGCAATACGCGGTCATCCGTATCCATCGCCTTTAATGTTTGCGGAATTTCTCCAAAGGATAATTCCCCATAGGCATCATCCTCTAAAATAAGGAAA
Organism: Cytobacillus purgationiresistens; assembly: GCF_030813235.1. Lineage (GTDB taxonomy): Bacteria > Bacillota > Bacilli > Bacillales > Cytobacillaceae > Cytobacillus > Cytobacillus purgationiresistens. The sequence goes on along the minus strand of NZ_JAUSUB010000040.1, from coordinate 4,956 downwards.
TCATACGTTTTGGAAAGCGCTAATAAATGCTCTCGGCGGTCTGATGACATCGTCGTGCCTGTAGGATTTTGGAAGTTTGGTATCGTATATACAAGGCGCGGGAGTGTAAGACCGTTCTTCTTTCTCTCCGCTAATACTGTTTCTAATTGCTCAGTTTCGAGTCCCTTATCGTCTATCGGGATACTGATAATCTGACTTGTATAGTTTTGAAAAACCTCCAACGCTTCCATATAGGTTGGGGCTTCCACAGCAACCACTGCTTGTGCATCAAGGAGAATACGGGCAATTAAGTCTATCGCCTGACAAGCGCCTGCTGTAATTAACAGCTCATCACTCTCGGCATGCATCCCGCGGCTCCCAAGCCTTTCTTGAATCTGCTCTTTCAGCTTATCGATTCGCGGGCTTCCTAAATAATGCAGCGGCAGATCCTTCTCTTCATCAAGAAGGCGTGCGGAGGCTGATTTTATTTCGGCAGCAGGAACGAGCCCTGTGGCTGGATAGCCGGAATTTAAACGGATACAGCCATCTGGCACTGCTGACATCCATGCGCCTGGCGGGTTCTTTTCTAATGCCGTTTTAATGTCTTTTGGAAAAAAGGATTCAATGTTCATTTAGACCATGCACCTTCCTATCAATAGAGACTTTTATATCGATTTTAAACTTTCTTCCCTAATCAATGAAAGCAATTCTTCTTTATATTGAGCAAATTCTGGTGTACCTTTGACACTAAAATCTCTCGGACGATCCAAGGCGATCGGAACATTTCTCTTTAAACGTCCAGGTCTCGCGGTCATAACATGGACGGAATCTGCTAGAAAAATAGATTCATCGACATCATGTGTAATAAATAGAATGGTCTTTTTCGATTTTTCCCATGCCTTTAAGAGCACTTCCTGCATTATATTTCGTGTTTGCGCGTCCAATGCACCAAAGGGTTCGTCCATCAATAACACTTTCGGATCATTTGCAAGGGCGCGTGCAATGGCAACACGCTGCTTCATTCCGCCTGATAATTGAACGGGATAATGCTTCTCAAATCCCTCAAGGCCAATCAGCTGGAGGTAATACTGTGCTAAATCATCGCGCTCCTTTTGCGATGAACCTTTTAACTTTAATCCAAACGTGATATTTTCTTTTACGGTTAACCAGGGGTACAGTGTATACGATTGAAATACCATTCCGCGATCAGGACCTGGTCCATCAATCGGCTGGCCATCAAGAAGCACCTGCCCTGAAGTTGCTTCTTCAAGCCCTGCGACAATACGAAGAACAGTTGATTTCCCGCAACCAGATGGTCCTAGGATGGTGACAAACTCACCATCCTTGATCGTAAAGGAGGTCTTTTCCAAAGCAGTTGTTTCACCGCTCTTTGTTTTAAAGATTTTACCTACGTCTTTAATCTCCAGCTTTGGCGTCTCCATCTTACATCCCATCCTTTCTCATCCATGAAAATGACTTGCGGTAAATTGCTTTGAACAGCATATCTGTCATAAGTCCAAGTAAGCCGATAATCAGAATACCCACGATAATTTTATCCGGCTGCAGGAATCGAGAAGCCTGCATAATCATATAACCGATCCCGCTGGAGGCACCAACGATTTCTGCCACAACTAAATACGTCCAAGCCCATCCGAAAGTAATGCGAAGCGTATCAACAATACCCGGCATAGAAGCTGGGAGAATGACTCTCGTAAAGACTTGAACCTTCGAAGCACCTAATGTATAAGAAACATCGATTAAATCGTTCTGAACATTCTTCGTTACATCCATAATCATAAGCGTCAGCTGAAAAAACGTTCCGAGAAAAATAACGCTCATTTTCTGTGTTTCGCCAAGTCCAATCCATAAGATCAATAGCGGGATAAAAGCAGAAGCAGGCATATAACGAATAAAACCAATAATCGGCTCAAACGCTCCTTGCATGATTTTCAACGATCCCATCAAGATCCCCAGAGGCACACCAATCGCAGCGGCAATTAGGAAACCAACGAGTACCCTTGAAAAACTAATGCCAATATCCGAAAGCAGATTCCCGTTCACAAACAAATCGATCCCCGTTGACAATACTGCAGTAGGAGTCGGCAAGAATAACGCATTAACAAACCCGCCGTATGTAAGGATGGACCAAATCGCTAATACTAAAATAAATGTAATAATACCAACTGAACTATAAAGCTTTTTCGATATCTCTTTTTTTGGAGTAAATAATTTTCCCAGCATTCCACTCACCCAATTCTATCATTCTTTAAAATGCTCGCCGTCTGAAAGCGAAGTTGCCTAAAAAAAGCCTAAGCCTAACGCATGAGAAAGAAAATCTTCTCATATGTTAGGCTTTCAAGTACATCCTTCATCCCCGTTTATTTCAAAAAGCTTGAGTTGATAATGTCTTCCGCTTTTGGTTCTTTATCAATAATCTCTTGCTCTTTATAGAACTTAATTGCATTTTCGGTTGATTCATAAATCGAGCCTTTGCTGTCCTCTGTGCCAAATAGCTCTTTGTTATCCTCATTAGCAAGGAACTTCAAGCCCTCTGCTGTTGCCACGAATTCTTCCGTATCAATCTTCAAGCCCTTCGCCATGATTTCATTGGCTTCATCTTCATTCTCTTTCCAATAATCCATCGCTTCGCCCATTGCTTTAACAAATGCTTCTACATCTTCTGGACGATCTTGGATGACTTTCTCTGTAAAGCTGACTGTATCAACGATGATCCCTGGAAGATCTTTTGTTGTTAACAATACCTTGCCGTTAGCTTCTGATCCTTTTGATAACCAAGGCTCCCAAGTAACAGCCGCATCCACCTTGCCAGCTGCGAACGCTGCACCCGCATCGCCTGCAGACATCGGTACAACCTCTACATCTTCCTCAGTTAACCCGCCGTCCTGCAGTGCAGTCAAAGCAAGCATGTGACTAGTAGACCCAACTTCAAAGGCAATTGTTTTTCCCTTTAGATCTTTAATATCGTTGATGTTATCTTTCACAAGAATCCCATCGCCGCCAAACGAATCATCCAACAACCAAACCACACTAAGCGGAATGTCTGAAGCGGCCAAAGAAACCTGGACATCTAACGCTGTTGCCATACCATCGATTTTCCCGCTAGCCAACGCTTGCTTGCGTTCGCCTAAACCTTCAACAATCGAAAGCTCAACATCGATGCCATTTTCCTCAAAAAATCCTTTTTCTTTCGCTAAAAATAACGGGCCGTAGCCAGTCCAAGTTGGTAAAGTAACCTTTAGCGGTTCTTTCTTTCCATCTGAACCACCTGATGAACCTTCATTGCCTCCGCATGCAGCCAATGTTAAAACTAACGCAAATGCACAAATCATGACCATCCACTTTTTCATCGTCATTTCCCCCAATATATATTCCTATCTATTTAACTAACATTTCATTTCCTATACTGTCTGCCTTGCTCACTGCCTTTACCACCATCTCAGGTGTCACATCAAATGGCATATTTGCCATATCTTCAATCGTTACAGACACCTCGCCAAGCTCTTGCCATTGCGCTTCCGTCAGCCTGGCGATATTCATCTGCTTCAAGGTATAAGGAAGGCTGACCTCTTGGTAATAGCGAATCAGTTCCCTAATCTCCTGCTCGTCCTCACCCTCCATGCAAAGCATAGCCAAAATTCCGAAAGCGACGATTTCACCATGGTAAGTCTCATGCACCTCTGGGAAAATCGTCAATCCAGAATAAATCGCATGTGCTCCGGCAGTACGGCAATCATCGCCGCCATAACCACTTACGCTACCGCTAATAAGGATTACTGCATCGATCATATCCTCAAGCTCTGGCGTCATCTTCTCTTCTTCTATAGATGTGACCGCTTGCTTCCCTATATTCAGCATCGTTTGATAAAGCTGACCAGCAATTGCAATTGCCGTTTGGTTGCGTGCATTTGGTATAGCCTTCTTCGCAGAAGTCTTTGTCTCGAACCATTTAGCTAAAGTGTCACCGATGCCTGCGATTAAGTAGCGAACGGGCGCATGAAGAATGACATCTGAATCTACTAAAACCATTTCCGGCACCTTTGATTCTCTGCTAATCTCAAGGAATTCTCCTTCGTCGCTATAGATAATGCAGATTGGTGTAGTAGCTGCACAAGTCGCTGCGATCGTTGGTATAGCGACTAAGGGCTTATTCACGCGATGCGCTACTGCCTTTACTGTATCAATCGCTTTCCCGCCGCCAGCTGCGATGATGACATCGTAATCAAGCGTGTCGAGCTTTTCTACAAGAAGGTCGACGTTAGTAATGGAGGCTTCTCCACCGTACCAAAGTGATTGTTCGAGTGTCATTCCATGTTTTGTGAGGCTTTCTATTAGTGGGGCTTCTACTGTTTCTCTACTTATGATGCCGCCAATTAAGACCGCCTTTTTGCCGAACTTTTCTATATATAAACCAATTTCTGATAATAATCCCGATTCTCGTATGTACTGAGCTGGTCCTACTGTAACTTTCAAGAGGAGACTTCCTTTCTCTCTGTGAATATAGATGCATAAATATAAATGTTATTCTATTAATATAGATGTTTGAATATTTTATGTCAATATATCTTTTAAAATGTATTGTTAATATATTTATTTTCTATTTGATATCTATATTTATAATAGAAGAACAACGGAGAGTATCGAAGAGAAATATAGGCTTAAAACACTATTTTTCTAACTGGAGAGTGAAATGAAATAACTATAGATAAGAATGAGGGTTCTTAACTTATATTTTTTAGCTGAATGAAAAATATATACTTGTATAAAAAAAAGTTCCTATTAAATCCAGAATGTTATTTTAATAAGCATTTCAGATTTCACAGGAACTTTGTATTTCTAAATTAATGAAAACTATTATTAACCACTTAATACATTTCAGAAGTTGTCTTTGCTTGCATGTGCAGCATAATGTAGTCTGGACCGCCCGCTTTAGAGTCAGTACCTGACATGTTGAATCCG
>NZ_JAUSUB010000039.1 GCF_030813235.1 Cytobacillus purgationiresistens | reverse complement strand
TTAAGCCACACAAGAATTGAAGGAAAGACCACCTTCATTTCTTGTGCGTCTTAAGCTTGTCGGGGCTGACCAAGGCCCCTCCGCTTTTCGGGTTGCCAATTTATTTCTATTCAATATTTTTAATGGTTGTTGTAAAATGAGGGGAGGGGGAATGTGTAATGAATATGAAAGCAGGGTTATGGCAACAGCAAACTTTAAAGTTGACGATGACACAGGAGCTTACGCAGGCGATTGCGTTGTTGCAGTATAACACGCAGGAGCTTTCTGCCTTTTTAGAAAATAAAGCACTGGAAAATCCCCTATTACAGATTGAATCTGGTAATGTTCAAACGATGGACCCTCGCTATGATCGTGTAAAACCATCTAGAACAAAAGTAGAAAAAGATAAGCAAAATTGGATTGAACAAATTGGCACACAGCAGAGTTTGACATTACAGGAATATTTGCTATCACAGCTGTCTATTACCGTGATGGATGAGAGAGAAATAAAAATAGTATCTTATTTGATAGATAATCTGGATGAAAACGGTTACTTGCAGGCGGGTATGGAGGAAACAGCGTTGTTTTTTCAAGCTTCTGATGAAGAAGTTTGTGAAGCAATTACTGAGCTCCAGTGCTTAGAACCGGCAGGGGTAGGTGCGAGAAATTTACAGGAATGTTTATTGCTGCAGCTTCAGCGTATGACTCCACATCATGAGCTTGCAGAATTAATTATAGAAAAGTATTTTATTTTATTTGCTGAGAAGAAATGGAAGGATATTTCTAAGCGAATTGATGTCGATTTGAAGGGAATTCAGGCGGTGTTCGATCTTATTCAAACCTTAAACCCGCGACCGGCTTCTCCATTTCAAGAAGAGAAATCAGCTTATATCACACCTGATGTGGTTATAAAATGGGATGGGGAATCTTTTTTAGTCAGCATATTTGATGAAGCTCTCCCGAAGATCAGCTTCAATGACGGCTACTATCAGCAATTTAATTCAGGGGCAGACCAGCAGGTGAATCGCTTTTTGCAGGAAAAAAGACAGGATTACCAATGGATTGTCCGCAGTATAGAGCAACGGAAAGATACCCTAATGAGAGTTTCTTTAAAAATACTTGAGAAACAGCCTGATTTCTTTTCAAAAGGACCAACATATTTGAAGCCGATGACGATGAAAGAAATTGCGGATGAGTTGGAGATTCATGAATCTACGGTAAGCAGAGCGGTCCGTGAAAAATATACACAAACTCCTTTTGGGTTATATGAACTCAGATCGTTCTTCTCTAGTACAATCAAGACGACGTCGTTTGAAAATACTTCGTCGCAGCAAGTGAAAAATGGAATTAGTCAAATGGTGAAGGAAGAGAATAAGAAGAAGCCGTTATCCGATCAGGAGATTGTTCGCAGGCTGAAAGAAGAAGAGGGCACGGTCATTTCTAGAAGAACAGTAGCAAAGTATCGTGATCAGCTTGGCATTCCTTCCTCTTCGAAGAGGAAAAGATATGATTGATGGTGAGGGTGAATACGATGAAAGAATCTAGATTGAATCTGTATACACGCAGTCGCTGTCCTTTATGTGTGAAGGCGCAAAGGGTAATTGCAGATGTAAGGGAAGAGCATGATTTTATTTATACAGAATTGGATATAGATGAAAGTGATGAATGGACAGAAAAGTATGGATTAATGATTCCGGTGGTTGAGATTGATGGGGAAATCATTCAGTATGGGCAAATTGATCATTTTACTGTACTGGAAGCGCTTCAGAAGAAATAGTTGCTTCTCATCAGTTGTATTTACAGATCACTCCTGCTAAAATGGAAATATAAGCAAGAGTGATTTATTTTTTTAACCAAGTGGGACAAAAAATGTCTATGGTGGACATAAAGCGACCAAAGGGGTACGAAGGGGATTTTTAGGTGATGGGTTCATTCATTGAGGTATCAAAAAGAGTATTGCCTGATTTATTGGAAGTGATGCAAACAAGATACGATATTCTTCGTTACATTGTTCAAATGGAACCTGTAGGTAGAAGAAGTTTAGCGGCGAGTCTTGAAATGACTGAACGTGTATTAAGAAGTGAAGTGGATTTTTTGAAGGAGCAACGGCTTGTACAAGTCTCGAATATTGGTATGAGTTTGACTGAAGAGGGGCGTGAAATACTCTTTCAGCTCGGACGTATGATGAAGGAAATAACGGGTATAAACATAATGGAAAAGCAGCTTGCAGAAAGGCTTGGGATCCAGCAAGTGATCCTTGTGTCAGGTGATGCTGATAAAAATCCAGCGGTAAAAAAGGAACTCGGGAATGAGACAGCCAGACTGATGGAATCCTTATTAGGAGGGAATAGCATAATTGCTGTCACCGGAGGTTCTACGATGGCTTCTGTTTCGGAAGTGCTAACAGCTAGCTTATCAACAGCAGACTGGCTGTTCGTCCCAGCCAGAGGCGGTATCGGTGCGGTTATGAGTAATCAAGCCAATACCATATGTTCTAAAATGGCTGAGCGCACGAATGCAGGCTATCGAACATTATACGTACCTGATCAAGTGAGTACGGAAATGTATCAATCCATGATTAAGGAACCTGCAATTAATGAAGTTTTACAGCAAATCAGATGTGCGAATATGGTTTTACACGGGATCGGGGATGCCATGACAATGGCTGAACGCCGCGAGTCAGATATCTCTGATAGAGAAAAGTTAAAGAATGGGAAGGCAGTAGGCGAAGCCTTTGGCTACTATTTTAACGAAAGTGGTGAAGTGGTGCATAAGGTGCAGACAATTGGCTTGCAGTTAGAGGATCTTTCTACAATTAAACATGTTATTGCAGTAGCTGGCGGGTATTCAAAAGCAAAAGCCATTGCATCTTATATGAAGCAAGCACCTAGGACAACGATTTTGATTACGGATGAAGGCGCAGCACATCAACTGTTGGACAAATAAACATATTACTTAGGAGGAATTTTATATGACAATCAAAGTAGGAATTAATGGTTTTGGAAGAATTGGACGTAATGTATTTCGGGCAGCGTTTGGAAATGAGAAAGTGGAGATTGTAGCAGTTAACGATTTAACAGACGCAAATATGCTTGCTCATCTTTTAAAATATGATTCAATTCATGGAACATTTAATGAGGAAGTATTAGTAGATGGAGAAGATTTAGTCGTTGGCGGGAGGAAAGTGAAGGTGCTGGCTGAGCGCGACCCTGCCCAAATTGGCTGGGAAGAACTAGGTGTGGAAATCGTCATCGAATCGACTGGCCGGTTCACAAAGCGGGGAGATGCGGCTAAGCACCTTGAGGCTGGAGCGAAGAAGGTCATAATATCTGCACCTGCGACAGATGAAGACATTACGATTGTTATGGGTGTCAACCATGATAAATATGATCCTGCCAATCATCATATCGTTTCGAATGCCTCTTGTACGACGAACTGTTTAGCACCGTTTGCGAAGGTCCTAAATGATTCATTCGAGATCAAACGAGGCATGATGACGACTGTCCATTCTTACACGAACGATCAACAAATTCTTGATTTGCCTCATAAAGATTATCGCCGTGCCCGTGCTGCTGCAGAGAATATTATTCCTACCTCAACAGGAGCAGCGAAGGCAGTTTCCCTTGTGCTGCCTGAGTTGAAAGGCAAGTTGAATGGTGGAGCAATGCGTGTACCAACGCCAAATGTTTCATTAGTTGATCTGGTGGTAGAGTTGAATAGGGATGTAACAGTGGATGAAGTTAATCAAGCATTGAAGGACGCGGCAGATGGACATTTAAAAGGCATATTAGCTTATAGTGAAGAGCCGCTTGTATCAAGTGATTATAATGGAAATCCTGCTTCATCAACTATTGATGCTTTATCGACAATGGTAATGGACGGAAGTATGGTCAAGGTCATCTCGTGGTACGATAATGAGAGCGGCTATTCTCATCGAGTAATCGATTTAGTAGAATATATTGCAGAAAAGGGATAATCACCCCTCCTTCCCGTTAACTAAATAGTTGGGAATTGTTATCATGAAAAAATCATCATTCAATCCTATATCTTTATGGATATTCAATTCATGAACGTCTATAATGATAAATGGTAAAGGGAGAGCGGGGACATTCCCACTCTCTATTCTTATGACTTTTTCTAAACGTTTTGGAGCTAATCATAGTGCATGCAAGAAAACGGTGTTTCATTATACATAAGCTGGAAGTTGATCTAGCTTTTAGCACCAGCCTTTTTCAAGCAAGCAATACTTACATTTCTTGCCGGGTTTTAGGGTGCTTCGCCTTTCTTTAGTAGTTAAAAAGCAGCTAACTAGAAAATAGTCTATCATTATATTTAGGAGGGCACTTTTGCTATGAACAAAAAGAGTGTGAAAGATGTAGATTTAAAGGGCAAACGCGTATTTTGCCGTGTGGATTTCAATGTCCCAATGAAAAATGGTCAGTTGACAGATGAAACCCGCATTCGTGCAGCGCTTCCAACGATAAAATATTTAATGGAACAAGGTGCAAAAGTAATTTTAGCAAGCCATCTAGGCCGTCCAAAAGGCAAGGTAGTTGAAGAGCTTCGCTTAACACCTGTTGCTGAGCGTTTATCTGCTCTTTTAGGCAAGGATGTGAAAAAAGCAGATGAAGCTCATGGAGAAGCCGTTCAAACAATCATTGGCGGCATGAGCGAAGGGGAAGTTCTTCTATTAGAAAACGTTCGTTTCTATGCAGGAGAAGAGCAGAATGATGCTGAGCTTGCCCAAGCTTTTGCAGCACTTGCAGATGTATATGTGAATGATGCCTTTGGAGCAGCGCACCGTGCGCATGCATCAACAGAAGGAATTGCACACCACATTCCAGCGGTCTCAGGTCTTTTAATGGAAAAAGAGCTTGATGTCCTTGGAAAAGCACTTTCTAATCCAGAACGTCCATTCACAGCGATCATCGGCGGCGCGAAGGTAAAAGACAAAATCGATGTGATTGATAACTTGCTGGAAAAAGTAGATAATCTTATTATCGGCGGAGGGTTGGCATTTACTTTTATTAAAGCTCAAGGTCATGATATTGGAAAATCTCTTTTAGAAGAAGATAAAATTGAAACTGCAAAAACATTCATGAAAAAAGCGGAAGAAAAAGGCGTGAAATTCTATATGCCTATCGATGCAGTTGTAGCTGATCGTTTTGCGGAAGATGCAGAGGCAAAAACAGTTTCCATTGAGGAAATTCCATCTGAATGGATGGCACTGGATATTGGACCGGAAACAGCGAATATATACAGTGATGTTATCCAAAGCTCAAAGCTAGTGATTTGGAACGGGCCAATGGGTGTGTTTGAAATGGATCAGTTTGCTGGCGGTACAAGAGCAGTTGCAGAAAGCTTAGCAGAAGCAAACGATACTTACTCAGTTATCGGCGGCGGAGATTCAGCAGCGGCGGTTGAGAAATTCCACTTTGCTGATCGCATGAGCCATATTTCAACTGGTGGCGGCGCTTCATTGGAATTTATGGAAGGCAAGGAACTTCCAGGCGTTGTCGCATTAAATGATAAATAAAACTTCATGAAAAAAATTGCGTGAAAGGACGGGACGTTATGCGTAAACCAATCATCGCAGGAAACTGGAAAATGCATAAAACGATGGCGGAGGCAAAATCATTTATTGAAGAAATCAATGGCCTCGTTCCTGATGAAATGGATATGGACACAGTCGTTTGTGCGCCTGCTTTATTTTTAGAGCGTTTAGTTGAAGGAGTCGAAGGATCCCCGATCGAAATCGGTGCACAAAATATGCATTTTGAAGAAAGTGGTGCATTCACAGGAGAAATCAGTCCTGCCGCGCTTCAAGATTTAGGTGTGAAATACGTCATTCTCGGACACTCCGAAAGACGAGAAATGTTTAATGAAACGGATGAAGCAGTCAATAAGAAAGCGCTAACTGCTTTTTCCCATGACTTAACACCTATCGTTTGTGTAGGAGAAACACTTGAGCAGCGTGAGAATGGTGATACAAAAAGCTTTGTAGGCAGACAAGTTGAAAAGGCTCTCCTAGGTTTGACAGAAGAGCAATTACAAAAAACAGTCATCGCTTATGAACCGATTTGGGCGATTGGGACTGGCAAGTCTTCCACTGCTGCAGATGCAAATGAAGTATGTGCTTATATACGTGAAGTTGTAGCCAAGCAATTTTCTCAAACAGCAGCGGACGCTATCCGCATTCAGTATGGCGGCAGCGTGAAGCCTGCTAATATTGAAGAATATATGGCTCAGCCTGATATTGATGGCGCCCTTGTAGGAGGAGCAAGCCTCGATTCATCTTCATTCCTGCAGTTATTGGAGGCAGGCAAGTATGAGTAAAGCACCTGTCGCGCTCATTATTTTAGATGGTTTTGCCATTAGAGGAGAGCGGATGGGAAATGCCGTTGCTCAAGCGAATAAACCTAATTTTGATCGACTTTGGGAGAAATACCCTCACGCTTACTTAACTGCGAGCGGAGAGGAAGTTGGTCTCCCAATCGGTCAGATGGGAAACTCTGAGGTTGGACATTTAAATATCGGCGCAGGCCGCGTTGTTTATCAAAGCTTAACAAGAGTCAATGTTGCTATACGTGACGGACATTTTGAAAAGAATGAAACGTTTCTTTCAGCAATTGAGCATGTGAAGAAGAAAGGAACAAGCCTGCATTTGATGGGTCTCCTTTCTGACGGCGGTGTACATAGCCATATTGAGCATCTCTATGCTTTACTGCAATTAGCAGCTGATGAAGGTGTAGAGAGAGTCTTAGTTCATGGCTTTTTAGACGGCCGTGATGTTGGACCGCAAACAGCTGCTGGATATATTAGAGCGGCCGAAGCAAAAATGAAAGAAATTGGCGTCGGGGAATTTGCGACAATTTCTGGACGCTACTATTCAATGGATCGCGACCAACGCTGGGAGCGTGTGGGAAAATCCTATCGTTCGATGGTTTACGGTGAAGGCCCATCTTATAAGAATGCCTTGGATTTAGTTGAAGATAACTATCAAAATGGGATTTTTGATGAGTTCGTCCTTCCATCTGTTATTACAAAGAAAGATGGTGCGCCGGTTGGAACCGTTCAGAAAGATGATGCTATGATTTTCTACAACTTCCGCCCAGATCGTGCTATCCAGATTTCTAACACTTTTACTAATAAGGATTTCCGCTCATTTGATCGTGGCCCCGGACATCCGGAGGACTTATACTTTGTTTGCTTAACGCATTTTAGTGAAACGGTTAATGGATATGTTGCCTTTAAGCCGACAAACCTGGATAATACTCTTGGAGAGGTTTTATCTCAGCATGGCTTAAAACAATTAAGAATTGCAGAAACAGAGAAATATCCGCATGTGACGTTCTTTATGAGCGGAGGGCGCGAAGATAAATTTCCTGGTGAGGAGCGCATCTTAATCAACTCACCAAAAGTCGCTACATACGATCTGAAGCCAGAAATGAGCGCTTATGAAGTAACGGACGCGCTGCTGGATGAAATCAAGAATGATAAGCAGGACGCCATCATTCTTAACTTCGCCAATCCAGACATGGTGGGCCATTCTGGTATGCTCGTGCCAACCATTAAGGCGGTCGAAACGGTCGACGAATGCTTAGGTAAGATCATCGATTTAATAACAGAAAAAGGCGGAGTGGCCATCATCACAGCCGATCATGGCAATGCTGATGAAGTTGTCACACTAGAAGGCAGCCCAATGACTGCCCATACAACCAACCCAGTTCCAGTCATCATCACAAAAGAAGGCCTAACCCTTCGTCAAAACGGCATCCTAGGAGACCTAGCACCAACCATGCTGGGCATCCTACACCTGCCCAAACCAAGTGAAATGACCGGAACAACATTAATTAGGTAATTGATATAGGTGCCTGTCACCTCCAAATATCGACAAATATCGACAATCGTCGAATACATTAAAGGAGAGATTGATTATGCCATTCATCCAACATGTTTATGCTCGTGAAGTACTAGATTCCCGCGGTAATCCAACGGTTGAGGTTGAGGTTTTAACTGAATCAGGCTTCTTCGGCCGTGCGATTGTTCCTTCTGGAGCTTCAACTGGTGAATACGAAGCAGTTGAGCTTCGTGATGGAGACAAAGATCGTTACCTTGGTAAAGGCGTACAAAAAGCAGTAGATAACGTAAACAACCTTATCTCTGAAGCAATTATCGGAATTGATGTAACGGATCAAGTCGGCATTGACCGCACAATGATCGCTTTAGATGGTACAGACAACAAAGGTATACTAGGTGCAAACGCGATCCTTGGCGTATCTATGGCTTGTGCACATGCAGCAGCTGAATCTGTTGGTCTTCCGCTTTACCGCTATCTAGGTGGTTTCAATGCGAAACAGCTTCCAACTCCAATGATGAACATCATCAATGGCGGATCTCATGCTGACAACAACGTAGACTTCCAAGAATTCATGATCATGCCTGTTGGCGCGCCTACTTTCAAAGAAGCGATCCGTATGGGTGCTGAAATATTCCATTCACTTAAGAAAGTGTTATCTGGAAAAGGCTTAAACACTGCTGTTGGCGATGAAGGTGGATTCGCTCCTAACCTTGGTTCAAACCGTGAAGCACTTGAAGTGATCATCGAGGCGATCCAAAATGCTGGATACGAAGCAGGAAAAGACATCTATCTTGCAATGGACGTTGCTTCTTCTGAGTTCTATAACAAAGAAACAGGAAAATACGATCTTGCAGGCGAAGGACGCAATGGCGTTACTTCTGAAGAAATGGTTAAATTCTACGAAGAACTTGTAGCAGAATTCCCAATTATTTCAATTGAAGATGGCTTAGATGAAAACGACTGGGAAGGTCACAAACTCCTAACTGAGCGCATCGGCGATAAAGTTCAGCTTGTTGGTGACGACTTATTCGTAACAAACACGAAAAAACTTGCGCAAGGTATTGAGCAAGGAGTTGGAAATTCAATTCTCATCAAAGTAAACCAAATCGGTACATTAACTGAAACATTTGAAGCAATCGAAATGGCGAAACGCGCAGGCTATACAGCTGTTGTATCTCATCGTTCAGGCGAATCTGAAGATGCGACCATCGCTGACATTGCAGTCGCAACTAACGCAGGCCAAATCAAAACTGGTTCAATGTCCCGTACAGACCGTATCGCGAAATACAACCAGCTTCTTCGCATCGAAGACGAGCTTGGAGATTTAGCGGTTTATGATGGATTGAAATCTTTTTATAACTTGAGTAAATAATCGTTCATATAATAAGCCTTCGGTAAAATGTACAAGTGCATTTTGCGGAAGGCTTTTTTGATGGATGTGCTATTAGGGGTAAAGAAATACTAACGCCTGAGAGTGAGGGTGAAATTTGAATAGGAATCTAATGCCCAAAGCAGATGAATGAAGCGGGAAAGGGTCACTAGATCGCTAAACTAATGCCCAAAACAGAGGAGCGAACCAAATAAGGGTAACTAGGATTTAGAACCCCTAACGCTCGAGAGTGTAATGAACTGAACTTAATCAAAAATCCAAAACCCAACGAAAAAAAACTCTTAATCCTATCACCCCTAGCCAAATACTCACAAATAAAACAATCTATCCACATTCAATATTGTTTAAAAACCCAAAATATGATAAATTTAAAATAATGTTATTGGACGTTATCTGGAGGTGGCTTCATGCATACTTTATTTATCACATTACTAGTGATGGTATCTGTCGGTTTAATCGTTGTTGTGCTTCTTCAATCTGGTAAAAGTGCAGGTCTTTCAGGTGCGATTTCGGGTGGGGCTGAGCAGCTTTTTGGTAAACAAAAGGCGCGAGGGCTTGATTTGATTTTACACCGCGTTACGATTGTACTTGCTGTACTGTTCTTCATTTTAACGATTGCAGTATCTTACTTTGCGCTATAATGATTTGATAATTGCCTGGCCTTCATGGGTCAGGTTTTTATTTTGCGCATAGAAGAATCCTTTTTGATGGATTGTTCACCCATTATTTGATAAAAATAAGAAGGAATAACGAACAAAACCACCAATCAAACGTTTGATTGATTTGAATAAAGGGGTACTACATATGAAAATTGTTACACCAAAACCATTTACATTTGGCAAGGGAAAAAGGGCTGTGCTGCTTCTTCACGGATTTACAGGCAATACAGCGGATGTCCGAATGATGGCGAGGTTTCTTGAAGGGAAAGGCTATACTTGTCATGCACCTTTATATAAAGGCCATGGGGTTCCACCTGAAGAATTGGTTCATTCAGGACCGGAAGACTGGTGGAAGGATGTCATGGATGGCTACGAACTTTTAAAAGAAAAGGGACATGAAGAAATTGCTGTTGCAGGATTGTCCCTCGGCGGCGTATTTTCTTTGAAATTAGGTTACACTGTACCTGTAAAGGGTATTATTACTATGTGTGCACCCATGTATATTAAAAGTGAGGAAGTCATGTACGAGAACGTCTTGGATTATGCGAGACAATATAAAAAGCTGGAAGGGAAATCAGCGGATCAAATCGAAAAAGAGATGAATGAGTTTAAAAGAGATCCAATGAATACGCTTCAAGCTCTTCAAGCACTGATTGCAGATGTAAGAGGAAATGTGGACATGATTTATTCTCCTATTTTTGTTGTTCAGTCAAGAGTGGATCATATGATTAACACGGATAGTGCGAATATCATCTATAACGAAGTGGAAAATGACCATAAACAAATAAAATGGTATGAAGAATCCGGTCATGTCATTACATTGGATAAAGAAAGAGATCAGCTGCATGAAGATGTTTACAAGTTTCTAGAGCAACTAGATTGGCAAGAATAATAGTAAAAACCCTAGAGGAGGGGTGCTGACAGTGGAAAACCACACAAAAGAGCTTATTGATAAGTTATTAAATTATATGAAATCCGAGGCATATAAACCATTAACGGTACAGGAAATGGAAGAGGCTTTCGGGATTGAGGACTCATCATCATTCAAAGACTTCGTTAAAGCATTAGTTGTAATGGAGGAAAGAGGTCTTGTTGTCCGAACGCGGAGTAATCGCTACGGTCTCCCGGAAAAAATGAATCTCATCCGTGGAAAACTTTCTGGCCATGCCAAGGGGTTTGCATTTGTGATTCCTGACGAACCTGGAATGGATGATATTTTTATCCCGCCTAATGAAACAAATAATGCCATGCATGGCGATATCGTACTTGCACGTGTGTCTGCGGAAGCATCTGGTCAACGCCGAGAAGGCACAGTTATACGCATTCTTGAGCGTGGTGTACAGCAAATGGTTGGTACATATACGGAAAGCAAGCATTTCGGTTTTGTCATTCCGGATGATAAAAAGTTTGCCAGCGATATTTTTATCCCAAAAGCTTCATCAAAAGGAGCGGTGGAAGGACATAAAGTCGTTGTTAAATTAACAACCTATCCTGAAGGTAGAAAAAGCGCTGAGGGAGAAGTCATTGAGATCCTGGGTCACAAAAATGATCCAGGCGTCGATATTCTTTCCATTATCCATAAGCATGGATTGCCGATGGAATTCCCGAGTGATGTTTTGGAACAAGCTGAGCAAACACCTGAAACAATCGATGAAAGCGAGCTTGAAAATCGCCGTGATTTGAGAAATGAAACCATCGTTACCATTGATGGAGCAGATGCAAAGGACTTAGATGATGCTGTTACTGTCACAAAGTTGGATAATGGCAACTATAAACTAGGAGTCCATATTGCTGATGTTACTTACTATGTACAGGAAAATTCAGCAATTGATGCTGAGGCATCTGACCGGGCAACAAGCGTATATTTAGTTGATCGAGTCATTCCGATGATTCCACATAGGTTATCAAATGGTATTTGTTCCTTAAATCCGAAAGTCGATCGTTTGACACTTTCATGTGACATGGAAATTACCTCTGATGGTGAAGTCGTGAAACATGAGATTTTCCAAAGTGTGATTAAAACGACCGAACGAATGACCTATTCTGATGTAAACAAGATTCTTGAAGATAAAGATGAAGAATTAATACAGCGTTACGAACCGTTAGTGCCGATGTTTCAATTAATGGAAGAGCTGGCGGCTGTCTTGCGGAAAAAACGGATGCACCGCGGAGCCATCGATTTCGACTTTAAGGAAGCAAAAGTATTAGTCGATACAGATGGTACACCTAAAGATGTTGTCATCCGCGAGCGATCAGTTGCTGAAAAACTAATTGAAGAGTTCATGTTGGCGGCAAATGAAACGGTAGCTGAACATTTCCATTGGATGGATGTACCATTCATTTATCGTATTCATGAAGATCCTAAAGAAGATAAGCTGAGAAGGTTCTTTGAATTTATCACAAACTTCGGCTATATCGTTAAAGGATCTGCTAATTCTGTACATCCTCGTGCCCTGCAAGACATCATTGAGGAAGTCCAAGGTACACCTGAGGAAATGGTGATTTCGACGGTAATGCTTCGTTCGATGCAGCAAGCGAAATATGATCCAGAAAGCTTAGGTCACTTTGGTTTGTCGACTGAGTTTTATACTCATTTCACCTCACCAATTCGTCGTTATCCTGACTTGATTGTTCATCGATTAATCCGCACATACTTAATCGAAGGAAAGCTAAATGAAGCGACGAAGGAAAAATGGAATAGTATCCTTCCCGATATTGCAGATCATTCATCTAATATGGAGCGTCGTGCAGTTGATGCGGAGCGTGAAACAGATGAGCTGAAAAAAGCCGAATATATGGTAGACAAGATTGGTCAGGAGTATGATGGCATTATCAGCTCGGTAACGAATTTCGGTATGTTTGTCGAGCTGCCTAACACAATTGAAGGACTCATACATGTCAGCTATATGACTGATGATTATTATCGTTATGAAGAACGCCAGCTTGCCATGATTGGAGAACGAACCGGTAATGTATTCCGCATTGGTGATGAAATCACCGTTCGAGTTCTCAATGTCAATAAAGATGAACGTTCGATTGACTTTGAAATTGTCGGCATGAAAGGCACGCCTCGTCGCGAAAATACTGGCAGGCCAAAGGTTTTCAAAACCGGCAGTACTGATAAGAAACCGCGTAAAGGCAAAGCAGAGCAAGACGGCGGTAGGGGAAGTAAACCAGGCGAAGGCAAGAAGAAGCCCAAAAAGAACAAGAAGTTCTATGAAAATGCGCCAAAAGCTAAGCGAAAAAAGAAGAAGAAATAAGGAAAATCAAAGAGAGCCAATGATAAGAGAAATCGGCTCTCTTTCTCTTATCAATGTATTTTGCTACAATAGAAAAAATGGAACATTGCTGTGAAAGGGCAAGGGGGAAACAACATGCCAAAAGGTGCTGGAAAGGTCGTTGCACAAAATAAGAAGGCCTACCATGACTATACGATAGAAGAAACATATGAAGCGGGAATTGTTTTGCAAGGAACAGAAATTAAATCGATTCGTAACGGGAAAGTCAATCTTAAGGATTCTTACGCCAGAATGATAAATGGTGAATTATTTTTAATAGGTATGCACGTAAGTCCTTATGAACAAGGAAATCGATATAACCATGATCCATTACGGACAAGAAAATTGCTTCTCCATAGAAAAGAAATCAACAAATTGATTGGCGAAACTAAAGAATCAGGCTATGCGTTAGTCCCATTAAAGCTTTACATGAAAAATGGTTATGCAAAGGTTTTAGTTGGTCTTGCAAGGGGTAAAAAGAAATATGACAAGCGTGAAGACCTGAAGAAGAAGGAAGCCAAGCGCGAAGTCGAACGAGCTTTCCGTGAAAGACAAAAAAATGTAAATCCAAAAGCTTACAATTGAATTTCAAAGAAAATATGCTATAATAATAAATGTCACATCAAATCGTGACACAATCTACTGCTCATCTATTCGAGCATTCCGAGTCAACATTCTTATAATGGGGACGCTACGGATTCGACAGGGATAGTTCGAGCTTAGGTTGCGAGTCGAGGGGATCGACCTCGTTAAAACGTCAACGCCTATAACTGGCAAACAACAAAACAACTTCGCTTTAGCTGCCTAATAGGCCTATAGCGGTTCCTCCCTCCATTGCCCACGTGGTAGGGTAAGGGACTCAACGATAGTGGGCTACGCCGGATTCCACCGTCTGAGGATGAAGGAAGAGAACAACCAGACTAGCTGCCCGGACGCCTGTCGATAGGCAGAAGGACCAGCGAAGCGCGAATATGTCGACTACACTCGTAGAAGCTTAAGTGCCGATGTTTCTGGACGAGGGTTCGACTCCCTCCGTCTCCACCAAATACATATTTGGTGGTTTTTTGTTTTTCTGTGAGTATAAATTGTCTTCATGGGTCAATTTATGGTTAAGTAAATCGCCTATTCTTAATTTTTTTTGATTTTCTATCGAGAAATATTAATGTATTTAAGCCCTCTTTAGTCAAAAAGCTTAAGTAAAATCTTAAAAAAATAGATTATATAGAACATAACCAACTATTAAAACAACAATTAATATTCCTGTACCTTTCCAACCCATACCACCTGATAAATCAGGTAAATTCCCATTACTTCCTCTATTTAATGCATCGTGTAGAGAACCAGTGGGGTTATTTTTTAATTCACTTTGTCTTAATCGTTCTCTTTTTTCTTCAGGCGTTTCATGGTGATTATTCAAACTAAGCACCCCCTGCAAATAAGTTTATGTCTTAAATATTCTATAATTTATCGCCTATACCTTCTTTTCACTAAACTCCCCCTTTAGTCAAAAAAAAAAAGCTGCCACAGCACTAATTCTTTAACACAAACCCCCGTTAGTTAAAGTGTCATTTATTCACAAGCAGCTTTAGTTCTTATATAACTCTATTCAGAATCCTGAAGATCTATGTTTTTAAGTATTTCTATGAATGAATTGACGCTATAAGCATTCCTACTCCACTGATCCAAAGACTAGAAGTTAGAGAAAAGGTAATTGCAATAATTCCACCTGTAATGGCTCCGATCGGGTAACCACATTTGAAAAAATGCCCATTCGACCTTGTAAATCATCCCGGTCAATTCCATACCATAGTGAAAATGAAAGTATATTCCAAGTGAAAATTCCAAATCAAAATAATCGTTTATGACATAAGAAAAAGCATTTCCTCATAATGAAGTAAATGCCCCGTTCTTATCATAGGGTTAACACATCTTTTTTATTGCCTAACGAATCCTCTTTTGTAGAGTGTAATGGCAATACCTTTGATTTTCAATTTCAATATCTCCTACAAAATTAAAGCCGCACTTTTGAATCACTCTGTTTGAACTTACATTTTCCGAAAGAGCAATCGTAAATAATTCTTTCAAATATTCAGCCCCTAGTTTCAACTTATTGATATATATTCTTTATAGAAAGAATAACTCCTTCTAATGTTAAACTGTCCTTTAGCTGCAGCCCAAAAAAGGGCGTTCCTTCAAAAAGAAGAAACGCCACCGTTAGCTAGAAATTATTTTAATATCGGATTCCGAGCTCATCCGCCATTACATCCCGTGGTCATTATCACTTGGGAATTTATATGGTTTGTCATTTTTATTATTATCTCTTAATGAATAACTTACAACAGCCGACAATATTAGCAATCCGCTAATACCAACAAGTAAATTCCATCCGAAGTTTGCAAAAATCCAGTTTGCCATTTGTTCGGCTATATCCTTTTATTTCCAATACCTTTTCACCAAAAAAGAAACGATAAAAATAGATACTAGGACTAAGATAATTTTACCCTGCCAATTCCAATTTAATATCTGGTATATGGAATATGCTTCAATGAAAAGTGCTGGTATTTTTCCAATAGTACTAGCAATTGAAAAATTTATTATACCTACTTTACTCCCTGCACTTACTAAAGTGACTACTCCTGACGGTATGTATGGGAATATCCTTAGTGCAACAATAAGCAAAAAAGCTTCAGAACCACGAGCTTCCAATAATCGATCAAGATATTTATTTTTCACCTTTATTATATTTTTTTTCCTTAGCTTATCTATTCCTTTACGATATAGGTAAAAACTAAATATGGCACCAAGGGCTTCACCTATAATAGATATAAATAGCCCATTTTCGAAGCCAAAAAAACTTATATTAGCTGCTGTTATAAAAAAACTTGGTAAAATACCAATAATACTTATAATTATATTTAATAGGATACTTATCCAAATCGCATATATACCACTTGTGTCAAACCAGTTAAGAATTTGAATTTCCATGCACTTCACCAATTTTTCCATTAATATTAAAACTGTTTTTCTGTTATAAAAAATTTCTGTATTTCCCAATAGAGTGAGCTGCTTGGGCTTCTCCTAATTTATATAAGAGGCCACCTAAATTATATCTTTTAGTCGAAGCAGAATAAAGAAATAATTAGCACTTCTAGGATAAATACTTGCATTTTGCAATTTATTGGTGTATAAATAAAGTGAGGAGTGAAAATTATGGAAAATATTCGTGAAGTATTTCAAGTTATGACTAGACGCTTTGGTTTCTTAAATAAGAATTGCTGTACTGTTGGAGGTCAGGATATTTCTCTTATCCATAGTCATATTCTCTATGAAATTGATAAACAGCATAATCCATCAATGCAGCAGATTGCTGAAACTTTGGGAACGGACATCACTACATTTAGTCGTCAAGTACAATCATTGGTTAAAATGAATTTAGTTAAAAAATCTCCACTTCCGGAAGACAAAAGAATTTCTGTACTATCGTTAACAACAGAAGGTAAATTCATTGCAGCTGCCATTGATGAACAAATGAATGTATACTTAAAAGACGTTTTTGCAAACATGAATGAGTTTGAAAGAGAAACAGTTGTTAGATCGATTAATTTGTTAAATGATGCAATGGCAAAGACGAGTTATTGCTGCACAACCCCAATGAGGTAATTGCCTCATAAATAAAAGTTGCATTATGCAAATATATTCTTCTGGTTAATACTTGTAATATACAAATTAAATTCAAAGAGGATGGAATGATAAAGCGGTCGAAATTGCTGTTGAACTGGCAAAAGTATTTTCTAAACGGATCAACCAAAAGATATTTGGGAAAGATCTGCACCCTGGCCTGATGCTAATTATATTTTAAGAAAGTCAGTTAATAACTAAAAATATGAGAAAGAAGGAATAGATAATGACAAATTCAAAAAACTTACTAAGTAACGTTCAAGGGTGTTGCTCTCCAAGCCCGCAAGCTATTACAAAGTCCCGAGATAATCAAAGCAAAAACTTACCTATTGTTGTAATTGGAGCAGGGCCTGTTGGCTTAGCTGCTGCAGCGCATTTGGCAGAACGTGGTCAATCATTTCTATTGCTGGAAGCAGGAGGGAAAGTGGGTGCAAACATATTATCGTGGGGACATATTCGCTTGTTTTCACCATGGCGTTATAACATCGATAAAGCTGCAATGAGCTTGCTAGCTCAAACTGACTGGAAACACCCTGATTTAGAGAAATTACCAACAGGAAATGAAATCGTTGAACAATATTTAGAACCGTTATCAAAGTTACCTGCGATTAATCTAAATATCCATTTAAACACCAAAGTATTATCTATAGGTAAAAAAGATATCGATAAAATGAAAACATTAAATCGCGAAAAAGCTCCCTTCATCATTCATACAGAAACTAAAGGAGAATATAAGACTTATGAAGCCAGGGCAGTAATTGATGCAACCGGTACATGGGGAAGTCCTAATCCAGCAGTTTCTAGCGGTGTTTGGCTAAAAGAGGAGAAGGCGCTTCATAATCAAATCTTTTATGGGATACCCAATATACTGGGAAAAGAAAAAAGTCGTTATGCAGGAAAGCGGGTTGCCGTTGTTGGAGGAGGCCATTCAGCTATTAACTCCTTATTAGATTTGGCAAAATTAAAAGAATCTTATCCAGAAACAAATATTCTATGGATTATGAGAAGACAGAACGTCGAGGCTGCATACGGTGGTGAGGAAAAGGATGCCCTTGAAGCGAGAGGAGCATTAGGAACTAAAATTCACAAGCTTGTGGATGATCAAATAATAAAAGTATTCACTCCGTTTTTCATCCAGCAAGTAAAAAAATCCAATAAAGGAAGTGCATTGATTGGTATCCAGAATGGAAAAGAAATGACCTTAGAAGAAATAGATGAAGTGATTGTCAACACAGGCAGCCGACCTGATTTATTAATGGTTAGCGAAGTAAGAACTTCCATTGATACATCAACAGAAAGTGTTCATGAACTAGCTCCACTTATTGATCCCAATCTTCATAGCTGTGGAACAGTAAGACCCCATGGTGAAAAAGAACTGCGTCAGCCAGAAAAGGGTTTTTATATTGTTGGTGCAAAAAGTTATGGTAGAGCCCCAACATTTCTAATGGCAACAGGGTACGAACAAGTTAGATCAGTTGTGGCTTATCTGACTGGAGATAAAGCTGCCTCAAAAAAGGTTGAGCTTGATTTACCTGAAACCGGTGTTTGCAGTGTGAATGTAAACACAAAAACGTCATGCTGTGATGATACAGCATCTTCTTGTAGTTAAATTTAGTTTAAGGGAAGCCTATTGCTTACCTTAATGAAAAACAAACAGCCATCCAGTAAGGGGGAAGAACGGTATGACCATTAACCGTGCAGGTACACTTGGGGTAAATTACTTTATTTCATATATGAAATTAATCATGAACTCATTTGGATGCACTGTGGAAGCTGCAAGAGATTTTACCTTTCTGCGATTATTTCAAATGCAACAAGATAGCATGGGTGTAGAGACGTATCAACAATTCTTGATAGCTTTTAGGGAACTAAAAGATTCAAATTCATAATTAGGAAGTTTTATTAAAAAGCGAGATTCATATTGACCGTTTCTTATAAGAAATCAAGCAAAACAGAATATACAAAGAAAAAATGTGGTGGCGTATTGCTCTCTTTTG
Source organism: Cytobacillus purgationiresistens (assembly GCF_030813235.1). Lineage (GTDB taxonomy): Bacteria > Bacillota > Bacilli > Bacillales > Cytobacillaceae > Cytobacillus > Cytobacillus purgationiresistens. Next base: position 24,858 of record NZ_JAUSUB010000039.1, on the reverse strand, counting down.
TTTCTATTAATTTGCTCGCACATTTGTGCTATTTCAACACAAATTCAATTTGAAATTGTCATATAGGGCTTGTACTATTTATAACCTTTAGTAAGAAGGTAATTATAATTAGCGATAATAAGGAGCGGAAAAATGATTCTTTCTAAATTTGTAGATGAACTTCCCATTCCCCCTATTTTAAAACCAAGATGGAAAGATAAGGTTCATACTTATTATGAAGTGAATATGACGGAATTTAAGCAATCGCTTCATAGTGAGTTAAATGAAACAACTGTATGGGGCTATGAAGGCAACTATCCAGGACCAACTATTGAAGTAGAAAGTGGAGAAAAAGTGCTTATTAAATGGATCAACAACCTTCCTGAAAACCATATTTTACCGATAGACTATACGGTTCACGGTGCCCATGTGGATGTACCGGAAGTACGAACGGTGGTACATGTGCATGGCGCTAGTGTCGAATCGGAAAGCGATGGCTACCCAGAAGCTTGGTTTACCAAAGGATTCAAACAAGTAGGCCCATTTTTTAAAAAGGAAGTATATCAATATGATAATAATCAGCAATCTGTTACTCAATGGTATCATGACCATGCACTTGGGATTACCAGACTCAATGTATATGCGGGACTTGCAGGTTTTTATCTCATAAGAGATAAACAGGAACGTTTATTGAATTTACCTTGTGGTGACTACGAGATCCCTCTTATGATCCAAGATAGATCATTTCATAAAAACGGCGCACTTTATTATCCAAACCAGCCAGATAAACCGATTAAAGGATTAGAAACATCGATTGTTCCTGAATTTTTTGGGGAAACCATCCTTGTAAATGGCAAGGTATGGCCCCATTTAGATGTAGAACCACGAAAATATCGATTCCGGATTCTAAATGGATCAAACACCCGTTTTTATAGGATCAAGCTTGATTCAGAGCAACTCATTTATCAAATTGGGACGGATAGCGGATTAATGGAATATCCCATAGGAATCAAAAAAATCACACTTGCCCCAGCTGAAAGAGCAGATGTCATCATTGACTTTAGTAATCTTGAGGGAAAGAATATTATCATGAAAAATGACGCCCCTGCTCCCTTTCCAGACGGAGATCCCGCAAATGCGGTAGGTATAGTGATGGAATTCAGAATCTCTCTTCCTCTTACAAGTATTGATACGAGTGTAATACCGGCTTATATGGTACCTTTTCCGAAAATCAATGAACAGTTAGCTTCAAAAATCCGATACCTTACCTTAAATGATAATATGGATAAGTACGGTCGTGAATTCATGTTATTGGATAATAAACAGTGGGATGCCCCCATAACAGAAAATCCTAAATTGGGATCAACTGAAGTATGGTGTCTTATTAACTTAACAACGGATACACACCCAATTCACGTTCACTTAATTGATTTCCAAGTAATAGACCGAAGACCTTTTGATGTCGATAAGTATAATAAGGAAGGGGTCATACATTATAATGGCCCGGCAATCCCCTCAGAACCACAAGAACAAGGAGGGAAAGATACTGTAAGGGCTAATCCGCAACAGGTAACGCGAATTATCATGAATTTTGGACCTTATACAGGCAGGTATGTATGGCATTGTCACATATTGGAGCATGAGGATTATGAAATGATGAGACCGTATATAGTTATTCCATAATGGCAGGTAATAGTTCCTTTATTTAATTGAAAATAGAAATGCCGACTAAAAACTCCTGAAATGAAATGAATCTCAGGGGTTCTTTTTGTTTTATGAGCTTGCTACTTGCCATGTTCTTTTACTAAAGAAGCGATTTAGTGAAACTAGTAAGAGAATTTTTGATAATGGTATAATTTGTAAGATGCTAATAAGAGAGCGATAAACATTTGAATGATTAAGGAGGATCAATATAAATAGGATCGAATATTAAATTCAGAATATTAAAAATATTATCTTCATGGTGATACTGGTGTACATAATTTTGTCTATAAGAACAATAAGATACAAGGTATTATTGATCCTTCTTCACTTATTGGTCCCAAAACTTATGATTTTACTTGTTTTTATTATTAAAATTACTTATCAAATGACAAGCATAGAGTTAGGATTAAAAGCACAATTACTCAATTATATCGAGAAAAAAATATTTGCATTCAATATATAAGTGTATTATTATATAAGCGGATGGTTATATGAGTGTTTGCTTATATTCTGTTCACACGTGAATAAAATCGCAATTAACTATCAACAATGTTTAATGAATAATCTTAAGTTCTATTCATAAGAATATAATTATATGTTTATTTAAAATAATGGAGGTGCTTCATGAAGGTTTCAACTGTAGACATTGAAAAGACTGCAATGCTTCTAAAATTATTAGGTGATAAAACTAGATTAACGATGGTGAAAATTTTAGATTCCCATGACTGCTGTGTTTGTGAATTTGTGGAGATATTTAAGATGAGTCAACCCGCTATTAGTCAGCATGTTCGCAAATTAAAAAATGTTGGAATTGTAGGTGAGACTAGGAGAGGTCAATGGGTCATTTATTCACTTAATAAGCAAAGTGAGTATTATCCACTAATCCAAGACCTGCTGGAGCATCTTCCAAATCAGGATGATAAGTTACAAGAATTAGAAGAGCAGGGATTGCGGATCTCATGTGAGTAATAGGGGGTTTATACAGTGACATCAGTCATCTTGGCATCAGTGATTTTTTTAATCACACTTATTTTAGTGATAGGGCAGCCTAAAGGATTATCTATCGGCTGGTCAGCATGTGGTGGAGCAATTTTAGCTTTAATTGTTGGGGTCGTCGATTTTAATGATGTGATAGATGTAACATCTATCGTATGGAATGCAACATTAACCTTTATTGCAATCATAATCATCTCATTAATCCTAGATGAAATAGGTTTTTTTGAGTGGTCTGCCTTACATATGGCAAGGGCCGCAAAAGGTAATGGAGTAAGAATGTTTGTATATGTAAGTTTACTTGGTGCGCTTGTTGCTGCTTTCTTCGCAAATGATGGTGCAGCACTGATACTTACACCCATTGTATTAGCAATGGTGAGGAATCTTAATTTTAATGAAAAAATGGTATTTCCTTTTATTATGGCAAGTGGATTTATAGCTGATACCGCTTCACTGCCATTGGTTGTGAGTAACTTAGTTAACATCGTATCTGCTGACTTTTTTGGTATTGGCTTTGTAGAATTTGCTTCCAGGATGATTATCCCTAACTTTTTCTCAGTAGCAGCAAGTATTTTAGTTCTGTTCGTATTTTTTAGAAAAAGTATACCGAAAAATTATGATATGTCCCAACTGAAAGCTCCAAAAGAAGCTATAAAAGATAAGAAAATGTTCAAGCTGTCTTGGGCAGTATTGGCAATCCTTCTTATAGGTTATTTTACAGGTGAATTCGTCGGGCTTCCGGTATCAATTATTGCCAGTATTATAGCGATTTTCTTCTTGATTATGGCAAAGAGAAGTGCGGCTGTTAACACAGGATCGGTTATTAAAGGGGCGCCATGGAATATCGTCTTTTTCTCTGTAGGAATGTACGTGGTCGTCTATGGCTTGCGAAATGTAGGTTTAACTAATCTCTTAAGTGATGTTATTCAAGTAGCAGCTGATCAAGGGCTATTCGTAGCAACTATAGCTATGGGCTTCATCGCTGCCATCCTGTCATCTGTTATGAATAATATGCCTACTGTCATGATTGATGCATTGGCAATCGCAGATACAAATACAACAGGTGTAGTTAGAGAAGCTTTGATCTATGCCAACGTGATAGGATCAGATTTAGGTCCTAAGATTACACCGATTGGTTCTTTGGCCACTCTATTATGGCTACATGTATTATCTCTAAAAGGTGTAAAAATTTCATGGGGAACTTATTTTAAAACAGGACTAATTTTAACTATTCCAACACTATTTATTACTTTAGTTGGTTTATATATATGGTTATTAATCATCCATTAAATTTGCAATTAAAGGAGAAATAAATGATGTCTAAAAAAACAATTTACTTTTTATGTACAGGTAATTCATGCAGAAGCCAAATGGCTGAAGGCTGGGCAAAGCAACACCTAGGTGATGAATGGAATGTGTACAGTGCAGGAATAGAAGCACATGGACTAAATCCAAATGCTGTTAAAGCAATGCAAGAGGCAGATATTGATATTTCAAATCAAACATCAGATATCATTGACCCTGAAATATTAAACAATGCTGATTTAGTTGTTACATTATGTGGAGATGCGGCTGATAAATGTCCTATGACACCTCCGCATGTAAAGCGTGAACATTGGGGCTTTGATGACCCAGCAAAGGCCGAGGGAACAGAAGAGGAGAAATGGGCTTTCTTCCAGCGTGTTAGAGATGAAATTGGTGAACGAATCAAAAGCTTTGCTGAAGCTAGCAAATAAAAAACTTGTCCGACGATATCTTGTAGGACTAATGGAGATAGAAAGCGTTATAATTCTTTTGCAAAAAGTGTCAGTTCACTGAAGATGATAGGATTTATAAAAGAAACACCATCCTTTCTCGTAAATTTCTTACGATGAGCATAGTGTTTTTTTATTTTTGAAGGTATTGTTTAAATGGCCATGGGTTGAATCTTTTGGTCATTCCATACTCAAGGAATGGCAACAAACTTAGTTTAAGATTTTTTATACCTCAAACAATCTTTTAATCTAATAATATACCAATTCATAATTGTCTTTAAAAAAGAAAATAAACCTGTTAGGCAGTAATGTAGTAATAAAAGATTTAACAAAGAAAAATGAAATTTGGATTGATTTTGAATTTATGAAAGCGGTGTATTACATTGCTAGCATAGAGTTTTTATTGATTTTGGTATTGTTAGTGACTGTAGTAAGCTTTTTGTTTTTCTTCATGCTATTAAAGGTTTATCTTAAATCTGGCGAAGGTGAAAACAGAGGCTAGGATATTATTAATAGTCGATTGAGCTTAATGGAAGGCAGATAGTTTGAAGCCTTTTCTTAAAATCGATTGTAAAGTTGCTTTTAGCCGTATTTCTTTAACACACAATAAAGAAGAGGAATCAACAGCGGCAGGAACGAGATTATAGTGAGTGACAATAGTAAGTGATCTTCAACCCAGTGAATATTCCCTAAGACCAACCCCATGCTCAACCAAAAAAACACCCAAATTACAGCACCAAAGCTATTGTATTTTAAAAATGATAAGTAAGGATATTTCATAATTCCACTTACAAACGGTACAGTTGTGCGCATTAATGGTATAAATCTTGCCATGATGATAGAGAGATGCCCATTCTGCTCGACAAAACTTTGCGCGTTGTGCACCTGAGTATCCGATAACCATGTTACATGATGTTTTTGACGGTTTATGCGCTTAACAAGGGTGCCAATCGAAAAGTTTTGACTATCACCCATAACGGTTGCAAAGAAAAATAAAAAGATTAAAAATGCAAGTTGCAATTTACCCATAGCTGCTAAGGCTCCGCTTGCAAATACGATGGAATCACCTGGAATAAAGGTGAGAACTACAAAGGCAGTCTTTAAATAGATAAACAGGAATAAAAGGACATAAATAAGCAATCCGTACGAATATAAAAAGTCAGATAAATGATCATCGAATTCAGAAATGAACTGAATTATGTCAAACATGGTATGCCTGCAATGATAATGAGTTTTATAGCTGGAATTAAAGCAATTAAATCGGCTATTTTCATCTTCATTCTCCTCTATATCTCTTTGGCCGCAATGAAATAAAAAATATCTGAGTTAGTCTATTCATTTAGGCTTTCTTATGTTTGCTTAATGCATAATAGAATACAAATCTAAAACCGCCCGTTTTATTGAAACGGACGGCATGGTTTCTAACGTATAGTTTTCTCTTCAGCTAATGGTTAACCCGGTATTTTATTTATCTTCCTTTAATTGGCTTCTTTCCTGGTTGCTTAACAGGTTCTTTTACAGGTTCTTTAATTGGTTCTGTTTTTCCAGGTTCCTTCACAGGCTCTTTAGCGGGTTCTTTTACAGGTTCTTTAGCAGGCTCCTTGATTGGTTCCTTACCTGGTTGTTCACCTTTACCGTTGCCAGCACCTTCGCCATTGCCAGCACCTTCACCATTGCCGACGCCTTCGCCATTGCCAGCACCTTCGCCATTGCCAGCACCTTCACCATTGCCGACGCCTTCGCCATTGCCAGCACCTTCGCCATTGCCAGCACCTTCACCAGTGCCGGCGCCTTCGCCATTGCCAGCACCTTCACCATTGCCAGCACCTTCACCAGTGCCGGCACCTTCGCCATTGCCAGCACCTTCACCATTGCCAGCACCTTTACCGTTGCCAGCACCCTCGCCATTGCCAGCACCTTCGCCATTGCCAGCACCTTCGCCATTGCCAGCACCTTCGCCATTGCCAGCGCCTTCGCCATTACCAGCACCTTCGCCATTACCAGCGCCTTCACCATTACCAGCGCCTTCACCATTACCAGCGCCTTCACCGTTTCCGGCGCCTTCACCGTTTCCGGCACCTTCACCATTACCAGCTCCGCCTCCTGATCCTTTGCCTCCTGGAGCTGAAGGGAACTTTTCATTGGAATAAGTATACATGATTGATTCAAACGTATTTTCATCTACTGCTCCTGTTGGGCTTAACCCATGCTGTTTCTGAAAATACTTCACACCTCGAACAGTGGCTTGATTGTAGTGTCCGTTAATTTTACCCTCATAACTGCCAATTGATTTCAACATTCCTTGAATGACGAATACGTCTGGCCCATTTGCACCTTTGCCAACTGCTAACCCTTTTGGTGCCATAGATAAAACGAGTATAAAGGCTAATAATACCCCTGCGAATCTTCTTACTGTAATGCTTCTTTTCTTAATATCCCTAGACTGCATATTACACCATCCTTTGTTTAATTTTGACAAGCTTAATATTCCCAAGTTTTTTTCACTTACATATTGGTATATATTTCAAAATGTGATTAATATCGTATGGTTTGGTAAGGGTGGACTTCTTAAATAACCAGATAATTACTTGCACTATATAAAGAAATTGAATAATCAAGAGTGTTATAGTAAATTTAATTTAATAGTTTATCCAGTAATTGGAATGACTGATTGGAGCATTTATCTAAAAGGAAGGTGGTTAAGAGAAATGATGTGTGATATAGAAGAGAACATGAAAAACCCTAGTTTAATCATTTGTCCCTACGAAGCTTCCTATGCAAATGAAACAGTCTTCATGTGGCGTACGAGCAAGGAAAAAGCGATTGGGCAAAAAGAAATTCACTCCTTTGAAAGTCATATTTATTTCTTGAATCATATTTTACCTGAAAATCACAAAATATTTTTAGCTCTGGAGAATGACAAGGTAGTGGGTATGATTGCGTTCAACATGAATGAAATCAGCCAGCTTTATATCCATATTGACTATCAAGGGAGAGGAGTTGGACAGGATTTATTGAATTTCTGTAAACGAAATTCGAGAGGAAGGTTAAAATTACGTACGTTTGAAGTAAATAAAGCAGCACAGGGTTTTTATAAAAAAAATGGATTTGTAGAGATTGGCCGTGGACATGGAAATGAAGAGAATTTACCTGATATCGAATATGAGTGGTGTTCAAAAGAATGAGGGGAGTCATCACCAATGCCTGGCTTCGACTTAGTTTTAAAGAGTTATTTTATAATAACAAAAGAAGCAAACTAATGAATCTAGTTTGCTTCATATTCTTTTAAATCCATTTTTAGCATCTCAAAGATTTATTCAGCAATCACTTCTAATTCCACTTCAATATTCCCGCGAACAGCTTTTGAATAAGGACACATTTCATGTGCTTTATGAACCAGATTCTCCAGTTTGTCTTTATCTGTGCCTGAAGCCTTTACTTCTAGTTTTACTTGTAAGCTATAGTCATGATTTTCACCCATCAATAAGCTGACATGACCGGTTACTTGAGATTCAATCGGTGTTTTTTCTATTCTAGAAACACTTTGCAGTGCACTATCGAAACAAGCCGCATAGCCGGCTGCAAATAATTGTTCTGGGTTAGATGCTTCTGGTATTTCTTTAGCCCTTTGAGTCCCTGGCATAGCTATGACAACATTAAATTTTCCATCCTCAGAAACCGCAGTTCCTTCGCGACCTCCATTTACTGTGACTGAAGTCGTAAATAGTTTTTTTGTCATGGTAACACTCCCTTTGATTTAAGGTACCCTTTGTAATATTGAGGGCTTATTTAATATATAGCCTATTTTGAAGATAATACACACATTCTATTAAATAATTTATAAAGGAAAGTAAAAAAGACAGCTCTGCATCAAGCAGGCCGCCTTCTTATGGAGGAAAACCGATTACTCAGCCAATTTCTCCGCTAATTCTTTCTCTTTCCACATCATTGTAATACCAAGTCCGATAGCCATCACCACAGCTGCAAAGAGGTAAGGGTAGTGGATATTCACATCAAATAGTATTCCACCGACTGCAGGTCCGAAGATATTTCCTAAACTCGTATAGGTAGAATTCATTCCGGCAACGAAGCCTTGTTCTTTCCCGGCTGCCTTTGATAAAAATGTGGTTAATGCTGGACGTAATAAGTCAAATGCCAAGAAGATGAAGCAAGTGACCGCCAACACTGCCAAGAAGCCGGATATTACTGTGGAAGCCACTGCTAAAAGAGCACCCGTAATTAAACAGATTTGAATCAGTTTTTTCTCACCTAATTTATCGACCAGACTGCCAAACATAAATACTTGCACAACGACCCCGAAGATTGAGCTGATCGTTATAATCATGGCAATGTCTTTAGGTGTGAAGCCGAATTTATGATCGGAAAAAAGACTAAATACTGTCTCGTAAGCGGATAAACCGAAAGCGAGTACAAATACGATGATAAATGCAATAAAATAAATCGGGTTCAGTGATCTTTTTAAGTCTGATAAAAAATTTGTTTGTTTTGTATTTGCAACATTCTCGGCCATTTGTTCTTTCGTTAAGGTTTCTTTTAAGATAAATACCGATAAAATACATGCTAAAAGGGCAATGCCTGCCGCAAAGAAGAATGGAAGGCGAATTCCGTATTCAGCAATAAAACCGCCGATGCCCGGTCCGATAATAAATCCTGTACTGATTGCTGCTGAAATATATCCCATCGCTTTTGGTCGGTCCTGAATCGTTGTAATATCCGCCACATATGCAGTTACCCCGGGCATAATAAAGGCAGCACTAAATCCGCCTAAAATCCTTGATAAATAAAGTACCGATACATTTGTGCCTAAACCAAAAATCAGTTCCGATACACCAAAAAGAAATAAACCAATCGTGATGATTTTCTTTCTGCCATAACGGTCAACCCACCGTCCTGCAAATGGTGACATCACTAGCTGTGCCACCGCAAAGACTGCAACAAGATAGCCCATTGTGCTGCCTGATAAATGCATCAGGTTCATAAAAGACGGCATAACGGGAATGATGAGTCCGATACCTAGAAATGCGATGAATATATTGCTCAAAAGAATAATTAATACCATCTTTTGTTCTTTAATTGGTTTTTGTACCATAATAAAAACACCTCTTTCTGTCTCAAATCAATGAAGTGAAATACCTCGCCAAAACACGGTCCAAGAGGCTTCTAATTTTTCGATGAGCCGATGCTCATCATTGCCATATACGAGCTCCAGCATGATGGAATCGACGACGCCGAGGAAGGCGTAGGTCGGTGTTTTTGCCGCATCTCCGACAATTAGTTGAGCATCGATCCATTCCTGAAATTTATTTTCTAATATAGCCTGCACTTTTTCTTCAATATCAACGACTTCCTTTTCAATTGATTTTTCAAGATGTGCGGGCGGAAAAAAGGATATGCGCAGCCAAAACTTCAATTGTTCATTTTTTTGAAAAAGGTCGATCACTAAATTTAAGAATCCATATAAATCTTTTTCAGGCGTCAGTGAGTCAACCTCACTAAAATACTGAAGCTTGGAAGAGAGCTCTGTCTCCTTTGCATCACGCAAAACTTGCAGGAAAAGGTCATCTTTTCCTTTAAAATGTCCGTAAATGGATTGTTTCTTCATGCCGACTTCTTCAGCTATTTGTGAGAGAGACGCTCCTTCATATCCATGAATCGTAAAATATTTAAGGGCAGCCTCTTTAATTTCATCGCTTTTCAGTTTTATCACCTCATTATTTAACGAACGTTCGTCAGTTATCTTAGCAGATTAAATCAAGGTAAGCAAGAAATTTTTTTTATCCAAGATTTCCAATTGCGATTGTTTATTATTTGCCCGATAAATTTCTACTATAGAGATCTTTAAAGCTTCCTTAGTTTACTGGAAAGCTGACCAAAATACAGAAGTTCTTTGGAGATTTGCAGTGAAATTTTGTAGATAGAAGCACGTTCTTCCATCACATTTTTGATTAGGAAAGCACTGTTAAATCTGTTTAGTTATGATTGCGGTCAATATAATAGTAGGAATAATCAATGATTTGAAAATATATCAAATTATCATCTTGACATCTATTTTTGTAATGTGGTAAATTTATTTTATCACTCTAACATATTAACATACTAAAGCATTCGTACTAATCATAATTCTATTTTTATAAAGGTGGTTTTTATATGAAAAGACGATTCGCAATTTTATTAACATCCATTCTGCTCATCTCTGTTCTTGCAGCATGTACAAGCAGTTCTTCCGGTGAAGCGGATGGGGGTAAGACAATCGTCGTTGGCATAGATGATAAATTTGCACCAATGGGATTCAGGGACGAAAAGAATGAAATCGTTGGCTTTGATATTGATTTAGCTAAAGCAGTTATCGAAAAAATGGGTGCAACACCTAAGTTCCAGCCGATTGATTGGAAAACAAAAGAATCTGAGTTAAGCAGCGGCCGGATTGATCTTATCTGGAATGGATATACGATTACAGACGAACGTAAAGAAAAGGTGCTTTTTACTAAGCCTTATTTAAGTAATGCTCAAGTAGCTGTAACCTTAACTGATTCTGATTTGATTGAATTAAGTGATTTAGAAGGAAAGGTTGTCGGTTTGCAATCACTTTCTTCAGCAGCAGATGCGTTGAATGACAATAAAATTAGTTCAAAGGTAAAAGAGATCACCGAGTTTTCCGATAATGTGATGGCACTAAGTGATCTTAAGAACGGTCGTTTAGACGCAGTGATCATCGATGAAATTGTCATCGATTATTATATGACGAAAGAAAAGGACACCTTTAAAATTCTCGATGAATCACTTGCACCAGAGGAATATGGCATTGGTGTGAAAAAAGGAAATGCCGAATTGCTAGAGGATCTTCAAACAGCACTTGATGAGCTGATTGAGAATGGTGCTGCTGGTGAAATCTCAGAAAAATGGTTTGGTGAGGATCGATTATTAAAATAACAACTATAAGATAGAGCAGGATTTCCTTTGGGAACCCTGTTTTGTTTTTTGGAGGGGCTTTTCCTATGTCTTTAGAATATATCATCACACTCCTTAAGCCGATGCTTGAAGGGGCACAAGTGACCGTACTCTTGTTCTTGATTGCCATAGTGGTGTCGATTCCTCTAGGATTCTTGTTGACGCTTGCTGCTAGAAGTAGTATCAAAGTGATAGCTTGGTTCGCACAGGGCTATATTTATGTCATGCGCGGGACACCTTTATTGCTGCAACTTTTATTCATTTGTTTTGGTTTACCGATGCTTCCAGTGGTTGGAGAGTATTTGGTGCTTGACCGATTTGTTGCGGCTTGTTTAGGATTTATTTTGAATTATGCCGCTTATTTTGCAGAAATCTTTCGTGGAGGCTTGCTGTCTATTGATAAAGGTCAATATGAAGCTTCTAAAGTCCTAGGAATGGGCAAGTGGCAGACTTTGACGAGGATTATCATTCCGCAAATGTTTCGTGTTGCACTTCCTGCACTCGCGAATGAATCGGTCACCCTCGTAAAGGATACGGCCCTCTTATATGCGGTTGCCGTACCAGAGTTATTACACTTTGCGCAAACAGCGGTAAATAGAGATTTTACCATCTTGCCATTTTTCTTAGCTGCGATCATATATTTGCTTATGACTCTTGTATTGTCATTGTTTTTTAAATTTCTTGAACGAAAATTCAAGTTTGAATAGGAAGGCGTGATAAAAGTGACTGTTATAGAAGTTTCTAATCTTAAAAAGGCATATGGGGAGCTAGATGTACTGAAGGGGATTAGTTTACGTGTAAATAAAAACGATGTCGTGGCTATCATCGGTCCTTCAGGTTCAGGAAAAAGCACAATGCTGCGCAGTCTGGTCCTTCTAGAAGAAATAGATGAAGGGAGCATATGCATTTCGGATGCTCATCTTGTGAAGGATGGAGTCTACTCGAAGCCGCAGGAAATCAAGACAATTACAGCTAAAATGGGCATGGTTTTTCAGCATTTTAATCTTTTTCCGCATTTGACTGTAAAAGAAAATTTAGAGATTGCACCAAAAATGGCGAAGAAAGAGTCGCTAAAACTGATTCAACAACGGAGTGGTGAGCTTTTAGAAAAAGTGGGTCTTACCAATTGGGCCAATGCGTATCCTGCAAAGCTCTCAGGCGGTCAAAAGCAAAGAGTTGCGATTGCTAGAGCGTTGATGATGGAACCGGAAATATTGCTATTCGATGAACCAACCTCGGCTTTGGATCCCGAATTGACAGGGGAAGTCCTGCAGGTCATGAAAGATTTAGCTCAGGAAAAAATGACAATGATCGTGGTTACTCATGAAATGGGATTTGCTAGAGAGGTAGCTACAGAAGCGATCTTTATGGATAATGGCGAGGTGATTGAATCGGGTGAACCAACACAATTATTCACGAATCCTCAGAATGAAAGAACAAAGGCTTTTTTGAAGCGAAGCTTGAAGTAAAGAAATTTTCATCTTGAAAATCAACAGCAGGTTCGGATCTTACCGAGACCTGCTGTTTGCCACATTACACATTAAAATACTTCTTAGCTTTTTCAAAGAATAACTTTTCTTCCTCTTGAAGTTCATCTTCATGAAAAATTGCTTCTACAGGGCAGGCAGTTTCACATGCACCGCAGTCGATACAGATGGATGGATCAATTAAATATTGGTCTTCTCCTTTTTCAATACAGTCAACAGGGCAAACATCCAAGCAATCAGCTGCTTGTTCATCTATACATGGTGATGTAATTACAAATGCCATTCTTTTTTACCTCCAAATTATCTTTTCCATAGTTCTTTGAACGCTGACGTTGAGTTATTCCAATAATCTTCATAACCCAATAAGAAATCTTTGAGTATTGCTTTAGACGGGTCATCCATATGGTCAATTTGAAATTTGCTTTTTAGGGCTTTATCAAGACTGTTCACATGTTCGGGTAAAGATTTATACCCTAAGCGGATTCGTCTTTCTTCTCGGGATACAAGGAGATCGGCAGCCCCTATGCCTGAGAAGTGGGCGCCATTTTTACCAATATCGATTGCTACCCATACAATCCAAAATAATTGAGGATCGATCAAACCTTCTTTTTCACGCTGGAATCGTACTTTCTTTTCTACGCGACTTCTTGCATGCAGTGCTTCCATATCAATAAATGCTTCATGATTCTCTGGATCAACAATAATTGGAGTGATGTTTTCTAATGAGAGGGTTCCAACACCGAATCCACCTTCTCCTCTAGTCGGGTCATTTTTTAGAATTGGAAATTGCACACCACTACCGGGTGAGTTGTTGTTAGAATTAGGTTTCATAAGCCAAATCCTTTACTAAAATATTTTAAAGCAATTTGATTGTGATCTTCTGATGCGGGTAATGAAAAGTTTATTTTATATATCGTAAGATGAAAAAAATCATTGATACACCAATGCTAAATTCTAATGAAGCTTTAAGAGAAATGTATAGAAGCTTATTTCAGTTTTACATATGTGTCTTATATGGTTTTCTATTAAGAAGTCTTTTGGCTGGGAGTAGCGATTTGCCTTGCATTCAACATAAAGTACTTTATAAGCATTCCCCCTAAAAAGCTTTTTATTATAGTTTTTATACTAAATGGTATAAAAACTATAATTCAACGCTACTATATTCTTTTCAACTTTGCAAATGATAATTTAAAAAGTAAATAAGAGGAAAATGGCAGTTTATAAATTATATAAAAAAGATAGGATTAAAAGCACGTGCTGCAAGGCTGCATCCAGTGCTTTTAATCCTATCATTCAAGGTTATTGGTAATAATCCTGATAAAAATTTGTTTAAAAAATTATACATTAAAGTATTGCTTAGCTTTATCAAAGAAAACCCTTTGCTCATCCTCAAGATCTTCTTCATATACAATGGCTTCGACCGGACAAACGGTCTCGCACGCGCCGCAATCGATGCAAGTGGCTGGGTCAATTAAATATTGGTCTTCCCCTTTTTCAATACAATCAACTGGACAAGCATCTAAACAATCCCCTGCTTGTTCGTTTATACAAGGTGAAGTGATAACGTATGCCATTAATTTTCTCCTCCTGTTATATTTATTCCATATAGATTCGAGTTCTCTAAGCTGCTAGTTAGTAATCCATATGGTTAATCCTAAATTTAATGTTTGAATGAGGTTTGCATAGGTACTACTCATTCCAATAGCTGGGATACAGGCAATAATAGATGGGGACAATTATTAAGTACTAGTGAAGTGAAGAATGATTATTTGTATATATTCCTTATTTCGAAAGCTTCAAACTTACTACCTTTTTCAAATCCACTTCTTTTTAAATAGATGCAAGAAACCCATACACTATTCTTAATTTGAAGAAAATTATCAATATTGTTTCTTCTATCATTTTATACTACAGATTATAACTTTTAAAGAGATGTTGTAAATGTTTCTTGTGTTTTTACGAGAGACTTAGGGGGAGAGTGGAATGGTTGGCAGAATAGAGCCGAGTGAATGATGTTTGTCCATTTAATGAATGAGGATAATTATACTGGTTTCTTACATGCAATAGATGAAAATTCACCTTCTTTTTTGAAAGTATATATACCATTTAAATTGTGAGATATGTCCATGATTTGGTTGAAATTTAATGGGTGTGATATTGTATTTATATAGTGAATTTCTAAAAAAAGTCGATAGCTAAACTGTAAGTAATCCGATTCAAGGAGCTGTTTCTGTGTTATTTAAATTAGCTTTACTCATCATCACGGTTTGTTTAATCATCTATATATTTCTATTGCAACATAAAGTAAAAAAGCTGCAAAAGAAGCTGAATAAGCATTTGCAGAAACAACAGTCCATGACGATATCTAACAATAAGGAATTAGAAGAAAGAGTGACATATATGCGAAAAAATGGCCACTCCAGTGTTGAAATCATAAAGTTTGTCAGAGGTGAAACGGATCTAGGATTAGTACAGGCTAAGAAATATGTGGATCGTGTACTAAACCAGTAATATGTTGAAAGGGGTTATGTCAAATCTCTAGTTACGTACGTAATTTATATAGTAAACATAGTGCTTTTTTATGGCTCTGTTTTTAAATAAACGTTAGATAGCATATTTGAAAATGCTTATCAAAGTGAGATATCGACGAAAAAATAAATATATCGAACAAAATCCGAATATATCGATCAAACAGTCAAATACCGCCGCAATCGCAAGAAAGCATAAATCCCTCTCCCAAGAGGTTTTATGCTTTTTTTTCTTAAATATATGTTCATTCAAACAAATATTTGATTAAATCCTTTGACAAAAATCATGGTTCTCTCATAGACTAAGAGTAAGTCAATCAAAAGAATGTTTGAATGAGGTGCTGAAATGGGACAAAAAACTGAAAAAGACCGGATGCATGATGTGTGTGAAACGTTTAGCTATGATGAGGAAAAAGTCAATCGTGTGCAGCTGAGGGTTGGGGAAGTCAGCGGCCTGGAGCAATTATTCAAAGCGCTGTCTGATGCAACGCGAATAAAAATTGCCTATGCACTAACAATAGAAGATGAGTTATGTGTATGTGATGTCGCAAATATTATTGGCTCTTCAACAGCTACAGCTTCACATCATTTGAGGCTGTTAAGAAGTATCGGCTTAGCAAAGTTTCGCAAGGAAGGAAAGCTAGCTTTTTACTCTTTAGATGATGACCATGTGAAGCAATTAATTCAAGTAGCTTATGCCCATCATAAGGAGGGTGTTCGAACTTGAGTAATGAAGCAGAGAAAAATGTCTATCGTGTGGAGGGCTTTTCCTGTGCCCATTGTGCTGGGAAGTTTGAGAAGAATGTAAACAGCCTTCCAGGCGTTCAGATAGCAAAAGTGAATTTTGGCGCATCGAAAATCTCTGTTACCGGTGATGCATCCATTGCAGAAATAGAAAAGGCTGGAGCATTTGAAAACCTAAAAGTTTTTTCCGAAAAGAAAAAAGCTACTCCAGCTGAAGAGAAAAAGGCAGAAAACACCTCATTCTTTAAAAAATATAATACGTTACTTTATGCAGCTCTTTTAGTTGTGTTTGGGTATGTTTCTTGGTTTGCTAACGGTGAGAGCAACCTTGTGACAATTCTGCTATTCTTAGCTTCGATTTTAATTGGAGGCTTATCTTTATTAAAGATTGGCCTGCAGAACTTAATCAAGCTTGATTTTGATATGAAAACGTTAATGACAGTCGCTGTTATTGGCGGCGCCATTATTGGTGAATGGGGAGAAGTCGCTGTTGTCGTGATTCTGTTTGCTCTAAGTGAGGAGCTGGAGCGTTTTTCAATGGATAGAGCGCGACAATCGATTCGCTCATTGATGCAAATTGCACCGAAAGAAGCGCTTGTACGAAGAAACGGACATGAAGTGTTGGTCCATGTGAATGATATCGCTATTGGAGATATCATGATTGTCAAGCCAGGTCAGAAGATAGCGATGGATGGTGTGGTTGAAAAGGGGCATTCATCAGTCAATCAAGCATCTATTACAGGAGAATCAGTCCCCGTTGAAAAGGCTGTAAATGACGAGGTATTTGCAGGTACCATCAACGAAGAAGGCTTCCTGGAAGTGAAAATTACTAAGCTTGTAGAGGATACAACGATTTCGAAAATTATCCACCTTGTGGAGGAAGCGCAAGGGGAGAGAGCACCTTCGCAAGCATTTATTGATAAGTTTGCCAAGTACTATACCCCAATTATTATGGTGATTGCCGCGTTAGTTGCGGTCATTCCACCGTTATTGTTGGGTGGCAGCTGGGGAGATTGGATATATCAAGGATTAGCAGTTCTTGTTGTTGGCTGTCCATGTGCATTGGTGATTTCTACACCAATTGCCATTGTTTCCGCCATCGGGAATGCAGCGAAAAAAGGTGTACTAATCAAAGGCGGCATCTACCTCGAAGAAATGGGTTCATTAAAAGCGATAGCGTTTGATAAGACAGGTACCTTAACGAAAGGTGTGCCAGCAGTAACTGACTTTGAAGTCATTAATCATCAAGTGAATGAACTTGAATTACTTGCTATTGTCACTGCGCTGGAGAAACGCTCACAGCACCCGCTTGCATCAGCTATTTTGAAAAAGGCAGATGCTGCAGGGCTTGACTATAAAAATATTGAGGTTGATCAATTTTCTTCTATCACAGGTAAAGGAATCACTGGGGTGGTACAGGGCAAAACGTATTATATAGGCAGTCCTAAGTTATTTAATGAGCTGGGTATTCCCACAAATCACATCGAGGAAAAGGTAAGGTTACTTCAGAATCAAGGGAAAACCGCCATGGTCATTAGTAATGAAGGCGAGGTTTTAGCTGTTATTGCTGTTGCAGATGAGTTGCGGAATACGAGTAAAGAGGTCATTGAAAAACTTCATGAACTTGGCGTAAAGGAAACGATCATGCTTACTGGTGATAATGAAGCAACTGCCAATGTAGTTGGGTCTCATGTTGGAGTAACGGCTGTGCAGTCAGAGCTTATGCCAGAGGATAAATTAAATAATATTAAGCAATTACGATCCCGATACAGCCATGTAGCTATGGTGGGTGATGGGGTCAACGATGCACCAGCATTAGCTGCTGCAACGGTAGGAATTGCAATGGGAGGTGCTGGTACAGATACAGCGCTGGAAACGGCTGATGTTGCTCTTATGGCGGATGATCTGCAAAAGCTTCCGTTTACGATAAGACTAAGCCGAAAAGCGATGAATGTCATTAAGGCGAACATTACCTTCTCAATTGCCATTAAATTATTTGCGCTATTATTAGTGATTCCAGGTTGGCTTACACTCTGGATAGCGATATTGGCTGATATTGGTGCAACCCTTATCGTCGCATTAAATAGCATGAGATTGATGAGAGTGAAGGAAAAATAAACCACCAAATTGAAAAGCACCCCAAGTAACTGGAGGTGCTTTTCTTATGTCTGAAATACAGTAGTAGAGTAAGCAAAACTAAAAGATATGAGCCTAGTACAATGCCGAGCTCATACCAACAAGCAACCTAACGAATATACCCGTTATGTGGTCACTTCAATTCAGGGATTCTTCTTATGGCTTCAAGATTACTTTAATACAGTCATCTTCATGGTTTTGAAAAATATGATAAGCATCGCTGGCTTGATCAAGCGGAATGCGATGTGTAATGATTTCAGTCGGATCAAATTCGCCTGCATTGATTTGATCAAACAGCATTGGCATTAAGTGAACGACTGGTGCTTGTCCCATTTTCAGAGTGATGTTTCGTTCGAATACATTGCCTAGAGGGAATTGGTTATACTTGGAGCCATAGACGCCAGTAATTTGGATTGTTCCAAATTTGCGCACGGAATCCATCCCGATTTTAAGTGGACTCAATGTTCCGCCAGATAGCTTGAGCTTTTGTTCGATTGCTTCTATTGGCGACTTTTTACCGTCCATTCCAACACAATCGATGACCACATCTGCACCCCCGCTCGTCAATTCCTTGATGTATAAGCCGGAGTCGTCCTGCTCTTCAAAGTTGATTGTTTCGACTTTATTCATTTTCTTCGCCTGATTTAGTCGATAGGGAAGACGGTCCACTGCAATCACTCGATTGGCTCCCTTCATCCATGCGAATTTCTGGGTCATCAAGCCAACAGGGCCGCATCCTAGAACAACTACAGTATCACCTTTTTTCACTCCAGCATTTTCTACACTCCAATAAGCGGTTGGAAGAACATCTGATAAAAATAATACAGCTTCATCAGGCAGATCCGATGATTCTGGAATTACGAATGGAAGGAAGTTTCCATAAGGTACCCGCAATAACTCTGCTTGCCCACCTAGATATCCTCCAAAACGGTCTGTAAAACCAAAATACGCGCCCGAATCCACTTCAGGATTAGGATTTGAATTGTCGCATTGGCTCTCCATAGCATTTTCACAATAAAAGCAATGTCCGCAAGAGATATTAAACGGAAGGACGACACGATCTCCTTTTTTCACTTTTGTCACATCTGGTCCCACTTCTTCAACAATTCCCATTGGCTCATGTCCGATCACATATCCAGGTTCAGCAGGAATCGCTCCTTGATAAATATGAAGATCTGATCCACATATAGCTGTAGAAGTTACTCTGACAATCAAATCGTCTTTCTTCTGCAGCACAGGATCATCGACATTTCTTACTTGAATATCTTTAGCACCTTGGAAAGTTACGGCTTTCATGGAAGACCTCCTCTTTTTTGTTTATTGGAGTATTCCCTGAAAAACTGAAGTTACTCTGAAAATCGTCACTAATATTAAAAAACAACGCCTGTCATTACGGAGTTATCAGATTATAAAGAACCAAAAAATCATCCTTCGAAAAGATTTTTGGAACGGGATACAGCGGATTTGCTTCTTCGTAAGCCCGGTCTATCATGACAGGTATATCTTTTTCTTGAATTCCTTCGATTGTATTAGGGATCTGCATTTTTTTATTTAACTGCTTAATTTCATGAATGAAGGCATTGGCTTTCTTTTCAATAGAATCCTGTTCCTTTGTGATACCGACTAAATCAGCGAGTTCTGCTAATCGTTGATGAACAGACTGACCGTAATATTCCAATACATGAGGTAAGATCACAGCGTTCGCCAGTCCGTGTGGCACAGAATAAAATCCTCCTAACGTATGGGCAATCGCATGGATATTGCCTACATAAGCTCTCGTGAAAGCGAGGCCTGCAAAATAGGATGCCTGGAGCATTTTTGTACGGGCATCCAGATTGTCCCCATGTTCATAAGCGATAAACAAATACTTGAAAATCAAAGCAACAGCATGTTTACTGTACCCTTCCGTTTCCTTCGTATTGCTTTTTCCTATATACGCTTCAACAGCATGTGTCAGTGCATCCATTCCAGTTTGAGCGGTAATATGAGGGGGCAAGCCAATCGTGAGACAAGGGTCGAGAACCGCATATTTTGGAATGAGGGAAAGATCATTTACAGCATATTTTTCATGTGTAACAGGGTTAGAGAGCACTGCAGCCACTGTCCCTTCACTCCCCGTCCCAGCCGTAGTTGGTACCGCGAACAAAGGGGGGATCTCTTTTTTCACCTTAAAGAGACCTCTCATTTGCGGGATGCTTAAGGTTGGCTGAGCTATTCTAGCTCCGACCCCTTTAGCGCAATCCATCACTGAACCTCCGCCAAATGCAATAATCCCTTCACATTCCTGCTCTGTGTAAAGTGCGAGGGCCTCTTCAATATTATCAATCGTGGGGTTAGGAATCGTTTTGCCATAGATAAAATATAAAATGTCAGTCTGATCCAACTTAGCGCATAGAGGTTCAAGTAATCCAAGCTTCATTATACCGGGGTCTGTGACAATTAGAACCTTTTCAAGAGAGAGATCTTTAAGGATGTTTGAGAGTAGAAGTATGCTATCAGGACCCTTTAATAATTCCGGTGTCCGCCATTTTAGAAACCTTGATCCCATTCGCATACTCGCTTGAAACGTACGATAATAAAGTTTTTTCATAGGTTATCTCCTAATCTGGTATTTTCATCATGTAGGAGCACAAGAAGTAATTTTTAAGTCAATTATATTGTTTTTACTATATGCCGTAAATAAATGAGTAGATTGAAATCTGAAGTGAAGGGATTTATTTATACTGTTTAGAATATTTAAAGAGTAAGGTTTCATTTATTGTATGATGAAAGGTACGATTGTACCTCTTATTGGAGGGCGTAATTGAGAAATTATTTGATTTAAAGTTTGATAATAAAAAAGACTTAATAGCCGAAAAAATAGCAGAAAGCAAAGACAGGAATACAAGGATTATCCATTTTAACTTTCCCTCTTCAAGTAAAGAAATCCCTCCTCATATTCATCCAAAAAGGAGAGGATTGTGCATATATTATTGAAGGTGAACTAACCTATTATATTGATCTTGAAACGACCATCACTGTTAGGAGTGGAGAGCTTGTTGCCGGCTGGACGAATGTAGTGCATGCAACCGCCATTTGTCTTAGCCTCAAGATTTTCCCTCCTTAGATTGCGTTCCATTTTTTATTTCATAGAATTCTAAAAATCTTTTTTCTGTATTTGTCTGGATGAGGAGGTTTTGTTCCTCCAAAAAAATACGAATGCCAGTTTATACCCCGGACTTTTAGTGCCTGTTGGCGGACATATGGAGCATGATGAAATTAATGATCCGAAAAAAGCATGTATCAGAGAGGTTGAAGAAGAAACTGGATTATTAAGTGAACAAATTGATCAGCTAACACTGCGTTATATTGTATCGAGAATAAAGGGCAAAGATGAAATAAGAATACAGTATGTATTCTTTGGAACTGTATCGAAACGATTCACGTTAATTGATAGTGACGAGGGCTCTCTAACGTGGACGAAAATTTCAGATATCGCTCGTGAAGAGATTTCAGCAACTACCAATGAGATCATTTGTCATTTTCTTGATGTGGGTAAACAGACTCAAGGTGTATATGTAGGCTGTATGAAATCATCAGCCGGTAAACCGGGAATCACTTGGGGATCCTTAGAAGACTGGGAATGATGCCATTTGCTTTTTGACGAAAAAAAGAACCCCTACCATTCCATCTCACACGCAGGGGATCCAATTATGATTTTACTTCACTAATTGCTTAATCAATTCCTTATTCCGTTGCTTAAAGATTTCATTATGGGAAGATACCATACCTGATTGATGGGCGTCAGGCTGAACATATTGTTTTGCCCTGTTTACAGCATTTGCAGCATCTTGGAATGCCCCAGCGATTAGGTGTACTTTACCTTCGTTCATCAGGATATCACCAGCTGCATAGAGTCCTTCGACTGAGGATTCACTTCTTGCATTGCCATTAATATAGTAATCGTCGACCATTTTAATATCTAACTCACAATTGTTAAACAAGGCTGTATCACGTTCATAGCCATGATTGATGACGACATCATCAATGGTTAAGCTATTGATTTCACCAGTTTGATGATTCGTCAACTCCACACATTCTATCCTTTCGTGATCTGCACTAGCTGTGAGCTTTGAAATAGAAGTGTTAAAGAAACATTCTGCTGAGCTGCTTTGCAGTTGTGAGATTTGAGCTTCATGACCGTTTAAAGCATCTTTTCTATAAGTTAAGTAGACCTTTTTGGCGAAGGGTACTAATTCATTCGCCCAATCGATCGCAGAATTTCCACCGCCTGAGATAATCACTGTTTTATCTTTAAATCTTTGTAATGATTTCACAGTGTAATGCAGATTGGAAACTTCATACTTGTCAGCGCCCTCGACTTGCAGTTTCTGGGGCTTCAATATGCCTCCACCAACGGCAGCGATGATTGTTTTGGAGAAATGAGTTTGCCCTGAGGATGTATGTAAAATAAATATATTATTTTCATCTTTTGTGATTTTAATGACTTTCTCATTCAATTCGATAGTAGGGTCAAATGTTAATCCTTGGGTGACAAGCTGCTCAATTAGCTTCTCTCCTGGTGCAGGAGTCATTCCGCCAACATCCCAAATCATTTTTTCCGGATAAACATGAATTTTACCGCCTAGCTGAGGTTGATATTCTATTAGCTTTGTCTTCATGGATCGTAATCCGCTGTAAAAAGCAGAATATAGTCCAGCTGGACCTCCGCCAATTATTGTCACATCATATAACTCATGCTGTTCCATCATTTGTTCCCCCTTAATAAATATGCAATTGATTATCATTCTCATTTAACAATACAATGTTTTGAATGAAATAACAACATTTTTATTTAAAATGAACGAGGGAAAATCCTTAGATCACAGAAAGCTTGTCATGGAAATATAGAGGTACAGGGGTAATAGTATTGGTTTACACTAAATTATCAAACTAGTCCTGAACCGTTCTCTGAAAATCGAGGAAAGAGAGTAGAAAGAGGTTGATTCTCCTCTCACTCGAATCAAAACCGAGGAAAGAGAGTAGAAAGAGTCTGATTCTCCGCTCACCCGCATCAAAATTGAAGAAAGAGAGTAGGAAGAGGTTGATTCTCCGCTTACCCGAATCAAAATTGAGGAAAGAGAGTAGAAAGAGGTTGATTCTCCGCTCACCCGCATCAAAATCGCTGAAACAGAGTAGAAAGAGGTTGATTCTCCGCTCACCCGAATCAAAACCGAGTAAAGAGAGTAGAAAGAGGTTGATTCTCCGCTCACTCGCATCAAAATCGATGAAACAGAGTAGAAAGAGTCTGATTCTCCGCTCACCGGCATCAAAATTGAGGAAAGAGAGTAGAAAGAGTCTGATTCTCCGCTCACCCGCATCAAAATCGATGAAACAGAGTAGAAAGAGGTTGATTCTCCGCTCAGCCGCATCAAAATCGCTGAAAGAGAGTAAAAAGAGGTTGATTCTCCGCTCGTCCGAATCAAAATTGAGTAAAGAGAGTAGAAAGAGGTTGATTCTCCGCTCACTCGCATCAAAATCGATGAAACAGAGTAGAAAGAGTCTGATTCTCCGCTCACCCGAATCAAAACCGAGGAAAGAGAGTAGAAAGAGTCTGATTCTCCGCTTACCCGAATCAAAACCGAGGAAAGAGAGTAGAAAGAGTCTGATTCTCCGCTCACCCGCATCAAAATTGAGGAAAGAGAGTAGAAAGAGTCTGATTCTCCGCTCACTCGCATCAAAATCGCTGAAACAGAGTAGAAAGAGTCTGATTCTCCGCTCATCCGAATCAAAATGGATGAAACAGAGTAGAAAGAGTCTGATTCTCCGCTCATCCGTACCAAAACCGAGTAAAGAGAGTAGAAAGAGGTTGATTCTCCGCTCATCCGAATCAAAATTGAGTAAAGAGAGTAGGAAGAGGTTGATTCTCCGCTTACCCGAATCAAAATTGAGGAAAGAGAGTAGAAAGAGTCTGATTCTCCGCTCACCCGCATCAAAATCGATGAAACAGAGTAGAAAGAGTCTGATTCTCCGCTCACCCGCATCAAAATCGATGAAACAGAGTAGAAAGAGGTTGATTCTCCGCTCATCCAAATCAAAATGAGGATAGAGAGTAGAAAGAGTCATTCTCCGCTCATCCGAATCAAAATTGAGGAAAGAGAGTAGAAAGAGGTTGATTCTCCGCTCATCCGAATCAAAATTGAGGAAAGAGAGTAGAAAGAGTCTGATTCTCCGCTCATCCGAATCAAAATTGAGGAAAGAGAGTAGAAAGAGGTTGATTCTCCGCTCATCCAAATCAAAATGAGGATAGAGAGTAGAAAGAGTCATTCTCCGCTCATCCGAATCAAAATTGAGGAAAGAGAGTAGAAAGAGGTTGATTCTCCGCTCATCCGAATCAAAATTGAGGAAAGAGAGTAGAAAGAGTCTGATTCTCCGCTCATCCGAATCAAAATTGAGGAAAGAGAGTAGAAAGAGGTTGATTCTCCGCTCGTCCGAATCAAAATTGAGGAAAGAGAGTAGAAAGAGGTTGATTCTCCGCTCGTCCGAATCAAAATTGAGGAAAGAGAGTAGAAAGAGGTTGATTCT
>NZ_JAUSUB010000038.1 GCF_030813235.1 Cytobacillus purgationiresistens | reverse complement strand
TCAGGCGTTGCTCAGATCTTACCGAAGTATGACCCCTCAGAAGATGATAATCTTGTAAAAGCTTCAGGCGTTGCTCAGATCTTACCGAAGTATGACCCCTCAGAAGATGATAATCTTGTAAAAGCTTCAGGCGTTGCTCAGATCTTACCGAAGTATGATCCCTCAGAAAATGATAATCTTGTAAAGGCTTCAGGTGTAGCCCAGATTCTACCGAAGTATGACCCCTCAGAAAATGATAATCTTGTAAAAGCCTCAGGCGTTCCTCAGATCAACCAGTTCGACTCTATCGAGGACCTTGATTATTATAAGAACAATTATGTAACGCAGGGAATGAATGAATTGTGGGAATATAATAATCGAATGCAGAAGTATATTCTTAATAAAAATATATTGAACTATATGAAAGAACTAATTGGAGACAATGTTAAATTATTGTCTGACACTATTATTCATAAACCTGCAAATTATGGTGCTGCCTCACCATTGCACAGAGATTCTCCATTTTGGAAAGGCATAACTCCATATACTCAGATTAGTTGCTGGATTCCACTACAAGATGTCAATGAGGATAATGGCTGCCTAGGATATATACCAGGAACACATCAAGATGAAGAGATAGAAAATCAACCTGAAAAATTAATGTCAGAAGAGTTATCTTTATCAAATGAATATAAAGATAAAATTAAGTATATTCCAATTGAGGCAGGAGACTGTTTAATACATCACGGGATGATTTTACATGGTACTGGTCCAAACTTAACTGGCAAAAATAGAACAGCTTACGTAATTCATTACATGGAAGGAAATTCTCAATCTTCAGGAGAAGATGCATTTAAGAATGTAAAGGATTGTCCATATGTTCTTAAAGATGGTGTAATCCTTGAAGGGTTAAATGTGTGAATGTTGCTGAATGAATAACCAAACAATCTTTGACTTATTACCCACTTTTGATTATGTCAAATATATTTTGAATAAGTACGTAAATAATCAATCTATATGGAGAATTAATTATAGTCCTAGACAGAGAAGCCATTCTCCGGAATCTTTTGCATTTAATGCCGAAAATAAAATAATGAGAGTTTGGCTAAAATTCACACTTCCCACTCAAATTAAGGAAGGTCAAGTCTTAAAGGATTTGACCTCCTCTGAACTGGGTACACCCCAAGTGCTTTATGAAGAATATACGGAAAAATATGACTTTATTATATTAACAAATATTCAGGGATACGAATTGGCTAATACAAAGAATAAACAAAAATTATTACCTGAAGTGACAGAAAAGTTGGCTGTTTTACAGGCCTTTTGGGCAAAAGGTAAGAAGGAGTATGGGGAAAGCTCTTTTAGTTACTTAAATACCCATGATAAATTAGTTGAAGGTTTGGATAAAAAAAATACATCCGTATTGTTGAGGACAATCGATGTCCTTAATAATACTAAAATTTGTTTAACTCATGGTGATTCAACACCTTATAACTGGATTATTACTTCTAATAAAATAATACCTTTAGATTTTAAAGAGACAACAATGGGGCACTGTTTACTTGACTTAGTTCAACTTCTAAATCCACATTTTTGGGAGAATAGTGATCCCGAAGGCCATTATCGCCGAAAAGCAATAAATGTTTACACTAATACATTAAAAAGTTATGGATTTTCAACCCCTTGGGAGAATAATGAAAATAAATATTTATATTCAGCTTGGATATTAGATAGAGTGCGGACATTAAACTTTTTTAAACAAAAAATAAATTTATGGCAAGGAAATGATTGCATTTATCTTCATCCCATGTTTGTTAATAAAAAGACAAACTTCAATCAGATAAAGAATAACGCAATACTAACAGCTTACTGGCCAAAATTATTTTAAGGAGTGGAATATCCTAGTGGATAATTTAACCAATCAAATATATAAAACTTTTACTCAGGATTTCTATCAGAAAGATTTAGAAGGTATAACCGATACTTATCAAGACGTTCAATGGGGTAGCAAAGCCAGCCAAAATATAAGGTTTGAATATCTTTATAAACTTTTTAATGAAAACACTAGCGATAGGGTATCAATTCTTGATGTAGGGTGTGGTCTAGGACACTTTTACAAGTTTTTGATAGAAAATAATAAACCTGATGTTCTCTACACAGGATTGGATATACACTCGACATTTATTGAGTTTTTAAGAACAAAATACCCTAATAATAATTTCATTAATAAATCGCTTTTTGAATTGGAAGTCGATAATAAATTTGATTACTTGGTGGCTTCTGGGATTTTTAATATTGGAAATATTGACATAAATATGGACCAGTATTTGAAAAGTTCAATAGAAAAAATGTTTAATTTATGTGATAAAGGAATAGCATTTAATTTACTATCTCATTTCACACCCAAACATTATATAGGTGCAATTGAGACATACTTTAATCCAACTGATGTTTTAGACTTTTGTTTTAATTTTACAAATAAAATTAATTTATATCATTCATATAGATTAAATGACTTTACAATAATAATGTATAAATAAAAATTGCAGGAGCCATTAAATGAACCTAAACATTATAAAATTAATCATCGTTCAAGCTCTTTCAAACTTTGCAAGTTCTTTGTTACTTTATTTCTTTATTTTTCAAACAATGAATAATACACAATCAGCAATTGCAACTGGTTCTATCGGGGCAATGGCAATAATTCCGTCATTAATACTTTTCCCGTTTGTGGGATATTTAATAGATCGTTTTTCAAAGAAAAAGTTATTAATATGCTGTATATCAATTCAAATAATTTTCCTAACAGTATTCTTATTCATGGAGCCGTTTTTTAGTGAGTCATTGTTTTTAATAAATGTTTTGATTTTCATTGTATTTCTATTTAGGACTTTTATTTCACCCATTATTGACACTGTAATTCCTCATTTTGTAAAAAAAGAGGAATTACATAAGGCCAATTCTAATGTTAATATTTTCAATACCATAGTTGATATAAGTTCACCAATTGTTGCAAGTTTGTTGTTCCTCGGACAATTCGGATTAACTTTATTATGTATTGTATTTTATGTTCTTTGTTTAATAGTTACATGTTTCCTTGATATGAGTTTAATTAAATCAAATCCAAGTAATATGAGCTTAATTAAAGATATTTTAGAAGGGTATAGATTTATTTTTAAATCTAAAATACTTCTAACACTAGTGATTTCATTTTCAGTATTAAACCTCTTGATAGTACCATTGAATAGTGTTATTTTCCCAGTATTATCATCTTCCTTTTATATGGAAGGAACTCTCGGAACTGGGTTTTTAATATCAGCGTATAGTGCTGGATTCTTAATAGGAGGAATAGTTTTCAGATTGTTAAAGATATCTTATTACAATGGAATAATTAGTTCTACTGCCTTTCTCGTAATAGCTTTTATAATCTATACAATTCATGACCATATTTTTATGGGGATACTTGGTGCATTTTCCTCAGGTTTCGCTATATTAGGAATTGTAGTTTACTCAACTTCATTATTCCAATATATAACTCCAGAAAATATTAGAGGCAGAGTTTTTACAGCAAGAAAAACATTATCAATGTCCTTAGGACCAGTAGGTATTTTTGTTTTTGGTTCACTTATAACTCTATATGAGATAACCACTATTATGTTAATTTTTTGTTTCATCACTATAGTTTTACTATTCGTTATTATATTCATAACAAAGAAGAAAAATTCAAATTTCTATGGTAATGAAACTAGCCTCTGATAAAAAATCACTTCGAGTTAAAAGTTTCCTGGTGGTACGTTCCCTTATCCAAGTTATAGTTCCATCATGAGATATTATTATTACTCTGTTAAATTTAAGGCTTTTTACCCAATTTATGAAATAAGAAAGTATGTCTATATAATAAGAAGAGGATAAAACATTAATTACACCAGATTGCCAATAGACACTATCAATACCTTTAGGAATTAATAGGTTATTATAAAATTTTTCTATAAATCTAATGGACAATAAGTAATCACAAGGCAATGTGTTTTTTTTTGAAGGTTCAGGGAAAATTCTTGGACCAATAAATGGATGAACAAAAAGATTTTTTGTAGCATTGTTATTAAGAATTAATGATGTTTCAATAGTACGCAATGTAGGGCTTGTTATAATTAAATCGGTTGGTTTTATATTAAGTATATTGGTTAGTTTTTTGGTTTGATTCTCCCCCGTAATTGTTAAGGGTGGATTTTCTAAATATAAGCTTAAAGGTATGTCTAGTGTATGATAGCCTTCTCCGTGTCTTACTAAAATTAATTCCATAATAAAGTCCTCCAATTAAAAAAGTTAGGTTTACTTATTCTTGTTTCTTATATATATTCATTCTTGTTGCTTCAGAGTATTAAAGTCCAAGGAAAGATGAAGAATTTGTTTTTAGGTGCCAAGTTCATTATTTCGGTAATGGAATGAAAAGGAATTCATGGTTCACCTTTACCTATAAGACTTTAATATGCAAACGGTAAGTGGTTATTTTAAAAATTCATACTTTAATTCTTCATATTCTTCATATCTTAAACAATCCCTTTTAATACTAATACTAATAATTGGTTTTTCCCTAAAACGAACGTTTATAAAATAGCTTCCTAATTTGCTTAACTTATGAGAACTACTGCTGGATTTCATAACCAAAACCCATATCAAAATCAAGATACCAAAAGCTATGACAGATATCCTTTTTGGTTATTTGCAATCAAAATCTTTTATATCAGGGTTTTAGCCTTAACGTATAAAATATGCGTTTTGACGGTGCTACCCCAATAGTAAAAAAGTGTCATAATATTGGAATTTATTAGAAGAAAGTGAGGGATAATAGGAATGGAAACTATAATCGGTATTTTAATTGTGTTAGTATTGCTATATCTTTCTCATTGGCAGCTTGGGGAATTAGGGAATTAGTTAAATTGATAAAAAATGTAAAATGATTAGGTTTGTGTAGAGATCTAAAACTCTAGAAAAAATAAGGAGTGTTACATTGACAAACAAATCAAAACTTACTTATATCGTATTATTCGTATTACTCCCTGTTTTATATCTAGTTAGCTCTTTTATTGTAAGGTATCTTATACAGGGTAGAGATTTCTCTTTATTCTTTAGCGATTCCTTCGGCATTCTAGGTATTTATTATGTATTTGTAAGTATCATCTTCATGATCGCTGCAAACATTAAAAATGTAAGTCTAAAAGACATATAATGCATGGAGAAAAGCCCTTTATAAGGCAGCGCAGAAAAATGGTTATTCTGCTACTGTCTTATTTTGTAACTAAAGTTCATTATTTAGCGTCACTTTTTTTAAAAAACAGATCAGCTATTAATAAAATGACACAACCCACAAAAATTACTATGGGTATTATTGAACTCATAGTTGTTAGATTATCACTATTCCAGTCTTTGTAGAGTGTGCAAATCTGAAAAATAGCTAATAAAACAACGGCTATTCTATATGGTATAATGATAATCACCTATTCCTTAAAGATTCAGATAACTGAAATTTAAGTATATTATAAAAATCCACATTGTCTAGCTACGTTTGTTATGTTAAAGAAATCAAGAAAAGCCATTCCAACATCCTTTTGAAGAGTACTTCCTGCATCACTAACAGCCCGTTTCCAAGCCGCACTTTTTGTATAGATGTAATTTCTAATAATTTAAGGTTGATAGTGTTAATATACAAAAATATACAATTTCGGGGGAGCACTTGATATCACTCCACAATAATGATTAATTTGACTAAAATAATAAAATGGAGAGATAAAATGTGGGATCTATACGTTAAATACGCATTACCAATTTTAATTTTAGTTATTATTGGTACATCTATTCTTAGAGTAATAAGAAAATATAAAAATACTGATAAACATAATGAAAAAAGTAAAATAGTAAAAAGTTTAGTCATATCTTTAATAATTACGTTTCTCTTTATTTCAATCACTACAATGATATTAATAAATAATGTATTGAAATAAACGGAAAGACTGCCTATTAGCAGTAACCCTGTCATTAAGCCATAAAAGAATGATTCAAATGAATATATTAAGAGCGTGTTTTGATCTATCTTTTTTTCAAAACACGATCTTTTTTTTGTTCGTTTATCAAGATTAATAGTATCAAGTTGATCAAACATTATTCCAAAGCTACAATATTGCTTCTGTGTCTATTTTTGAAATGATAAAGGACTTATCATTTTATTTTTTTGAATGCTTTTCAGGTGGAATCTTGCGTTGGAGCTCATTAATAAATTTATAGGTTAATGGAGCTTTTTCTTTCAACTCTGCATGAGTATCTGGTCCCGTATAGAAATAAGCAAATGCTTCAGCGAAATATTCTTCCTTGTAATCGTAGTAAGGATTTTCATTGAAATTATCATGCTCTAACGCATGTATCTTTGTAAATTCATAGGAGTAACTAATTCTATCAAATACATAAGAATCAATTGCATGCGCCGTTTCATGAAGCTCAAGGTTTACGGAACTATGCATCTTTTTATAGCTATATCCAATTCGGGCAATAACAGTCTGTCCCCCTACACCAGGCACGTCATCCCAAGTATATGGTGTATGTTCCCATCCCCTAGGAACTTCACCCTTCAAATACGCGTACTCTGGCAAATCAGTAATAGGAAAATTGATAAGTTTCACCTGAACCCCCTGTTTATACATGGTGTTCAATATATTCCTTGGAATGCCCCATAGACGGTTTACCATATTTAATGCCTCTTGGTGATCGTAATCGCCCTTCGTTTCAATTTTCACGACCCTTTCTAGAACCTGGTTTATTTCAGGTGATTGTGTATTTCCGGATGCACCAAAAGCAAAAGTAGAAAAAGAAAATGTACAAATAGTCGCCAACAACAAAGCCGAAGCTGCTTTTTTCCCTTTTAGCAAGATACTTTTCATAATAGCCCCCTAGTTTAATAATATTTAACTTAATATTCCGCGAAATCAAATTTCCCCCTTTTTGATTTATGAACTTCAAGAAAAAATACCTAGCATAGTTTTTTAAAAAGTAATAATCACTAAAAACATAAATTTTATTATGGGGTAGCACCAGCCATTTATCATATTTCCACGCTAAGGATATAACCCTTGATAAATAAGGAATTTCCCTAAAACGTTCGTTTTCGATAGGGTTGCCTATCCTTCTTTTGTAAGTTTTTTAACTTAAAAATACACATACTGGAAATAGCCCTGCGGACTAACACAAGAACCCTGTCACTTAATGGAAGAAGTGGGGCGCTAAGTATTTTTGTTGCTTTTTTCTTTTGGCCTACTTAGAAATCCACCGATGACTACAAATGCTGTCAATAAAATAAAACCAGTCAGCCCTTCCTTTAATATAAGTCCGAAATACACTAAAGATAAACAGCCTAATAAAAATGATATTTTCATAAGGATAGATCTTATGCTCAAGTGTTTCACCTATTTCTGTCTTTCTTTCTATCCTAACACGTCATGTAAAAGCATTCCATAAAAAAATGTTACTTTCCCTTACATGTCTTTTCCCAGCAATCGAGGAAAGCACTAACTCCGATAATCCCCGCAGTATTAACACACGCATAGCAAGCTGTTCCAGCTGTAGCAGGTACTCCGACAGTGCATGCAAAACCACATATAAAGAATAATGCACTCATTGCCATAATGCTCATACCTTTACCAGCTAAACATTTTTGCATACAGCTAGTCCAACCCATAGTAGAAAATTCAGGCTCCTCTATATTGAGCTCGCCACTTTTCTAATTTTGAAGATTTTCCATCACTCAAAATAATTCACTCCAATTCGCACCTTTTATTAACTAAGTAGCATGTTTTTCTTGCATTATAGATTATTCCCAGAATATTAATTCTAAAAGCTTTCACCTCATCCTTCTTCAACAATTCTGCCACGTTTGCTAAATAAGAAAAGCATTCTGATTGGCTCAAAAAAGCTGATGATAGTTTGTCATATCATTAACCGTTTCCTTCATCTGTTGTATTCGATTTTATAAAGATACTTATCATCAATATGATAATTCCAAATAATATAAGAATACTAATATATAAAATGCTATACTTAATGGTATGAATAGATGGTAAGGTGATATTTTAATATGAAAATTTCAGACGTTTTTACAGCTGGTGGAGTACCTAGCGTTACATACAATTCAAGAGAAAATTTGGAATTAGAAGATAATTTAATTATGGATTTAGATATACAGGGGAAAATCATCTCCATAACCGGGCCAACAAAGATCGGTAAAACTACACTATGTAAAAAGGTTATTCCAGAAGATGATTTTATTCTCATATCAGGTGGAGCTATAAAATCAGGAGATGTATTTTGGTCTACTATTATTGATAAAATGGCTGTTGCTAATAGTGTTAGTAAGGATAAAGGAAAAGAAAAAGAAGTTAAAGAGACTTCTGGTTTTAAAGCGTTTGGAGAGGGAGGCTTTTTTGGATGGCTAAAAGTAAGAGTAGAAGGATCTGATTCAAAGTCGGAGTCTGAAAAGGATACCGAAAAGGAATCTAAGACCTTTACTCCTACACCAATATATCTTGCAATAGAATCACTATTAAAAACAAATAAAATCTTAATG
The DNA here is from genome assembly GCF_030813235.1 of Cytobacillus purgationiresistens. Lineage (GTDB taxonomy): Bacteria > Bacillota > Bacilli > Bacillales > Cytobacillaceae > Cytobacillus > Cytobacillus purgationiresistens. Next base: position 35,602 of record NZ_JAUSUB010000038.1, on the reverse strand, counting down.
ATAGATGATTTTCACTATTGTGATCCTGAAATTCAAACAGAAATTATACGGGCACTAAAAGAGCCTATTGGTTCAGGTTTAAGGGTTATATTGTGCTCTGTCCCACATAGGGGCGTTGATTCAATTAAAGTTGAAAAAGAAATGGAAGGAAGGGTAATTCAATTAAGTATCTATCCATGGGAGAGAGAGGAACTTTATGAAATCTCTAAAAAAGGATTTAATGCTTTAAATATTGAATGTCCTGATTCGGTAATTCAAAATTTTATTAGCGAGAGTTATAAAAGTCCTCATTTAATGCAAGATTTTTGTTATTGGTTTTGCAGAGTAAATAAAATTAGAGAAAAACAGCCCTTTAAACAACAACTACCTGGAGAAATTGATTTTGAAGACTTTTATCTAAGACTAGTAAAAGATCATGCTTCCAAAGACCTTTACGATAAGCTTGTTGCGGGACCTCCAAGGGATAGAAAACAGAGGGAATTTAAGAACGGAAGTGAGGGTGATATTTACTATGCAGTCATGATCACCTTATCTTACCTTACTCATGAAACAGAGATAACTGTTGATACAGTCAGAGAGAAGTTAAAAGAAATATTAGTTCCATCCTCTATGCCAAATAAAACTCAAGTCAATCAAGTACTACAAAAGATGTCAGACTTAGCAAAAGACCATACAAATAGGGAACCTGCTATAGACTTTCAAGGAGATCGCTTATATATTGTAGATCCGTTTTTTTCATTCTATTTAAAATGGAGTGAAAAATAGGGATCTCTACTAAATGTTGGAGTAAGAGTACAATTTTGGAGGCAAAAAAAAGCACGCAACTACCAAATATCTTATACTTAAGGTGTCGAGACAAAAGATAAGATAGGAGTTACGTGTATATGAATTCCTCTGAAAAAGTCCAAAGTTTAATGAAAAGGAGTCCGCAATCTACAATATAAAGATCAGGGACTCCTTTTATATCACTAAATAATAGTGGTTAATCTGTGTAGAGATAATAAAGTTGTTTAGTTTATCCCTAGAAATGCACTAATCTCCTATCGTCAACAAGATAGAAGTTATTAAAATTTGTTTGAAATCTATGTTTCCCTAATACAGGTTGAATTTTTAGAATAATAAAGTTATTTAATTTCGGAAAGTGAATGGTCAATAATAGCTTTTAAATTGTATCTTTATAATTCTCTAAAATGTGTAAAAGTTTGCCCCGACGATATAATTCTATACGAGGAATGCCCGTATTCTCTGTTGCTACCTCATCTTCAATCTGAATGTGGTTATTATTTATTTTTCTAATCACGTATTGATTTCCCTCATATTCACCAAAGCGAAAGTTATCTAATTCAATAAAATCATAAATTGCTTCACTTTCTCTTTTATGAAACTCCATAGCGATAAAAAGCTACATAAAGAATGTTTTCTAAACTAACAAGGTCCGCCGATAGAACCTAACATGGCTCCTGCAGGTTGTTCCCACTTATCCATAATTAAATCATCTTTGTGGAAGGATTTATTAAGAGCGAGATTCACCCACTTACTTAATCGATGATCATTTGGCAAACGTTTTATTGATCCCATATTTGCCTTCTCTTCCAATGTTAGACGTCTTATATCAATTGTATGGTTTAGCTCTTTCTCCTTGCGGACGAGCCTATTAAAGCGCTCTGGTGCGATTTCTCTCATCATTGCCCATAAGTCGGTAGTTGAAAAAATACAGCCGAAACAACTAGTACGATTCCATCCTAATAAGTATGCTGGATGTGCTAGGAACTTACGCTTCTCATACTCATCCCATACCTGTTGCTCAGACCAATCTATAATAGGACGCCAAGCATGTACTAACCTATTCTTATTATTACAAGCATGAAGTTCAGTTTCCGCGTATTTTGCTCTATTGGGTGATTCCTCTCGCCGCTCTCCAGTAACTACCAAGATTTTTTTATCTTTATATTTAGGATGATTATTTAATACTCTCCTGAAGACATCGATTAAACATACGGGCTACACCACCTAATCCTAAGATCAGCACTCATAGCGGGCCACTTTAATCTAGTATTATTCTTGCCACTCTTTGTTGGTAAATGAATAATTTGGTTACCATCAGTATAGTATACATCTCCTGTTAGACTGTCTTTTCTCATCAATTCATTATGAATGCCACCTGCACGCCATTGAAAACTAGTTTGAATGTTATAGAGTTTACCTACCTCTTCAATATAAGACTCAGTAACTGGCCAATCCATGAATTCCACATAGTCGGCTGCCCTTCCGTCGATACTCTGGTGGCACAATTCTATTTTAGAAGTTGGTACTCCTAAATCTTATAGATAGAATAAACAAGCCATACTATCTTTGCCTCCGCTCTCAGAAATGAGAATATGGTCATATTCGTCTAATGTGAGCAATTTTATATTTTTCTTTATCTCAACAGACTTTTCAATTGTAAATTCACAAGCATCAAAAAGTGATAATTGTTCCATCGATAAATTCTCCTCCAATAAAAAAACTCCTTATATGAACTGGACTTAAGTCCTTTTCAAATAAAGAGCTTTCTACATTAAGTTATTATTCACTTGATATTAATTCGAATTAATGATCCTCACAGAAATATTTTTAATGTACGGCTTCCTTTTTAGTTCTAAGACGTACATAAGGTGAAGGTCTTTTAATTAGTTCATACGTAGCCGCTTCACTTTCTTCATTTTGAAAAGCCTCATAGCGGTAACGTGCAGTACTAAGTAAGACATCAATCTCCGCTTGGATCTTAATCCTTTCTTTTGTATTATGAGCACTTAGGAGTTCAACTTGAAGTTCCTCAAATTCTCGAATCTCTTCTTCATTAAGAAAATCTTTAAGAGTCATCATTGAATTTGCTCCTTCCATTCCTTTTTTCTATATGACACCGACTGTGTAGTTATGTACATTATATCACAAAATACTCCCTAAATATGTAAAGAAGAACTGCACCCTAATTTATTCTTCTTTATCTTCAGACTTAGTTGATTTTTTAGGTGCAGGCAGCTTCTCATTGAGCTGTTCTTGATTATTCTTGAACTGTTCATTGTTATTTAGTAAATTGGTAGCTTCTAATTTTGCCATAGCTCCATCAGCAAAGAAGCCCGCTAATAAAGAAGTCAAAATCAGTCTTTCCATTGAGCTTGGATCGGCAACAATAACTGTAGCAACTGCAGCAACAGTACCATATCCCATATCCGTTAAATAGCCTGGATCGAATGTTCTTTTTGTGTTTCTTGGCTTCTTAATCGTTTTGTTTCGTTTCGCGTGTGCTAATAAACCCATTAGAGAACCGATGGTAGCACTTGTAATCAAATCTAAAAGCATTGACATCACCCTTTCTAATTTTAAAATTTGGCACAAAAAAACGACCAGTGGGTGATGATTATTATTTGCTCACAACAAAAGCAAATAAAACGATCAACCCAAAGGTCGTAATTGTTAGTTCACCGCTAATCCAAGTAGGATAGCAAAAAATAAAACAAAATAGATATGTATCAATTTTACTATATTGCTAGTTTTTATTCAATGGAAACTAAAATGAACATGGTCTTTTTAATGCTGTCAGCTGCACTGCTCCTCTGTTTCTTTATCAATATATCTATTATTCCTTGCCACGCTTTTAATTGGCTGCTATCTTCTTCCTTCGTCCGTTTGACGTGCATAGGGTTGATCATAGCCAGGGGAATGCCCCGTTCCTCAAGGAAATAGGCTAGATTAAGCCAATAATGGACGGTAGGTTCAATCCCGACAATGACTTCCGTTTTTTCGTTTTCTTTCATGGCAGTCAAAATACGTTGATAAAAACGATCGAAACCATCGCTGGACTGTAATACCGAGAAAGATTTTTGAAGCACACGCCCACGGTCATCGACAAAGCAAGCGAAGTGTTTTCGCTTCGCAATATCAATTCCGACTACGAGAGTTTTTTCAGTGACTTGATTTATTTTCTGATTTTGTTTAAAATCCACTTTGGAGTCCTCATTGGTTATCTAAGTTAGGGGTCATTTCGCCACACGATTTGACACCCCGCATCATACCAAGAGGGCTCTTTCTATTTCAAGTCCCCGAAAACCCTTCTAACAGGAATGCTCCATTTACCTATTTAAATTGATTATTCTTTCGATGAGGCATTTAACTTTACAAAGTACAACTGCATCAACGTTCTGGAAATATTCTTATCATTTTTCCATTTTTTCTTTAACTTTTATTTTAGATTTCGAATGATTAAGCTCACTACACTTTTTTCATTTTTTTGATCAACCGAAATAATTGTGCCGTTGTTACTTGCAGATTAATCATTGCCGTCTTTGGATTTATTGCTTCTACTAATGACATGGGTTTCGTCATGATAGAGAAATATGAAGTGATTCCCAGGTCGTTTAAATCGGCTGCTTCTTCTGTGACACTTCCAGCTAACGCAATGACAGGAACCCCTTGTTTTTCAGCCATTTGAGCCACACCCATTGCTGTTTTCCCCATGGAGGTTTGACCATCTAACTTTCCTTCTCCTGTTATGACGATATCCATGCCTTGGATTTGCTCTTTCATCCCAATGCTCTCAAGTATTAATTCGATGCCGCTGTTTAGTTCAGCCTGCAAAAATCCGAGAAACGCAGCTCCTAACCCGCCTGCAGCGCCAGCTCCTTCTATCGAATGGATATCTCGATCAAATTCTTCAGCCACTACTTTCGCCAAATTCCGAAGTCCCTGATCAAGTTCCAATACCATCTCTGGGGAGGCGCCTTTTTGAGGCCCAAAAATATACGCTGCCCCCTTTTCGCCGAACAGCGGATTGGTCACATCGCAAGCAACTTTAAATGTCGCCTTTTTCACTGCAGGATGGACACTTTTATCGCCTATCTGGCGAATATCTTTTAGCGCTTGTCCGCCTGAATCCACTTGCTTGCCATTTGAATCAAGGAAACGGAAACCCAGGGCCTGGAGCATTCCGACTCCCCCGTCATTTGTTGCGCTTCCGCCTAAACCGATGATGAAGTCCTGGCACCCTTTTTCAATAGCATCTATAATCAGTTCACCTACACCGTACGACGTGGTAATTAACGGATTTCGTTGTTCATCTGGAATGAGTGGAAGTCCGCATGCGGCAGCAATTTCGATGACCGCTGTCTTTTGGTCGCCTAAGATTCCATAAATTGCACTCACTTCTTCGTGGAGTGGACCTGTCACTGGAATAGTGAACAATTTTCCGCCTGTCGCTTTCACAATTGCCTCAACTGTCCCTTCCCCACCATCGGCCAATGGAAGCACTTTAATATCTGCATATTGATAAACCTCTTTAATTCCTGCTGTAATTGCTGCGCTTCCTTCTATAGATGATAAACTTCCTTTGAAAGAATCCATCGCTATCAAGACCTTCATATTTCACACCTGCCTTTTCCGACTTAGAAAAAAGTCGCAATCGAATTTTATCGATTACGACATTTTCTTTAAATTAAGCTTTTGCCTTCACTTTCGCTAAATTTTTTATAATTGCATTTGTAACTTCTACAGTATCGAATGAACCGCCTAGATCACGGGTCAGGATGCCTTGTCTTGTTGTTTCTTCGATTGCTTTATTTAAACGGGTTGCTTCATCTTTTAATCCAAGGTGGTCCAGCATCAATGCCGCGCTTCCAATGGTACCAATAGGATTAGCTATCCCTTTTCCAGCGATATCCGGGGCCGATCCATGGACGGATTCAAACATGCTTGGCGTTCGTCTTTTCGGATTCAGGTTTGCACTGGCAGCCAATCCAAGACTTCCGGCAAGGGCACTTCCTAGATCTGACAAAATGTCTGCAAATAAATTAGAGGCTACCACGACCTCTAACTCTTCAGGATGCAAAACAAACTGTGCCGCCATTGCATCAACGAGCCACTGATCTGTTTCGACATCTGGATAATCCTTACTGACTCGCGCAAAAACTTCATCCCATAACACCATACCGTATTGCTGCGCATTGCTCTTCGTTACGCTGGTTACTTTTTTCTTATCGCGGGTCCGTGCCAAGTCAAATGCGAAACGAATAATCCGTTCGCAACCTTTTTCTGTGAACAAAGATGATTGGACAGCGACTTCATTGCCAGTTCCGCGGCCAGCAAAATTTCGGCCCCCGATACCTGAATATTCTCCCTCAGAATTTTCACGTACCAACACCCAGTTTAGATTATCTACATCTGGATGATTCAATCTTCTTGGCACTCCTGGTAAAAATTCTACTGGACGGATATTCGCCCATTGATCGAACCCTTGGCAGATTGCTAGACGTAACCCCCATAAACTGATGTGATCTGGAACACCCGGGAATCCAACAGCTCCAAAATAAATCGCATCATGATTTCTGATTTTCTCTACACCGTCTTCATCCATCATTTTGCCATTTTCCAGATAATATTCGCAGCCCCACGGAAAGTAATCGCTTTCAAAAGAAAATTGACCATTCGATTCTTCAGCCAAATACTCAAGCACTCGCATTCCTTCTTTGACCACTTCTTTCCCTATTCCATCACCCGGAATAACTGCTAATCGAAATTTTTTTGTTTCGTTCATTTTTACTTCCTCCTATTAAGTGCCGTTGATGGCATATTTTTTGATGTTAGATTGATTATTATATAATGAATACGTTAATGTCAATATAAATTATTTTTTTAAAATTGTAAAAATTAAAAAACTCATTCAAAATGCTTTAAATAAGGTTTTTTGTTAAATAATTTGAATCTTTTGTTTTTGTACATTGACTTTAATGTATTCATTGATATAGAATCCTATCTAGTAAGGTTTTATAATTGTATCTGAAGTAAGATTCTTACCTTAATGTAAGCGGTCTCATTTAGTGAGGAATAAAAATTCATGCAGAAAAGAAAGGGGAAATGTTTATGACAACTGCAAAAAGATTTTGGTCTCAGATGTGGGCATGGAACGATCAAGCTAAAGCAATGATGAAAGCGATTTTAACACTCAATCTCTTGGCAATGAGAACCGCCGCACGTTCAAGTGTTGATCTCTCTGAGGAAGAAAAGGTGAAAAGTGCTAATTCTAAAAAGCCGCACGAGAAATCAGCTAATTACTCCAAGCCCCAGTTAATTGGGCTAGTACTAGGACCTGCCCTTTTTCTACTAATTAAGTTATTGGTGTCTCCTGAAGACATGTCAGCAACTGCTGTAACAGTTTTGGCGGTAGTTGCCTGGATTGCTACATGGTGGGTAACAGAGGCTATGCCAATTCCAATCACTTCGTTGCTTCCATTGTTATTATTCCCTCTACTAGGTGTAATGGAGACAGGAGCCGTTTCCGCTAACTATGGAGATCCTTTGATTTTTCTATTTGCCGGAAGTTTTATGATAGCGCTATCCATGGAAAAATGGAATTTGCATAAACGTATTGCATTATCCATCATTTCATTTGTCGGGACTAATCCAAGTACGCTCATTTTAGGTTTTATGGTGGCTACCGCATTTTTATCTATGTTCATTTCCAACACAGCTACCACCATGATGATGGTGCCAATCAGTTTGGCCGTTACTAAGCATGTAGCAGATTCGCTTAAAGACAGCAGCACAATCGATACGACACCAGGCAAATTTCCATTCGGAACTGCATTGATGCTCGGTACAGCTTATTCTGCAACAATCGGCGGTTTTGGATCACTAGTTGGCGCACCGGCGAATATCATTTTAGCTGCCACTGTCAATAGTTTGTATGGTATTGAAATCTCATTTGCACGCTGGATGCTTTTTGGTGTCCCTATGGTAGTAATTCTGATTCCCATCATCTGGCTTTACCTCACAAAAATTGCATTTCCTTTAAAATTAAAAAGTATTCCGGGAGGTCGGAATATTGTTAAGAAAGAACTAAATGACCTAGGAAAAATGAGTTACGAAGAAAAAGTCGTATTGACGGTCTTTACCCTCACAGGAATTGCATGGATCACACGCAGCTTTGTCCTGAATAGTTTTATACCAGGTTTGGATGATACCCTAATCGCTCTATTCGCAGGCATTCTCCTATTTACTATTCCAGCAAAAAATAAAGGTGGAAACATTTTAGATTGGGATACAGTCTTGAAGCTTCCTTGGGGAATTTTATGGCTCTTTGGAGGTGGTCTTGCATTGGCTGCCGGTATTATGAATTCCGGACTTGATCAATGGATCGGCGGACAACTAACCGACTTCGGTAATATCCCACTCTTTATTACCATTGCATTAATCGTTGGCACAATTACCATCATGACCGAATTCACTTCGAACACAGCTACGGCGACCATGGTCTATCCGATTGTCGCTGTAGCGGCTGCAACTCTGGGAACCGACCCGATTGTGTTGATGGTGGCGGCAAATATGGGGGCGACATTCGCTTATATGTTCCCTGTTGCTGCCCCGCCGAACGCTATAGTATTTGGGACTGGCTATGTAAAAATGAGCACCATGGCCCTAACTGGTGTATGGCTCAATTTGTTCTCACTCATTTTCACAGTCATTGTCGTTTATTTCTATGTACCGATTATCTTCGGCCATTTGATGTAACCAAATATACCAACGACAAGGTAAAAAGCGGTCTTCTCTGCAATAGAGAAGACCGCTTTTCTAGTTTTTTATGATTTCAGTATGGGTAATTTTATCAAGTACTTCGAGAATTTCCTTTTGGGCCCGTATTCGGTGGGATTGAATTAGAATACTCGCAGCTTTTTCATCTTTTGCCCGCATGCATGAAACGATAGCTTTATGTTCGATAATTGAACGGGTTGGGATGGGGCGTTCCTTAATAGTGAATAACCTCGCCCGGTATGATTGGTCAGCAAAACTGTCAATTACCGCACTCAAACGTTTATTGTTTGCATATTCAACGATGGTTGCATGGAATAAATCGTCCAGGAATGACCATTGCTTCAAGTTCTCGTTTTTTAGTGTTACTTGCTGTTCTTCGATAATGGCTTCCAAACGATCAAGTTCTTCGTCGGTCGCATTTGCCGTCGCCATTTCGATAGCAAGGCCGTCCAAAGTCTTAATAATTTCATAAACTTCTTTTAAATCTTCCTTCTCGATGGGCTCAACAATGAATCCACGGCGCGGAACCAACCGAACCACACCTTCCATTTCTAAACGTACCAAGGCTTCTCTGACAGGTGTGCGGCTCATTTGTAATGTTTCACTAATTTCTCGTTCAAGAAGCGCTTTTCCTGGCGGGAGAATTAAATCACGAATGGCAAGCCGAATCGTATGATAAGCTCGTTGAGGTAACCTATATTCCTCCATCCCTTCCAAATTGCGAATGAATAGTTGAAGTTCTTCTTCCAAAATCATATTTCAATTCGCTCCAAACTATTTCAATTTCACTTACCCAACCCACATTAAATATTAAGTGATAATTGTTAATTATAACTACAAAAAAAAATTGTGACAATTAGTTAGTTGAATGGTTCTAATGTAATCTTGGTGAAAACATGAAAAATGTTCATCTTCTATTTTAGAAAGATGTGAAGAAATCGCTCCAGGCGGACGCTTTCCGAGGAAGATAGATAACTCTAAACCAATGATAATGCTGTATATCTTTTATAAAAAAATTATACAAATTTCACCATTGAAAGTAACAAAGAATACAAAGAGTAAAATCAAGATAAAGGAATCTGTTTTCATTGAAAAATTATTATCTTTTTCTTTCAATGTGGCTGTATGCTCATAAAGCTGTGGCTTTGTAATAAAGATCGATTAAAAAGTTGTCGCTAAACCATATCTAGCTGCAAACGCAAAAACTCCATTTTGAATAAAGATTGATCAAAGTGGAGTTAATTTTATAAATTAAGCATGAGATTTTTATAATAAAGTTCGATCATTTCAATGATCCTTATCCCATAAAAGCCCCCTTATTGTTTAAGTGCATTATTTCACAATGTCACTTTAATTACGATAATTCAATTCAAACTTTCTTTCATATTCGAAAAAGGAAAAACTGCCGAGAGAATGCAAAATATGACTACAGTAACTGTAGCAAATTGGGGGAGAGTCAGGAAAATGCGGATTCACAACGATAAGGAGAATACTCCATTAAAAAAGGCGATTTCTTGAGTTTAGAAATCGTCCTTTTGATTTATCTTGTTCCTTTGGAATTTTTCAGTGCCTTCATTTAAAATGATCTCTTTTTTCATTTGTTAAACTAATCCACCTAAATAGTACCATAAGAAAATGAAATACCTCTAAACATGTTGCTTTGAAATAAATTTTGATCAAAAATACCTCACAAACCCGTATTTCACGGTAAATAAGAAGAATCCATTTTGAAATAAAGATTGATCAAAATGGATTCTTCTCTAGCAGATTTGTTTCGGTTTTATAAAAAAGATTGATCATTTTCTACCTTTAATCTTCAACAATCGCGCCCTTTTCTTGAATAACTAAGATCCTTATATTAACATAAGCCGAAGGAAGCAGCTTAAGTACCTACTCTGTGAAGCATAACTTATTAATAATGTAAGTTCTTCCTATTCTTTTCAGTATTCTATCTGCTTCTATTCATTGCTTAAAGGAAAGTTTCTTTACACGGTTAAACTACCATCTACCGTTACAACCGAACCGGCCATGAAGGTTGATTTATCGGAAGCTAGGAACAAAACTGCTTCTGCAACCTCTTCAGGTTCACCATGACGCCCCATTCTAACACGCGACATTTCTTCTGGTACGTATCCTGTTTTTTCAAGGGTTTCCCCAACACTTTTAAAGAGTGGTGTAACAATTCCTCCTGGACAAACGGCATTGATTCGAATACCTTTATTGGCGTATTCAATCGCAGCCCCTTTAGTCATACCTATTACGGCATGTTTACTCGCAGAATAAACAGCAATGCTATGCTCTGGACGAATGCCTGCTGATGAAGCTGTATTGATAATAGATCCTTTGCCTTGTTTCTCCATCACTTGGATTACGTATTTCATTCCGAGAAAAATGCCCTTTACATTTATGTCCATAATTCGTTCGTATTCTTTTGTTTCCACAGTTGTAAATGGAGCAAACTTTTGAATAATACCCGCATTATTGAAAAAGACATCAATACGACCATATTTTTCAATAGCTTTTTTCACATAGTTTTGAACATCTTCCTCTTTCGAAACATCTGCTTTTATAAAAATACCTTCTCCACCTTTATTTTGAACAAGCTTAAGCGTTTCTTCACCTGTAGCTTCATTAAAATCAACTAGAACCACTTTATATCCGTTTTCAGCGAATTTTATACTTGTAGATCTACCGATTCCACTACCTGCTCCTGTTACGACAGCAATTTGATTTTCATTAGACATATATATTTCCTCTTTTCCATGTTATTTTTCATAGTGAGACTTATTTATTATAATTTGATTTTTAAGTAGTTGGTGGCCCCCTACTTAGGCGTTGCTTCTTCTTCATCATTGTATTATTCCCTAGTCAAGAGACCAGCTACTTCTTTCTCTTTTTGCGATTTAGCTTCAACATAGTCATCATAGTTGCCGTTATATACAAGGGCTCCTGTTGGATAGAGTTCCAACATTTTGTCAGCTAACTTATTCAAAAAATAACGGTCATGAGAAATAAAAAACAAGGTACCCTCATAATTCATGAGTGCAGATTCCAGCACCCCTTTACTGAATAAATCCAAATGATTTGTCGGCTCGTCTATAATAAGAACATTAGCTTCTTGTAACATAAGCTTGGATAGCGCAACACGTGCTTTTTCACCACCACTAAGAGCAGATATTTTCTTAAACACATCTTCACCGGTAAACAAAAAATTCCCAAGTACAGTACGAATTCTAGCCTCTTCAATATGAGGAAACGTATTCCATAACTCATCTAATATCGTATTATTGGGATGCAAAGTCGATTGCTCTTGATCGTAGTAAGCAATAGTAACTCCATTTCCCCAAGTTATTACGCCACTTTCTGGTTTATAATCATCGATTAACGTCTTAAGTAGTGTTGACTTTCCAACACCATTTGGACCAATTAATGCTACTTTTTCACCTCGTCGTAGTTGGAAACTAATTTTCTTTAATAGAGGTTTTCGTTCAGTATTTACTCCGACATAGATATCAATATCTCGAACTTGTAACACCTCTTTATGAGACGTTTTTTCTATTGAAAACGACATCTGTGCACGTTTTAAGTCTTTGAGAGGTTTATCTATACGTTCAATTCTCTCAAGCTGCTTTCTTTTGTTTTTTGCACTTTTAGACGACGTTGCCATGGTGATGTTCCGTTGAATGTAATCTTCCATCTTTGTAATTTGTTCTTGTTGCATTGAATATTTCTTAGATAAAATTTCACGGTTTTTCTCTTTGTTCTCTATATATTTCGAATAGTTGCCTATATATCGTCGTGCTTCTGTTCGCTCAATTTCATAAATAATGGTCACAAGCGAGTCCAAAAAGTAACGATCATGTTAAACAACAAGGATAGTACCTGGGTATGAGCGTAAATAACCTTCTAACCAAGCTAAAGTTGCAAGATCCAAATGATTTGTAGGCTCATCCAGTATAAGCAAATCTGGCTGTTCCAGTAATATTTTAGCTAAATCAAGTCTCGTTTTTTGACCTCCACTTAACTTATGAATGAGTGTGTCTCTAGGAAAATCCTCAAAGCCCATCCCATGCAAAACACCACGAATTTTTGCATCTATTTCATAACCACCATGCTCCATAAACCAGTCACATTTTTCTGCATAACGATTCAAAACTCTTTCATATTCCTTAGTGTTATCAATCAAAGAAGGTTCGCTCATTGTTCTTTCTAACTCTCGAAGTTCTTTTTCAACCTCAAGAAGATTAGAGAAGACATTCAACATTTCATTCCAAATCGTATTATCCATTTGTAGTCCACTGTTTTGACGCAAATAACCAATTTTTGTTTCTTTTCCAATATAAATCTCTCCATTATCGTAAGGCATATCCCCAGCAATAATCTTTAACAAGGTTGATTTTCCAGCGCCGTTCACTCCAACAAGACCAATCCGGTCACCTGATTCAATTTTCATTGTTATATTTGAAAGTACAAGTTCACCTACATAGCTTTTACTAATATCATTTAATTGCAATAACATGTTTATCACTCTTTCTTAATAATTTTTTCATTCTCAATTTCTTAATATTTATTTATTTCTAACGTATTCCGTTAACCAGGAATCCACAAATATATGTTCATCTCAACTATCTCCTTTAAAACACAAAAAGACGCCGATTCCATCGGCGCCTAAAGGTTACATAATACTCTATAAATAAAATTTATAAATATCAGAGATTATACTGTACATTTTGTGTTAGAACACAAAAAGACGCCAAACAGAGCCGGCGCCTAGTAATATTGCTTACTTACTAATTAGTCAAAATGCACAAAACCATTTAAGGATATTCTACAAATTCTAAAATAAGAAGACAAAAAGCTTCCGGTAGCTGTTTTCCATATGAAGTTTGCCTAAAAAAGGACAGACTAGTCCCGTTACAAGCAATCCCCCAAGTAGTAAATATGCTTTCACTTCTTTTTTAAACACTACATTTGTGAATACAGTTTCCATTACTTTTTGCCTCCTTTCATACTTAATAAAAATAATAATAATTATTCTACTATATATTTATTAAAAAAGCAACTCAGATTATACAATTTGCCTTCATCTTTATTTCTATTGGATAACTCACTCTTGTCCCCATAGAAAAAACACCTCCACGTTGTAATTATGGGTTTAATACCCGTTTTTCAACGAAAGATGTTTTAATTTGTCTCATTTTTTAGGTCAGTGCATATCTAAGTTTACGAGAAGGGTTGTTACCTCCTGTCTTTCACGCTAAAAAGCGTTTATAACAGAACTTGTCGCGCTGGCCCGATTGTTGAACAAAATTAAAAAAGCCATTTTATTCATTAGTTCATGGATAAAATCACCATAAACGACCGTTTTTGGCTAATAACAGTGAACTTCTCTAAAACCTCATGTAACTTTTGGAGTTATTTTGCACGTATTTTAAGTGTTATTTTTGCACTATAAGTAAATATGAAAAAGCCCAATTTCTCATTAAAATTGAGAAATTGGACTTTTATCGTTACTCCGGAAAAGCGCCCTTTTGTTGAATAAAAATCTTTATAAAGATACTGAAGTATTAGGCTTATTGTTTGAACCTTCAATGTTAGATAAGGTAGTTGCTCTTATCCATAAATAGACTCCTTGTGCACTTAGAATAGCAATAATTAAATAACTTAAAATTGAAGAACCTTCACTGTAGCTGGGGTAGAACGTATGGCCCGTGGGACCATGATCCCGTCCGCAAAACAGTTCACCCCCTACTTGTAGAAACATGTTTGAGGCTGGTTGGGACTAAGATCTCGTATAACAAGCGAAGCTATGACACTACAGGGAGGAGATTTAGGGGTACCGGTAATTTTTTTTTGGAGGAGGAATTTGAATGAGTCCAGTCATTGGTCTGGATGTAGCGAAAGGTGAAAGTCAGGTTCAAGCATACTTGGATAAAAAGAAACCGTATAAAAAGAGTTTTAAAGTACAAACTATTCCTCCCATCCTTGTAGAGCAACACCTATAATTTCCACATTGTTCATGGAAAGAAATTTTATCAAGTCTTGAAGAATTTCTTCCTCAATACTATAAATGCTAGTGTCAATAATTTTGAAATTTCCATTATAACGATTTATAAGTTTTTTGAGATTAATATTATTTGTCTTTGTTCTAACATAGTAACGTGTAAGATTATTCTTTATCTCACGAACTGTACCTTCTTTCAAATATAGTAATGAATCACTTAACTCTTTTAAAGAATCAACTAAATGACTAGAGATAATTATTATCTTTCCTCTTTCTTTTAAGGAAATTAAGTACTTTTTAATAATTTCTACACTCGTATAATCTAAACCATTATATGGCTCGTCTAATATGTAGACATCTGCATCCCTAACCAAAGTACAAAGTAAAAATGCCTTTTGCTTGTTACCTAATGACAACCGATTAATTTTTTTATTTTGCTCAATGAAATTTAAATCCTGCTCTAATTTTCCGATATCTAATATTGGATTAAATAAAGCATAAAGTTGTTTATTGTAAATATAACTCTTATTCATAGTTAATCCCAAGGTATCTAGAGTACCCGATACTTGTAAATGAGAGCCAAACCACTCATGGAACATAAGCTTCTTCATTAGGGTAGTTTTTCCAGATCCATTCGCTCCAACTAATCCATAAATTTTCCCTTTTTCAAAGACATGATCAAATGATTTGATGATTTTTTCTTTTGTAATTCTATTCCATTTATAGAAACTTTTAATTTGTTTATATCAATCACCTACAAAATAAAGCATTTGTCCTAATACTGAGTAAAAGAGTGGATCTTGTATTGTAGCTATCTCTTCAATTTCAATATTCACTTTGAATTTATCCTTAATTGAAATCTTCCATCTAGCTACTTCATTACCATTTTCATAAAATTTCACCCAGTCTAGAATCCCTTTCTTGGATAAAATCTCTATATTATTACCCGCTATTATGTATTCAGGGTTAATAATATCTATACCCTTTTGTCTTGCAACAAATTTTTCTCCTTTCAAATCACCCTCTAGATACTCAATATTAAAATCCGATCTTTTTAATTTATAGTGATTTTTCTTTGCAGCAATTACTTGTGTACCTTTTTGATTAAATGCTCTAAAGTTTGAAAGTAATTTATTTTCCCCTATCCACATATCGAAGATTTTATGGAAAATTGACTTAAAATGCCGCTCAAGTGCTCCAAGTTCATTTCCATTCTCATCTTTAATTGTCGATCGAACAGTACTTGATTTTACGTAAGGTCCTTGGTAGCTATATGCATTCATTTAATATCCCCCAATGTTGTAACTAACTTTTTTACACACTTTCTTGAAATTGGTATTTCAAAGCTGTTTCCAATAGCATAATAACTAGCTTCAGAATACTTTTCAATTCTTCTGACGTATTTCATATTTAGAATAAATGAGCGATGTACCTTAAAAAAAGAATCATCTTTACAGAGGATTTCTTCAATTGTTTTTAATGTGTATTTTAAGTAGTCAACTTTTGTACCAGATGATAATGAAATATTGACTTTTCCTTCAATAGCTTCAACAAACATAATTTCACCAATAGGAAAAATATGAATCTTTGTGTTTTCTTTTAGTATCAAATTTTCCAATTCTCTTAGCCTCCCATAAACGTTTCAATTAAATATGGTGATATATATGTTTCAACTAACCCTGAAAGTAATAAAACTAATATAGTCAATAAGTAATTGATTTTATATTCTCTAAATAACCCTTTTTCATTATCAACTCCTCTATTAATTATCAATTTATAGTTAAGATATAGTACTTGGAAACATACAAAGATCTCTCCTACTACGTGCGGCATACTAATCAAGAACTCTAGTAGGTTACTATCATATATAGAAATAGAATTTCCAATTTTATAAAAGAAAAAGGAAATAGCTATAAATGCCACTCCAATGAAGCTTAACAAATAATAGATACTAATCATAAGAAGGTTGACGAAAAAGATAACACCTAGCAAAAATAAGCCAGTTTCTTCAATTAAGATAATACTTTTATCTTCTTTTAAAAAGTATTCATTATGTACAAATCCATATACACCTGAAATCAAAGGCACAACTAGTATCGTGAATATAAGAATAATTTTTAGAGTAAATTTACCAAATATCCCCTTTACGAACAACTATTTTTTTGAAAAGGAACCCCTCAAGAATTGAGGGGCTTGGGAGTTCTATTTTATTTATCTATATTTTGAAAATCATGACTTTATAGATTTTGAGGATTAATCGTATATTACATATTTTCCTTCTTCAGTTAACTTTTTTAAAGAAGCAAGCATATGATTTATTTCTTCATCGGAATGTCTTTCCCATGAACTTAATTCAGCTATTATTTTCAAAGGAGATTTTGACCTATAAGAACGTGTTGGGTTTCCAGGAAATTTTTTGTCAGTTAAGTTCGGATCATTTTCAAAATCACCTAATGGTTCTACAATATAAATTCTTTCTTTTGATTCAGATCTTGCTAATTCAGCACCCCATTTAGCAGCATTCAATGTTGCAGTAAAATATATATAGTTAGATTTTTTATCTTGGTAATTTGATAAGTACTGTGGTTCTAATAAATCCCCAATTTTTAGTTCTGCTTTAGTACCATGAAAAAAAGGACCATTATCTAAAACATCTTTTTTGTCATTCATACTGATACACCCCTTATATTTTTAGATTTGTATATAACAGCATAATATAGGAATTACAAAAAGAGTAGTCTATAAAAATGTTAAAAATCTATTATTCCAAAGATTCTCATGATGCTCAATGATTGTTTTAGCTCCTAGGAGTTCACTGTTAAGGGTGGTAGTTAACCCTTTTTTCATAAATAATTTATATCCTAATCCATGAGCCATTCTGATAGTTGTATCAACACAATATTCAGTTTGTGCGCCACAAATTTCAAGTTTATTTATATTTAATTTCCTTAGTTGTTCATTCAAATCAGTCTTGTAAAATGAGTTTGCATGTGTTTTGTTGATATAGATATCTGTAACTTTAGCATCTAGTTCAGGAAATAGTTTCCATTCTGGAGAATTAAGAACTAGATCACTATCATTATGTTGAACAAAAATTATAGGATTGTTTTCTTCTCTAAATAAACGTATTCTTTGATTAACCCCATTTAATACATTCTCTAAGTTATAAAGTGGAACATTTTCAGGCTGAACACCAATTTGCAAGTCAATAATTATTAATGCTTTATTTTCCATAATTATTCTCCTCATACCTTTTTTAATAATTTATCTACTTAATAAAATTTTTCTTATGTTCGACTTTTCTTTTCAAGTGAAAAAAGATGCACCGAAAATTCTTTAAGGGTGTGATGATTTGGATGGTACCACTCGTTTATTAACTGAAGATGATTTAGTAAAGTTTCGAGTAAGAGCTTATTTAATCACCATTATCCTGCAACTTCCTTCATTAAGCCTTACTTATTAAATGGCCCTTTAATGGAATAACTTTATTATTTACATAACAGGTCGTAATCCACAAAAAACCGAAATCCCTTCTTTATAGAAATAGGAGATTCCGGTTTTTCAAAACGGTGCGACTTTTTTATAAACAGTTCAACTTTATTTCAAAGCCACACAAATTTACTTTCTCCACTTTTTGTTTGCTATTATGATATTTTTAGATTTGTGTTAACTTAAATTTTACAGAAGGTGTCCTTATTTTATTTAAAAAATATAAAAGCCTGTGAAAATTTACGACAAGTAAAATTTCACAGGCTTTTTCATTTCAGAGGAGGGTTTTGTCCCAACCTCTACCTTTATTACAAAGAAAACTTACATTTATTCAACGACAGCTACTAAGCGGCCTTTTACTTCATGATTTTTCAGTTTTTCTAAGCCTTTGTCGATTTCTTCAAATGGGATTGTGATAAGATTTGGATTCATTTTTCCAGTAGCGAAGCAATCATATACACCTTTTAAGTCTTCCACTGTTCCACCGTTACTTCCTAAAAGCTTAATTTCTTTCGTAATCATTAAATACGTGTTAATATTGGATTCTAATTTACCCATACCAACAATAACAACTGTTCCTTGAAGTTTTACAGCTTCCAGTGCATCAGCAGTTGTTTGACCAAAACCAGCAAAGTCAACAATGACATCACATTCTGCTTCTTTCATATCAAGAATAGTGTCGTACACTTTTGCACCTAGTTCTTCTGCAAGTTTTCTAGCTTCTGGAGAGACATCTGTAGCGTATACTTCGCAACCTTTAATTAATGCCATTTGCACAGCAAATTGACCAAGTCCACCGATACCGATAATTCCTAATTTTGTACCTTCTTTTGCTTGTCCAATACTGAAAATAGCACGATAAGCTGTGATTCCTGCATCAGTTGAAGCTGCACCTTCTACAAAGGACACGCCATCAGGAATTTTGACGCATTGATGAGCAGGAACACGCACTTTTTCTGCATAACCGCCGTCATAGTTGTACCCAGCAGTTACTTTTGTTGCTCTATCCATTGGGTTAGCTCCAACGCGGTCTCCAACTTTGATATCTTCAACGCCTTCACCAACTTCAATAACAACCCCAGCAAACTCATGCCCCATAATAACAGGACCATTTGGGAAAAGTGGCATCCAACCTGGATCTTGTAATGCTGCAACGTCCGAATGGCATAGACCAGCAGCTTTCACATCAATAACAACGTGATTTGCAATCGCTTTTGGATCTTCTTTTTCAATCAACTCTAGTGGAATATTTGTTCCAGTAAATTGCCAGCCTTTCATACTATCGCCTCCAAATTGTTTTATTTCATTATTATACCATAGTATTATCTAAGTTATCTTTGATTCTAATATCTCTAATTCAAGATATATTATAACCAAACTTTACTCTTCTTCTTACTATTTGTCAACAAACTAAACTTTTTGTTGTTTCGTATCTCTGGAATCATCTTCTCGTGAAACAGCAATTTTGACCGATGTTAACATCCTCGTTCGTAAATCCCACCGAACCAGTAATTTCCTTATTTATATTCCAAAAGATAGTTGTGGTCTGAACAGCAATGTCGTATGGTTGTTGAACTTGTGAAAGTATCTTTTTATCCTGGGCAACTTCGATCCCATATGTTAAAAACAACTCGCCATACTGTTTACCATGTAACAACACCAAAGATGTACTATCTCTGCTACTGTTTAAGGTTTGTAACAATAATTCCTGAATTTAAGTCTCTCTTACCTGATGTACTATTTACAAAAATGTATGAAGTATACATCTTTTTTATCGTTTAAGACTTCAACACAGAACTAATATCTCCCAACTGTTCCTATAGGGAGTTGAGTTATTTCCATGTATTGCATCAGCTTACTTCTACTTCTTTCCTAACCATTTCTTTACTCCACAAAATGGCCCTTTAACGTAATAAACAGATGGAGAGATTTAAACAACTTTTTTATTTTTCAAACAAATTTATTATCACTCAACAAATATTTCAAGAAAGAAATTAACAAAATAATCGTCCCAGTACAAGGACGACCTTAAATATTTATTATTTCTCCCAGGAGTTCTATTTCTTCAATAATCATGTTTTTTAATTCACAATTTGTGCTTTCTTTATATTCGTCTAGAAGTCTTCCTATTTCGTTAATGAAAACTAAGTACTCTTCTTCATTTATATCCAAGCTCAACCCTCCCGGCACTACTTATTACCTATGAGTATTGTATCGTATAATTGTTTATTCATTACCATCTATGATATTCAGTATACCCTGAAGTATGAAAAATATAAAAATAGCCCCTGGTGGAAACCAGGAACTAAGCATATCATAGCACCCTATTAAAAATTGGCTGATTGTTTCCAACTTTCGTGATACATCTTAAATTCTTCATGCAGCCATGAGAGGATAACATCCACTACATCTTTAATAAATTTGTTGAGTGTGAAGCTGAGGAGATTTATGTAGTTAGGTATATGTAGTTTTATTTCTTTTTCTAATGTCAAAGGTAGTCCTTTTTCAATCATGGCCGGTTCTATTGAAATATCATACGGCTTAAGCATCTTATACCATTGAAGTTCGCAGTTAAAATTGAGAGGATAGAGTTGTATTTTGTCTGATAGATATTCTTTGAAATTTTGATGTTCAATTACTATCTCAAACGATCCTATATTATTCGGACACATATTAAATTCGATATACCACATAGTTAAATAACCTCATACTTTTTATGATTTACAATCGTGTAGTAATTCTTTAATTGAAGGAATTCAGCATCTGCTGGTGTTACTTCAACTAATACTGACTTATCTCTTACATTTATCACAATGCCAGTAAACTGTCTTTGATTGCGAAAAAAAGTAACCTTATCACCAGGATTATACATAAGATTGTTTATTTGTGAAGTTTTTTTTCGAGGTAGATTCATTTTTACGTATTCCCCCATCTGCTAATTGATTTAAGAGCAGATCAATCTCCTGTGAGATCCTTATTATATAGGGATGTGTTAGTGGTAAAATCTTGCTATTTGTATACATTTCTTGTCTTTTTTCCTCGATACATATAAGAAGATTGTTCATCCTAGTGCTCTCCCTTCACGAAAAAAACACCCTAATAACCTCACGAGAGGTTAGCAGGGTGTTTGTCCTGTTACTGTTTATTTTATTAATTACATCATAACATAAATGTAAGATAATACTAAATATAAAATTTGGCTAAAATAAAGATAATTGCTCTTCCAGCTCACCAATATTAGTGTTGTTTGTAACTGAATACTCTGTTTCTTTAATTTTCTGATTCATAGGTTCATTATTCTTACTTATCCATAATCTACAACACTCTTGTACTTCTGGATCAATATTTTCATAGTAGCAAGCTTTTGTCCCTTCTTCACAAAATGAAAAGTGGGAGCAACAACCAAAGGATTTACTGAAACCAATTTTAGTGTAGCCGCTTTTCGAATTGCTCATGCGGATACCCCCATCTGTTGTTTCCCTTTAATATATGTCACTATAATTTCAGATTTATTTTTAATATGATAGAGATCAACCCTACAATGCCGGTACTTGGAGAAGGTCCTTCCTACATATTGAGCATCTTCTAATAGTGCCTCTCTACAAGGTACAACTCTACTATTATTAACTTTTAGCTCATACAAAAGAATCCACTCCTTCTACATTCATACTTTCTAAAATAAATCTAGAGATTTTCACGGTATTATTTCTATTCATTCTAGGTGAGGAGATATACAATTCCTCTTTTGCTCTGGTAACAGCAACATAGGCCAAGCGTCTTTCTTCTTCAATTGCTGATTGGTCGTTCTGGTCTGTATCTTCTCTCTTAGAAGATTCCAAGGCAGCAGCATGTGGTAGAATCCCCTCAGTTGCACCTATAACAAAAACGGTCTTAAATTCAAGTCCCTTTGATGCATGGATAGTCATAAGTCTGACTGCTTCGATATCCGGCTGACTTCTGAGGGTTTCCATTTCATCGTTTTTCTCTTTTACTCTCTCAATAAATCCTAAAAATGATTTAGGACTATCGAAGCCTCTAGCAGCCTGTTCACACTCATCAAGCATTTCTAACGTATATTCTTTATGAACGGTGAGTGTCTTACGCTGGTCCAGTTCCAAATGCCTTTCATAATTTATGGCACCCAAACGTATCTCCCTAATGGCTCGTGGAGCGGTCATTTTAGCCAAGGAATTTATACAATCAATTTTTTTAAGAATAGATTTTTGGGCAAACCCACTTTTTTTATCTGCAATTCTTTTCAGGACCTTACCTAATAAATCTTTTGAATCAAATCCATCAATTGAGATTTCATCTATAGTAGCCTCTGCTTCAGTTTTGCTGATATATAGGATGGGTGCTGCACTTATTAGCGCGTCTGCATCCATAGGATTCACAGACAATCGCATTAAATCAATTAGTGGCCTTACAAATGAGTTCTCATAGAAAGATTCATTGGATCTTCCATAAGTGATAAAAGGTATATCAGCTAAAAGGAGATGCTCAAAGATTGCTCTGCCTGTAGTATGAGTCCTATAAAGAATTGAGATATCCTTTAATGAGGCACCAGCTGCTTGTTTTGTTTTTATCTCTTTTACAATATTTCTAGCTTCCTCTTCATTGTCATTTGGTTGTAAAAAATTCACTTGTTGCCCAAGAGGCTTAACTACTTTTAGTGTTTTTTTAATCCGCTTCTTATTCACATTAATTATTGAATTACCTAACCCAACAATGTCCGGATTGGATCTATAATTTATATCCATTATCACTTTTCTACAATTAGGGTATGCTTTATCGAAATCAATCATATAGGACGCAGAAGCTGAGCGAAATCCATAAATAGTTTGGTCATCATCGCCTACAATGCATAGATTTTTCTTTGCAGACGTAAGCATTTGTATAATCTCATATTGTACTTTAGAGCTATCTTGGAATTCGTCACATAACACATATTCAAATTGAGACTGATACTTATTTAGTATCGATGGCTCAAACATAAATAAATAATAGACTTCTAATAACATATCATCAAAGTCATACAAATTTTCATCTGCCTTTATTTTTTCATATTGCTCGTAGACATATCTTAATTCAGTTTTAATATCTGAGTTAACATCAACATCAATTGGTCTGATCATATTGTTTTTCCAAGATGAGATGACAGAAAGAATCGTCTCTGGAGCATAGTCATCCTGTCTATTCATCTTCCTAAGAATAGTTTTGATTATATAATGCCGCTTTCTTTCTGAAGACAATACTCTAAAGTTATAACCCTCTTGTCTAAGAATATTTAAAAAGATGGAGTGATAAGTACCGGCAGTCACTGCTCTAGAAGCAGATCGATTCAAACCAGGTATCCTTGCCAGCCTTTCAATCATTTCCACACTAGCTTTTTTAGTAAAAGTAACCAACAGTATTTTAGAAGGATCAATGTTTTTAGTATGAATCATATAGCCAATTTTGGCTGTTAGTACAGTAGTTTTACCACTCCCAGCTCCTGCAATAATAAGGACAGGGCCATCTACTGCTCTCACGGCTTCCTGCTGTGGCTCATTCAATGTAATTCCATAATCCGCGAGCAATTGAAAGTAAAACTCCTTTT
This sequence comes from Cytobacillus purgationiresistens, assembly GCF_030813235.1. Lineage (GTDB taxonomy): Bacteria > Bacillota > Bacilli > Bacillales > Cytobacillaceae > Cytobacillus > Cytobacillus purgationiresistens. Next base: position 11,948 of record NZ_JAUSUB010000038.1, on the reverse strand, counting down.
CCTGTTTCATAGATGATGTAGGTACTACCTCAGCGATCGGTGCGGTTGTTTTAAAGAAACTTGATATAATTGTATTCATGACATTATCCTCCTGGCCCTTTAAAGGGATGTATTAGATAGCTTCTCTATATTGTGTATTGATGTATCTCTCCCACTCTTGAAGCCATGCAGAAAGCCCATCTTCATAGATAGGCTTTAATCTTTCGTAGTCCTCAGCATAGTACTCTTTCAATAGGACTCTCTTATAATGAAAATAAGGTATTGATTTCATAGCTTTTTTTCCGGTACTTTGAATATGTCGCAGCTGTTCGTCTAAAAAGCATGCTTTTAGAAACGATAGAGGCTCATCATGGATGATTTCTCCCCAGTCCATACCAATGCCAGGCTTGTCACAATTAAAGGGACAGAAATAACATCGGGATCGTTTACTCGGGAACCATTGTCTTGAAGGAACTTAATACTCTCATTTGTAGTCAATCCCTGTTCAATCAGAGGATAGGCCAAGTACATGTAATTGAATTGGGGTGATTGATATAGATTTACTCGATTAATCTCATCGAATGAAAAACCTATATCGATGATAAACCCAATGGCTTTTGGTATACGCTGTGACACTTTTAAACCTAGCTTCTGCATGACTAACTTACGCACTGCTTGCTTTACAGGAACGATTTTAAAGTCCACAGTACATTGTCGAGGCATAATACCTGCAGGGACTTCTTCACCACTCGTTTCGTCTAAGCTGTTACAATAAACAGGCATCTGAAAACGTTGATAGTCAGTATAGATGTATCTAAACAACATTTCTTCTAACCCACCAGGCATACTGCTATGATGTGTAACAATGAAAGGCGTATTATTATTAAACTCTTTTTGCCTTTTTTGCCACCACTTAACTTGTTCATGGATAAATTGAGGTTCGGCTCCTGTATCAGAAAAGACGATATAATCATAGTGAATTTCCCCTCTAAAATACTCCTCAAGCAAATGAGCAGATTGAGTACCTCCACCAAATGAAAGAACATGATAAATATTTGTTTTACCCATCTCTTTCATTTCAGCGATAATCTCATCTTTTGATTTGAACTTCCCCGCTAGATATTTTTTATGTTCCTTAAAATCAAAAGTGTTTGCAAAAAGGCTCATTTGTTCAAATTCATTTTCAGTGTCGTGAAACTCCATTACTCTATTAGTCATAATCAACATCCTATCCCAATTGAGCTTTATCTTTTGAAAATAAAAAAAGCCTCTGGGAAATCGTAATCACAATCAAAAAAGATTGTTACTTACAATTGCCCAAAGGCATTATTATTAATAGCAGCTGCAGACAGTAATGTCGCAAAAAAATTAAAAGAAAAAGCTATATACTAAGTATACAAAAGATTCATTAATTGGACAATTTGATTTATACATCTTTAAATTAAGTTCTTTTAATAGAATGATTTTTATTGATTAATTGATATACATATTCAAGATTATCCATCATATCAGTAACACTATAATCATGGTTTGATGTAATGTTATCAAATAAATCATGATACTTTTGATTTATTTCTCCCTCATCCATTTCGTTCCGAGCAACGTACATCATGGACATGTATATGTTATGGAGTGTTATTTGATTCATTTTTTTGCACCGTCCTATTAGTTTATTTTATATCTTATAAAGCATAATCTCAGCCAGTATCCAGTCTTTTTCTTCATGAAAATCTTGAATTCTAACTCAATTAATATCAATTAATATCCAGTTTATTAGTATCCTATTACGTATGGGTCAAAGCTCCTTTTATATTAGAAATCCAAGGTTCTTTGACTTGCTGGGAAGTTGAGGCTTATTAGTTCACTTTTAGCGCTGTACTCGTTTGCTCAAAGACATGAATATTGATAGCCTTTTCTCTGTGTCAGTAATCCCACAAAACCTGCATTTAATCGGATAATTACTCACTTGGCTGCAACAGGCTAATTAGAATATCTAATTGCTGTTTATGATACCGATCTAAATTACACTGATTGCTATAGATGTTCATTAACTCATCAAGTGTTACAAACTCTACTGTGACACCTTGATATAAACATTCTTCACCTTCAAACATATACGGTCCAAACTGGCTTCCTTCACCGTTCTGCAGATTACTATAAGTGATAGACTTTCCGGAATTTACTATTAACTGGTCGTGAATATTAGTACCTACTATATGGGTCTTATTATTGTCTAAATCTTTTACTTTAATTATTGGAAATAACATTCTTCTCATCCTCTCTAAAATAAAATAGACAGCTATCATAAGATAATCTGTCTTAGCTCAATAAATATTTGATTGCTACAACTTCAAGCACATACTATATCTTCTTTGAACAAATTGATATTAAAATCCTCGACATTATATATTTCAAGTTCATCTTCATCTTTAGCTGGATTACCAGTAGGAAGGCAAACATAAAAGAATGTCTCTCCATCCCATATAGTGTACGTCTCAAGCTTAATGGTTACAGTATTTAATAATGTTAAGCTCCCTGCTTCATCTCCTAGCATTAATACGTCGACATTAACAACCTCATAGATATGATTGTCTGATAAATAAATTTTCTCCTCTAATAAATTTGTCAATTTTCTTAGTCCCCTTTCTCAAAATAAAAAAGCCTTTTGAGCAAGTTTGTTTCCATAGCAATGCTATGTTTACACAAACGCCCAAAAGGCTTAATTGTTGTGATATACCGCGAACAATAGGTTGCAAAAAATAGAATAAGTGTTAATAAATACATTATATAAAAATTCAGTGAACATTATCAAGACCTGTTGGTTTGAAATAAAGATTGATTAAAAGCGGGGTACAAACGTTGATTTTATAATAGAGGAAACCCACAAATTTTGAATAAAGATTGATCAAAATTTGTGGGTTTGGTTTTTGATTGAATCTAACTTTTATAAAAAAGATTGATAATTTGTGAACCAGAATAATTAATTAGGATGCCTAATTGCCTTATACTATTATTAAAGCGAAGCACTCTTTAACACTTTTAATAATTTTCTACTTACAATAAGATATTATCTTTCCAGCCCATTCGAACACATTATCCTCTAACTTCATTTATTACATTTTCATAACTTGAATCGAGAATTGTCTTAGGATTTTGAATCCAACCATATTGAGATTTTGCGTATTGAGATACATTTAAAGATAAATAATCTCCCAATTTTCTATCTGTAATGTATTTATAGTTAAGAGTTACCTCATCCACCGACTCATTTATTGCTTTAGTTAAATAATGAGTCCATATACCATTTTTTAATTTATCACAAGAATAAGAACTTTCCCCATCTTGACATGACAAAAATAATGCATAGTGAGGAAACTCATTTGAGAAAATCATCAATTCTTCGGTATTGATATTAGATATAGTACTTCTAGAGTATTGATCTATAAAACTTTGAGCACATGCATCAATAAAAATGAGTGCATTATTGCATTTAGAGTGTTTTAATGGATCAAGTAATAACTTTCGTAATGAAATTGCAGTGTTCGATATATCTGTTTTACTCATATCGTATGTTGAGATATAGTTAGTGGTACCATCATGAAACCCATGTCCCACATAATAAAATATAAGTCTGTCTTCTTCAGTCATAGAGAACATTTGGTATTTAACAACATCTTCTATCTCATTTTTTATAGTTTGTTCATTTTTTAAAAATATGATATCACTTTCATCTATCTTAAATTTATTTACTAGTATTTCTTTAAATTTTTCAGCGTCATTGTTAGCATATCTTACTGGCGATATTGGATTTATTTGCTTTGGAAAATAATTCTCTATTGAAATAATAATAGCTACTGTTCTTTTAAACTTTGGATTATTTACCATCAAATCAGTTTTCCCTGTTTTATCGTCTAGTACCACAGTAGAAGATACTTTTCGGATATACTTTTGATTATTCAAAAGTATATCCTCATCAGCTTTTTCTGTTTCAATAACAAATACTAATTCTTCACCTTTTTTTATCCAATCAAAACTTACATTAGGCGTTGGATTAAGCATTGCAATTGCCTTATTTGTTATATCAATAACATTAAAGTCCGTACTAAGTCCAACAATTTCATTTTTTATAGGTGATAGCTCTTTTATACCAAATACTATAGTACCACCATTAGTATTAGCAAACGAGGCAATTACTTTAGCTGTTTTTTCAGGTGAAAAAGGCACCGCATCAAATTCTAATATTTCAGATTTAGGATTATCAAATTCAGCATCTTTAATATTGATTTTTTTGATCGGTATTTTATTAATTTTTGTCATTTTCAAGAGTTGTCCAAGTGTAAATTGTTTAGGAGGTGTAATGCCATCCTCATACCAAATCTCTGCATCTACATATTCAAGAACATCAAATTCAGAATCATAATAGAGTCTAATTTTATCATTATCTGATGGTCTAGCCACTACTTTTATATCGTTACCATTTTTAATTATACCTCCAATAACACTTTCTGAAATTACATCAGCAGCGGTACAATCATATTCTGGTAATGTACTAAGATATTTAAGTACATTATCTACGGCTCTTGGAATAAGTGATTTTATATATGTCTTTCTACTAAGGTGCTGCAATGAATCTTCAAAAAAGTCTTCTGATATATCTTTTTTATAGGTATCATTGTCGCCCTCTGATATTGCCAAACTAGTTATATCTCTCATATTTTTTAATGGTACTTCAATGCCTTCTTGAAAAAAGTATTTACTTATTTCATCACTTTCAGCTCTTAATAAAAAATCAAGCTTACTGCTATATCCCTCTAATCCAAAATAAGTGCATAGGTTTTCTGCCAATTTTAATAGTACACTATTTGAATTCCACGGTTTTGTTACATAAATCTTATTTTTATCAACATGCAAGTTCACATATTTCATAAAGTTCATTTCTTCATATGTTATTTTTAAATCTTCTGCTTCATAAATTTCCAAATCATCAATATTATTTTGTAACTTTAATATATTTTGTTTAGTATTGTCATCGATTTCTTCATGTTCTATCCATGATTTAAAATAAGGAACAATAATATTTAGCTTAATTTTTAGACTATCGCACTTTTCTTCATTAGCATATACTAATTTGAAATGATTTTGGGTCAATAACTTCACTTGAAAACACGTCAATAATATTTTAAGATTTGGATGATTTTTATTTTTAGCATTCAATTTTATAAAAGCATATTGTTCTTGAAAAATAGTCTCATTACCATCTATAAAATAATATAAATTGTTACACTCTGTAAAAGTATTTTTACTATTCAACAATCTATTATTTTTAGACCAAATACCAACTTTTCAATATCACTTTCACTCCAATTAATACACTCATCAAGCAAAATTGTATAAATTGCTTGTAATCTTTCGTTATTTTCATTTTTCAACATACCATCTTCTTGAATATCTAAAGAAATTTGTAGAAGTATATTTAGATAATCATTTAAATCTATCATCGTTTTAAATTTAAAAAAAGCTTTCCAGTCCTGCGATAGGTCCGGACCTTTAAATACCGGCAAATATTTTCCAGCAATATCTTTTATTTCTTTTTCATTTAAAAAAACTTCTGAAGATACATATGTTTTACCTTGAAGCGTGGGAATACATTTTATATTTTTAATAAACCATGGTAAATAATTAGCTATGGGATCCCCAATTATGCGACCAGCCTTACCATAATTCCCCCAATATGCTATTGCACTTTTATTAAGTTCTGATAAAGTATTATTTTCTATACAATCTTCCCAAAAAAGAAAACTTACCTTATAATTATTTTCGATATTATTTATTAAATTTAAACTAACAATGTTAGAAAATTCATCAGCATAAAATGTTGTAATATATGGAGTATGACTCATATCTTCTGTATTAAAAAAATCCGCTTTAACACCATAGGTTAACAACATAGATTTAGACTCTTTTTCATTAAAGAGAATAGGGTTAATTCCATCCTTAACCCCCAGAAGTTCAAAAAATCTTCTCCAATCCTTTTTCTCTTGAATGTTATAGCAATATTCTTCACTAATGAATATGTCTTCATTAAGTATCTTTTCAATTTTCAATCTCGGATTATAGAAATCAGACAGGTAACACTCAGATGCTCGCAATAATGTGTTTTTACTAGTCATTAGTTTAATCTCTGATAATTGCATTATAAGATTTTCTTTGAGATCGCCTTTTTTATATAATGAAAATAATTTTTGAATTTCAGATATTGCATTATTTCCATCAATATAGGTACTTGCATATGGTAGGATATTTTGTTTTATGTAAGTTATATCAGTCTTTTCTTCTACTCCAAGATTTTCTAACCAGATTTTTATTTCTAATTCATGTAACAACCAGACTAGTATATCTTTATGGACAAAAGATAATTCATTCTCTATATTATCCCAGTTATCATCACCAGCTGCTGGAAAACAAACTTGTTTAGGATAATTAATTTGATTTTTATGATCCCAAATAAAAGGAAGGTTGTATAGGTATTCTTCGGTAACATCTTTAACCTTTTCTGAATCACAACACCACTTTAAATATTTAATTAACTCCATGTTTTTTTGAATCGAATGTGTTTCTTTGAAAAATACTGACTTTAAAAATAATTTGAAGTCTTTCCATTCAAAACTTCTAACCCCAAGATTTTTTAATTTGCTCAAAAATGAACATTGTTTAACAAAAAACTTAGATGTGACCGTAGAATCATATTTTATAATGAAATTCTTGATAGCTTCTTCATTTATAAAGTTCTTTTCAGATGAATAAGTAAAGTCTATTAACGCTTCTCTAACTTTTATTAATTTATTTTCACGAGATAAAAGAAAAGCTATTTTTTCTTTTGCCTTCTTCACACCTATATTATATGAATTTGCTAAATCGTCACTATATGATATTGGTTCAGGTATTAATTTATATGATTCAAAAGAAATTTCAGTGATAACCAACTCTGAAACCCATTTAAAAACTTCATACGAAATGGATTCAAACAACCATTGATTCCATTTTGAATCTTTATGAATACTTTCCCTATTAGCCGACATAATAAAATTCGTGTTTACCAATACAGGAAACTCGTACTTTGTTTCCCCTGTAGGTAAATATGAATATAAAATTCTATCTTTTTTTTCTAAAGGAACAATGCTGTTGTTAACAATTTGTGCCGCAAAAATCATTTCAATAAAATCGGCATCTAATAATTTCGGGGGAATATGCCGTTCTTCTAAAAGGGTTTTTTTTAAATCCTCTGAAACATTTAAATTAATATTTTTTAATAGCCACTCTTTTTGAGATTCCTTACCTTTATTTAGTATTATTCTATCGATGTTAGATCGATCAATTGTAATAACTTTATCTTCAAAATTAATTTCTGTTATATTCTTTAAAAACAAAAACATATTAATATTCTCTGATAATTTACAGATTGCGTCTATCGTTTCTTCAATATGATTTATTTTAAGTATTGTTGCAACATTTGCATCTATATCTGAAATGAATTTACTGACTTCTTCTCTAATTTCATTACTTTCGGTATATATAGGTATTATCTGCCACGGATATTGAAATATTCTATTATTTTCATTTTCCCAGTCTTTTTGCGATATATCTTCCCATTTCCACCCAAAATTGTACGAACTATCAAATCTAAAAAATTCGCCATCAGTATATATTACAACTTTATTTGACTGACCAAATACTGATTTAAATCCAATTCCTTTATATCCAGTCTTTTTTAAATCGTTTTTTTTGGTTCCATTGTTAATATTACAGATACCAATAATATCTTTTTTATCAAATACTTTACCTGAGTGCGCCACTACTAACTCATCATTAAAGACTTTTATCCAAACTTTTACTCCATCAGCTCTGCAAATTGAATCATCAGCATTTTGTAGAAGCTCATATATAAATCTATCAGAGTCTGTGTAAAGATCTACTGATAAAGCAGTTATAGAATCAGCTTGGTTCACTGCTTGTATTGGATTTTGATAACATGTATTATCATTAAAAATCTGTTGCACCGATGTCGACAATTCAGTACTGTTCATAATATCACCTGCACTAATATATTTTAGATTAACTAAGGATAATCATTTACTTATTTTCTGATAATTAATGGAATAAGTAGAGGTTCCCATTTCAAATTGTAACTATTCATCTACATAAATATAGGGTAAATATTTCGATCATTGATGTATATCTCCATGCGGTATTTGTAATTTAATAAATTTTGTACGACGTAATTTTTAAAATTACCATATTATAACATGAAATCAAACAAAAAAAGGAATGTTAAATAACACCCCCTTATTATCTAAATATTAGCTTAAACAACTTTTTATATCAGTAGCTAATAATTTCGATCCTGCCACACCCTTAATAAATTTCAATTCTCCACTAGCAGACCAATCAATCTCTCCTAAATCCAATAATTTATTGGAAATTTTAACCAAACAATAGAAAATAAAAAGAAGACTTCATTCAATTCTGAAGAACAGTCTTCTAAATTCTACATTAATTAATGATTTTTAAATCATTAATCGAGAAGCTTTGCTGGTTATTATCAAGGTACTTTGCAAAAAACTCCTCTTCAATCCCAGTAATACTTGCTAGAAATTTTATATCTACTTTTAATTCTTCTGTTAATTGTTCTAAATCAATTATCTTCTTCTCCAAGATTAGCTGAAGTATACTTCTTACTTTCATTGGCTTCTCAATAGGAAGAACAGCATCTAACGGTTCTTCTTTTCTATATCCATTTTTATTTATGGACATAAAAAAATAACGAAATTGTTGATGCGTAATTAATTCCAAGTTTCTAGCTCTCATAGCCATAGATTGTAACGAGACTAACCACTTTTCTTTTAATTCTCTATAAGCATCAGGATTAGATACCTTATTGATTTTTGAAACATCTTCAGTAAATGCTTTCATAGGCATAAGAAACTCTGAAGCGAATAAGTGAGCCTCATCTTCTTTTATTTTATAAGATGAATTATCAAGCATATTAAACTCTGTTTTGTAATGTAACAATAAATGTCCTAATTCATGGGCTAAATCAAAATTCCGTCGTGCTGCTGATTTTTTCATATTACCTAATACAATATATGGAATATCATCTTCTGACCATAAACTATATGCATCAATTGTTTCGCCAATTGATTTTTCAAAAATAAATACACCTGATTTTTCTAAATGAAATAAGAAGTTTTTATTATTATCATCCGATAAATTAATATGCTTTCTAGCCAATTGTGCTATATAGCGAATTTGCAATTCACGTTCAATATCTTGATTAGAATTCAAATACTCTAATACCTGTTGGCGTAATGATAATATTTCATTTTTAGGATATTTTATTTTTTTGCCTATTTTCTTTATAAATGCATCTAAAAATTTCACATGCACTAGTTCGCTCTGAGTCTTCATTGCTGAATTTATTGACTCTGAGCGATAGGCTATTCTTTCTATGCGGATATTCTCTGGTTGACTGTTCTCTAGTAAATCTTCGCGAAAAAAATAAGCTGATTTAACTTTAAATAAAGTTTTCATCTTATTTACTACTTCTAATTTAGGAGACACATAACCATTTTCATATTGCCAAACAGCTTGTTCTGTAATACCCAGTTCTTCAGCTAGCTGTGAACGACTTAGCTCATTTAAAATCCGGATATTAGTTAAGCTTTTACCAATAAACAAATTAGTAGCTCCTTTCTTAATTTGATATTAACTCTCTCCAGTTGCTTCATCGCTATCATCTTCGACAATTTCAATATCATATAAACTAGCATCAGGCATTTCAGTTGAATTTTGTAAGATTGCCTTAGTTTGATCTTCCATTTCAATTATATGAGATGTTTTAGTATTGATAAGATCCGTTAAATCTTCAACTAAGTAAGCTTTATTATTTACGGGATTAGGCATCCATAGCTTAATAGCACTAATTAAAAATTCTTCATCAATTTCATAAGTAACAATATAAAACCTGTCATATTGTTTAGCTATTTCTGACACTTCTTCATTCGTTAAAGAATCGAAGGGTGTCTCGTCAAACAATACTAATTGGCGTGATTGACCACCTAGAGTTTTATTAGTCTTACTAGGAAACTCTACATCCTCATTAATACTTATAAATTCCTCCATATAAGCTGATTTCTTACTTTTAGAACGTCCATAAGTATCCTTACCTCTATCAACAGCTTCTGGATCAAAATAACGTGCATTTTTTATCAAAAATAGTGTTTTGATATCTTCAACACTAAATTGTAAATATTGCCACGTAACTCCAGCTTTTGAAAGCTTACTTTCCACCCCTAATTTTTCACATTGAACTGCCACGTGGTGATCAATATGATTTCCTTTTACCCATGCGTAAGCACCATGAACTTTTAAATTACGTGCTGCTTCTTTTCTAACACGTAAATAATCCTTGTACCCTTCGATAATTCCATCAACAATGCTTTCATTTAGCTCTTCTGACAAACGAAACTTTTTCATCAACAAACCAATCCCCTTTGCATTTTGTGGATAAAATCACAACAAAAAATGATTTTCTTTAATTATAATTAAAGTTTAAATGTATTAAAAGGATTATCTATTAAATATCCGAAATTTTATTGATTACCGTCTTTTTAAAGTTACTTGTGTGCTTTACTTTATAAATTGCTAGTCTCTTTTCCCATTTCACTAAACCTTCTTTTAACCAACTACCTGAACTGAATATAATATATTTTAATAAAGGCTCAATATATAATTTAATATTTGACCCATTCAAGGATGTAATAATTAAAGTAGATACACTACGCCCAGCTCTTTCAACTTCTAATAATGCAACTTCTTTTCCGTTCCTTAGTTTTACATATACCACTATATACTTCCTAGGGGTAACGCCATCATCTAAAAACGCAAATGAACGCTCTCCTATGTCCGTTAATTCTCCAACATATGCATCCACACTTTCTACAAAATAAGTCCTTGATAACTCATTTAATACTTCTTTAAAATCCGCTAATTCACCATTAACATATAATGACAAGCGGTTGCTCTACGTTTAATGGCTCTAACATATCAATACGAAGCGTTTTAGTAGCGAGTAAATGATAAAATAGTGTCATACCACTGCCTAACGGCATATGCGTGTCCTTATCAAATTCATTTGTAATCGCTCTTATGCTTTCATTGTTAGTTAAAAAGCGTTGTAATAGGCCCATAGCTAAATTTTCGATGTGCTGAGAAATTAAATTTTGAAAAGCATCGTAATGCTCCAAGCTGTAATAATCATGAATATAGCTAATGTTTCTAGCCATTTCTTTCGGGATTTCTAGCTCCGTTACAATACCCCAATCAATCTGTCTTCTTTCCCAATACACACGTTCAATTTCAAATTTCTCAATGACACGCTCTTTTAACAGCTCGTCTTTCATTTTGATAGTTCTAGCAAGCTCAACTAATCCGTCACCTTTATCTACGGTTAATAAAAAATCCGTTGTCATAACAACTGGCTCATTTGTTTTAGGATCGGTAGGATGCTTAATACCTAGTTCATCTGCAATGACAATTGTTTCTTCCAACGGTAATAAAGGATATTGCTCTCGAATATCTACAATAAAATCCGAATATTCAGTTATATAAAAGTAGTTTCGTTCTAAATCTGATAAAAACTCGTGTTGCCTATTGGTTTTAATGCCTCTTAAACGTGTGGACCTTCCTAATGAGGAAACATCTTGAATGTTTAACCAAGGTTTATAATCCACACCTATACCAGACCCACGACCTCCTTTAATCCACTTTTCAATTTTAGAAGTTCTTATTCGTTTGGACATAAAAAACACCCCTTTAGGGGTACAGCCAACATTTTAACGAAAATATACGCTAAGACAATTTTTGGAATATAAAAGCCGGTTTTCCTTACGCTAAAGGGGAAACCGGCTTTA
>NZ_JAUSUB010000037.1 GCF_030813235.1 Cytobacillus purgationiresistens | reverse complement strand
GAACATGATTTCAGTGAAATCCCGCAAATTCATGTTGCAATCCAGCGATTAGAACATGATTTCAATGAAATCCCGCAAAATCATGTTGCAATCCAATGATTAGAACACGATTTCAGTGAAATCCCGCAAAATCATGTTGCAATCCAGCGATTAGAACATGATTTCAGTGAAATTCAGCAAATTCATGTTGCAATCCAACGATTAGAACATGATTTCAGTGAAATTCAGTAATTTCATGTTGCAATCCAGCAATTAGAACATGATTTTAGTGAAATTCCGCAAATTCATGTTGCAATCCACCGATTAGAACATGATTTCAGTGAAATCGCGCAAATTCAAGTTGCAATCCAGCGATTAGAACACGATTTCAGTGAAATCCTGCAAATTCAAGTTGCAATCCACCGATTAGAACATGATTTCAGTGAAATTCCGCAAATTCAAGTTGCAATCCAGCGATTAGAACACGATTTCAGTGAAATCGCGCAAATTCAAGTTGCAATCCAGCGATTAGAACACGATTTCAGTGAAATCGCGCAAATTCAAGTTGCAATCCAGCAATTAGAACATGATTTCAATGAAATCCTGCAAAATCATGTTGCAATCCAGCGATTAGAACATGATTTCAGTGAAATCCCGCAAAATCATGTTGCAATCCGCCAATTAGAACATGATTTCAATGAAATCCCGCAAAATCATGTTGCAATCCGCCAATTAGAACATGATCTCAATCAAATCCAGCAATCCAATGTTCTAATCCAGCCCTACCTAACAAAAATGAAATCATTCCCATCAAATCTATGTTTACCTCCAAACAACAAGGGAATGCATTAAATATAGACAAAATAACAAAGGAGCTTGATTATAAATGCGCAAACTTACACAGCACTTTATTAATGGAGAGTGGACCAATTCTACTGGGTCTGAAACGATAGACGTGATTAATCCAGCTACTGAAAAAGTCATCGGTAAGATTAGCTCAGGAACGAAGGAGGACTTGGATCGTGCGGTTCAGGCAGCTAAGGATGCCTTCCCAATGTTCTCGCAAACATCCGTTGATGAGCGGATTGAGCTTTTAGAAAGAATAGCAGATGAATATGAAAATAGAAAAGATGATATTATCCAGGTTATTACAGAAGAGTTAGGATCTCCTGTTTCGCGAAGTGAGGCTGTTCATTACCAAATGGGTCTGCAGCATTTCAAACAAGCAGCAAAGGAACTGAAATCGTTCAAATTCGAAGAGGAACGCGGCAATACCTTAATTCGAAAAGAGGCCATTGGTGTAGCGGGATTGATTACACCATGGAATTTCCCAACCAACCAGACATCTACCAAGCTAGCAAGTGCGTTTGCAGCAGGAAGTACTGTAATTTTAAAACCGGCTTCCAATACCCCATTTGCCGCAATACTTCTAGCTGAGATTTTCGAAAAAGCTGGTCTGCCTAAGGGTGTTTTCAACCTTGTTACGGGTTCAGGTTCAACGATTGGAAATGGCATTAGCTCACACCCTGATATTGATTTCGTTTCGTTCACAGGGTCTGGAGATGTAGGCCAGAAAATCATGGAGAATGCAGCGGAAAGCATCAAAAAGGTTTCACTTGAATTAGGTGGAAAATCTCCACTCGTCATTTTAGATGATGCGGACGTGAAGGGAGCGGCCAAAACAGCCGTTGCCAATATAGCTATGAATACAGGTCAGGTATGTACGGCAGCTACTCGGACACTCGTACCAAAAGCGATGCACGATGAGTTCATTGAAGCGGTAAAAGAAGCCATATCGAAATTTCCAGTTGGAGACCCACAGGATAAAAATATCGCAGTTGGCCCAATTGTTGATGAAGATCAATGGAAATCTGTTCAGTCCTATATTAAAAAAGGAATGGATGAGGGGGCTACCCTTGTTGCTGGTGGTACAGGAAAGCCAGAAGGACTTGAGCAAGGTTATTTTGCAAAAATCACCGTCTTTACTGATGTGAAGAATGATATGACCATCGCACAAGAAGAAATTTTTGGTCCAGTGATGTCCATCATCACTTACGATAATCTAGATGAAGCAATTGAAATTGCCAATGATACCATCTATGGTTTAGCTGGTTATGTATACGGAAAAGACAAAGAAACGCTTCAAAAAGTGGCGAAGAGCATACGTGCTGGTCAAGTACAAATCAATAATCCGAGACCTGATTTCTCTGCTCCATTTGGAGGATTTAAGCAATCAGGTATCGGCCGAGAGTGGGGAGACTTTGGAATTGAGGAGTTCCTTGAGCCTAAGGCCATTTTAGGATTCAATGCATAATTGACCTATATGGGATATAAAACTTAAACCATAAACAGGAAGCCATTCGAGATTTAAATGCTCTCGGATGGTTTTTTTTGCTCGTTAGATAGTTATTCGGGATAAAGCTCAACGTTAGGTGGTGACCAATAGTCAACAACAAGCATTAAAAAGGCAATCCCATCCATTGGCTTGAATAAACTTCATTCCCCAATTCCTTCCATATGTATTTCCTTGATTTCATCCTATACTTCATTATATAATTTCATTATAACTATAACGTAATAGTTTGATAGGAATGAAAGAAATCAGATTACTTTTATATATAATTTCATTTTTTCCTTAATGAATAGTTAAAAGTGAAACGTATTACTTTGAGAAGTTAAACGAAGGAATTATAAATAGATAAAAATTAATAAGTGTACTTAAAGAGGAGGAATGGACATTGGGAAGGCGATATTGCGAATTGGTCAAGTGGCGAAATTAAGCGGATTAACTTCAAGGACGATTGATTACTACACGCAATGCAATTTGCTGCATGTAGAGCGATCCTCTTCAAATTATCGTTTATACCCTGAAGATGTTTTAAAAACGCTAAAAAGGATAAAGTATCTAAAACAGCAGCGAATGTCTATTTCTGAGATTCAGAGAATCATTCATCAGCAAGATACACAAGGGGTAGAAACGATTGTAATTGAAGTTCAGGACGAAATTGATAGCTTGAAGCGAAAGCTTAATCTTTGGGATGAGAAGTTGAAAGAATTTCCAAAAGATGAAAAACAACGTGTTTTTAGCACACTTGAAGATGAATTAACAAATTTAATGAAACTATTGACTTTACTGTAACTATTTCTGGAGGTGAATCCCTCAGGTTGGGGGAAATAATTGGACATAATTACCATTACAAATCTTATTTTACTCGTGATATTGCTTGCTTTAACGGCGTTCTTCGTTGCTTCTGAGTTTGCCGTAGTTAAAATCCGTATGTCAAGGCTTGATCAATTGATTGCTGAAGGAAACAAAAAGGCGATACTGGCTAAAAAAGTAGCAACTGATCTCGATTACTATTTATCTGCGTGCCAGCTCGGTATTACGGTTACTGCATTAGGATTGGGTGCGTTAGGGAAACCAGCAGTTAAGAGCCTTATGTATCCTGTCTTTGAATGGTTGGACGTATCTGATGCAACAGCTTCAATCGCATCTTATGCCATAGCTTTCATTCTAGTAACTTATCTGCATGTGGTTGTTGGCGAGATGGCACCGAAGACATTGGCAATCCAATTCTCGGAAAAAATGACCTTATTGCTTGCTGCACCTCTTTATTGGTTCGGTAAGATTATGTACCCGTTCATTCAAACGTTAAATGGTGCATCACGTGTGCTCCTTCGTTCGTTTGGTGTACAGCCGGCAGGACACGAACAAGCTTATTCTGAGGAAGAGCTGAAGATCATCATGGCTCAAAGCTTTCAAGGCGGAGAGATAGATCAGACGGAACTGAAGTATATGGAAAACGTCTTTTCATTTGATCAACGTGTAGCCAAGGATATTATGGTACCGAGAACAGACCTTGTCACAATAGATAAGGATATGAGCTATGATGAAATTATCAGTATTTTGGATGAGAATAATTATACGAGATACCCTGTTGTAGAAGAGGGAGATAAAGATAAAATCATCGGGATTGTGAATGCGAAAAAGATGCTCAGCCATATCGTTTCTGGAAGAGAAGGCAAGCTTGAAGAATACGTTCGTGATGTGCCTTTTATTGTAGAGGTAACAAGTATTCAAGATGCGCTTTTGAAAATGCAGCAGGAGCAAGTGCATATGACTGTAGTCATGGATGAATACGGTGGTACTTCCGGTATTTTAACAATGGAGGATGTATTAGAGGAGCTTGTTGGTGAAATTCGCGATGAATTCGATGAGGATGAAGTGGCGGATATTCGCAAATTAGCTGACAATCAATATACGATTAATGGCCGTGTACTTTTGGAGGAGCTTGAGGACCGGTTTGGCCTGGTGTTCGAAGACAGTGAAGAGATAGATACCATTGGCGGCTGGGTTCAATTCAAAAACCTTGAAATTGTTCAACATGGTGATGAGATTATAGATGGTAAACATAAATGGACAGTTGCTGAAATGGATAATTACCAGATTAAACAGGTTGTATTCCATCAGCATGCTGAGACCGAAATAGCAGAATAAGCAAATCATTAATTTATTTAATCATCTTGGAGGTGAATCCCTCATAACAGAGGGAAATAATTGGACGGTATAATCATATTAAATTTATTTTTAGTCGCTGTTTTTATTCTTCTTACAGCATTCTTCGTAGGTGCTGAGTTCTCGATTTTGAAAGTCAGAATGTCAAGGATTGATCAGCTGATTTCAGAAGGTAATAAGAAAGCAAAGTTAGCGAAAAAAGTGGCGCATGATCTAGATTATTATCTATCTGCTTGTCAGCTTGGCATTACGATTACGGCTTTAGTGCTTGGTGCGTTAGGGGAACCAACTGTACAAAAGATCCTGGAGCCTGTATTTGATGAATTTAATGTTCCAGCAGCCATAGCAACTGTGCTCTCTTATTTCATAGCGCTCGCAATCGTTACATTTTTACATGTTGTGATTGGAGAGCTTGCACCGAAGACGCTGGCAATTCAGTATGCTGAAAAAATGACATTGATCTTGGCGCCGCCTTTATTCTGGTTTGGGAAAATAATGAGTCCTTTCATTCGAATTTTAAATGGTTCGGCACAACTGCTTCTTAAAATATTTGGCGTAAAGCCGGCTGGTCATGATACAGTCCATTCTGAGGAAGAATTAAAGCTGATCGTGACACAAAGCTTTGAAGGCGGCGAGATCAATCAGACCGAACTAGCCTATTTAGAAAATATTTTTGCATTTGACGGGCGTTACTTAAATGATATTATGATTCCAAGGGCTAACATGGTTACGATTGAAAAGGACATGGCTCTAGACGAAATGATTAATGTGATTGATGAATATTCATATACTCGCTACCCAGTGACGGACGCTGAAAATCCTAAGGATGACTTTATCGGTTTCATTAATACAAAAGAGATGCTCACAAGTATAGCAGCGGGAAGAGAAGGCAGCATCAATGACTTTATCCATGATGTCCCGCGCTTTAAGAATTCAATTTCAATTAAGGACGTCTTCTTGAAGATGCAGCTAAGCCGCACACATATAGCGATTGTGACAGATGAAAAGGGTGTTACTCTCGGGCTTGTGACTATGGAAGATATTTTAAAAGAAATTGTCGGTGAAATTCGTGATGAATATGATGGCAATGAGATCTATGCAACATAATTTTCACTATTAATACTTTTAGTGAAATTTCAATTGACGTTTCTTCTATGATTCTATAATATTGTATAAGTTGATACCCGAACACAGTCGGGAGAGGTTCATAGCTACAAACCCTCTATAAAAAACTATGGAAACATGACGATACGCCATGTCCATACTGGACGTGGCTTTTTTTGTCCAGTTAAAGTGCTGATTCCGTCTAGTTTCTTCATTGGTTTGAAATAGAATGAGCCTCTTTCGAAAAGTGTTGGGATACATATATTCGAGGAGGTTTTTTTATGTCTGGCCGTAAAAGTGAAGAAGGATTAAATGATTTAAAACTATTGGGGAACCAACATACACAATACCCGTCTGACTATGCCCCCGGGGTGTTAGAGGCAGTTGACAGCCTTCACAGCAACCGTGATTATTTTGTGAAGTTTAATTGTCCGGAGTTTACTAGTCTATGTCCGATTACAGGGCAGCCTGATTTTGCGACTATGTATATCTCATATGTACCGGATCAGAAAATTGTAGAGAGCAAATCTCTCAAACTTTATTTGTTTAGCTTCAGAAATCATGGCGATTTTCATGAGGATTGTGTCAATATCATAATGAACGATCTAATCAATTTGCTTAATCCAAGATATATTGAGGTTTGGGGGAAATTCACACCGCGTGGCGGCATCTCGATTGACCCATGGTGCAATTATGGGAGACCAGTAACAAAATATGAAGAGATGGCTGATTACCGATTGATGAATCATGATCTCTATCCAGAAAAAGTAGATAATCGATAGGAGATTGACATGATTTTATACTTAAATGGCATTTATGTAGGATTGCTCATTTTAGCAAATATTGTAGCTGTAAAGCTTTTTAGCATTGGAGACCTTGCCATTCTTCCGGCTGCTGTTGTCATATACATTTTTACCTACCCGATTATCGATGTCATTGTTGAGGTTTATGGAAAAGAAGAGGGGCGGAGAACTGTCAAAGCAGGGCTGATGACACAAGTGCTTGCGATTGTTTTTATCCTCATTACGATCAATCTGCCAGCTGCACCTGTTTTCGCTGAACAAGCGTCTTTTGAGACGATATTAAGCGGGAGCTTCCGTGTCATACTTGCCAGCTTGATTTCCTATGCCATCAGTCAAAACCTAGTTGTGTATGTTTTTAATAAACTGAAAAATAGACATGGACGGAAGAAATTGTGGCTGCGCAATAATGTGTCAGTAATGATTAGCCAATTAGTAGATACTACGATCTTCATTACAATTGCTTTCTATGGCACGATGCCGACAACCGTACTAGGCGGTCTCATTCTTTCACAATATGCTTTTAAATTCATTGCATCCATTTGCATTACACCACTAGTGTACTTAGTCGTAAACTTTGTGAGACGTCAAGAAGCGAAGATAGTTGAACAGGTTTAGGTAAGATGCTTTCCGCTATATGCGGGAAGCATCCTTTAATGTTATCATCGCATAAACGGGGCTGAATATAGTAATGGAGGGAGGGGAGAAGATGAATCAGAAATATTATGGGAAGAGGTAAAATGCCAAGAAGTGCCGTTTACCTTTCCGCCACAGCAACAATATAGACAGCCGGGACTTGAGTATTTAATGGTGCCGCGTCCCATATACGATAACCCCAAATATATCGGAACGAGAAAATTAAAGGATAAGGTCGCTATTATACCCGATGAAAAGGGGCGGGCAACCATATGAGCTTGCACCTTCTGATGATGGCTCCTATATCACCGGCCAAACCATCCATGTGAATGGAGGAGATTTTGTTGCGTCTTAGATGAAACATGGGAGAACCAATAAACCTCCTATTTAAAAAGGAGGCTCTAGTCTATTTTACAAATTTTCCTTCACGATAATCTTGGTAGGCTTGCATAATCTGTTCTTCCGTATTCATGACAAAGGGACCGCGTGCAACAACAGGTTCATTTAACGGTTCACCCGCGAAAAGAACGAGGCGCAATTTCTCATTTGCTGATACTTTGATGCTCGATGAATCGTTGCCACTTCCAAAATCAATTTGCATGGCATCACCTTTTGCAGCCTGTATCTCATTTTCTCCAAATATGCCGCTTCCTTCAAGAACATAGATAAAGCCATTATAACTATCAGGAAGATCTTGCGAGATAGAAGCGCAAGAATCAATGATCATTTCTACAAAGGTAACTGGTGCATAATTAAGGGTATCCGATACTATTTGATCGGATGTGCCCGAATAAACGCGTATTTCTGCTCCTCTTTCTTTGCGTACTGGCATATCCTTCCCCCGCAAATTTTGATAGCGAGGAGCGGTCATTTTGGATTCACTTGGCAAGTTAACCCATAGCTGAAGCAGATGGACAGAACTGCCCTCTGGGGGAGCTTCGTTATGAACGACTCCTTTTCCAGCTGTCATGAATTGCAAATCACCTGCTTCAAGTGTTCCTCCGCCACTAGCACTGTCATAATGATCAATTTTGCCATCAATTACGAACGTAATCGTCTCGATGCCCCGATGAGGGTGGACATCAAACGCGCCTTTTTGAAAAGTATCGTCCATCATTAACAGAAAAGGATCATGCTTTCCCCAATGACCAGGCTCAAGAACAGCTCCAGCCTTATGAATTGGACTAACCATTTGCGGGCTCACTGTCCATTTGTGTTTAATATCGCGATTTTTTCCCAATATGCCATCTCCTTTTGCTTTCATATAATCATTTTAACCTCAGGAGAAGCTTCTGATAAGTATAAGGATTATAAAGGAAACCTATTGAAAGTGAAAATAAAGGAGAAAAGCCGTTGATAATGGAATAGCAGGATTGAGAGGTGTCCTGCTTCACCGTGTCTTATATTTGTCAGTGCCGAGAGCAAAGCGATGAAGTGTTTTAATTGGATATGTATTTAAATAATTATAAGTTTATGTGGTTTTCATGTATAGGTAGAAGAATTTTTATTGTCGTTCCATTATTCCCGCTTTGGATAGAAAGATTTCCCTTATGGCTTTCTATAATTTGTTTACATACCATGAGTCCAAGGCCTGTTCCGTTTTCTTTTGTAGTAAAGAAAGGTTCTTCAATTCGTTTGATGAGATGATCGGGGATGCCTGGACCGGAATCAATAAATAGTAATTGCAAGCATGATTTCTCTACAGTTCCTTTTATTATGATATGTCCGCTTGTGCTAATGGCTTCGATGCTGTTTTTGATCAAATTAATAAATACTTGTTTAAGCTGATTTTTGTCACAGTAAACAAGAGGCGCATCATCCTCTATTATGACTTGAATATCAACATTATTCATAATGGCTTGGGTATCAATCAACGTAACCACTTCACCAATGATAGTAGGGATTGCATTCCACTCCATCTGACTGTCCCGAGGCCGAGTAAGAGTTAATAATTCAGTTAATATCAATTCGATCCTTTCAATTTCTGTTTGAATAATTTCGATATAAAATTTGTTTTTCTTTTCATCAAATTGATCCTGGCCTAATTGAAGAAATCCCTTAATGGCAGTGAGGGGATTCCTAACCTCATGAACAATTCCGGCTGCAAGCTGTCCGGCAATCAACAGTTTCTCTGACTGTAGCAGAAATTGCTGGGTCTTTTTCTTTTCTTCCACTCCTCTTAAAATTACATAGATAACGGGTTTTTGTTGAATGGAAATTAAGATCCCTTTAATCTCTACCTCAAAAGGCGTTCCATCCACTCTAAAAAGCGTCACTTCATAAAATGGTACTGTTCCGCCCTTATTAATGGTTTCAATCATTCTATTAAACTCAATAAAATATTCAGTGGAGAGAAACTCCAACAGCCCGTTTCCGATTAATTCCTCTTTTTGAGCAGCTCCAAATAGTGTTGATCCAAGCTCATTTATATAGAGGATGACTCCATCTTGCAAAAGTATCGTTGCATCAGGAGATTGCTCTACAAATTTTATGTATTCTTCTTCTTGAATTGAAAGAACCCCCATTCTAATTTCAAATTCTCTGTTTTATATTCAAGCCCTGAAAAAACTAGAAAAACCCGATACTCTTTTACCCGAAATTACGAAAACTTAAACCTATTTTAACGAAAAAAGCTTCGTTAAAAGCGAAAATATTAGATAGAGAGAAAAATTCAGTTCGAATTTTTTAACTAATAAGGAGTCAGAGGGAGAAGTTTTTATATTGATGCTTTTTGATCCGGTGAAAAACGGGATGATCCGGCGAAAACTAAACAAATCTGGCGAAAATACGAATAATTCGGCAGGATGAGATAATCGTCCGGAATAAAAAAAATTAATCCAGCAATCTTAGAAAAACTTTTTCAATGAATGCTCAAACACTAAAAGACCCAATCCCGATATTAGGGTTTGAGCCTTCTAGATTCTCGCAAAATGTATTACTTAGCTGATTTTTTATTTCTTTCTCGTTCAAGCTCACATTCAAGAAATGTAACCACGTCATCTGCATTATCTTTATAGGTAACAGCTTGATCTAATTTGAAAATTGCGTGGTGTTCTACTATCATATAGTCTTCCATAGTAAGTGTTCCGAATAAATCTTTCCATCTATGCTTTTTTTTTAATGCTTTTACTGCATTTTCAATCTCTTTTGCATTTATTTCATTTACAATAAAAATTGGATCAGATAAATTTAAGTGCTTAATCTTTTCTTCCATTTCTTTGAGCTGCTCTGGATTCCAATCTTCTCTAGCAATATCAAACACCATTTCAACGTTGTCTAAATCTCCAATAATATCAACATATTCGTTGTGCTCATCGTCGCTTATTCCATGATTTGATAAAGTACTTACACCGTAGAATGTAATAGGGGATTTTTTAATCCTTTTAGTATCGAAAAACATATGGTAACAATCCGCCTTTCATAGCTTTATGCTGTTTGCTCCACTTTAGCTCGCTTAATAACATCCAAAATCTCATTCATTAAGTTCGCACCGCCAGACTGTTTCGCCTCTAATAATTCTTGGCCGTTTCGATTGATCATTTTTAACGTCCAGTTAAACGAAGGAGAGGAGAGTACATGAATTCCTTCCACATTCCATTGGTTGTTGTTGCGGTAAAACATCATCAATCTACTATTATATATCTTCCTTTGAAGTGAACGATTGAACTGTTTCAACATCAAATGATCATGGTCTAAGTTGTTTAATTCTGCAAGTTCCTCTTGATTGTGTACACGAAGATTCTCGCAATAGATATTGTAATCTTGAGGGTCCACTAGTAATGAACGAGTAAAACGCACAGGTATATTCTCAATTCCCATAAGCATTTTAGGAATAATGACATGATTCCAAGTCCAATCAGGTGTGTGATGAATATATACCTTATAATCATCGTCATTTACCTGTAAACATTGGATAACCGAATGGTCACTAAAATAGAACAGACTTTGTTCATCATCAGTAAGCGTTTCAACAACAACATTTGTTCTAGCTAAGACCCACATGGACTGAATAAAAGGCTCGTCAAATTTAAGTTCTTCATCAATAAGATCAACGAGCCCCATGCTATTTAATTTCTTAAAAGTCATTTCCCATTCTAGCTCCATCTCTTCATTGGTATGCTGTGTGAATGGGTTAGCAATACCGATCAGTGTTTTAGCTCCTAATACATTCATGAGAATGCATAGATCTTTCCTTGATAATATAAGTTCCATTAATAGTCCTCCTTGAAATTCTTCTTGTGGGAGCCTACCTTCATTTTTTTATTAGATTAAACTATAAGTATTTGCTGTTTCTCTCTGACTTTGGCAGTCCAAATTCGGGATATAATTTTTTTACAGCCACTTCATTTTTTTGAATGAATATATATCGATGAATGAAAACGCTAAAGTATGCTGTTACAACAGAAAGAATCGATAATACAAAAATGAAAACCATTATGATCAATGAATCGCTATAGACGAAAGCAAGTATCAACTGCCCAAGAATATAGCCTAGTCCAGAGGCAGCTATGATTGGTGAAGTGTTTACTTTGGTACCTTTCTTCTGAAGATTGGCATAGGTTCCAGAGCGTAATAATTTCAGATTAGCCCAATTTATTATGATTATTAATCCTATGAATAGAAAAAGGCCAATGATTATTGGTAAGACAGTATTAGTTAAAATATAGTTACTTAAAAACTTCTGGATGGATAGGGAAAATACATAGGTATTCACAATTCCATATATACCAAAGAACAAATAATAGGTGCGTTCAAACTTGTAAGGAGCAATTATGTAAAGCAATGCCCATATATGCATGAATGCTACGGGAATAAATGCGGCCCAAAAATATTGACTGGAGAAGGGTTCAGACAAGATTGGGAATAGCCCCAGAAGGTCAAGGAAAATAAGAAAGAACACAATAATATTTCCCCTATTTTCCTTGGGTGTCTGGAAGTTTAAATAGGATAATGTAATACTGTCTATTTCTTGCTGCTTTTTCAACTACTACACCTCTTAATCTATTATTTAAACCAAGAACCGACTTTGTCGATGATGCCTTTCGTGCCTTTCTTAATCGCATCTCCTACCGAATCAGACTTGCCGTCGCCATCAACATCCATAAATTTAACGTCACTTAACAAGGTTGTAACACCGATACCAACGATAGCTCCTACAGTTGCGCCAACGGCAACTCCAACAGGTCCCCCAAATGTTCCAGCTATAGCACCAACTTTAGCTCCAGCAGCAGCAGATGCTGCAATTGATGCGCCTGCAATAGCTACGTCACCAACAACATTACCTGCTATTTCACTGCCAGATTGGTTATTTTGCACACCATGAACGATATCGCCTGTGACAGTTACACCAACACCGAGATAGCCAAGTTTGTTGCTTGCCCATTTAAATGAATCTTTTACACTTGCCATTGGATCTATTAGCTTATTTAGTTTAGGATGATTGGTTACGTTTGTACCTGAGTAGGTTTTCTTTTTAAAGCCGCCAAGTTCTGGTTTATCGATTTTAACAACAGGTTTGCGAACGCCTTGAGCGGTTGTTCTGTAAGTTTTCGTAATCCCAAACCCTTTTCTTGCAAGGTTGACACGTTTGGCGGCACCATAGGCTGTTGTTACAGCAATCCCTAAATTCGCTCCTGCGTTGATCGGTTGATCCTTCCATTGATCAAAGTTCACACCTAGAGTAGGGGTGGGATCCCACTGCATATTTAAACCATTCGTGTCAGTTGCTTCAACCCCGTTACTAGTCACACGGGGGTGACTCGCAAAAGAGCTGAATGGGTTGGCCGCTCCCATTTCTTGATCAGGTGGAATGGAATATAAACTATTTGGACTGTATGTAGCAACAGAAAGTGATCCATTGTTGAACATGGTTTGGATTTGCTGAACGTAAGTATTCATGATTTGAATATCTTGTTCGACATTATTCAGAGATTGGGATTGTTGATTATCGAAATGATGGAGCTTTTCCACTGTCTGATCTACATTTTTTTTTGCTTCATTTACTTGGTTAATAACGTCATTATCTCGCAGTTTTGGCAGGCTTACAATATCTTGGACAGAAGCGATTGTCATGTTTGCCTCATTCGTGAGGTCGGCTGTGATTTCTTTTGTTTTATTTAGGCCGCTGCATAAATCTCCTTGCAAAAAGCTTTGGCTAATAAAGCCATTATGCGATGGCTCAAATGAATGGAGTGTACTTTTTACATTCTTTAGCGAGGATACGTACTCATTCATTACATCTTGATAGAATAATAAAAAAGGCTGATGGCAATCTTGATAGAAGGATCTAATGGATTGCCCGCCTTGGCCCTTTAAAGAATCATTTAGAGTGATAATTCCTTCAACAGAGGCTTCGATTTGCTTGACCTGTTCTTTTTGTGAATTTAATTTTTCAAGTATTTCTTCAATCCCAGAATGTAATGATTCGACTTCTAATGTTTTCATTCTTTGAATGGACCTCCTTACTGCATTTTAATAAAGGAAGAGATTTGTTTATCCGCTTCAGCCATAAATTCAACCGATTGACGTGTAGATTCTTCATTTTGCTGCAATAAGGCTTTATAAGCTTCTGCTACTTGGTTCAATGCTTGATTCAGCTGATTCATTTTTTTGACTGTATCTAATACATTGTTGCTGCCAATAGAAGCTGGAAGCGAAGTGGTAAGAGCATTAGTAGAGGATTGCAGTTTTGATAGTGCTTCATCAACGTCATTTTTCAATATTTTTATTTCACTACTCATGGGGCACCTCCTTGTCAGAATTCCAGATGTCCTTATTTATCATTTTTTTCTCTTTCAGCTTCAGCTTCAAGGTAAGCTATCGTTTGCTGGATGGAAGAAATCTCCTGCCTAATTAGTTGCATCTTCGAATTAAGTGAAGAGAACACATCGCTGAATTGGTTTGATTCAATATCCTGAAAGCTGTTGAGAATTCGGTCAGTTCGAATATCTTCAAATTGGCTGGCTAAAGTTCCCTGCCAGGTTGTAGAAGAAAGCTCAGGCTTTGTAACAGTAGATTTATAGTGGGAAAACTCTTGCTGGTTGCCAAGCAGTTGACTGTTGCATGACTGCAGTCTGGAAAGCTGTCTTTTCTTCTCTTGAAGAAGACTATAATAATAACTTAATGACATATCATCACCTCTTAATTATGCAAAATATATGAGCAGCACGAGGATATACAATGATGTGATTGCGGCTAATGGTTGAAATAAAGCTATGTAGAAATATCCTCGAGTACATAACAAACCTAAAAGTTTTATAGATGAATAAGACTAGGGTAAGTAATCACTTATTCACCGATATGAGTATTGAAATTTAAAAATTCAATAAAATAACAATCCTTTTTACTATATCATGGAAGAATTTTGTCATAATGATGAAAAATACTTATTTTTACAGGTGAGTCGATAGGTAAATTATCCTGTTTTTTGCAAAAGTGTAAAAAACAACCTTGAAGTGAATATATTTACTTTATTTTCTACCCATAATCTTTACAAAACAAAAACATAGATTGGGAATTTATTTTTACCAAAGGAACGGAGTGAAAAAAATGAGGTTTTTTTTGAAGGGTCGTTTCATTTGTTCTCTTATTATACTACTAATAGCCTGTGAGAGGGAGAATTTACCTGGAACACGAGCATATCAAGATGAATTCACACGTGAGTTTCTTCAATCACCAGAGGAGATAGAGGAAGGCTTTTATCAGTTCAAATCCAAAACTGAAGGTTATACGATGTGGTTTCCTAAAGATGCAAAGGTATCAGAAGCTGGATTTGAAAGTAATCAGGATGTATTCGAGACTTTTAGTTTTGGAGAACAAGTAAAAAAAGAAAATCTCTCATTTTATTATAAAATTACTTATAATCAAAATGTTTTAACAGATGATTCGGAAATATATTTAGAAAGTTTATCTTCATATGCCGGCTTTGATGGTAATTATGAAACTTTTTGAACATGATAACAAAGCATTTTATTATGCAACTAATGTAAGTAAACAAGGTATTGAATACATTAGTTATTTAAGTTTTATAAAATCCAAAAATAGCGAACAAGCCATTAGATATGTAATTGATACTACATGTACAGACAATCGTACAAATTGTAGCTTGAAAAAAGCGGAGTTGGAGGAAAAATTTTTATGTTGATAAAATCTGTGCAATTTTGGAATAAGTTCTATCAATGAGTCTTATTGCTTTCGAGCAAAGAATGCTTCAAGAAGCGTGGGTAATCATACACAATTCATTATAAGGGCGGTACATAATAATGCTGATTATTAAATATAAGTGAGGGCTACATCTGACTTTTTGCAGCCAATAATTCACACTTAGTTATGTAAAATTACTCTTATTTAAAACATTATATTTATTAAAGTGAAATATTACCCTTTAAAAATAATCGAAAAAATTCAAAAAATAGGTTTAAGATTTATTTAAACAGGATAAAGTAAAAATGATTAAAAATACCTATCAATATAGTCAAATAATAATTATTATAGGGTGCTATTTCTTTTTTGTGTAAATAAATTCCATGGGTGTAAAAAGGATATGAATCTTTTAACCTAAGAAACTTAGAGTTTATTAGTTATTTTATAGGTTGAATTTAACAGACAAAATTCGACAATATTCTTTGGTCAATTGACGTAACTGGAACTCCATGGTAATAAATAAGGAGTGAATTTTTACTTTTTTATGAAACCTCATCCAAGATACATAAAGATACTCGAGAGGGGATCAAGGGTTGAAAAAACATTTAAAATACCTAGGGTTATTAATGACACTGCTGCTGATAGGAGGCTGTGGAATGAATGAAAATGATGATCAGGGGAAAGAAGTGAATTCTGAATCTGAGGCACGAGCATCTCAAGAAGAGTTTACGAGAGATTTTCTTGTTTCTACTGAGGAGGAAGAAAATGAGTATTATCTGTTTAAATCCAAGACTGATGCCTACACAATGTTGTTCCCAGAGAATGCAATTATTTCAAAAGTAGGCTATGAACAAAACCATGATGTTTATGAAACATTCAACTTTTCGGAAAATGTTAGAGATGAAAATCTTGCCTTTTACTATACAATTAATTTTGATTCAGAAATGGTTTCTGGAGATGTAGATCTATATTTGAAAAAGTTATCGAGATATACAAATTATGAAGGTGAATACGAAGAATTTGAACATGAAGGAAAGACTTATTATTACGCTGAGCATATGTTTGAAGTTGAAGAGGAAAAGGCCTATAACTATTTCAGCCTTATAAAACCAAATAATAGCGATAAAGCATTAAGATTTGTTGCCAGAAGTTCATGTTTAGACTTTGATAAAGAATGTACACCAGACCAAGAACATATTAAAGAGAAATTCTTAAAGATGATGAAAACAGTTGAATTTATTGATTAGCGAAGTATAGGTGATAAATATGAGTAATGAGGAGATATTGAATACGAATATTTTGCTTGCAAGAATCACTGAACTAGAATATGGAAAGAGTGAAAAAATTTCCGAAGAGGAAATCAGAAGGATCTATATAGAAGAAACAGGCAAGGATTTGCCGGTTGAAATTACAGTATATCATTCTGATGATATTAAAGAGCTTAAAGAGCAAAAAGATGCAGGAAAAGATTCAGGTTTTGATGGTACAATAATTCATTTTTATAATCCTATTGAAGGAATCAATCAATCATACACGATTACAAGAGGCAGTGAACATTCAGAGGACAGTGGTGAAGGAGAGCCACTAGATTGGTATTACAATGGATTTGGGATTTTTACCGGTAAAGTTAAAAATCAGTTTGAAAATGCAGAAACCTTTGATGATTTGATTACTAAGAAAATCAACTTTAAAGTAACAGAAGACTTGAAAAGAGGGCAAAAAAGTGGGGAACATCTAGAGAGTATCGAATTAAATAAGGTTGGCATCGGACATTCGCTCGGAGGGAATTTAATTCAAACACTACAAATAATGAATGACTCATTCTCGAGTGTTTATGCTATTAATGATGCACCACCTAGTGTTTATCAGTTAGCAATGATAGACACTAAATTTCAATTTAGTTTGGGTATAAAATTTAATATAGATCCAAACATAAACGAACAGCTCTACTCCATCCCCCCAGCAGAACTAAAAGCTTTCGCAGAAAACTACTACAAGGAACGCGGGCAGAACATCCATCATATCACTGCTGAAGAAGATATGTTATACGGAGCTTCTGACATCAGGGGTTTTCTTGATTTAGGAACGAGGGAAATCATCGATACTGATCTTGATTTTGAAGGATTACGTAAAACATTAGGCAATATTTCCGATGGAGATTTACGAAAATTGCAAATGTTCTTAGCAGAGATTGCTCCTTATTATAATCAGAATGGCGTTCAGGGGGTGTATAGAGGGCTGACAGGCATTGACGCTGAGCTGTTTACATTGATCGATACGATTGGCGAGGAATGGAATAAGCTGATAGACGGACCTGATTGGAAGTTTGTTGGTGTAGATATGCACTTTAGTATGTTTCCGCTAGGTTTTGGAGCGATAACGGTTCCGTTTCCTGTTCCTGAAGTTCCGACGAAACTCCTTGCAGCGATAGGTTTATTGCAGCTGCGCCAAGTTGAAATTATGGCTAGGCTGGAAAGGCTGCGCACACAGATTCCATCCCTGATAAAAATCCTTGGAGCAACGATGATTGTAATGATTGAAGATGTCTTGAATCATCTTAAAGACATACTGGGTTCTGTGAAAAATATGATCAGTTCACTGGGCGATTTGGGAAAAGTGGTAATTAAAGACATATTAAAACCCGGCAGTCCCAATATTAGTGAGTATTTAGTTGGGGTTATAGATATTGCGGCGACCGTTAAAGTGGAAGCTGGAAATATTAAAAGTAAATTTACAGATATATTTAATGTACCATTTGATTGGTTTAGAGGCTTTACCAAGGCAGTCGAAGCCCATGGGCTCACCCATGTTGCGACCGCGTTGGCGGATGGCAATAGAAGGTATGAAGGCAATGATATGATTTTGTCAAAAGGTAGCCATTTGCAAAAAGTGGAAGTGAATCTATCTTCAGCTGTTAGGGTTTATCAGCTGGGTATGGATAAATATCAGGATAAAAAGGAGGTGATTAGTCGATTAAAGAGTTTATATACTCAAGAGTTCATTGACGATTTTCAGCATCGAAAAGGCAGGTTAGTCAGTGCGATCAATCAGATGGAAACCAATCCGCGAAGTTATCAATATTTATTGCCTGGCGGAAATGTTGAAATGAAAGGAATCACAGTCCATGAGCATATTCGGCCGTTGGACTCGTTATTCGCTGATACATTTGAAGAAATATTTCAATATTTGGATAGAGAGGTAGACTCAGGTATCAAATTAATTAAGAAAATCAGGGACTCTATTGAACAGCTATTTCAAGAAGATCAAAAAATTTCAGCTATTTTTGACTTGAGATAACAAAGGAGGGTGCTATGGGTCAACTTACTAAATCGCATCGTTTTTTCCCGTATGTTGATTTACACAATAAATCGACATTGCTTAAAAATGAATTAGATAAGATTGGAAGTATCAGTCATGACATGCTTTCTGGTATTAAAAAAGAGCTCGAAGCAAGTTCTGGAAGGTTAATAGAAGAAACGATCAATTCACTTTTAGCACAGCATCATAACCAAGAATCCACAATAAATAGCCAAACCACTTTGATGGATACAATGGCTAGCAGATACCATTATCAGATAAACGATATAAACACCCAGCCTTTAACTGTTTATTATGAGGAAGCTGATATTCCTCTGAAAAAATAGTGGTTAAATAGAACCATTTACCAAAATCGAATGATTAATTATACTTATTAAATAGTTATATTTTACTGTTTTTCTATTTTTTTCAATATATTGATTGACCTTAGGAATGTGTATTTTTACAATTAAATTAACTTTATGAAAAGGAGATGTTTTTATATGTCAGGAATTATTAGAGTTACACCAGCTGAATTAGAAGGTATGTCTGCCCGTTATAACAATGAAAGTTCTCAAGTTGAGGATCAGCTTTCTCGACTAGACAAAATGATTGAAGAATTGCAAAGTATGTGGGAAGGGGAATCTAGCAGAGCGTTCGCTGACCAATACGTTTCATTAAGACCTTCTATTGTTGATATGCAACGTCTTCTTACTGAAGTTTCTGTTCAGCTTAAAAATACTTCACATGCACTTGCAGATGCCGACAGCCAAATCGCTAGCCAAATTCGTGGTTAACTTCATCTAGTCATATGAAGTAAGAAGAGCGCCAGTCTAAACAGATGAAGGCGCTCTTTATTTGCAATTTAAACATTGAAAATTAACTACATAGAACATATCAGCCAAGTATAGAGAGGTGATCTTTATGTATATTGAGGTTACAGTTGATTTGAAAAATTACAGCAATGAATCTTTTGACATTCGTCTATCAAATTATCATTCTGTGAAGACTTTGATTGATATCGTCTGGCAGGCTCGCTCGATTTCAAATTTGCCAAGAGAAGGCTATTGGGTTCGAGTGTGTAATAAGAAAATTGTACTATCAGGAAATGAGAAGCTTGTAGATTGTGGGATAACGACAGGAGATCGTCTCGAAATTTTATAAGGGAGTAATGACATGTCACAAGAGAAGCAATCGTATATAGAGAAACAACTTGAAGCGAAATATAGTTTGGAAGAGGGTACAATCAGCTTTGCGTTCCAGAGAGAAAAAATCAAACTAGATGAAGAAGCCGAAATTGGCATGCTGAATGATGTAGGCTCATTCATTGAAAAAGAGACAATCTTCACAGAGGACGAATTAATCCTCAAATTTCACAAACCTTCATACTTTAAAACCTTTTCCCAATTGAAAACTCTTGATATGAGAAGCAGGTACATGTTTGCCTCTCAGTTATTGAAGAAAATAATTAATCATCCCTTTCCACGGCTGCATTTGGTTGTATGCCCTGATAATATCCTCATTGATGAAAGTATGACGCCTCATCTTCTGCATTATGGTGTCAAGGAGAGTCTGCCTCCTTATGAAAAGGAGCCGGAAAGATTATGGCAGGAAATCAAGGCTGTAGTTGCCGCGTCTGTAGATGATAAATACTCATTTGAGCAATATTTACAATTCAATCAAACGATTGATTTATCAAAAGCGACAGAAGAAATCCTGCAATCCGAAAATGAGCATGAGCTGCTTTCGAAAATTCAAAAACAGTTAAAAGAGATTGAACGAAGTGAAAAACAATTTACAAAGGTAACGAAGAAACAATGGAAGTGGCAGCGTTATTCCATTGGCGGACTGAACATACTTTTAGTTCCATTACTCATTTATTCATTATATTCATTGATTATCACTCAGCCAAAGCAAGCAGCATTTGTAAGCAGTCAAGAGCATTTCTTGAAGAGCGAATATAGTGGGGTAGTTACCAGCCTATCAAATTACAAGGTAAAGGATATGCCAAAAGTGATCCAATATCAATTGGCGCTCTCCTATTTAGTCAATGAATCACTGAGTGAATCTCAGAAAGATAATATTTCCAACACGATTACATTGCAGTCTGATCAACGTTATTTTCATTATTGGATTTATATTGGACGAGGTGAACCTGAAGAAGCACTTAAAATGGCCCGTGAACTAGAGGACTTAGATCTCATCATGTATGCCTTGATTCATTATGAAGAAGCAGTGAAAGCAGATAGAGATATGAAAGATGAAGAGAAGCAGCAGGAGTTAGACAAAATTAAATCTGAGAAAAATGAATATAAGGAAGAGATAAAAGCATTGGAAGAAGAGCTGAAAGGTCAAGAGTCTGAAGATGTTTTAGGGAACCCTGTAGAGGAACCTTTGGAAGAACCAGCAGAAGCAGAAAAACCAGCGGAAGAGAATAAAGAAGAAGCTGGCAAAGAAGAGAAACCAGCAGATGAAAGTAAAGAAAATGGTAGCAAGGAAAATGAAAACAAAGGCAAAGACGACAAAGAATCTTAATTCACATATAAGCAGGAGGTGATAAAATGAATATGCTTTGGATATTTTATGATGAATATTATCAGCATATTGATATGAGTACTATCCAGTCAGATAGCCTGATAATAGGGAATGATGTGAAACATACCGTGACTATACGGAATTTCCCCTTTGCTGAGGGTCCTCTAACCATTACAGAAGTGGAGCATGGTTTTGTCATTTCCACAGAAGATGGGCGGATCATTAGTCAGGCTGTAAAAGGTGAGGTACTCGAACTCAAACAACAAAATGAAACGTTAAAAATACTGCTGACTTCTTCAGAGCTTAGCAGAGAAACTTACTATGTTGGAAATCAGCAGGAAGTGAGGATTTCTGCTGTTGACCAAACCGCTCATATTTGGAAAGCAGCTATCACAGATCTATATGAGAAACAATCATTTTCTCTCTATAAGGAAACAGGCGAATGGCTAATAGACTCTAATAAACAGGACCTATATATTAATGGCGAAAGAAAGTCAGGGAATAACCATGTAAAGATAGGTGAATGGCTGTTTATCCCATTTATGATGATTCGGTTCATTGAGGATGATGTCATTGAAGTAATCAGTATGGAGGAATGTGTAATCAATCTTCCAGTAATGGCGGTTCCTCAATCAGTAATGAGAAAGAAATATCCGTCCTATCGACGGACACCTAGAA
This sequence comes from Cytobacillus purgationiresistens, assembly GCF_030813235.1. Lineage (GTDB taxonomy): Bacteria > Bacillota > Bacilli > Bacillales > Cytobacillaceae > Cytobacillus > Cytobacillus purgationiresistens. The sequence goes on along the minus strand of NZ_JAUSUB010000037.1, from coordinate 23,230 downwards.
TGATCTATGACCTCCCTGAGGAAAAAGTCTCCTTGTCCTTTCCATCACAAGAGGCGGATGTTTCGAACAGAGGCTTATGGTTAATTATCATGCCTCCGCTAGTCATGTTAATTGTCATGGGTGTGGTCGCGCTGATTCAGCCAAGAGGCATTTTCATTATTATCACAATGGTCATGTTTATGACGACACTTGTGACATCTTCTGTTCAGTATTTTAAAGATAGAAGCAATCAAAAGCGAAAAAAAGAAAAGAGATATAAGGTTTATACGCTTTACTTGGAAAATAAGCGCAAGGAACTGCAAGAGCTTGCTGAAAAACAAAGACATGTATTAAACTTCCATTTTCCATCCTTTGAAAGAATGAAGTATTTCACGAATGAGGTTTCAGACAGAATATGGGAACGCACCCTTGAAAGCGATGATTTTCTCCAATTCAGATTGGGTATTGGAACGGTTCCGTCAAGCTATGAAATTGCTTTGAATTCGAGTGATATGGCGAATAGAGAGATGGATGACCTGGTCGAACAATCACAATTACTGGAAAAAGTATATAAAGAAATTGACCGTGTGCCAGTCGTTGCAAACTTATCAGAAGGATCAATCGGATTAATTGGTAAAGAACGGGTTGTGAAAAGTGAAATTCATCAAATGATTGGACAGCTTTCATTTTTCCATAGCTATCATGATTTGAGATTCGTCTTTATTTTTGATGAAAAAGAATATCGTGATTGGGAATGGGTCAAATGGCTGCCGCACTTTAAACTGCCGCACCTGCATGCAAGAGGTCTTATATATAATGATCAAACGCGTGATCAACTCTTATCATCGATCTATGAATTGATTCGTGAACGTGATCTGGAGGAGGACAAGGAACAGCTTAAATTCTCCCCTCATATTGTTTTCATTATTACGAACCAGCAGTTAATCTCTGATCATGTCATTTTAGAGTATTTAGAAGGGAAGCATGCTGATTTAGGGATTTCCGTTATTTTTGCAGCAGAGTCAAAAGAAAACCTGACAGATAATATCCATACCCTTGTGAGATACATTAATGATTATGAAGGCGACATTCTTATTCAAAAGAAAAAAGCGGTCAGTATTCCCTTTATACTGGATGCACATCAAAAAGATAGCAATGAGCCCTACGCCAGAATGTTAAGAACACTGGATCACCAGATTGGTATGACAAACTCTATTCCACAAAGCGTGTCCTTCTTAGAAATGATGAATGTGAAGGAAGTAGAGAAGCTGCCTATTGCTGAGTATTGGCTTACAAAAGAATCAGCAAAGTCACTGGCGGTGCCAATTGGATTAAAAGGTAAAGAGGACTATGTCTATTTAAACCTTCATGAGAAGGCGCATGGGCCGCATGGTCTTTTAGCCGGTACGACAGGATCGGGGAAAAGCGAATTTCTTCAATCTTACATATTATCACTTGCTGTTCACTTCCACCCCCATGAAGTCGCATTTTTGCTAATTGATTATAAGGGGGGAGGCATGGCACAGCCTTTTAAAAACATGCCGCATCTTTTAGGGACGATTACAAATATAGAAGGCAGTAAGAACTTTAGCGCTAGAGCATTAGCATCGATAAGAAGTGAGCTTAAAAGACGCCAGCGCCTGTTTGACCAGTACAAGGTGAATCATATTAATGACTACACTGGATTATATAAGCGCAAGATGGCGGAGGAGCCGCTTCCGCATTTATTCCTTATATCAGATGAGTTTGCTGAATTGAAAAGTGAAGAACCAGAATTTATCAGAGAGCTTGTAAGTGCTGCCCGTATCGGGAGGAGCTTGGGTGTGCATCTTATTCTAGCTACACAAAAGCCTGGCGGAGTCATTGATGAGCAGATCTGGAGTAATGCCCGCTTTAAAGTCGCATTGAAGGTTCAGGATGCAAATGATAGTAAGGAAATATTGAAAAATGCTGATGCTGCCTCAATTACAGTAACAGGGCGGGGATATTTGCAGGTCGGCAATAATGAAGTATATGAACTTTTCCAATCTGCCTGGAGCGGTGCGCCATATTTGGAGGATCATTCAGAAGCGGAGGATGAGGTCGCTTTTGTTACGGATCTTGGATTGATTCCTTTATCAGATGTGACTGCGAATGATAGCAAGAAAAAGGATAGCATAACAGAAATTGAAGCAGTGGTTGGAAGAATTGAAACATTGCAAAAGGAACTGGCGATTAATAAACTCAACAGTCCGTGGCTGCCTCCTTTAGGAGAGCGTTTGTCCAGAAAAGATTATATCTCAATAGAGAAGGATGAAATCAGCTTTGCTTTAATTGACGAACCGGAAAAACAAAGTCAAAAGCCGCATCACTATAATGTGATAGAGGGTGGAAACATTGGCATCTTCGGCTCTTCTGGCTATGGGAAGTCCTATACAGTCATGACGCTTCTATTAAGTATGGCAGAGCGGTATAGTCCTGAGGAAGTTCATTATTACTTAATGGATTTCGGTAATGGAACCTTGCTTCCGTTAAGGCAGCTCCCACATACAGCGGATTTCTTCTCAATGGATGATGAACGAAAAATAGAGAAGTTTATGAGAATCCTAAAAGATGAGATTTCTAGAAGAAAGCAGCTATTGCAGGAATATGAAGTCAGCAGCATTAAGCTGTTTAACAGCATAAGCGAACAAAAGCTGCCAATCATATTTATCGCAGTCGAAAACTATGACTTTATTAAAGAGGAAATGCAGGATATTGAGCCATTCATCAATCAGTTTATCCGCGATGGGCAATCTTTGGGCATTTATATGATTCTGACTGCTACGAGGGTGACTTCGATTCGCCAAGCATTGATGAATAATTTAAAGATGAAAGTCGTTCACTATTTACTTGATCATAGTGAAGCCTTTTCCATTTTAGGAAGAACGGAATTCAGCCCGGAGCCAGTCCCTGGAAGAGCGATTATCAAAAGAGATGAAGCTTATTTCTCCCAGGTATTTCTGCCATCGGAAGGAAGGAATGATCTGGAGGTATTGGATTCAGTGAAGGAAAATATTCGATCAATCAAGGAAAGATATGAAGGATATCAATGTCCTGAACCAATCCCTATGCTTCCAACAGACTTAACGACATTGAATTTCACCCAATTCATCGATGCAAGACAAGATGATTGGCGCATACCAATTGGTTTGGACGAAGAATTTGTTAAGCCGGTTGATATTAATATGGAAAACAGCAAGCATTGTATTGTCATGGGACAAGGACAAAAAGGAAAAACAAATGTATTAAAGGTTCTATTAAATACAGTCCTCGAACGAGGTATAGATACGGTCGGTCTATTTGATTCCTTTGATAGGGGGTTATCAAGCTATGCTGATGTTGAGGGAATCTCCTATATTGAGACGAAGGAACAAATCACAGAGTGGATCACCCAAGCTGAAGAAAGATTAAGCATGCGTGAAGCCGAGTATATGGAAGGTATTCAACAAGGGAAGATATCTCTCCGATTTGACCCAATTATGCTCGTGATTGATGGTTATGCAAGATTCTCTCAGGCGCTGGATAGTCAATTGCAAGAAAGAATGGCTAAACTCATGAGAAACTACAGTCATCTAGGATTCAATGTCATCGCTGCTGGAAGCAGCAATGATCTGTCGAAAGGGTACGACTCTTTAACAACAGAGATCAAACAAATTCGTCAAGCTCTATTATTAATGAAGAAATCCGACCAAACCTTATTTACATTGCCATATGACAGAAAAGAAGCTGAGATCAATCCAGGCTTCGGCTATTATGTGACGAATGGAAAAGAAATTAAAATAAAAATTCCGCTATGTACAAGTGAAAGGAAGATTTTTTCATGACGGAAAAAACGAAATATATTATTAAGATGATTGTGGTCATGATATTAGTTTTGGGAACGCCCACACTTTTCTTCAGTTCAATTGGTGATAATCCATTACTTGTCAGATCGAGCGAGACAAGAAATATTGCCGTTGTAAATGAAGATACGGGTGCTGAAAAGTCAGAAAAAGAGTTGGCCTTTGGAAAAGAAGTAACGTCAATCCTATCTGATGAGTCATCCTATGAATGGACTGTATTAAGCCGCAGTGCTGCGGTTAATGGTCTGAAAAACAAAAAATTCGATGCGATCATCTATATCCCATCAGACTTCTCAAAAAGCATTATGACATATGAGGATCTGCAGCCGGTTAAAGCGCAGTTTGGCTTTACGGTACAGGACCAATTAAATGCCATTAATAGGGAGAAGGTATTACGTGAAATTGAAAATGCCACAGCAAAAGTAAATGGCAAAGTATCCACTCTTTATTGGAGCTATGTTTCGCAAGATCTAGAAGGCGTTCGCAGCAAGTTCGACGGAATTTTAGAAAAAGAAATTGATTTCCAAAATACGATGTATGCCTTTTATTCACCAAGCTCACAAAGCCTTGCCAATGAAATCGAACAGCAGAAGAACATGCTTGAAGGTGTACAGACAGCCATGAAGTCCAATGAGGAATTCGGCGAGAACAGTGCTGAAAATGTAAAGCAATTCGAACAAAGCTTAAATTCATTTGTAGAATACGTAGAGCAATATAAGGAATATCAGGACAATCAGCAGCAGCTTCTGCAAAAGATGCAGGACGAAAGCATGTTAGCGGTTAATGACGCGATCAATCAACAAAACCCCCGCTACATGGAGCTAAGAGCCTATTTGCGGGAGCAAAGTGATGAGCTATCCAAGAGCATGAGCATGCTAGGCACCCAGCTCGCCAACAATAATCAATCGATGGCTGAATTAACAGCCGTAAGAATAGAACAGGTCGCTAAGCAGCGAGATGCGCTCATTGATTCCAGAAGACAGTCAGATAGAGAAACCCAAAGAGGATATGTTTCAAATATTGTTCAATTAAAAGATCAATTAGCAGTCGTAAACCCTGAGCCGCCTGAAGAGCCCGTTGGAGATGTGTTTGCCAATAACGCGCCAGTAATCAATGAGCCTCCGGCAGAAGGAGGGACAGACCCAGGGCAAGGATTGTCGTTGAAAGCTGAAAGGGAAAAACTTTTAGGAATTATTAAAGAAATCGGTGATGTTAGTAATAATATTGGGGGAGTTAATGAGCCAGAAATTGCAGAGCTATCTGCTGCAATTTCTAGACTTGCAGAGTTATCAGGAGAAATTGGCGATGTTGAGACAAGCCTAGGTATTATTCAAAATCAAGACAATCCATTACAAGGCGTTGTAAATCAATTACAGAGTGAAATTGCAAGCCTGCAAGGACTAGTAGAAGAGAAACAAGAAGAAATTTTGGGTTTAAAGGAGCATTATGAGAAAATCTATCAAGATTTATTTGATAATCGCTTTGAACCAATCATGGCCGAGATTGAGAAGAAAGAAGCGCAAATCTTGAACTCCAATCTTTTAGGTCCTAATCAAAGTCGAATGCTAAGAGCGGCTTTTGGCAAACCGATACTTAACAAGCAGCCAGACTTAATCATGAACTATCATTCCAAGATGATAAATTTTGAAACGGCTCTTAATAACAGCTTAAATGTTGATGCCAATTTAGAGGCATTTGTAGCAAGTCTAAATCCGATTCTCGGAATTAAGGAAGAAGAACAGGCGATACTGGATGAATTGCTCTTAGAAATGCCTGAGGCAGAAAGTAAAATGACAGCGTTGCAAGAAGAGAATGCATCATTCTTCGATAAATATAATAAAAATGTAGAATCTCAGCAAAATGCAATCAACGATGAACTGAATGCCATTAGTGAGAGTGCTGGGTTGGTGAGGGAAAAAATGCACTCGCTTGCAGGAGAAGCACCTGTTCAAGCAGGAGAGGGTGCGAATGGCACCATGCTCGTGACGAATCAGCAAAGCATCAGTCAAGGGATGCAAACAATGAATGATTCCATCAATAGTTTGGGAGAAAATCATAATAATGTTGTGACCTATACTGAAGAATTACAGACGAAAGTACAGAGCGTCCAGCAAGACGCAGATCATCTGAATGACAAATGGGCAGAAAATGTTTCTACGACAGAAATGTATCGCAATGATATTTTCTCCGTATTAGGCAATACATTTGTGGATGGTCAAAAAAATGGTCATGTCTATGATTATTTATCTAATCCGCTTCAAGTAAATGGGCAGGTAGCGGCTCAGCAGGAAGATAAAAAACTGCCTCCAGTTGTAGTGCTAGTCATTGTATTAATTAGCAGCCTGCTAATCGGCTATTTCAGCTACTACTTTAGCAATACTGCATTATTAGTTAAAGGAGCCATGTTCATCTTATTAAACCTGGTTGTTGGGTTAGTGATTAGTATCTATGGCTTGGATATATATCCATTAGGAGAGCAAAGTGCAATTGAATGGACGATTTTCACCATTCTCCTTTTAACAGCAGCGTCTGCAGTTGTTACAGTAGGATTCTCGGTTGGCCGTCTTGTTGGCTGGTTTGCAAGCGTTGGTCTAGTCATCTTTTTCATCAGTCCGCTGCTTGCGTTAACAGTACCGAATATCGACTATGAAGATCCGATGTCTAAAGTTTATATGTCCATTCAATATGGGCCCAACTCTTTATTTATTCCAGCGATTATGACAATGCTAGTTATTATTCTAGTACTTGCATTCGTTCCATATGTCATCAGCCTAATCAAAAAGAGATCAGATCGTAATGAAGATGAAGAGCACTATGAAGCATCATAAAATTATTGCTTTAATCTTTGCCATGACGATACTCTTTATTGTGTTTCATACACCGTTAGCAAGTGCGACTCCAAGTATAGAAACGTTAGTACCGAATCTATATGAAGATAAAGAGTTCAGGGATAATAAAGAATTTTTACGTAAAGAATCCACAACTAATCAAACGAAGCAGGTACCAGAAGAGCAAAAGAGCCTGCAATTCGAACTGCGGGATTATGACCCAAATGAGAAGGTTAAAGAAGAACTCTTCAGCAGTGAAAGGGAGAATAGGAAAACAATCGCTCTCCAGGCTGAACAGCTTGATCTTTTCGCAAAAGAGCCAAATCAGGCTTCATCATTTCAAGAGAATCAAGCAGTGGATGAGGGAAAAGGCAATGCTAAATTGCAATCCTTGTATTTGGGGATATTGGCAATAGCAGTTGTCATTATTCTAGTGCTTCTCATTCCCAGAATGGCGCAAGGTTCAAAATAATGGAGTTGATCCCCCTTAAAAGGGGGATTCATTCTCTTGAATAAAGCTTAATATACATAATATTAAGGAGCCATTAGGTTTGAAAAAAAATCTGCGGGGTGAAATATAATGATGATATTAGGCGCAGAAGAAATCCCAATTAAAAACCTAACTCGAGAAAATAGAGCAAAATGTCAAATCACTTGTGTCTCTTGAAGACGGGTTAAAAGGAGAAGGCGGTCAATCGATTAATTAAAGAAATGTCTGATTACAATCTCGGATGAATTTAAGGAACTGTTCCCTAACCCACATTCTCATCTGAAAAACAGAATTCACATGATTTGAGATAAGAATACCTTGCATTCTCATCTAAAAAACAGAATTCGCGTGATTTGAGATAAGAATCCCCCGCATTCTCATCTGAAAAACGGAATTCACGTGATTTGAGATAAGAATCCTCCACATTCTCATCTGAAATGCGGAATTCGCGTGATATGAGATAAGAATCCCCCGCATTCTCATCTGAAAAACAGAATTCACGTGATTTGAGATAAGAATCCTCCACATTCTCATCTGAAAAACAAATATCGCGTGATATGAGATAAGAATCCCCGCATTCTCATCTGAAAAACGGATATCGCGTGATTTGAGATAAGAATCCTCCACATTCTCATCTGAAAAACAGAATTCACGTGATTTGAGATAAGAATCCCCTGCATTCTCATCTGAAAAACGGAATTCACGTGATATGAGATAAGAATCCCCTGCATTTTCATCTAAAAAACAGAATTCGCTTGATTTGAGATAAGAATCCCCTGCATTCTCATCTGAAAAACGGATATCGCGTGATTTTAGATAAGAATCCCCTGCATTCTCATCTAAAAAACAGAATTCGCGTGATTTGAGATAAGAATCCCCTGCATTCTCATCTGAAAAACAAATATCGCGTGATATGAGATAAGAATCCCCGCATTCTCATCTGAAAAACGGATATCGCGTGATTTGAGATAAGAATCCTCCGCATTCTCATCTGAAAAACGGAATTCACGTGATTTGAGATAAGAATCCTCCACATTCTCATCTGAAAAACGGAATTCACGTGATTTGAGATAAGAATCCTCCACATTCTCATCTGAAATGCGGAATTCACGTGATATGAGATAAGAATCCCCCTTGAAGTAAAGGGAGAAAACTTCAAAATTGGTCAGGACATCACCTTTGTCTTTCACCAAAAGGTGAGTTAATTATATCTCAAGAAGTTTTAGATTTTTTTAAGAGATTTTCAATTGTGATATTACAATTTTTTCACTCGAAAATGAACAACCTCGTGTTGTTAAGGTTAGAAAACGGATAGTTTCTTGTTTTTTTATTTAGTTTTTGACGATTCCGTAATCTCCCTTATTCTCTTCGTATTGCTTTAACCCACAAAAGAGTGTTAATATCTAAACATTGAGAAAATTTAAACTGATTTACAGCTCAAAGTGGGGAGAGTTTAGGATGAAAAAAATGTTGGCAGGGGTTCTTTGCGGTTCGTTAATGCTGCTTTCTGCGTGTGGTTCAGGTAGCAGTGAGACGGGTGGCGGAGAGAAGAAAGAAGAGATGGTGAAGATCGGCATTACGCAGGTAGTTGAACATCCATCGTTGGATGCAGCCAGAGAAGGGTTTATCGCAGCGCTGAAAGATGCAGGTTATGAAGAAGGAAAGAATTTGAAAATTGACTATCAAAATGCGCAAGGAGATATGAATAATAATATGTCTATCGCGCAAAACTTGGTTTCAAGTGAGAATGACTTGATTCTAGCAATTGCAACAGCAAGCGCTCAAGCCGTTGTACAAAGTACCCAGGATATTCCGGTACTATTTACTGGTATTACCGATCCATTAGGAGCTGAGCTTGTGCAAAGTTTGGAAAATCCTGGCGGTAATGTGACTGGTACATCAGACACACATCCAGATGCGATAAAGAATACCATTGCATCCATCAAAACTTTTGTACCAGATGCGAAAACAGTTGGTATTATCTATAATGACGGTGAACCGAATTCAGTTGTAAATGTAAAGAATGCAAAAAAAGCGATAGAGGAACTCGGGTTGAAATCAGTTGAAACTGCGATTTCTACAAGTTCTGAAGTAAAGCAGGCAGCAGAATCCCTTGTTGGAAGAGCAGATGTATTTTATATTCCAAAGGATAATACAGTAGTATCAGCGCTAGAATCAGTGATCAATGTAGCTAATGAGAAGAAAATCCCGACGTTTGCAGGTGAAAGTGATTCGGTGGAACGGGGCACCTTTACATCATATGGATTCGAATACCATGATCTAGGCTACACTACAGGGAAAATGGCCGTCGATATTTTGAAAGATAAAAGCCCAAGTGACATTCCAGTTGGTTTCCCAGAGAACCTTGAGCTTGTTGTTAATAAGAAAGCCGCAGAACTTCAAGGAGTTCAATTAACTGAAGAAATGCTTAAGGATGCAAGAATAGTAGGAGAGTAAGAGATAAGCAAGAGCCAGTATTATGACGTAGGCTCTTGCTTATTTTATTTTTGGAAAACAAGAATAAATACCTAGTGTTTTCACCCTTGGGATAAATAATAGAAAAAGAATGGATAATTACAATTAACCTCTCATCAAATAAGTCCAAAGGCACAACAGAAAATCTTGGGTTTGAGATAAAATTAGGAAGAAAACAACAGACAAAATTCGACATTCCTACTAGTCTATTTGACGTAATTTGTAACAAATGGTAGTTAATACATAAAAGAGTTTAATTACTTTGGTCAGATACAATCATGATTTTTATAAAATAAAGCAAAATTTCTGAGTTAACTGTTATTTTTTGTTAAAAAGGGTATTTAGACTTAGGAACTATATATCTGCACAATCGTAAGTATTACTGATAAGGCTTAGAAATAGATGTGAGTTGATCAAAATCTTCTCGAAATATCCCACTAGCCATCGTAATTTACTTCAAAAACTTTGGAAACCGTACTTTAAAAGAGAAATCATTTGTTATGTGGAGGTACCCATGATAAAAAAATTTTCATTGTTTCCTATTATGCTATTTGCATTTTGCAGTTTTTTTCTTTTAACAGGCTGCAGTGATACGAGTGTGGCCGAAGGGGAGAAGCAGAAGCCCAAGGTAGAAGATAAATATGAGAAGTTGGTAAAAGCCAAGAATAAGGAATTAGAATTAGAGCCTTTAGTGTTAACTTCGTATAGTGAGGAGATTGGGGCAAGCTTAAAGTCGCCTGAGTATACCGAGTTTGCTGTGAATGGCAGTGTGACTGTCGAAGGGAAAATCGAGAAATTTTCAGAATTGAAGTCGGATTATGCATGGATTAAGGTGTCTGCAGATGAAGGTGGACCAGCGGGTAAGGAACATGAGTATTACACCCCGATTGAGGATGGGAAGTTTAAGCAGCCGATTCATTTTTTTAATGGCGAAGGTTCCTATCAAGTGATGGTGCAGCTCCCGGATACGGACAGCGAAAACTACTTTTATGATGTTGCTTCATTTAAGGTTCATAATGTGAACCCAGAAGCAAAACGTGATGTGACTTATACCCCTTTTGGCTATGAAACGAAAATGCAGCTGGATTTGGATTCCAGTTATGTTCAGGCAGAGGAAGTATTCTCCTTAAGTGGGGATGCAGGAAATTTAACTGAGAAAGATACAGTGATGATTCGAATCAAAAAGGAGTCAGATAGCTGGAATCATGTAGTGGCAATTAATGATGGTCAGTTTCATTATGATGTCCCATTATTTTATGGTGAGGGACTCCATGAGCTTGAGGTGATGGTGCCAGATAAAGAGAGGGAAGATTATTATCAAACAGCGACAACATTATTAATCGATAATCAGTCCACTCGGATAATGGAACCGATAGAGTATTCAAATATGTATAATGAGCGCGGCGTAACACTCGAGGAGCCGAGATATGGCGGCGGGGAATCGGATGGGCTTTATACCATTAAAGGAACAATCGATTCTGAAGCCAAATGGGGAGCAGACACAACTCATCTATATATTGCGACGAAAAAGGGTGAAGATGAAGCCTTAGATGTTATCCCAGTTGAAGACTTTAAGTTTGATGATTCCTTTTATTTAAGGTTTGGACCTGGTACCTATGAGGTCACAGTTAGTGTACCGGAAATAAAAGAGGAAAACAGTGATACTTTCCGCTTTTTCGGAGTGGCAAAGTTTAACGTAGAATCGACAGGTGCGGACAAGAGAGACCTTCTGCCTTCTCGGGGTGTGGAATCAGATGCACAAGAAATAATTGACTTGGCCAAGGAAGTGACGGCAGGAAAAGAAGCTGTAAGAGATAAAACAAAGGCCATCTATGAGTATGTCGCAAAAAATATCGCCTATGATGTAGATAAATTTAATAATGATGATTTCAATTGGGATGATAGTGCAGTGAAAGCGCTGGAGCTGAAAACAGGTGTTTGTCAAGACTATGCTTATCTTGCTATCGCTCTATTGCGCGCAAGTGATATTGAAGCTCGATTCGTTGAAGGAAACGCAGGCTCGGACGTTTTGAGCAGAGGGATGCTTGGCGGAAGACATGCATGGCTGGAAGCCAAAGTTGACGGACAATGGCTGACGATGGATCCGACTTGGGGTTCTGGATATGTTGAAGATGATAAATTTGTAGCCGCTTATAATGAAGATTATTTTGAACCAAATAAAGAGAAATTTGAAGAAACCCATTATCGTACAGGGATTTCTTATTAGCAAAAAAAGGCCAGCTCAAAAAGCTGGCTTTTTGTATGGAGTAACATAATAATTTTAACTTATTACATAATAGATGTTTTTTGAACCGCCGATTTTCTTGAAGTTCCTACAAAGAACCCGTTGTATCGTACATTTAGAAACTACTCCCCCGCACCAGTCATAAACTAGTCTAGTTGTAATCCGATAATCAGGAAAGAGCGTTTTTAATTCGTTTACATGACGTAGTACACAGTTATTAAAGTCTTCCCGACTTTCGCACTGAACACAATGTAATATTTTTTTTCGATTAATGTGTTGTCCTGCACAATTTCTGCACCAAATACCTTTTTGTAACTCTGCGTACTTGTACGAAATTTTTCGCTCATAGCCAGTGCTATTTCTATCTAAAGTAACCAATTGATTCGCAAGTTCATGATGCTTTTTATTAAGCGAAGAGGTTGTATTATTGATTTGATAGATGAATCTATTAATTTGTTGTTGAAAAATAATAGGTTGATCAGAGGGGGCTTGATAGAGCATAAAATCGGGGTGGATGAATAGAAGGTGAAACTCAATAGTAAGGTGATTATTAAATTGTTTACAAAGTTGCCTAAGTAAGGATTCGCTACGTTTAACTTGTAATAGTGGGTTTTTGATTTCATTGCCGGAAGAATTAAACCATAAGTCATCTTTGATCTGAAAATCTCCTTCATAATTTTTAACCTCAAAGGCCATGATTGTTTGTTGGAAAATACATAAAGCATCGATTTGAAAAGTTGTATAGTTATGCTCTAAAGTTAAATCATATAAAATAAGTACGTCATTAGAAAGTGTATTTAGGAAGCTTTCCCACCGTTCCTCTCCTTCTTCTCCTTTTTTGAGATTTTCCAAATACCGTCGCTCCTGAGCTGACAAGTTCAACCGTTTACTTAGGCTTTTTAAGATGGAGAAATGAGTGGAATTGGTACGGGGTTTAATGATTAGCACTATCATCATCCTTTCAAGGAGTAGTACCTTTATCATAGAAATATTAAATCAAAATATCAAGGATAATAAAACTAATTTTTTCCCCAAAATATAATAAAGAAATAGAGTGCGAGACTGGGAGCATTTGTTTTATTCGGTGTAAAACTAAAGAACAGCCGGTTGGAGAGAGTAGAATCAGATCTATTCTCCGCTCATCAGAAAAATAACAGAGTATAAAGCATAGAAACTGCCGTATTCACCGCTCATTTTGGGAACAATCGAGTGGAGAGAGAAGAATCAGGACTATTCTCCGCTCACCAGAAAAATAACAGAGTATAAAGCATAGAAACTGCCGTATTCACCGCTCATTTTGGAAAAAGCCGAGTGTAAAGAGAAGAATCAGGACTATTCGCAGCTGACAAGAAGAATAATAGAATCTAGAGAGGAGAAACTGCCGTATTCACCGCTCATTTTGGGAAAAGCCGAGTGTAAAGAGAAGAATCAGATCTATTCTCCGCTCACCAGAAAAATAATAGAGTCTAGAGAGGAGAAACTGCCGTATTCACCGCTCATTTTGGAAAAGGTCGAGTGTAAAGAGAGGAATCAGGACTATTCGCAGCTGCTATGAAGAATAATAGAGTCTAGAGCGGAGAAACTGCCGTATTCACCACTCATTTTGGAAAAAGTCGAGTGTAAAGGGAAGAATCAGGACTATTCGCAGCTGACATGAAGAATAACAGAGTCTAGAGAGGAGAAACTGCCGTATTCACCGCTCATTTTGGAAAAAGTCGAGTGTAAAGAGAAGAATCAGGACTATTCGCAGCTGACATGAAGAATAACAGAGTCTAGAGAGGAGAAACTGCCGTATTCACCGCTCATTTTGGAAAAAGTCGAGTGTAAAGAGAAGAATCAGGACTATTCGCAGCTGCTATGAAGAATAATAGAGTCTAGAGCGGAGAAACTGCCGTATTCACCACTCATTTGGGGAAAAGCCGAGTGGAGAGAGAAGAATCAGATCTATTCTCCGCTCACCAGAAAAATAATAGAGTCTAGAGAGGAGAAACTGCCGTATTCACCGCTCATTTTGGGAAAAGCCGAGTGGAGAGAGAAGAATCAGATCTATTCTCCGCTCACCAGAAAAATAATAGAGTCTAGAGCGGAGAAACTGCCGTATTCACCGCTCATTTTGGGAACAATCGAGTGGAGAGAGAAGAATCAGGACTATTCTCCGCTCACCAGAAAAATAACAGAGTATAAAGCATAGAAACTGCCGTATTCACCGCTCATTTTGGGAAAAGTCGAGTGTAAAGAGAAGAATCAGGACTATTCGCAGCTGCTATGAAGAATAATAGAGTCTAGAGCGGAGAAACTGCCGTATTCACCGCTCATTTGGGGAAAAGCCGAGTGGGGAGAGAAGAATCAGATCTATTCTCCGCTCACCAGAAAAATAATAGAGTCTAGAGCGGAGAAACTGCCGTATTCACCACTCATTTGGGGAAAAGCCGAGTGGAGAGAGAAGAATCAGATCTATTCTCCGCTCACCAGAAGAATAATAGAATCTAGTGAGGAAAAACTGCCGTATTCACCGCTCATTTTAGGAAAAGCCGAGTGTAAAGAGAAGAATCAGGACTATTCGCAGCTGCTATGAAGAATAATAGAATCTAGAGCGGAGAAACTCACGTATTCTCCGCTCACTTGAAGAACAGCCGAGTGTAAAGAGAAGAATCCGATCTATTCGCAGCTCATCAGAAAAATAACCGACTCTAGTGAGGAGAAACTGCCGTATTCTTCGCTCACCTGAATAACAGCCGAGTAAAGAGAGGAGAATCCAATCTATCCTCATCAATATGAAGACACATCCCCTCCCTTAAAACATCAACCAACTTTCCCGCTAAAAAAAACAATTTCTATGTAAAAAGTCCGACTTCCCTGTAGAAATTTACAGGATTTTGACAAGTAAAAGCGAATATTAAGTAGAAGAAGGACAATTATTGGCGTTTTTTGCAACCGTGTACAGTGCGATATGAAACCATGACAGTATAGGGGGAAATAATGATGATGACAGAAGAGATGCATCCGGCTATTGAGCAGGTGCTCGTTAATATAGAAAAAGTAATGATTGGAAAGAGGCAGGTAGCTGAATTGAGTATAGTCGCTCTACTTGCGGATGGGCATGTACTGCTTGAAGATGTGCCCGGGGTGGGGAAGACGATGATGGTACGAGCGCTAGCAAAGTCTATTGGGGCTAACTTTAGACGTATTCAATTTACACCAGATTTATTGCCATCAGATGTAACAGGTGTGTCTATCTATAATCCTAAGGAAATGGAATTCCAATTCAGACCTGGTCCGATTATGGGGAATATTATTTTAGCGGATGAAATTAACAGGACTTCCCCAAAAACACAATCTGCACTGCTGGAAGGAATGGAAGAGAGCAGTGTAACGATAGATGGTGTGACACATATGCTTGGAAAACCTTTCTTTGTTATGGCGACGCAAAATCCAATTGAGTATGAAGGAACGTATCCTTTGCCGGAAGCACAATTAGATCGCTTTTTATTGAAGATGAAAATGGGCTACCCAAGTGCTAAGGATGAAATTGAGGTGTTAAATCGGGTACAGAAGCAAGCTCCGATTGAGACTATTGATTCAGTTATTGATTTAGAGGAGCTAAGGAAACTGCAAGAAGAAATTAAAGAAGTATATGTAGACGATTCGATTAAACGGTATATCGTGGATTTAGCAGATAGTACGAGGACGCATGGAAGTGTGTATTTAGGTGTAAGCCCGCGTGGATCGATTGCGTTGATGAAGGCGGCACAGGCTTATGCATTCATATATAACCGTGATTATGTATTGCCTGATGACGTTCAACACTTAGCATCTGCTGTATTTGTCCATAGAATTATATTGAAGTCGGAAGCCAAATTTGAAGGAATCACAGCAGAGAATGTCGTTGAGCGGATTTTGGCAAGGACGCCTGTCCCGGTTCAAAAGGCTGTGAAATAAGATGAAGCGTTTTTTTGCATTCGTAAAAGATATATGGAAATTGATTTTGCTTTATTTACTTATCGTCATTACCTTTTCTTATGCGATGTTTCAAGGTGGATTTGTTAGCTGGTTCCTTTTTTACAGCTTTCTTCCGTTTGGATTTTATGCTTTGGCACTTTCCTTGTATCAGATTCAAAAGTTTGAAGTCGAAAGAGAGTTATCAAAGCATGAATTTAATGCTGGTGAATCTGTCGAGGTGACTTTAACGATTAAAAGACAAACGGGATTTCCGCTGTTTTTTATCGTGGTTGAAGATGAGCTGGATCAAAAACTTCGACTGATAAAGAATCAAAATAGTGAGAAAAAACTGCTGTTTCCTGGATTTCAAAAGGAATTAAAGATTCAGTATCTCATGAAGAATGTGCCTAGAGGGGAGCATTTATTTCACCATTTACGATTGAAGACAGGTGACCCGCTTGGATTAATAGAAAAGGAAGTTCAAATTCCTTTAGAGAACCGTATTCTGGTTTACCCTGCGTATGAGGAAATGACCTATCGTCCCCAGGAAAACCACTATGATCAAGGGATGACTGCATCCAATGAACGTGTGCAAAGAGATACTTCCATGGCCACAGGTGTACGTGAATATCAGCCGGGTGACCGCTTTTCGTGGATTAATTGGAAAGCAACCGCCAAGAGAAATGATATTATGACGAAGGAATTCGAACAGCGTAAATCTCATGATGTTTTTATATTAATGGATTGCGCACCTGATAGCCGTTTTGAAGTCGTTGTTTCCTTTACCGCATCATTGGTAAGAGCGATTCTGCATAAAGGGGCACAAACTGGATTTCTTTCCTCTTCCTCCGAGCGGGTTGAGTTCCCAATCAGAGGTGGAGAGGCACAGCTTCAACAAATTTTCTATCATTTAGCTAAGGTAAAGGATGATAGCAAGGTGACTGTTGATCTCGTTTTAGAGTCTGAAAACTTTCTTTCACAGCAAAATTATAATTTGATGCTCATCACTTCTCAGATGACGAAGCCTCTCATTGAAAAAGCAAGCTATTACTCATCTAGGAAAGGAAATGTAACTCTTTTTTTAATGAAAAAGAAAAAGGAGATTCCTACCAAAAAGGAGCTTTCCTTAATTGAGATGGCAAAAACTAGAGGAATTAAAATTAAGATGATTCATGACGAGGGATTTTTTGAGGCATTCTCGGAGGTGAAAAGAGGATGACAAACCCTAACGGATATAACCGTCTTTCTACATTGGTATTATATGTGTTCGGATTTTTTCTTTTATGGGAATGGATCCGTCCAGTGGAACAGTTAACAGATACATCGAACGCTTGGGTGTTTATACTCTTTCTGGTGATGGCTCTAATGTTGGACTTCTTTTCCATTCATTGGATTGTCCGTTTTGTCTTGAATAGTGGTTTTATCTTATTAACGTTGTATTTCTTATACTATAGTGAAACATACGGACCATTTCAGTCCTTTTCAATCATGATAGAGGAATTCTTCTATAATTTCTCTGTTATGATTCAGCGGGTCTGGCCTGAACTTACAGACATGTTTCGCAGCTTCCTTTTCTTTATTCTCCTTTGGCTAATGACCTACTTAATACAGTATTGGCTGATCAACCGAAGGCAAATATTTTTATTCTTTTTAATGACACTGATTTACATTACAGTACTTGATACCTATACACCTTATGCGGCAGACGGTGCGATTGTAAGAACAGTCATTTCGGGGTTTGCTGTCATGGGTATGCTCGCCTTTTATCGACAGCTTGAAAAAGAAGGAATTAAAAAAGGCAAGTCATTTACAAGGAAATGGATGCTGCCATTAACGGCATTTATTATTGCGAGTGCCGGGATTGGTTTTGTCGCACCTAAGGCTGATCCGCTTTGGCCAGATCCGGTTCCTTATTTTACTTCCTTTAATGAAAGAAGTGGTGTAAATGATAAGTCGGGTATTCGGAAGATTGGGTATGGGGAGGATGATTCTTCTTTAGGCGGTCCATTTCTTCCAGACAACCAAGTGGTTATGCAAGCAGAAATGGAGCATCGTCATTATTGGAAAGTGGAGACGAAGGATATATATACGGGAAAGGGCTGGATCTCAACTCCAGACGATGAGGAATCAATCCCATTTGGAGTAGGGGACAGTGTCCCGATAGAGTCATTTGTTGATAATGAGAATATAGAAACAACTGAACATATGAGCACTGTGAGAGTGTTCATGGATTATCCGCATATTGTTTATCCGTTAGGGGTAAATAGAGTGGAGGGAGACTCTCAATTTTCATTTGAGCTCAATCCGGTTCTTGAAAGAATTCAAAAGTTTCAGGGCGGAAATAAAGTGTTTCTGCCGGAATATGAAGTTTATTATGATCGCCCCCGCTATAGTGTGACAGCATTAAGTGCTGCAAACAATGAAGAGCATGGGCTGGATAAAGAATTTTATGACCGCTATACTCAGCTGCCTGACGATCTTCCGCAAAGGGTCAGAGACTTAGCTGCTGAAATTGTAGAGGGAAGCGATAGTTGGTTTGATCAAATTAGGGAAATAGAACGATATTTTAGCAATCAAGGTTATATCTATGACCAGGTAAATGTTGCGATACCGGCTGAGGACGATGACTATGTTGATCAATTTTTATTTGAAACACAACGAGGATACTGTGATAACTTTTCGACATCAATGATTGTCTTAGCGAGATCTGCCGGAATACCTACACGTTGGGTTAAGGGATATACAGAAGGTGAGCGGATAGAAGGAAATTCTACTTATGAAGTAACCAACAATAATGCTCATTCATGGGTAGAAGCGTATTTTCCTGAAGTAGGCTGGGTTTCCTTTGAGCCAACACGAGGGTTTACAAATAGTGTGCAATATAATTTTGATTTAGCTTCAGATGATGATAATCAAACACAGGAACAAACACCAACTGAGCCGAAAAAACCTGAATTAGAAGATCCAAGCAACACCTCTGCAAAAGGGAATGAATTTACACTAGAAAAAGTGTGGAATCAAGCGAAAGAAATAGCAAGTAAATATTGGAAGGTTTCTCTGGGTGTTCTCTTGATTATTATTGTCCTAATTGCTCTCCTTTACTACAAACGTGGAAAATGGCTGCCTTATGTTTATGTTGTTTGGTACAAGCGTTCCAACGATGATAAGCAATTTGTTAAAGCATACTTGACACTTTTGGAAGAGCTAGATAGATATGGGTTGCCAAGGGGAGAAGGACAAACCTTGAGAGAGTATGCAAAGGTGATTGATCATACTTTTTCAACTAGGGATATGAGCAGGCTGACTGCTAAATACGAACAGTACCTTTACCGTGGTTCCCTAGAAAAAGGAACATGGAGTGATATGAGGAAATTGTGGGAAAATTTAATTAAGTCGACAATAGCTTGACCAAAAAAATGTCCTGTTGTTAAAATAGTTGAATGAGAACCCCCGCTTGCTTAAAGTTTAATTAGGTAAGCGGCTATTATTTAAAATTTAATATAAGTATCCTTCATATATCCTCGATAATACGGTTCGAAAGTCTCTACCGGATCACCGCAAATGATCTGACTATGAAGGCAGATTATTCTATTAGCACTAATGAGAAAAACTAGAATTCTGCTTTCACGTTTATTGAGGAGGAGAAGAACTCTAGTTTTTTTATGATGTCTTTTTGTATTATGGGATGTTTAAAATATGTCTGGGTATGATATGAATAAAACAAAAAAACTTGGTAATTCTTTAATGTGAAGTGAATGAAAGAATGATTCTTCCAGTTCGAGATACGTTATGAATGGGAAGATAAATAATAGTTATTTTCATTCTATAAATGTCGATGAGGTGAACAGCGTGACGGGGAAAGTAGAATTGCAAGATCAAGAAATGATTATCGTACTTGACTTTGGGAGTCAGTACAATCAGCTGATTACACGTAGAATCAGGGAGTTGGGTGTGTATAGCGAGTTGCATCCACACACAATTACAGCTGAAGAAATTAGAAAGATTAATCCTAAGGGCATCATCTTCTCGGGAGGTCCAAACAGCGTATACGGTGAAAATGCATTCAGTTGTGATGAGGAAATCTTTGAACTAGGTCTGCCTATTTTCGGAATTTGCTATGGTATGCAGTTAATGACGAAGCACTTCGGTGGTAAAGTAGAACAAGCTAAACACCGCGAATATGGTAAAGCTGTTCTTAAATTAGAAAATCAATCCAAACTATTTACAGAGCTTCCGAATGAGCAAATTGTTTGGATGAGTCACGGTGACCTGGTAGTGGAAGCGCCAGAAGGCTTTACGATTGATGGTACGAACCCATCTTGTCCAGTTGCGGCAATTAGTGATGAATCACGCGGGCTTTACGGCGTTCAATTCCATCCAGAGGTACGCCACTCTGTTTACGGTAATGATATGCTGAAAAACTTTGTATTCGGCGTTTGCGAATGTAAAGGTGACTGGTCAATGGAAAACTTCATTGAAATTGAAATGGAGAAAATCCGTAAGTCTGTTGGAGATAAAAATGTACTTTGCGCATTGAGCGGCGGTGTAGATTCTTCTGTAGTGGCTGTATTAATCCACAAAGCAATTGGTGATCAGTTAACATGTATCTTTGTTGACCATGGTCTGTTGCGTAAAGATGAAGCAGAAGGCGTAATGAAAACTTTCTCAGAAGGCTTCAACATGAACGTGATTAAAGTTGATGCGAAAGATCGTTTCTTAAACAAACTTAAGGGTGTTAGTGACCCAGAGCAAAAACGTAAAATTATCGGTAACGAATTCATTTATGTATTTGATGATGAAGCTACAAAGCTTGAAGGTATCGATTATTTAGCGCAAGGGACACTATATACTGATATTATCGAGAGCGGTACAGCAACTGCACAAACAATTAAGTCCCACCACAATGTTGGCGGACTTCCTGAGGATATGCAATTCCAATTAATTGAGCCTTTAAATACACTATTTAAAGACGAAGTGCGTGCATTAGGAACTGAGCTAGGCATTCCTGATGAGGTCGTTTGGAGACAACCATTCCCTGGTCCAGGACTGGGTATCCGTGTATTAGGTGAAATTTCAGATGAAAAATTAGAAATCGTTCGTGAATCAGATGCAATTCTACGTGAAGAAATTGCAAAAGCTGGTTTAGAGCGTGATGTATGGCAATACTTCACAGTTCTTCCTGACATTCGCAGTGTAGGTGTTATGGGTGATGCGCGCACATACGATTACACAATCGGCATCCGTGCAGTAACATCCATTGATGGAATGACATCTGACTGGGCAAGAATTCCTTGGGATGTGCTGGAAATCATCTCAACAAGAATCGTAAATGAAGTATCTCACATCAATCGTGTGGTTTACGATATTACAAGCAAGCCACCAGCAACAATTGAGTGGGAATAAGTTAATACACGAACAATGGTAAAAAGCGGACATGGAAATGTTCGCTTTTTATATTGACTAGGTCTTTTTTAACTGCTAAGATAAAAGTGAAATTAAATAGAGATGAAATCATCGTATAAATTTGGGAATATGGCCCAGAAGTATCTACCAAGTTACCGTAAATAGCTTGACTACGAGGGATGTACAATTGACAGAGGGATAGTTTTTGCAATTTTTCTTTTTTATTATTATCCTAATGTTATTTGTTCCGACCCTGTTGTCAAGACTTCGGTAGTATCAATAGCCGAAGTTTTTTTAATGCCAACTTTAGGGGGAAAAGAAATGAAAAAGTATTTCCAGTTTGATGAACTAGGAACCAATTACCGCCGCGAAATCATAGGCGGGATTACAACTTTTTTAGCAATGGCTTATATTTTGGCCGTCAATCCAATGACATTAACACTGCAGGATGTACCAGATCTGCCTGACGCAATGAGAATGGACTACGGTGCAGTCTTCGTAGCCACCGCAGTATCGGCTGCCATCGGTTCCATTATTATGGGGCTCATAGCCAAGTATCCAATCGGTTTAGCTCCTGGCCTTGGCTTGAATGCTTTCTTTGCTTACACTGTTATTCTAGTAAACGGAATGCCTTGGACACATGCACTTGCTGCAGTCTTTATCTCTAGTGTTTTCTTCTTGATCTTAACGTTAACGGGATTACGTGAAAAATTAATCAACGCCATCCCATTTGAATTGAAATTAGCTGTAGGTGCTGGTATCGGTTTGTTTATCACTTTTATCGGTTTTCAATCAGCAGGAATCATCGTCAATAGCGATGCAACTTTAGTAGCGCTTGGTGATTTAACTAATCCTAATACATTGCTTGCCATCTTTGGAATCATCATAACAGTTATTCTAATGACAAGAGGCTTTAAAGCTGGTATTTTCTTCGGAATGGTTCTTACAATGCTTGTTGGATGGGTGTTTAATTTAATTGGAACACCAGAAAAGATTATTGATTCTGTACCAAGTGTAGCCCCAACTTTTGGAGCGCTATTCGCAGCTTTCGGTGATCCTTCATTCTATACAACAGCTATGCTAGGTGTAATATTAACTTTCTTATTTGTAGACTTCTTTGATAACGCAGGTACGCTAATGGCTGTTGCAAACCAAGCAGGATTTGTGAAAAACAACAAATTGCCGCGTGCAGGAAAAGCATTGTTTGCAGATGCTACAGCTTCAATGTCTGGTTCAATCTTTGGTACATCAACAGTAACATCTTTTATAGAGTCATCAGCAGGTGTAGCAGCCGGTGCAAGAAGTGGCTTTGCTGCATTAGTTACAGCAGCATGTTTCCTTTTATCACTGTTCTTCTTCCCGCTATTGGAAGTTGTAACACCAGCTGTAACAGCTCCAGCATTAATTATTGTAGGTATCCTTATGGTTTCTTCATTAGGGAAAATTGATTGGAGTAAATTTGAAATTGCAGTACCGGCATTCTTCACAATGATTACAATGCCTCTATCCTATAGTATTGCAACGGGTATTGCGGTAGGTTTCGTTTTCTACCCAATCACAATGATCGTAAAAGGAAAAGCTAAAGAAGTTCATCCTGTAATGTATTTCTTCTTCTGTGTATTCCTTCTATATTTAATCTTCCATTAAGAAATAAATTAAAATGGAAGGGGGGAGCCTGTATATATGCAGGCTTCCTTTTTTATGTTTAATCATAGATTAGTTGAGGTAAACAGATACTATGAAGGTTTTTTAGAAAAAGTAGTATTTGTTGTTGACGACATTGTGAGAGGGTGTTATTATAGTAAAGCAGTCGTTGATGACGGCAACTTAAAAAAAGAAATTAAAAAAGTTGTTGACACTAGGTTGCTAAAATGATATATTGATAAAGTCGCTTCTGAAGCGAACGAGATTGATCTTTGAAAACTGAACGAACAAAAAACGTCAACGTTAATTCAAAAAAAGCTGATTTATCAGCATCGCACTTTTAGTGCAAAAACGAGCTAATCAA
>NZ_JAUSUB010000036.1 GCF_030813235.1 Cytobacillus purgationiresistens | reverse complement strand
CCTTGTTCACCCTGAGGTCCTTGTTCACCCTGAGGTCCTTGTTCACCCTGAGGTCCTTGTTCACCCTGAGGTCCTTGTTCACCCTGAGGTCCTTGTTCACCCTGAGGTCCTTGCTCACCCTGAGGTCCTTGTTCACCCTGAGGTCCTTGTTCACCCTGAGGTCCTTGCTCACCCTGAGGTCCTTGCTCACCCTGAGGTCCTTGCTCACCTTGAGGTCCTCGCTCACTTTGAGGCCCGCATCTATGTTTACACCTTTTTTTAGAATTACATTTTTGAAACGTATTCATCGCTATCCCTACTTTTGAAGTAATTTATACGAATAGGATATGCCTCCATTAACAAATAGTTCACAAACTAAGGTGGTACAAACCTAAAAAAGCCGAATTCATAAAGGACCACAGCTTTGCAGTAAAACCGTGAAACAATCAAGTAGGAGGCGGTGATGAACCGCCGGTACGTTCCGATCCCAATACGCCTGTTTCAGTCAAATCGACCGCAAGTGAGGCACTCCAAGCGCCATCAGGTTTTTCTGTTTTATCGAAATCATCTTCCATTCCTTCCATCGAATCATGCGAAGTCGCCTTCGTATCCATCCAACTAATCAGATACTGATTGATGCGTTGAGCCATGGCTCTCGATTCTGAGTCAGTTGCCGGATCCGGTCATCCAAGGATGGAAAATGTATTCATAAGCCTCAACTTTCATTACTTCATGATTTTAACCAGATATATTGTCCGAGATGCTACACGAATGTTTACAAGAGTACTCCAATCCTTTTAAGGAGCATAAGCATAAGTAAAGAGCAGCGGTCAAACTTTTGATACGCACAAATTTTTCAAGTGGGAAATGTGTCTGTATTGTCTCTTCATATGTATTATCCTCGCGATTTATATTGGTTCCAGCAAGTAAACCTTATCCAGTAAATTCATTTTATAAAATATCTATAGGGAAAAAATTATTGGTTATTTCTATCAAGTGATGAAAATAGAAATGATTTTCAAAGAAGAAATTTGGCGGGAGGGAATGTTAATCCGGCTTTTTATTGTAATAATAGTCAAGCTGCCTAGCAAAACAATTTTCCACTACTGGATATTTTAAACAAGAAACATTAATATCTAGTAATGTACGTTGATAGCTTGATGGGTATGGGGTCAGTCATGCATAACAAACTTATCAAGAGAAAAAAAGAGACTTTGGATGCTGTTTTCAATTATGTAAATGAAAACAATTATTCTCCTTCATATAGAGAATTAGCAAATGTATTAGGGCTTGCTTCCTCTTTCATAGTGAGTGCAATACTACATTGGTTAAAGAAGAATGGTTTCGTATGCTGGGAAGAAGGGCAGCCAAGAACATTAAGGATATTAAAAAAAGCCTCTTAGGAGACGGTTATTTTTGTTCTCCATCAAATGCAACATTTAAGTATTCCAATGACCGTTCAAATAGGAAACTTACGTTATAACCATCGACAGTTATCTCCATGCTTGCTTCTCCACTCTCAATAAAATCATGAATATAGTTCTCATCCAGATTTAATGGTCGAAAAACATTGATTAACGCTGTTGCGTTAGATTCATTTAGCTCTCCTGTGTTATTAAACATAATCCTTTTGAACTTTTTGTTATAAGAAAAAACAGCTTGTAAATTACTTGTGTCATCGATAATAAGATTTTTATATAAAGCTCCATCTTCATTAAATTCTTCAAACTCTAAATCATTTGAGGAAAAAAGAGTATTTAAAGAATAATATTAATCTTCCATTTTATTAAATTCATATATGAAATAATTTAAAGGCATAGGGAAATCAGGTAATTGGTCAATAACTGCAATCTCTTCGTTTTCAGATTTAGAGTTTACCTCTGTCTTTCCATTGCTACAACCAACAAGTAATAAAACTAATAAAATAATAAAAAATTTCTTCAAAAGATATCTTCCTTCCTTAGTTTATATATATCTTCGAAATTTACATTCAATAGTTCACAAAGTATTAGAATTTGTGAAACAGATGGGTACGTTTTACTTGTACACCAATTAGACAGAGTGTTCCTTGATACCTTCATATATTTTTCAATATAAGATCTTTTATAAGGAGAATTCTTGATTAATTCTCCAAGATTATTAACGACCACATTCATCACCACCATAATATACTTTCTCTGTACAATTAATGAATTCCTTTCACAAAAACATTTACCATTTTTGCACAAATAAGTTGTGATAGACAGGAAAGTTTATAGTCATTCGCCCATACACTGTACTAGACACTGTCGAAAGGGTGATAAAAGATGGACCCAATTTCATTTAAAACCATAGGCATCTAATGCCGATACTATAATTAAGCTTCCACCAGCTACTCCAATTGAAATCATTCCAAAAGAGATATAACACCCCTCCATACTTACTGATTTCCAATGCTATTTTTATTGCTGTTTCATTCACCAATGTGGAAGGATATTAAAAATCATTGTGGTTTGATGCCAAAGTTATCGATCTTTACAAATTCGGAAAAAAGAAAAAAGGAATTCTCAAAGTTGTGTGAGGGAATTCCTTATGAGATATTATAATAAAAAACGCCGGATAACTGCCCGATTTTTGCTCGATTTTGATTGATTCTATTTGATTTATTTTGATGAAAAAAATTTTAAAAACATTATTAAATAAGCATTTTTATCTTATTTTGATTCTAGTTTCTTCTATAATATATGTTCCGCACACAAGTTCACCCATGGGAGCACGAGCAATACTTGACAATGTATTAATGATCAGAAGCCTTGGCACATCAATTATCCGAGGAAGATTTTTATGTTCTCATAGAACTTGTTTATTCTATCTTGTTCAATTGTTTTACTAATATATGCGGTACTACTGTTGGAGGCTGGACTGAAATGAAATATATAAGAACGTCTTGTGCATGGAAGTATCCAAGTTACTGCAGACGTGTATTCTGTGTATGTCTTAATGAATGAATAGGCAAAGGAGGTAGTACGCATTTTTTTATGATTCTTGAAAAGGAATTAAACAAGCTTGATTCAGGTATATTATTTCCATCATTTCGGCCTAGAACCAAATTGATATCGAAGTGATAATCGTCATTGAGGGCTGTTTTTTTTGATTCTGATATTTCTTGTGAAAACTTAAATCATTCATGCTTGGCTAATTGTAATTGTTCGCTTGGAATGATAAGACTTAACATCACCAAAAATTTTATCCTTATCAATTGACTGCTCCTTAAAATCTAAGAATTTGTTAATTCTTATTGGTTTATCTTTTAGATTAACATCAGTCCATTGAATCGCAGCTGATTCACCTTTTCTCATACCAGTTTTAATGAGAACCTTATAAAAAATCCAATATACATAACCATACTCGTATGTGCTTTTGGAAGTTTGAAATGTGCTCTAATTCAATAAATTATTTCTTTTTATTTATTTTGCCCTAAATAGTCATTCAGCACATGGGTTCCTTTGGATTTTACCAAGGTTCACAACTTTTTCAAGAGCATTGTACATCGTCCCGTGTATAATTTTGACTGTTCGCTTGCTACACTCAGAATCGGATAGATAATTAATGAATTTTTGATACATTAAGGGTTTGATGTCTTTATGTACGATGTTTTTAAAATAGGAGAGAATATGATTCCTTACATTTCTTTCGTGTATTTCAAATGTGTTCTTAGAAACCGAACCTTATTGTTTAGAGTGCTAAAAAACAGGGGGCAAACAAAAGAATTATTATGTGTCGTTATTTTGAATTACTAATAACCAGTATTTTTGCTTAGTTTATCAAATTCTTCGCTTGAAATAAATTTGCTTGAATAAGCCTTTATTTAGTATTCAGAGCAGCCTTCGCCAGGTATACGAAGGGTGATTCGAATTAGTTTGTAAGGTGGATTTATTGGGCCTTCATAACCAACTACTCTTAATGCAATATCGAATGTGTCGTTCTCAATGTTCCTAGATATTTTTTCAATTCGAGCAGAAGTGTAGAGTTGTTTATCGCCTTTTTCATCCATAACCTTGACGATGGTACCTCCAAGACTTCTTAAAAATGCTAACTCCATTATAGTCGGAGGTTGACCTTGCGGAGGACTTCAGTTTTTGTCTCAGCTTTTGCTTCAATTTGTGCGAATGAAAAAATAATCAATGCTGAAATGTAAAGGCATGCAAGCTTTTTCATTATATAAATCCTTTCTGTTTTTTAATTTTTTTAACTTTTGTAAAACAGTAAGGAATTATCAAAGAATACAAGATCTAAGTTACTAAGGGCGGTAGATAGCATTAAATCTCCTCCAAATATTACTAACGTTTAGTATGAACTTTGAAAAAGAAAAAATTCAAGAAATTTATGAAGGTGTTAAAAGTGATAAGTGTAAATTTGAGGAAACAAAAGTTAAAAATTGATTACAAGGCAATTGCAACAAAATATTCTATGTAATTGGGTGTGAATTGGTAAAAAAAAGAGCCGAAGGAGGCTCAAATCAGAAAGGTGGTTAATGTTAATATTGCGGAGGTAGCGGGGTGCCTTGTGGTCTCCACCAAGATTCAACGAATTGCCAAGCTGTTTCATAATTATAACCCTTTCCCATTAAGTAACCGATTGCAACAGCTTCTGTTAATGCATGCTGAAAACCAAGCTGTTGAGCTTCACGCAAACCATGTTTAATTGCTGGGCTAATTGTGTGAAGTGTTTGTTGCTTAAGGCTATTATCCTGTTGATTGTTGACATAGTAATTTTGATTTATCTCTTGTTGATGATAATAATTTGGATTTTGATGTTGTCTGTAATTACTGTACATTACCCTAACACTCCTGTTCATAGAAAAGTTTTGGACTTCTGTACTTACTATATGTTTTGCTCTAAACGACGTGATAGTTCCTAGGTAATATTTATTTAAGTAAAAAAGTTCTTAATAAAAAATGATAAAACTTGACCAACAAAATTCCAAAACTCATCACTTTTTTATTTAATAAAGATAGAGAATGTGATATGTAATTTAATCTAAGCAAAGGTAGCTAACAAAGCTGCCTTTTTATTTTTCAGTGAGAATCAATAAAAGCATTTGGATATATAAAATATAATTACTAAAAATAAAGTGGGTTGATATAATGAATGATCCTCTTGCAATTATCCTTGGTATTATTATTTCATTGCTGTATGTTGGAGCTATTAAAATAAAATTTGAGAAGGCTACAACATATATGCAGTTTAAGGTTAATGATTTTTCGTTAAGGTTTGATTCCCTGCAATAATATTTTTACTTCTTATTTCTGCCTAGGGGTATTCATACTTAGTACCCTTTCGTTTAGCATGATAATAATCATTTTCAAATCGCTTCAATTCTGTTATGAATTTCCACTCTAATTTCTTTCTTTAGCATATCTAAAGTATCTACAACGGCAGTCATATGATTAGTAAAACCATTTTCCCAAGTAGATATCTTAAAGGGCAATGTATTAGTGAAAGAGACGCCATAATAACGATTTGTATGTCTTCTAATAGTTATTTATCGAGTTGGGTTTAGATGTTTTGTTGGCATCAATTTGAATATCATTAAGCAACATCACATGTTCCGACATGAAAAATGCGCCTTGCCATTTCACTTTTCCGCGGTTACGTATAATCCCATCTCCTTATAGATGGTTAAGGGGCTGGTTGGGATGAATTATTTGTTTAAGGCGCAAGCCATTTGAATTAATTTATTTAAATAATTCTGGAGACATTTCAAATAGGCTGGTTATCATCAGGAAAATAAATACGTAAAGGGGCTTGTTGTTTTTGATTAAATTAGTATTAAGTAAAAAAAGAAAGCACAGGGCTCGTGTGCTTCCTAATTTTGGATGATGAAATTAACTTTTTTCAAGTTATGTTTTAATATCCTCCGCCCATGAATGTTGCACCAATAATAATAAGCAGAATAAATAAAACAACAATAAGCGCAAAGCTAGAACCATGACCATAACCGCCACCTGAGTACCCTGACATAATAAGACACCTCCTTATAGCGTTCTAATATCAGGCTATGCTTGTCAGCAGCTTTTGAAAGGGACAAAGGTGTAATTGGAAAAAAATAGTTGTAAAAACATAAGATTAATAAGTTTTATAGAAAGTATGAAACTGAACGGAAACAGTTGCCTCTCAATTGGTTCAATATTAGGGCAAATAAGCTGGATATATTATATCCAAGATGTCTTGACCACAAGGTATATATTGCATTAGAGGCAAGATCCAATGTATAAGGAGAATGGAAACAAAACGTATGATCATAAACTAAAAATGATTTGAATTTAATAGTGAGGAAAACCATTTTTTAAATATTTCATTGTGGTGATTAATTATTTGATCGGCAGTTAAATTGTTGGAATTAAATGTACTATGGCCGTCCTCAACAATAGTTACTTCAAAACCTTTGCTAAATGCTTGACGGCAGGTAGCATCTACGCATATTTCCGATTGAATTCCAGCAATAACAATATGATTTATATTCTTAGATGCTAAATGTGATTCTAGGTCTGTTTGCTGAAATGAATCTGGAAAATCTTTTTCGATAATGACTTCATCTCCAGTAAGCTGGATGGATGGATGAATAGACCAACCAGGCATTCCTTTTTGATTACAACTACCTTGTTTACCATTGTGTTTAGTGAGAAAGATTGGAATATTCTTTATACGTGCTTGTGTAATTAGTGTTTGAATATTTTTTAATAATTCATTGCTTTTAAACAACGATTTCTTTTTGTGAAAAGACCCAATTTGAAAATCAATTATTAATAACGCAGTATTATTTTTATTCATGTTTTACCTCATTTATCAAAACTGTCTGCAAATAATTTTTATAAATATATTTTCTCCTACTATAGATATCAATATTCGTATGTGAAAGTGAAATTACATTAAGTTCAGGTTTTAGAGAAACAAATCAATGGATGGGAACTAACAAAAGCACTGCGACTGTATAGAAAATCAAATCCTCCGTTGCATGAATGGTTAAACTCTGGAATGGTATACTAAGCGTTCTCAATAGTGGATAAAATGAAAGAGATTAGTGAATCAGTTTATAAGCCGACTGCTTTGTATCACAATCTGAATATGGCTAAAGGTAATAATAGAGAGTATTTGCAAAGTGACAATGTAAAGATAAAGAAATAATTCTATGTTTTAAAGCCAATTCTAGCATGTAAATGGATTGAAAAGTACTATACAATTGCTCATTAGAATTGCCGAAACTTTTGAATGACATTGTACTTGAAGGTGAAGTAAAACAGGAAATTACCAAGATACTTGAAAGAAAAATCAGTGGAGAAGAATTAGATTTAGAACCTAGAATTGATGTGATTAACTCGTTTATTGAAAAAGAAATTCAACACATGACAAACTATGTTAAAACACTTGATAAAAAGGTAGAAGATCCTACTAAAATATTATATCCATTGTTTAGAGACGCCTTGGAAGAAGTGGGGAGATGCCTGCTATTTTTAAAAAAAGGATAATTTAGGCGCTAACTCAATAAAAATGTACTTGATTGGATCCTTTGGTATAAAGGGTATAGAACATCCTGAAATTTCTATATCCAAATTAAGGGGAAAGGTGGACAGTAAACTTCAAGGCTATATGCATTTAGCTACCTTGTATGAAATTTTCAATGACTCCCCGATGTGGACACTGATACTAAGACTGGTTAAATGAAAATAAAACACTTGTCATTCATCTATTAATTGTAAATTTATCAGAGCATAACACTGATAGTTAAAAATCTACCTATCCAAATCTTTAGAATATTAATAGATGAAAGTCATATAAATGGATAGATTTTCCTAGTCGATTGAGCAAATCTAGCAAAAATAATAATATCGACTAGAACAGCCTGTCTTATCTAATCATAATATACTTTGTAAATCAAATTTTCTAGAAAGGTGGATATTTTTTATGGGTAGTTCAGGTTGTGGTTGTAACAACGGAGGAAGGAATCGTCCGAGCAGAGAGGAAGTAATTGTTTGTCCTACAAAAACTGTTGTGAATACAAGAACAAACCATCGGAATGTTAAGTATGTTCATCCGACTGAAGTAATCAACGTTCATAAAACCATTGTAAGAAATCGGCATTCCTTCCCAGTATCCGAGAGAGATGTTTATGAAACTGTTGAAGAGAATGAGAATATTGGCCGGGGAAGAAATAGACGGTATAATGACGGCAATGGTAATGGGAGATTTTTTTACTAATTTAAACAAAAGGCGCTCTGATTAGATTAGAGCGCCTTTCATCATTTATTAATATCTCCTATAATTCTGTTTCCATTGCTAGGAAATGTAGGCTATT
Organism: Cytobacillus purgationiresistens; assembly: GCF_030813235.1. Lineage (GTDB taxonomy): Bacteria > Bacillota > Bacilli > Bacillales > Cytobacillaceae > Cytobacillus > Cytobacillus purgationiresistens. The sequence continues at coordinate 39,214 of NZ_JAUSUB010000036.1, read as the reverse complement.
ATATTGAGTTGACTCGGAAGTAAATGTTACTGTTTTACTTCATATCTAGCAAAACCCAATAGTAGGGCCAATACCGATCATCTCATCTGTAAGAGGTGCGAGAGTTTCTTTAACTTGTTGTGGATCAAGCCAACCGTATGTGCAAGTGCTTAATTTGTTATATGATAAAATATTTAAGCCAAATTACTGTGTAAAAGACCGACCAATGATTGCAATGAGGTGTGTGTCATCTTCGGAGGCTACTTCCTAATGCCATCAGACCTAAGGAATGTTGGCACTTTGTAAGAGGCTCTAAGAAATTGCATTATTAAATGGATGGATGAGACATCAGCTGACCCGAAAGTGCAAAAAATAAGTTCAATTGTGTTCTGATGATCATCTGGCTAAACTGCTAGGCTCTTAAGTACATCTTATTTATATAGTTATTTTCATTTCTCATATTTAACCTGTTTTTATTTACAACTGAAAAAGATTGAACATTGGATCGATATAGTCCACATAAGATACAGATTTAAATTTTCTCTCAATAATATAAGAGTTTTGTGTGTGGTTACATTATTCTTGGTTACCTTCTCATAATCTCCCCAAAAATAAAAAACCGTTCAAATGAACGGCATAAAGTGGGGTTATTGATCATCTTTCTGTTTTACCTTTAACAGATCCAAACACCTTAAAATTGCCTCTCCTCCAAATCCAGCTACAATCGAGAGAATAAATATGGCAATCGGAGAATCTGGATTTGCAGTGATAACTAAAAAAATAGATGCAAGGCCCCCCATTAATACATCTTCTAAAAAACCGAGATAAATGAATCTTTTCGTTACCCTTGGCCGAATCAACTTACCAACTTTTTGAATATGTCCTGCAGCACCGACAAGTCCACCAATCAAAGCAGCGAAGGTAATGTTCAATAACATTTGTTCTTCACACTCCTAAAGTCGAGATTTTTGAAAAGCGACCTTAGGTTGATTCTCGGTGTATTACCTATTATATAGCTAAAAGAACAAAAAAGAATGAATAAATATACCGAATTTTCAGAAATAAGAAGATATTCCCAATAAAAAAGCAGGCAATATTCTTAGCCTGCTTTTTCCAAGATTTTTTGCTTCATTCATTAACTATAGCATCCGTTATTTTAGTTATATCACATGTTTGGTTCTAATGAAGAAGAGCATTCACAAATTAGTTTTAGTGTATTTGACGGTAAACACCAATGACTTTACCAAGTATTGATACATTTCTCAGGATAATCGGTTCCATATTAGAGTTTTCAGGCTGTAATCTTACATAATCTTTTTCCTTAAAGAAGCGCTTGACAGTTGCCTCATCGTCTTCAGTCATTGCTACAACGATGTCACCATTATTAGCGGTACTTTGCTGTTTAACTATGACATAGTCTCCATCAAGAATTCCAGCTTCTATCATACTTTCTCCCATAATTTCCAGCATGAAAACATGTTCATCAGCAGGGGCTAGTCGTTCGGGCAATGGGAAGTATTCTTCAACATTTTCAATGGCAGTAATCGGCTGTCCTGCTGTTACCTTGCCAATAATCGGTACGCTGATTGATTGGACTTTAGGGTGATTATTTGCATCCTCTAAATCTAGTATCTCAATTGCACGCGGTTTAGTAGGGTCACGTCTAATTAGCCCTTTGCTTTCCAAACGGGCAAGATGTCCATGAACAGTTGAGCTGGAAGCAAGTCCGACAGCTTCTCCGATTTCACGAACAGAAGGTGGATAACCCTTTGTTCTAACCTCGCCTTTAATGAATTCTAGTATATCCTGCTGCCTTTTAGATAATTTCATACTCTCACGCACCTTTGTTAAAATCTTTGTTTTTATTATATCATCTATTCAAATTGTATACAAACATAAGTTCGAATAATCGTTGACAAGAAACAAATGTTCGTATTATAATAAAATCAACAAATACGAACGTATATTCTTAATCAGGGGTGCTGAACATGAAAAAATTGTGGGATTCTTATTCATATGCTATCATTCTAGTCGTTTTAAGTTTTGGTTTATCTGTATTCTTTGCTTTGAAAACGGAAGTTCCTAATCAAGATGAATTTGTAAAAGTTGTGGTCAGGGAAGGTGATTCCATTTGGAAAATGGCAGGGTATTTTGGCGATGAGCATGATCTGTCTGCTGAAGAGTTTGTGAAATGGGTAGAGAACAATAATGGTGTATCTTATGGGAAGATTTATCCTGGTGAAGAATTAATTATTCCTGTTAAGGAAACGAGACCACATGAAACAAATCTAGCCAGTTCATATTTTGAATAATTAACATAGAATGAAGGGGAATAAAATGAAAGCGATCATCTATTGTCGCGTAAGTACAACTAAGGAAACACAGGAATCGTCGCTTAAGCGTCAAGAGGAAGAGCTGCTTAATCTAGCAAATAACCATGGGATGACTGTGGTCAATATAATAAAAGAGCAAGCGAGCGGATATGAACTTGATCGGGATGGAATAATAGAATTGCTATCGATTATTAAAGAAGAGCAGGTAGATGCGGTTTTAATACAAGATGAAACTCGTTTAGGAAGAGGAAATGCTAAAATTGCCATTCTTCATTGTATAATAAAAGAGGGGATCCAATTATATAGCATTTCACATTATGGGCAGCTGCAATTATCTGATTCTGACTCCATGGTTCTGCAAATCGTGGGGATGGTAGAGGAATATCAAAGAAAGCTACATAATGTAAAAATAAAAAGAGGGATGAAAAGAGCAGTTGAGAATGGCTATCGCCCTCATAAGAATTTATCAAACCAAGGAAATCCTTCAGGTCGTGATCGAATAGAGGTTCCGATTGAAGAGATTGTACGCCTTAGGAGAAACAAACTAACATTTGCTGAAATTGCTGCTACTTTGCGGGGATTTGGTTATAATATTTCTAAAGCAACTGTTAATAGAAGGTATAAGGAATATATAGAGTCACAGGAATTGCAGTAGAGGTGTTTTTCTTGTCAAACTCCTGCTTTTTTAGTATTATGACACATATCGCAGAGTGATTAACATCATTTGTTGTGGAAACAAACTTTATTACGATTATTAGACGTGAATAGTTTGATTAATTCTAGTGAAGTAGAAAAGGGGCTTTAAAAATGCTTTCTAAAGAAAAACTTGCACGTATCAATGCGCTTGCAAATAAATCAAAATCAACTGGGTTATCTGAAGATGAAGCAAAAGAGCAATCTGCACTTCGAAAAGAATATTTGCAAACTTTTCGCGCTTCCATGTTTAATACTTTGAAGGGTGTAACAATTATTGATCCAGAGGGTAATGATGTCACACCGGATAAATTAAAACGCGAACAGAATAAACCACTCCACTAATATATCAGGGGGAAGCAGGTACAGCTTGTTTCCCCCTTCTTTGTATTTATATTTAAATCTAAAACATTAGTAAGAGAATCTTGTAAATATGATTAATTAATCATATTTACTCTCTTTATCATTCAGAGTATCTATGTTAGTGGAACGATTACTGCCTTTTCTTTATATTTTTGATTATTAAGGTTGTATAATCCTAATCAACTCCATTATATTTAATATGTACGATTATTTTCGAAAGGATGTTATACATGTTTAACCAAACAGATGCACTATCAATTAACTCGATTCGAACATTATCAATGGATGCAATAGAGAAAGCGAACTCAGGCCATCCTGGCATGCCAATGGGAGCTGCTCCGATGGCGTATACTTTATGGACAAAGTATATGAATCATAATCCAAAAAATCCTACATGGTTTAACCGTGATCGATTTGTGTTATCGGCAGGCCATGGCTCGATGCTTTTATACAGCTTACTCCACTTATCTGGATATGATGTAACGATGGATGATATTAAACAGTTTCGCCAATGGGGAAGCAGAACGCCAGGCCATCCTGAGTATGGCCATACAGCTGGTGTTGATGCTACAACTGGTCCACTAGGACAAGGGATTGCAATGGCTGTTGGAATGGCGATGGCTGAACGTCATTTAGCAGCGGTTTATAATAAAGAAGACCTTAATGTTGTTGACCATTATACATATAGTATTTGCGGAGATGGCGACCTAATGGAAGGGGTTTCTGCCGAAGCTGCTTCATTAGCAGGCCATTTAAAGTTAGGAAAGCTAGTTGTTCTCTATGATTCTAATGATATTTCACTTGATGGTGATCTGGATAGATCTTTCTCGGAAAGTGTTGAACAACGCTTCAAATCTTATGGGTGGCAGTATATAAGAGTTGAAGACGGAAACAATCTGGATGAGATTGCTGCAGCGATTGAACAATCACGTAAAGATGAAAATCATCCAACATTGATTGAAGTGAAAACGGTTATTGGTTATGGCTCACCAAATAAATCTGGTAAATCTGCTTCACATGGATCACCTTTAGGATCGGACGAGTTAAAATTAACTAAAGCTGAATATAAATGGACTTTTGAAGAGGATTTCCATGTACCTGAAGAAGTTTATGACCAATTTAAAAAAGAAGTAGCTGAACACGGACAAACGAAAGAAGCAGAATGGCAGCAACTATTTTCACAATATAAAGCTCAATACCCAGAGCTTGGTATCCAGCTGGAACAAGCAATACAAGGAGAACTTCCACAAGGTTGGGAGCAAGAAATTCCTGTATATGAAGAAGGGAAAAGTTTGGCAACGCGTGCCTCATCTGGAGAAGTATTAAATAGTATTGCCAAGAATCTTCCAACGTTCTTTGGCGGATCTGCTGACCTTGCTGGATCAAATAAAACAATGATTAAAGGTACAAGCGACTTTATCCCAGAATCTTTCGATGGACGCAATATTTGGTTTGGCGTTCGGGAATTTGCCATGGGTGCTGCACTAAATGGTATGGCTCTTCATGGAGGCCTAAAAGTATTTGGCGGTACATTCTTTGTGTTCTCTGATTACTTACGACCTGCGATTCGTTTGGCTGCATTAATGAAGCTGCCTGTCACTTATGTATTTACACATGACAGTATTGCAGTTGGCGAAGATGGTCCAACACATGAGCCAGTTGAGCAATTAGCTGCTCTAAGAGCGATGCCTCATTTATCAGTTATCCGTCCAGCTGATGGGAATGAAACGGCTGCGGCATGGAAAGTTGCGATTGAATCAACCGATCAGCCAACAGCTTTAGTTTTGACAAGACAAGATATTGCAACAATTGAAGGAACAGATCGTCTTGCCTATGACGGTGTTTCAAAAGGGGCATACGTTATCTCTCCAGTAGAAAAAGACAAGGCAGATGTTCTTTTACTTGCTACTGGATCAGAAGTTGAGTTGGTTATAAAAGCTCAGAAAGCTCTGCTTAAAGAAGGCATCCATGCTTCTGTTATTAGTATGCCTGACTGGAGTCGCTTCGAAAAACAAACACAAGAGTATAAAAACAGTGTATTACCTAAAGCTGTAACTAAACGACTAGCAGTTGAAATGGGCAGCTCGTTTGGCTGGCATCGTTATACTGGTACTGAAGGCGATGTATTAGCAATTGATCAATTCGGAGCATCTGCACCGGGGAATAAGGTCATTGAAGAGTACGGGTTTACAGTTGATAATGTCGTTGCAAAAGTAAAAGCTTTACTAGAAGTATAAAAGTGTCAGGGAAGAATGCTTGCATTCTTCCCTTTTATTATGTCTACTTTTCTGATGCGAAAAAAAGTTTTTTTATAAGTACTAATCAAATTTCGACAAAAAAAGTGTGGTTTTATGACATCAAAAGACAGAATATTTTATATATATCTTGTATACTTGAAGAAATAGATTGTCCTGAAAGGAGGAGACGGATGAGAACTTATCAGGTGTACTTAATTGAAGAGGAATTCGCGTCTCATTATTTCGGAAGAGAACAATTGTTTTTTCGACTATTTCAGGAATATGACCGATCAAATGGTGAATTCCAAACGATTCTTGAAAGGCAAATCTGTTTTATTACAAAATCAATCCCTAAGAAAAAAGTTCAAGAAGAAATATATCAAGATTTAGTTAGAAAACAAGAAGTAATATTGGACGAGCATACCTACTTTATTACGGAGAAAAGAAGCAAAGCAAAGCTAGAGGTTTTCAATCGCCACCTCATATTAGAAGCCTCAGGAAACTATGAAGCAGAAACCGTTTTTTTTGAAATTTTACGAAAAAGTGCCACCTCATATTTAGCAATTGATCTACCTCATAATAGATTTGGATGGCTTAAACCAATTAAAGAAAGAAAATTCGTCTAAATAAGAGAAAATGCAAAGCAAATATTGTATAATATCCTTTGGTCTAGTACAATGTATGATAGACAACACGAAGGAGGAAGTTTTATGTGGGTGTATATTCTAGTTGGTATATTAGCATTGCTTGCTGGTGTAGCTCTAGGATTTTTCATAGCTCGTAAATATATGATGAACTATCTAAAGAAAAATCCGCCAATTAATGAACAAATGTTGAAAATGATGATGATGCAAATGGGCCAGAAGCCATCACAAAAGAAAATTAATCAAATGATGAATGCCATGAACAAACAAGGTGGAAAATAAGCCACTACAAGTGCATGTTTTTATCTTAAGCTCTTCATCCGAGTGACGCCATTTTCATGAATGAATTTAACTTTTAGAGCGATTTAAAAGGAAAATCCTTCATACATATGTTTGAGTGAAAATGGTGTAACTTTCATTTTCAAACCAATGACCACTTTTTCTGCAGATGACTGCAGAAAGGTGGTTTTTTTTTGAAAGATAAGAAAGTATATATTTTCCATTTATAAAAATACTTAGCGCAAGCGACCTATCGCCTATCAAATTTCAGGTCTCCTCCTTACAATCAGTCAACATCAGTTCGCTTACACTCACCGTGTTTCCTTTATCGAAAGAACGCGACCTGCCAGTTTGTTCGGCGCTTGCGATTTTCTTATTATCTGCTGGTTTAGTAGGCATGAGCCACTCATTGTTTTGAAGATATATTAATAGCTGAAACTCGAAGAAAGATAGTGAGTCCTTTTAAAGGAGAGGGCTTATTTCTATTGTAAAGTCATGACACTAATTATGATTTGGATTTCCATGTTCCTGGTTTAATAGCTTTAATGAAAACAAATACAGCTAATAACCCTCTTCCTTATTTTTGTAATATTTGATAAACTATTTAAGCTTATATTAGAATCGCAGCTTGATGAAATTGAGATACATAGTGGAGGGCAAGGAATGAGAGTATTTTTAGATCTAATGTGGTTTTTTAAACAGGAGAAAAGGGCCTATTTAACAGGAATTATTCTTTTATTATTTGTCGCTTTTTTACAGCTCGTCCCTCCTAGAGTAATCGGTATATTTGTTGATCATATAAAAGATGGAACTCTGACAGCTTCCATTCTTTTGTATTGGATAGCTATGCTGGCAATCGTCGCTGTATGCATGTATGTATTACGCTATTATTGGCGGATTATGATTTTCGGATCAGCTGTGAAATTGGCAAAGCTTTTAAGAAATAATCTTTATAGTCATTTTACAAAAATGTCTCAAGCCTTTTATCAGCGGAAACGGGTTGGAGATCTGATGGCTCATGCAACCAATGATTTGACAGCTATTCAGCAGACTGCGGGTACAGCCGTTCTAACATTTGTCGACTCATTGGCGACAGGTGGTTTTGTTATTATTGCCATGGCAACAACAATTAGTTGGAAATTGACGCTTATTGCGCTCATCCCTATGCCTTTAATGGTTATTTTAACAAGCTGGTATGGCTCCATGCTCCATAAGCGGTTCCATAAGGCACAGGAAGCTTTTTCAGAATTAAATGATAAAACACAAGAAAGTGTCTCAGGAATTAAAGTGATTAAAACGTTTGGTCAAGAAAACGAAGATATTGAAGCTTTTTCAAAGCAAACGGATGATGTAGTTAAGAAAAATGTGTCTGTCGTAAAAGTTGATGCATTATATGATCCCACAATTTCTATTATTGCGGGCGTGTCTTTTTTCCTGTCTATCGTTTTTGGATCTAAGTTTGTGATAAATGGAGAAATGACTATTGGTGATCTTGTAGCATTTACTACTTATCTTAGTTTATTAATTTGGCCGATGCTTGCTTTTGGTTGGCTGTTTAATATCGTAGAAAGAGGGCGCGCTTCATATGACCGTGTTTCAAAATTATTAGCGGAAAAAATTGATATTCTGGATAACCGGGCAGCTGTTCAGTCCGTACCCAGTGGTAACATTGTGTTCTCACTTGACGCCTTTTCTTATCCAGGTGAAAAAGAGAGTGCGTTAAAAAATATTCACTTTACATTACATAAAGGTGAAACATTAGGAATCGTTGGTAAAACGGGGGCAGGTAAAACAACCCTGTTAAAGCTGCTTATACGAGAATTTGATGGAGAAAATATCTGTTTTGGAGGAATACCTTTATCAAGCTTCCATCTCAATGAGTTAAGAAGGGCGATTGGTTATGTGCCGCAGGAGCATTTCTTATTTTCTGCCACGATAGCGGAAAATATTGCTTTTGCGCAGCCTGAGAGTAATCTGGGTGAGATTCACCAAGCTGCGAGGCTTGCCTATATTCATGAGGATATTAAAGGGTTTACAGACGGATATGAAACGGTTGTAGGTGAGAGAGGGGTCTCGTTATCAGGGGGGCAAAAACAAAGAATTTCCATTGCCAGAGCCTTGATGATGAATCCAGAAATGCTTATTTTGGATGATTCACTTTCTGCTGTTGATGCAAAAACGGAAGAAGCAATACTGACTTCTTTGCGAAAAGAAAGAACAGAAAAAACGACCATAATTACTGCTCATCGATTAAGTGCAATCCAGCATGCAAATCTGATTCTTGTGATTGACAATGGAGAAATAATTGAGAGAGGCACACATGAGGAATTGATGAAGCAGGATAGCTGGTATAGGAATATGTATTTGCATCAGCAATTGGAAGAACTAGTGGAGCATGGGGGTTAAGCAGATGGAACAAATACCAATCATAGAGGGCAGAGAGCAGCGAAAAGTACTTTTTCGTCTGCTTTCCTATACAAAACCGCATAAAAGGACTATTATTTTTGCTTTTAGTATTTTACTATTGACAACCATTGGTGATATCATTTCACCTATACTGGTTGGGAAATTTATCGATGATTATTTAACACCAAGAAACCTTACGTTCGAACCGCTGTTTATGCTTGGGTCGATTTATTTAGGAATACAAATAATGAATCTATTTCTATCCTATATACATCTATATAAATTTCAGGAAATTGCCTTAAAGATTATTCAGCGTTTAAGGATTGACGCTTTTGCAAAAGTACAGTCGCTCGGACTAAAATATTTTGATAAAACACCTGCTGGAAGTATTGTATCAAGAGTAACAAATGATACAGAAGCGATTTTAGATATGTTTATTAGCGTTCTGGTTACGTTCGTTCAAGGCAGCTTTTTAATGATAGGTATTTTTGCAGCTATGTTTATTTTAGATGTAAAGCTGTCGATGTTTTGCTTGCTTATTCTCCCACTCCTGCTTTTTATTATGTTTATTTATCGTAAATATAGCTCTGTTTTCTATCAAGACTTAAGAGAAAGATTAGGTCAATTAAATGCAAAATTGAGTGAGTCTTTGCAAGGTATGGGAATCATACAGGTGTATAGACAGGAAAAGAGATTGCGCAGAGAATTTGAAGATATCAACGAAAAACATTATGGTGCAGGGATGAAAAATATAAAAATTGAAGGGCTATTGCTAAGGCCAGCAATTGATCTAGTGTATGTGTTTGCATTGATGGTTGTACTCAGCTTTTTTGGGATTAGCTCATTTGATAGTCCAATAGAAATCGGTGTAGTCTATGTTTTTGTAAGCTATTTAGATCGATTTTTTGAACCAGTTAATAACATCATGCAGCGTTTATCAATGTTTCAACAGGCGATTATCGCTGCGTCCCGTGTCTTTAAATTAATGGATGAAACCGAGGTTGCTCCTCAACAAAAACCAGCAGATCATACGATAATTAAAGGAGAAATTGAATTTAGACATGTCAGTTTTTCATACGATGGGAAAAAGGACGTTTTAAAGGATGTTTCATTTAAAGCCAAACCTGGGGAAACAGTAGCGCTTGTCGGCCATACAGGCAGCGGTAAAAGTTCAATTATCAATTTAATGATGCGATTTTACGAGTTTGATAGAGGGGAGATTCTGATTGATGGAAAATCAATCAAGCATTTTTCCAAGGGAGAATTAAGAACGAATATGGGATTAGTCCTGCAAGACCCATTCTTATTCTATGGTACGGTTAAGGATAATATTAAACTGCATCATCAACAATTAACTGACCAAGATGTTCAAGCGGCAGCCGAATTTGTGCAGGCTAATCATTTTATTGAAAAGCTGGAATCTGGTTATGATCATCTGGTCGTTGAGCGAGGAGGAGCGTTTTCAAGCGGACAAAGGCAGCTAGTAGCATTCGCTAGGACGATTGCTGCCAATCCTAGAATATTGGTGCTTGATGAAGCAACAGCAAACATTGATACAGAAACAGAAGAAGCGATTCAGGCGGCACTTGAAAAAATGAGGAAAGGCCGAACTACGATAGCGATAGCTCATAGACTTTCAACGATTCAAGATGCCGAGACCATTCTCGTTCTTCACCAAGGGGAAATTGTCGAGAGTGGAAATCATCAAGAGCTTCTGGCAAAAAAAGGGTTGTATCATAAAATGTACTTATTACAAAATGGATCTGCAGTATCTCTGGAAAATATAGTATGAACTTGAATGAAATAAGTAAAGCACCCTGCTCTCTTTTTAAAATGGGAGCAGGGTGCTTTACTTTCATGATTGAAAGTAATCAAACTTCAATTACAGATGGATAAATATGAAGAGAAAGATGAAGAGAATCATCAGGAGAAAGGTATAATGATTTAAGTTATTTATTTAATTGAAGTCTACTTTCGAACATTCGATTGTATTCATTGAGCAATACATCTAATTCTTGACTGTACTTAATAGCTGCAGTTGAATTGAGGCCGTTTCTCATTGCTATTTGAATCAATTCTATTCTTTTTTGTTCGATTAATATTAGCAAGTCCTGTTTATTCACGCCCTTAAAACTCCTCTGCAGATTTGTATAGGTATTAATTTTAATGGTAGATTATTCGTCAATAAAAAAAATGTACTATTATCTATTATAGCGAATAATGGTAATTAATTCAAAAGAAAGTTTTGTAAAACGTTAGAAATGATTATAGCATATATACAGTTGAAAAGAATAAACATAAGTTTGAGCAAGTCCCTTTTTTTTCAAATAATCTCATGCGTGATTGCTGAGAAGCCAATGAAGTCGGCGGAGTCACAAATTGTTCACATTACACTAATATCTTTTGAGCCATTGTTTTGGTAGAATGAATATGGAAAAAGAATGCATATCGGGAGTTGTTGAAATGACAGATTTGAATTTGTTCATCGCCTTAGGTGCGGGCTTTCTTAGTTTCATTTCACCTTGCTGTCTGCCCCTATACCCAGCGTTTTTATCATACATAACGGGAATGTCTGTCGGAGAACTTAAAAACGAGAATGCAATGCTGCAAAAGCGTAGTATGCTACATACACTGGCATTTCTAGTAGGTTTTTCACTTGTATTTATTGCTTTAGGTTACAGTTCCACCTTATTTGGTGAATTCTTTAGAGACTATAATAACTTAATTCGTCAAATAGGCGCGATATTTATCATTGTATTCGGATTAATGATATTAGGAATATTTACTCCGAAATTTCTAATGAAGGAACACCGTTTTGAATTTAAAAATCGTCCAACAGGATATTTTGGAAGCGTATTAATTGGATTTGCCTTCGCTGCAGGTTGGACGCCTTGCATGGGTCCTATTTTAGTTTCAGTTGTATTTTTAACAGCAGCGAATCCTGGATCGGGTCTTATATATATGATAGCCTATATCATAGGGTTTGCCGTTCCTTTCTTCATATTATCTTTCTTTATTGGCAAGATGAAATGGATTCGCAAGCATAATGTGAAGATTATGAAAATCGGTGGCATTCTGATGATTGTGATGGGGATTGTATTGTTTTTTGATTGGATGACGGTGATTATCTCTTATTTCACAATGTTAACTGGTGGATTTACTGGATTTTAAATGATTTAAAAGAGCGGGCTTCCTCGCTCTTTTTATTAATTTTACAGGTCTTTTTTTTAAAGCATATGTGAAGTTCAGGAAATCATAGGTTATCAGTATAATCACAAAAGGATAATGAGCATGAGGAATAGGGGAAACCTCATGATGTTATGCTCCTTAACTGTGGATTAAAAGCTATCAGGCAATCGCTTATGCGAAATTTGTCGTTGATTTTAAATTGAATTTTTTTAAAAAATTAGATATATTGAAATATGTGTTCTTATAGAGCAAGCATATATTTATGTTAGATATAGTGAAATCAAAATATATGAAAGAAAAGTAAATGAAAATGGTTACAAGGGGGAAGCATAGTGGCAAAAATTTTAATAGTAGATGATGCGAAATTTATGAGATTGACTTTAACTAATATTTTGAAAAAAGCGAATCACGAGATTGTTGGAGAAGCGGAAAATGGGAAAGAAGCGATTCAATTATTTAATGAATTAAACCCTGATCTAGTTACAATGGATATTACGATGCCAGAAATGAGCGGGTTAGAAGCGATGAAAATTATTAGAAAAGATTCGCCTTCTGCAAAAATCGTCATGTGCTCTGCAATGGGCCAGCAAAAGATGGTTGTAGAAGCCATTGAAGCTGGGGCAAAGGACTTTATTGTCAAACCATTTGATGAAATTCGAGTATTGGATGCAGTCACACGCGTGCTTAATTAAACATAAGTTAGTTTAAACTTACTTTAGGCTACAGATTAAGTTATAATATGAAGGACAATAATATTAGTGAAAGTAACTTTTTAAGAAAAAGGATGTTTATCAAATGGACATGGTTTTATGGACATCATTAGGGGCTATCTTCATGGCTGTTTTTGCTATGTTCATCAGAATGAAGGCTGCAAAACAACCGGCCTCAGTGAAGAAAATCATTTTACCTCCTGTTTTTATGAGCACAGGTGCGCTGATGTTTATATTTCCTTTTTTCCGTGTAACAGCAATGGAAATATTCGAGGCAGTTATAGTAGGGATGCTTTTCTCCATATTATTAATTAAGACGACAAAGTTTGAAATGAAGGATAATGAAATATATTTAAAGCAGTCCAAAGCTTTTTTATTCATTATTATTGGCTTATTAGTCATTAGAATTATAGCGAAAACTATTTTAAGCAATTCCATTGATGTGGGTGCATTAGCAGGTATGTTTTATCTTCTTGCTTTTTCTATGATTGTTCCATGGAGAATTGCTATGTTCCTGAATTTTCGTAAAATCCAGCATGAACAGTTCGGTGATGTAAGCTCGAAACCGACAGTTTAAAGAAATCAGCCTACTTTTAATAAGTTGGCTGATTTTTTTGAGCAAGAGAAAAGCCATCTCTAAAAAGGAATGGCTAAAATAAATGTTCATATGGATTCATATTTATATTATTCTCAGTTAACTTTTTGCGAAGAAATTTATGATCGCGTTTGGGAGTAGCTATAATATATCCTCTGATCAGTAGATCCTGGTCAATTTCCTTCGCTTTTTCTTTCACTGCAAGTTCTCCAATCTTGCCAGCAATTTTCTGTCTCGCTACATCTCTAAATAGTTCAGGAACAGGGCTGACTAAATCATCAAGCAAAACGTTGACTTCCCTTTTCCAAAGATGCTTTGTTTTACTTACGTAATATTCTTCCCAATCCATGTCGGACTTGCCATCTTCCTTTGGCAGTCTCTTTAAAAACTTCCGAAACATAAAAAATCCGCCGATGGCAAAGAAAACTAATAGTACAACGACCCAAAATAAAATAAACAACAAAAACCAGCCTTCAAGCATTCTATTCACCTTCACACTTAATTTCTATTCTTATTATAAGCTTTCTAGCACAATCAGACAAGATTAGAAGAATATTCTTGTGTAGTTCATGATGAATGATGAACGGTCAATTCATGGGTATGAAATTCTTTTGCAGCTCTGCTTCAGAAATCACAATCCTGTGCTCTAAATCCTGTGTACGTAATACATATTCCTTTACACCAATAAATTCTGATTCAGAAACAACATAGAATTTTGTTCCTTTTTTAAATCTATCTTCAAAATCTCTTTTTAATATAAATCTTTTCATCGCACGACCTCTATTTTAAATAAAATCATATTTATGAGAAGGTATATTTACATACTTTCCTTAGTTTACATTTTAAGATTATGTTTTGCAAAATCCATTCTCAAACCTTACTAAACCGAAGCTGATATCACCGTTTAATCCAACAATAGAAGGAGTGAGGCTGTCTATTTAATTTTAGAAATTTATGATTGAAATATATTATTAAAAATAGTAACATGTAACAGGTAGTAGGTAAAATGATGATAGTAGATATTTAATAAGAATATTCATACGGGGTCGAATGGGGTTCTGGTGTCCCTCGTAGTCTTCAAAACTAATTGTGACCTGCGTGCCAGGTCAGCTGGGTTCGATTCCCAGGCGGTCCCGCCATAATAGACCTTTTTACTCATGTATATTAATGAATTATAAACCTCTTTACACAAGATTGTGTAAAGAGGTTTTTGTATTTAATAATAGGAGAATTCATTACAGAGGTCAAAACGATTCATTCAAATAGGGCTATAAGATTGCCTTAAAGAGTAGATAATCATGACTATAAATAAGAAGAACAGAAGGTTTTTTTATAGTGCTTTTCTTGTATTTGTCGAATTTTGTCACAAACTAATTTCCTATTTTTATACATTTACCATTGCTAATTCTTTTCTTATTTTTTAGAATATACTTATATTTCAGAAAAGGAGGGGAATAATGGATAATTTAGCAAAAGCACAAAATGAGGTAAAGAAAGATTATGATTATGAAAAAATCGCAGAGAGCAATGAATTTAAAAGTCTCATTTCTGCTAAGAAGAGGTTTATCGTTCCAACTGTTATATTTTTTATAGTCTTTTATTTTACACTTCCAATCCTTACATCCTTTACGACTATTCTCAATAAACCAGCGATTGGTGCAATCACTTGGACTTGGGTGTATGCGCTTGCGCAATTTGTGATGACATGGGTACTTTGTACGATCTATGTAAAAAAAGCAAGTAGATATGATCAAGAAGCAGAAGCAATCATTGAAAATCATAAAAGGCAAGGGGATCAATAGTTATGAGTATGATTGGTTTATCTTTATTCGTATTAATTGTTGCCATGACACTGGTTGTAACTTATTGGGCAGCAAAACGGACAAACACCACAAGTGAGTTTTATACTGCTGGCGGTGGTTTGACTGGATGGCAAAATGGCCTTGCAATTGCAGGTGACTATTTATCTGCAGCTTCCTTTTTGGGTATTGCTGGTGCGATCGCTCTCTTTGGATTTGATGGATTTTTCTACTCTATTGGGTATCTAGTTGCCTACTTGGTTGTACTCTATATCGTTGCTGAACCATTAAGAAATCTAGGTAAATACACGATTGCAGATATGATCAATGCAAGATTTGAACAAAAAAAGGTTCGTGGTGTAGCTGCAATCAGTACGATAACGATTGTCATTTTCTATATGATTGCTCAGTTAGTTGGTGCAGGTGCTCTCATTCAATTATTATTAGGAATTGATTATTGGATTGCTGTTTTACTCGTTGGGGTTATGATGACCACCTATGTCTTGTTTGGCGGCATGACTGCTACAAGCTGGGTTCAAATTATAAAAGCGGTTCTACTCATGCTTGGTACTGTTATAATTTCATTCCTTGTACTCGCGAAATTCAACTTTAATATCTTCACAATGTTTGAGGAAATGAAAACGCTCACACCGCATGGAGAAGCTTACTTGAATCCTGGTGTCAAATATACGAATGGAATTGATACCATTTCCATGATGGCAGCGCTAGTGCTTGGTACGGCTGGATTACCGCATATCTTAATGCGATTCTTCACTGTAAAAGATGCGAAGACAGCTAGAAGCTCAGTTGTTACAGCAACGTGGATTGTCGGGATCTTTTATATTCTTACTATCTTCCTTGGCTTTGGTGCAGCAGCATTTGTTGGGTCAGATTCCATTGTGGCTGCGAATGCGGCAGGAAACATGGCTGCTCCTCTATTAGCAAAAGCATTGGGTGGAGACTTCTTAATGTCATTTGTTTCAGCCGTGGCATTCGCTACTATTCTCGCAGTGGTAGCTGGCCTGGTGCTATCAGGAGCCTCTGCTTTTGCGCATGATATTTATGGGCAAATTATCAAGAAGGGTAAAATTTCTGAAAGAGAACAAATGCTTGCAGCACGCTATGCATCGATTGGCGTTTCCGTTCTTTCAATTGTTTTGGCCTTGTTCGCACAAACATTGAATGTCGCATTCCTGGTCTCCTTGGCATTCTGTGTGGCAGCAAGCGCAAATCTGCCAGTTATCATTTACACAATCTATTGGAAAAAATTCAATACAACTGGCGCGGTGACAGGTATGGTGACTGGTTTAGTGACAGCGCTTGTACTTGTGGCTATCAGTCCAAGTGTATTAAATCCGGTAGAGGGTGTAGCTATTCTTGTAGGAGAACCAATCTTCCCGCTGACTAATCCAGCGATTGTATCGATTCCTGCAGGCTTCCTTGCAGCATTTATTGGTACAGTAGTTTCTAATAAACGAGATGCGAAGAAATATGCAGAAGTCACAGTAAAGGCCAATACTGGTTTGAAGTAAAAGATGAAAAGCTGTCTGCGGCCATGCAGACAGCTTTTTTAATGATTATTTTGTCTCCCATCATTCTTCATCTACTCCCGATCATTCAAGTGGCTATATGGCTTTTCATTGTTTTTAGATAATAAAAAATATTTTTATTTATCTAACTTTATTGGTGGATTATAATATTCTAAAAGCACTATTAACGTAGGCAGGTGACTTCATGATTTCAAAGGATATGATCAAAAATGAAAAATGTCCGAATCTATTTCTTGATTTAGATGCTTTAGATAAAAATTGTCAGGAAATTGCTAATAAATCAAGAGGAAAGACGATAAGAATAGCTACAAAATCGATTCGATCTGTAAAGGTCCTGCGGCGGATTCTGCAGTCACATCCTATCTACAAGGGCGTCATGAGCTTTACTTCTACAGAAGCATTATTCCTGATAGAAAAGGGCTTCGATGACATTCTTATTGGTTATCCTTCATGGGATGAAAAAGCGCTTTCCAGAATATCATTGATAAAAGAAGAACAGGCAAAAGTCATATGCATGGTTGATTCTATAGAACAAGTTGAGTATTTGAATCACATCGCTCATAATTCTGACGGAACCTTGAATATATGTATAGATATCGATATGAGCACAAATATCGCAGGATTCCACTTTGGCGTACGAAGGTCGCCATTGACCAGGAGTGAGCAAGTTCTAGCACTTGTAAATAAAGTGATGGGATATCCGCATTTGCAGTTTAAAGGAGTTATGGGCTATGAAGCGCAAATTGCTGGAGTTGGTGATAATGCACCTTCAAGCCATATTAAAAATAAAATGATAACTTTAATGAAGAAAAAGTCAATTGTTGAAGTAAAGGCACGTAGATCGGACATTCTAGCGGTGCTTAAAGCACAGGGACTTATTCCAGACCTCGTAAACGGCGGTGGAACAGGAAGTCTCAAGACAACGGCCATGGAGGATGGAATTACAGAGATCACAGTAGGGTCTGGTTTTTACTCACCGTTGTTATTTGATAGTTACCGAGATTTACAATATGAGCCTGCACTTTATTTTGCTTTGCCAATCGTACGGAAACCTGGCCCTCATTTATATACATGCCTTGGTGGAGGGTATGTCGCTTCAGGTACCCCGGGGATAGATAAGCTCCCATTGCCAGTAATTCCAGCGGGGGCGAAGCTTTTACCGATGGAGGGGGCTGGTGAGGTGCAAACTCCCATCTTCTATGATAAGGATTTTTTGCATTTAGGTGATCCAGTGATTTTTAGACCAGCAAAAGCAGGTGAGATTTGTGAACGATTTCCTGAAATCTTGTGTTTCTCAAATGGAGAGTTAGTTGATCGCTTTGAAACCTATCGAGGAGATGGAGTGTGTTTTCTATGAAAATAAAGACGGGAAGGACATGGAAAAACTGGGCGGGTACAAGTGAAAGTACTCCGCTTAAGATTATATATCCGACAACAATAGAAGAAGTTACTGAGCTAGTAAGCAAAGCGAAAGCTGAAAAAAAGAAAATTCGTGTGGTTGGTGCAGGACATTCTTTTACACACTTAGCTCATACGACTGACTGGTTACTCTCATTAGATGGCTTGAAAGGAATTGAATCGATTGATACTGACAAAGAAACAGTGACAGTTTTCGCTGGAACGCGTTTGTATGAGATCGGATCTTTACTCGGTGAAAAGGGATATGCTCAGGAGAATTTAGGTGATATAAATGTGCAAAGCATTGCAGGGGCAGTTTCAACAGGTACGCATGGTACAGGATTACAATTCGGAAATATATCAACTCAAGTATTAGAAGTTACCTTCGTATCCGGTAGTGGTGAGATTGTTGCTCTTTCTGTAGAAAAAGATCCTGAGTTCTTTAAAGCTTGCCTTGTATCTTTAGGGATGTTAGGAATCATTGTGAAGATTAAACTTAAAATGATTCAGTCTCCTGTTTATGTATATAAAAGTGATAAAGTGAAATTTCACGTACTTGAAGAAAAACTGAATGATTACATTTACAACAATCGGCATTTTGAATTTTTTCTTTTCCCCTATACAGATACTGTACAAGTTAAAACAATGAATATCACTTCAGAAAAACCTCAGAGCTTAAGATGGCATAAGTTGAATTCACTCGTATTGGAAAACTATTTATTTTATGTCATTTCAGAAGTATGCCGAATCTTCCCAAAGACGAGCGCTTTTTTCAGCAGATTATCCGCCAAGGCAATAGGCAAAGAAACCATCAGGGCGGAAAGCCATGAATTATTTGCCACACCAAGAAAAGTGCGATTCCGTGAAATGGAGTACAGCATCCCACTAGCTTATTTTCTACCAGCACTAAGAGAAATTAGACAAACAATTGAGGAAAAGAAATATCATGTACATTTTCCAATTGAATGCAGGACGGTTAAAGCAGATGATATTTGGCTAAGTCCCTCATATAAACGTGACTCTGCCTATATTGCTTTCCATATGTATAAAGGAATGCCTTATGATACCTTTTTTATCGACATGGAAAATATAATGAAAAAATATGATGGAAGACCACATTGGGGGAAAATGCATAAAAGGACCGCTGATGAACTCTTTCACCTTTATCCAAGGCTTTATGATTTCTTAGTTTTTAGACAAAAGCAGGATCCAGACGATTTATTCTTAAATCCTTATCTCAGACAACTTTTATACGAACAGTCTAATAAACAGCAGACAATCGAAAAATCAAGTTAAGATGCAATAGCGATAATTGAGGCGTTCATCCAAGGGATGATCGCTTTTTTTTTAGCGATGAACTTTCTACTACTAGTCTGAAAAGTGATGAGGATATGTCATATCTACGTTTTATACGACAAATGTAGTAGAGGTGGTTACATGAGTAAAAGTTTATCGTTTTTAAGTGCGCTTTTATTTCCCTCAAATCACAAGTGGGTGTTCAAATGAAGAAAGCTCGAAGCAAATATTGATATGGATGAAAAGATTCAGGTGAGCATATGACAGAGAATTGGGAAGAAAGCTCGTTGTTTACATCTGGCAACTATACAATGATTGGAGAGGAAGGTGGTATTGGATTCATCTTTGGAGGTAACGAAACAAGCAAGCATAATCCTGACAAGATTCAAAAGTATATGTGTCATTTTTGGGGAAGCGAAGAAGAGTTTACGGTAATCGGAGTGATGGGGTGACGGTATTGGAAGGCAAATCATTAATGGGATCAAATAATGGTGCAAATCGTCATGTTTCTTCTAATTTTTCGCTTCCAGCTAGCGGTTTGTGGAAACTAGGTGCATATGTAGGAGACAATATATTTGGAACCGTGATTGTAAAAGTATATGAATGAAAAAATTTAATGTGTCTCCAAGACAAGGATTATCGTGGTTTTTTTTACCTTCTCTTACCGTTTTGACCTTGGTTTGGGATTATTATGGTGTTTTTTCTACCTTCTCTTACTGTTTTGACCTTGGTTTGGGATTATTATGGTGTTTTTCCTACCTTCTCTTGCTGTTTTGACCTTGGTTTGGGATTATTATGGTGTTTTTTCTACCTTCTCTTACCGTTATGACCTTGGTTTGGGGTTATCTGGTGTTTTTCCTACCTTCTCTTGCTGTTTTGACCTTGGTTTGGGATTATTATGGTGTTTTTTCTACTTTCTCTTGCTGTTTTAACCTTAGCTTGGGATTATTATGGTGTTTTTCCTACCTTCTCTTGCTGTTTTGACCTTGGTTTGGGATTATTATGGTGTTTTTCCTACCTTCTCTTGCTGTTTTAACCTTAGCTTGGTATTATTATGGTGTTTTTTCTACCTTCTCTTACCGTTTTGACCTTGGTATGGGATTATTATGGTGTTTTTTCTACCTTCTCTTGCTGTTTTAACCTTAGCTTGGGATTATTATGGTGTTTTTCCTACCTTCTCTTGCTGTTTTAACCTTAGCTTGGGATTATTATGGTGTTTTTCCTACCTTCTCTTGCCGTTTTGACCTTGGTTTGGGATTATTATGGTGTGCAGTTCTTATACTGTCTTATTCGTCCACAATGATTGCCATCACAGGATAAGGTCTGAGCCGCTAGCGAGATAGATAGATGATTAGGGAATAGACTACCGTTAATAAGCTAAAACCGTTGTGTCTGTGAGGCGACTTTAGACCAACGCAGATGAGAAAGCTGATTTCGCAATCATCCAATGAGTCCTATATTTCTCTTTAATCAACTGCCAAAAGGTATCAGATTGTAATACCGTTTTTTGCTTCCCAAATCCTGAATCAATGACTTTTTATTCTGTTATGGTAAAATAGAGCTATATCTATCATCTATCCTGGGAGGATTTTTTTTGAGTATTGAAATGTTACAAGAAGCAGAGGAATTTATACAATCCTATTATAAGGAATTAGAGAAGCCTGAATATGAATCTTCACAAAGAATGAAGAAAATCGAGGAAATGATAAGAGAAAAAGGATTTTATGATCATACATATGAAGAGATTCAATATGGGGCAAAAGTGGCTTGGCGCAACAGCAATCGCTGTATCGGCCGATTTTTTTGGCAGATGCTCCACGTGATTGATAAAAGGGATATTGACTCTGAAGATCAGTTGGCAGCAGCGTTATTTGAACATATGGAATATGCAACAAATAACGGAAAGATTCGACCAACAATTACTGTTTTTTCAGCTAAAACAGAAGAAAAACAATTTCGCATTTGGAATCACCAGCTTATTCGTTATGCCGGATATGAGACGAAAGATGGCATAGTAGGTGACCCCGTTTCAATCGCATTTACAAAGGTCTGTATCGATCTGGGCTGGGAACCGATGTATGGAGACTTTGACATTTTGCCTCTCATCATCCAAAAAGGTGACGAAAATCCAAAACTGTACGATATCCCAAAGGAATTAATTTTAGAGGTTTTAATTGAACACCCTGACTTTCCATGGTTTAAAGAGTTAGCGCTTAAGTGGTATGCCGTTCCATTAATCTCCGATATGAAAATGGAAATTGGCGGCTTGACTTATACTGCTGCCCCCTTTAATGGATGGTATATGGGTACAGAAATAGGCGCGAGAAATTTAGCGGACGAGGATCGCTATAATAAGCTGCCCATTATTGCTGAGATGATGGGGCTTAATGTGGGCAGTCATTCTTCCCTCTGGAAAGACAGAGCCCTTGTAGAATTAAATGCAGCTGTCTTATATTCCTATAAAAAACAAGGGGTCAGCATTGTTGATCATCATACTGCTGCCCAACAATTTAAACAGTTCGAAATGAAGGAAACGAAAGAGGGGAGAGATGTGACGGGCGATTGGACATGGCTGATTCCGCCAATGTCTCCAGCTTCAACGCATATCTTCCATAAACCATTTAAAAACAAGATGAAAAAACCAAATTATTTTTATCAAAAGGCTCCATTCTAAGTTCAATAATAACGAAAAAAATAAACCCGAACGCTCATTTCTCATGAGTGTTCGGGTTTATTTATTCACCAAGAGCTGAAAAATATGTTTTTACATGAGTTTCGAGTATGTCTAATTCTTCTATATTTAATTGCCCTTTACTTTTTAATGTGAAAACAGCGCTTTCAATTAGAAACCTTCTCGGCTTTTTGGTGTGCAGAATTTCATCTTGGACAAATTCAATTAGCTTGCGCAAGTCTTCGGTATCATTCGAATCTTTTAAGGAAGTAATGAGTTTTGTTATCGTTTGATTAAGATCATCTTTAAAAGTTTGATCTGTTTTGCCGTGGTTTTGCAGCCAATTGTCGATTAATGTTGGTGAAAACAGCTGCTCTTCAGATGCAGAAACTTCTTCTGCTATTCCGACGATACGTGACACAGTATATTTTACTGCTTTAGAAATACCTGCTGAAGATTCATTTATAGTTGAATAATATTTGACGTTCTGATGTAAGATCCCAAGGAACATAATAGAGACATCTAAAAGATAAGGTTGTTTTTCTTCACCAAATAAATCAATAAACCTGGAATACAGCCATTGAATTTGTTTAATTTGACCTTCTCGGATAAATTGTTTTAATTCAGGGTCATCTGAGACAATCACCTCTTCAAATAACGTCACCAACTTATTTTTCCGATTGATCATCATTTGCATTTCCAATTGAAGGATAAATGAATCGATAGTGGAAGGGTCTTTGCCAATCAGCAATTCATCACGTTTTATCTCCATCTTTTTATAGGTAGTTTTAAATATCGCGATTAATAGTTCGTTTTTTGACGAAAAATAGTTATAGAATGTTCCTTTTGAAATCCCGGTATAGTCTAAAATATCCTGGATTGATGTAGATTGGAATCCTTTTTCAATAAATAAGTCATGCGCTAAGCTAATAACATTTTGCTTTCTATCGTTCATTGAATCACCTTTTGAGTTAAGTATTGGACTACTTGTTTATTTTTATAGTATCATATTCTAGTTTAGAATAAAAATTAATTAGGAGCACGAAATGTTTTTATTGCATTAAGATGTTAATTGGTATAAGATAAGTTTTACGTGAAATACGAGTATAAAATAATATACTCAATGTATATAGGGGGAAGAGGAATGAAAGAAACAGAAAAACAAACCGCAAAGCCACCATACGGAATACTCGCGGTTTTAATGATTGGAGCATTTATTGCTTTTTTAAATAATACATTGTTAAACATTGCATTACCGTCTATTATGACTGATTTAGATATAGGTCCATCGACTGTTCAATGGTTAACCACAGGCTTTATGCTTGTTAATGGAGTACTAATTCCAGCGACAGCGTTTTTAATTCGTAAATATTCGGTTAAGAAGCTATTTTTAGTCGCAATGGGTTTATTTACAATAGGTACAGTTTTGTCTGGATTTGCAGATACTTTTTCCATCTTACTAGGGGGCCGTATGCTTCAAGCGTCTGGTTCAGCTATTATGATGCCGCTGCTTATGAATGTAATGCTTGTCAGTTTTCCAATTGAAAGACGTGGAGCAGCAATGGGGATTTTCGGGTTAATTCTTATGGCAGCTCCAGCAATTGGCCCAACTTTATCTGGTTGGATCGTAGAACATTATGATTGGAGAATGTTATTCCATTTTGTAACTCCAATTGCGATTGCCGTTTTCATCCTTGGCTTCTTCATGTTAAAGGATAAAAAAGGAAAAGTGGATATTCGCCTTGATTTATTTTCATTGATTTTATCAAGTGTTGGATTTGGAGGTATACTGTACGGGTTCAGTTCAGCAGGAAATAAGGGCTGGGATAGTCCGCATGTATATTTAACAATCATTATTGGTCTAATCTCCTTGATTACTTTTATTATTAGACAAACAAGGCAAACAGAACCAATGCTCAATTTCGGTGTGTTTAAGTTTCCGATGTTTGCATTATCATCAGCGATCACTATGGTACTCAATATGGCGATGTTCTCAGGTATGCTTCTCATTCCAATATATGTTCAATCCATTCGAGGGATTTCACCAATGGATGCTGGATTAATGATGCTTCCTGGAGCATTAGTAATGGCATTAATGTCTCCGTTAACAGGTAAGTTATTTGACAAATATGGTGGACGTGTGTTAGCGATCATTGGTTTAGGAATCACAGTAGTAACCACATATTTATTTAGCCGATTAGCTCTTGATACATCCTATTCGCATTTAGTTATTCTGAATACAGTAAGGATGTTAGGTATGTCCATGGTAATGATGCCAGTTTCAACAAATGGGCTTAACCAGTTGCCACCGCGTTTTTACCCACATGGGACAGCTATGAATAATACATTGAACCAAGTGTCTGGTGCGATTGGTACTGCATTGCTAGTAACAATTATGACGAATCGAGCAGAAACGCATGGCGCGGAATTGGCGAAAGCTGCGATGCAGAATGCTGGTGGAGCACAACTAAGTGAGACAGCAATGGCTCAAATTGGTTTGCAATCAACCCTTGAAGGAATTAATTTCTCATTCTTTATTTCCACATTTATTGCGGTGGTTTCATTAATTCTCGCTTTCTTTATTAAACGGGCAAAGCAGGCTGAAGATCCGCTGGAAGTAAATAAGCAAGTAAGCCAATCTAAAGTGGCTGGAGAAGAATAAATTAAATAATATAAGCAAAATGGCGATCTTCAATGAATTGAAGGTCGCCATTTTACTGTTTTTTTTAAGTGTAAATCGTTGATTAGCAGTTGGAGACATGGAATAATGAAGAAAGTCGATAAAATTAATCGGATTTGATGACATGATTAAGAAAAGTATGGGGGACAATATTATGAAGAAAATATATATTATTCATGAGAATGATGAATGGACAGTCCACTTAACTAAAAGGCTGGAAGAATTAAATTTACCCTACGAGGCATGGCATTTAGACGAAGGATTAGTTGACTTAAGCTCTAAACCGCCCGAGGGAGTTTTCTATAACCGTATGAGTGCTTCATCACATACAAGGAACCACCGCTTTGCACCTGAGCTGACGGGTGGCATCCTTTCTTGGCTGGAATTACACAAGAGAACGGTATTTAACGGAAGCAAAGCATTAAGTCTGGAACTGAGTAAGATAAATCAGTATACGGCTTTAACTAAAAGTGGCATACAAACACCCAAAACCATAGCTGCTGTGGGTAAGGCTCAAATTATCCAAGCTGCCGAACAAATCGGACTTACTCCTTTTATCACCAAACATAATCGAGCTGGAAAAGGATTGGGTGTGCAGCTATTTCAATCTATCCAAGCATTAAAGGATTATGTAGAAGGTCCACAATTTGAAGAGCCAGTTGATGGAATTACTTTAATACAAGAATATATTCAATCTGAAGACTCCTTTATTACAAGAGCAGAATTTGTTGGAGGAAAGTTCATTTACGCGGTTAATGTCGATACTTCAAATGGCTTCGAGCTATGTCCTGCAGATTCTTGTCAAATTGGCGATGCATTTTGCCCTATAGGAGAAGAAGAAGTAAAGAGGCCAAAATTCGCAATACTAAATCAAGTGGATGGAACCTTGATTTCTAAATATGAAGCCTTCTTGCAAGATAATCACATCGATGTAGCAGGTATTGAATTCATTTCAAACCAGCAGGGTGACATATATACATATGATGTAAACACGAATACTAATTATAATGCGGAAGCAGAAGATAAGGCTCGTAAGTTTGGAATGTTAGAGCTCGCGAAATTTTTAGGAAACGCATTGAAAGAGGAATAAACTTGTACAAGTAGAATACAATTGATTAACAAAAGAAAAAGCTGCTCATTAGGAGCAGCTTTTCATGTTGAATATGCCTATTTATCATCAAAACACTTGACATTTTGTGTAAAAGGAGTATAGTTATGACCCGTGACCGATTCATTTTATATTCTTTTTTTATTCATAGATTGGTCATATTTAGGTTTTAAAATAGTGGAGATAGGGTATGGTAAAGGGTGAAAATATTCCTAATTGGAAAGATTAGGATTTTCGATACCTTTTCCTTATAGAATTTTTTTAAAAGCATGTTATAATAATATGCTAGAAGGTAGGTGCAATAATGAACAACTTTATGAAAAAAGGTCAAAATATATTGTTAGATAAATATATTGGCTTTTTCTTTTTAGCTGTATTCTTCCTTTGGATGAAAACGTATATTACACAATTGACACAGTTTAACCTGGGTATTGAAAGCCCAATCCAGCAATTTTTATTGTTTTTGAATCCACTAGGCTCAGCTTTGCTATTTTTAGGTATTGCCTTCCTATTTAAAGGCAGAAAAAAATATATTTCGCTAGTTGTTTTACACTTTTTTATGTCTTTTTTACTTTATGCAAACGTTGTTTACTATCGGTCTTTTACAGACTTTATTACTTTACCGACTTTAACAATGACGCAAAACTTTGCAGATGTAAGTAAAAGTGTAACTTCTTTATTAAGACCTTATGATTTCATGTTTTTTATTGACGTTGTAGTTCTTATCGCTCTTTTAGCCTTTAAATTTGTTAAAATTGAGATGAAGGACTTTGGACGCAGAAAAATAGCAGCGGTTTTTTCTCTTGGTCTTGCTATATCTTGTGCGAATCTCGGACTAGCTGAAGCAGATCGTCCACAATTGTTAACAAGAGGTTTTGATCGAAATTATATTGTTAAGTATTTAGGTATGTACAACTATACCGTTTATGATGCGGTTCAAAGTACAAAAGCATCAGCACAGAGAGTAATGGCTGATAGCACTGATACGACAGAAGTCATAAACTTTACTCAATCAAACTATGCAGAGCCGAATCCTGAAACGTTTGGTGCCGGTGAAGGCATGAATGTCATATACTTGCATCTTGAATCAATACAAACCTTCTTAATGGATTATGAGTTACATGGAGAAGAGGTTACGCCATTCTTAAATTCATTAATTCGTGAAGAAAATACAACATACTTTGATAACTTCTTCCATCAGACTGCACAAGGGAAGACAGCAGATGCAGAATTTATCTTAGAGAACTCGCTTTATGGGCTGCCGCAAGGTTCAGCTTTCACGATGAAAGGTATGAATACTTATCAGGCAGCACCAGCAATTTTAGCAGAAAAAGGATATACTTCTGCTGTATTTCACGGTAACTCAGGTACGTTCTGGAACCGTAATGAGATCTATAAAGCATTTGGTTTTGACCGCTTTTATGACTCTAATTTTTATAACATGGACCCAATGGACCTGACAGACTATGGATTAATGGATAAACCGTTTTTCGAGCAATCTCAAGCGTACTTAGAAGAATTGCCACAACCGTTTTATTCCAAGTTCATCACAGTTACACATCACTATCCATACCCTATAAGTGAAGAGGATGCAACAATAGCACCTCATACAACTGGTGATAAGTCTGTAGATACTTATTTCCAAACTGCGAGATATGCAGATGAAGCACTGGAAGAATTCTTTGAGTATCTAAAGGAATCTGGTCTATATGAAAATTCCGTTATCGTAATGTACGGAGATCACTATGGTATTTCAAGTAACCATAACCGCGCGATGTCTGAAGTACTTGATAAGGATATTGCAGAATTTGAAGATACTGGACTTCAACGTGTGCCGTTATTTATCAGAGTTCCTGGCATGGAAGGCGGGGTAAATCACGAGTATACTGGTCAAATTGATCTTAAGCCAACACTGCTTCATTTACTTGGTATCGAAGCAAAGGATTATATTCAATTTGGTACAGATATTTTCTCGGAACAGCATGATGATCTAATTCCTTTCCGTAATGGAGACTTCGTCAGTTCGAGCATTACCTCAATCAGTGGTAAGTTCTACGATTCTAAAACAGGCGAGTTAATTGAAGATGAAGAGCGAATTGCTGAAGGTGAACAGCTTAACGACGCTGTTGATCAGAAGTTAGCTTTATCGGATAAAGTGGTTAATGGTGACTTACTACGATTTTACACACCTGAAGGTTTTAATCCGGTGAAACGTTCAAAGTATGATTATAGTCAATTTGAGAATTACAATGATCCAGAGATAAGTAAGGATATTGAAAAGGATATTGAAGCTGAATAACCAAAAGAAGAGACTGTCCTTAAAGAACAGTCTCTTCTTTTTGGTTTTTATGAGTGAAGTTTTAGATGTTTTTGCATTTTCCTAAATGCAGTCGATTGATTGATGCCCAAGGCTTCAGCTACTTTGTAAGAACTTTGGTATCTTTCATATGCCATCCTAATCAATTGCTCTTCAACGTCTTCTTGCGCTTGTTTCAGAGTGCATATTTGGTCAACATGAATGGTATACTGAGTTCTTTTATTGATAGGCTTATTTTGAATTATCTGATTTGGCAAATCTGTAAGCTTGATTTCTTGATGGTCAGAAATAACCACTAAACGCTCAATTAAATTTTCTAATTCTCTTACATTGCCTGGCCAATCATAATTCATGAATGCATTCTCTGCTTCAAAAGATAAATGGACGGAGGAATGATGCTTTTTATTAAATTTTGTGAAGAAAAATTCGATTAAGTAAGAGATATCTTCCTGTCTCGTTTTTAATGAAGGAATAAGGATGGGAATGACATTTAAGCGGTAAAATAGGTCTTCTCTGAAAGTGCCCTGTTCGATCATCATCTCAAGGTTCTTATGGGTAGCGGCTATGATGCGGATATCGATGGAAATGGTTTTTGTACTGCCAATCCTTTGAATCATTTTTTCTTGAATTACTTTTAAAAGCTTCACTTGCAAATTTAATGGCATTTCACCAATTTCATCTAAAAAAAGCGTACCTCCATTAGCTTCCTCAAGTAAACCCTTCTTTCCGTCCTTGTTGGCACCGGTAAATGCTCCAGGTTCATAGCCAAATAATTCTGATTCAAACAGGTTTTCAGGAATTGCCCCGCAGCTAACCTCAATAAAAGGATGAAATTTTCGATTGCTTTTCTTATGGATAGTTGCAGCAATCACTCCTTTTCCCACTCCTGTTTTTCCAGTTAGAAGAATTGTTGAATCAACAAGAGCAATCTTATCTACCATTTTAATTATTTTGCGCATATTGGGAGCAAAGGAAATAAAATCGAGCGAGGCTGGACTCTGGCATTTTCTTAGCTCTTGCTGCTCCTCTTGGAAGGGCTTCAACAAATGCTCAGTTCGCTCGATATTATCTCGCATGAGCTTAATCTCGGTTAAATCCCTAGAAGTAAATATGATTAGTTCTATATTGCCATAAGCGTCAAGGACAGGATTGCCTATAACATGTATGGTCTTGCCGCTTTTTGTTCTTTGTAACATGGAAACACTTGCTTTTCTCTCGATGACGATTGGATAAATCGAAGGAGAGTATAGTCCATTTCTAGAGAGATCTAATGTATTCTTACCTATAATCTCTTTTGCTTTCATGCCATATAAGGCTTCGCCTGCTGGGTTTACTCGCAGCACCACACCTTCCCCATTCGTTACGAAAATTTCATCAATCGATGAGTCGATAATCATCTCCAGCTCTTTATTTCTTATATGCATGTCTGTATGTTCGTTCGAATTCACTCAGCCACCTCTATTCGAGAAAATATATATAAATAATATCAAACCCATAAAGTTTTAACAATTCGGAAAATCGAACAAGTACAACTTGACCGTGATGGCATAAGGAGTTTTATGAGATAAATGTTTCAACGATAATGCAATAAAGCATGAAATTGTCATGCGTTATTGCATTAATTGTTGGCTTTTATGAACTGATAAGACTAATTCACCTGTTAAATCTAATTGGCATGAAACTTGCTTATTAATTGGGAGTTAATGTAAGAATGCAGTGATTATGAGGAGGAGAAAGCGATGGCTCTATATTCAGAGAAACAAATCAGTCAGTTATTCGAATTAGATAAGAAACATTATTTACATCCAACAACGCCTATCAAACAGCATCAGGTAAATGGACCGAAGTTTATTTTCACTGAAGGAAAAGGCGTTTATTTAACTGATGTATATGGTGACAAATATCTTGATGCGCTCGCATCTTTATGGAATGTCAATATTGGACATGGGCGGAAAGAAATTGCTGAAGCAGCTTATCAGCAAATGTCTAAATTAGCCTACAGCTCTTCGTTTAGCAATTTATCTCATGACATGGTAATAAAGCTGTCTGAGAAACTGTCAACTTTGACACCTGGTGATTTGAATGTGTTTTTCTATACGTCTGGAGGCTCCGAATCAAATGATACAGCCTTTAAGCTCGTGCGTCACTATTGGAAATTAAAAGGGGAGCCGCAAAAGCGGAAAATTATTGCGTTGGATAGGGCTTATCATGGAATCACAGTTGGTGCAACAAGCGCAACAGGCATTCCTCAATTCCATGATATGGCTGCATCGCTGGCTCCAGATTTTCTCCATGCTGCAGCGCATCAAACGAATTGTGAACAAGGGGATACAACTGACCCGAATTATGAGAGAAGCATTCGTGGTCTGATTGAAAGTGAAGGAGCAGAAACGGTAGCTGCCGTAATACTTGAACCGATACAAGGTGCTGGCGGAATCATCATTTCACCTGATGGCTATTTAGAAGCTGTGCGTCGATTATGTGATGAATATGGCATATTGCTTATTGCAGATGAAGTCATTTGTGGATTTGGCAGAACAGGAAAGATGTTTGGTGTGGATAATTGGGAGGTTGTACCAGATATAATGACATTAGCAAAAGGAATAACAAGCGGATATATTCAATTAGGGGCCGTTGCGATTTCAGAAAGGCTCAGAGATGAGCTTGCAATTGTATCGAATGACATGCTATTTCATGGATTCACTTATAGTGGTCATCCTACTGCATGTGCAGTTGCATTAAAGAATATTGAAATCATTGAAAATGAGAAGATTGTACAGCATGCTAAAGACATGGAAGCTGAATTATTTAAGGGTATGTGCTATTTGGAGACCAAACATGATATTGTAACCAAGTCACGTGCGAAAGGGTTGCTGGGGGCATTCGAATTATATGCAGATAAGGAGAATCGATTGCCGTTTGAACCAGCTGCCATGGCCGCACAAAAGTTGGTTGAGGAATGCTTTAAAAGAAAATTAATTATAAGATCTATAACATATAATGGAACAAACATCATTGCTATGTCACCGCCGCTCATAATAACAAAAGAAGAAATAGAAACAATCATATCTATTTTATCTGAATCAATTTCTGCAGTTGAAAAACAGTTGCACAATAAAATCTTATAATTTCTAATCCTCATGATTCTGAAGGAAAAAGCAGCAAACAAGCAAGTAGGTATGTGAAATATAAAGCCACCCATCTATAAAAGGGTCCACTATAGGATTTAGGATAGAGGCAGTGAGGATGTGGACCCGCTTGTTTTTTAAAGTATAGAAGAAGGAACTGCTCTATTTTCTGGAGAAATAAATCAGTATGATAACCGATAGATCGTTTTTTTACTGTCCGTTGCTCACGTGGAGATTGAGCCTAGAATGTTTGATTATTGTGAGGGAAAAGATCTTTGGTCCCATGCATAAAGTGATTGACAAGGAGAAGGTAGTTGGGGGTGGAAATTAGAATAATATTAGGGAAGGTTTTTATATCTTCAATTTACGGAAAATTCAGTGTTTAATGAAAGCGTTTAGAACGAATTTCCAAGATAATTATCAAATGGAATGGATAATATGTACATGTTATGTTGGTTTATGGCAGGTATAACGGAATAACTAAGTGTTCTTAAAAGATCAGGATGATAGGAGGCTAATGTATGGACGAGCCGAAATTATTGAAGACTTTAGGAAACAGAGATGTTCTTGCTCTTGCTTTTGGAGCAATGATTGGTTGGGGCTGGGTGGTTACAGCTGGGATTTGGATCAGTGAAGCTGGCTCATTAGGAGCGATTCTGGCCTTTGCAATTGGAGGATTACTCGTAACCTTTGTTGGCTTAACATATGCAGAGCTTTCATCAGCTCTCCCTCTAGTAGGTGGAGAACATGTTTACAGTTTTATGGCGATGGGCAGATTGGCAAGTTTTATAACGACTTGGGCGATTGTGTTGGGTTATGTATCAGTTGTCGCATTTGAGGCAGTCGCTTTGCCAACGGTATTCGACTATTTGATTCCTAACTACAGCAAAGGCTATTTGTATACGATAGCAGGCTGGGATGTAACGGTTACTTGGGCCGGAGTAGGAATTCTTGGTTCTATCATCATTGCCTGGATTAATTATCGAGGGATCAAATTTTCGTCTGTAGCTACATTTATTCTTACCTTATTAATCATTATAGCAGGTATTTTACTCATTACAGGAAGCACTTTTACAGGGAATACAGCAAACATGCAGCCATTATTTGAACATGGGTTAGCGGGTATCCTCACGGTAGTAATCATGACCCCATTTATGTTCGTTGGTTTTGATGTCATCCCGCAAGCGGCGGAAGAAATTAACCTTCCAAGAAAGCAAATCGGTAAACTATTAATCATATCCGTTTTTTTAGCAGTTCTATGGTACGTTCTTGTTATTTTTGGTGTATCACGAATTTTAACCCCTGCTGACATTGCAGAATCTAATCTTGTTACTGCAGATGCGATGATCAAAGCATTTGGGGGCAGTCAGTTGATGGGAAATATCCTTCTCTTAGGAGGAATCGGGGGGATATTAACAAGCTGGATTGCTTTTTATGTTGGAGGAAGCCGAGCGATTTATGCTTTAGCTAAAGCAGGGATGCTGCCTCGATCTTTAGGTGAGCTCCATCCGAAATATCATACACCTCATAAGGCAATTCTACTAATTGCTGTTCTTTCTACAGCTGCCCCGTTACTTGGCCGCCAAGCTTTAGTATGGCTAGTTGATGCAGGTGGTCTTGCCTTGGTGGTTGCTTGGTTGATGGTGGCAATTTCGTTCATAATATTACGCCATAAGTATCCAAATATGAATCGTCCATTCCAGCTTCCAGGCGGAACTTCAATAGGTTGGATAGCGGCTGTTATGTCGGTCGGAATAGCGGTTTTATATTTTCCAGGAATGCCATCAGCCTTAATTTGGCCGTATGAATGGCTCATTATCTTAGCGTGGTCGATTCTAGGAGCTTTTCTTTATAAAGTATCGATGAAGAGGTATGGAACGAAACAATCCGACCTTCATATGGAAAAAGAAATAGCCAAAGTTATCCGTTATGAAGAGGATCATAAAGAAGAAAAAACAATATAAGAATCGATAAAGAAAAAAGTTATAATGAAAATATTGAAAAATTCTCAATATTGGTATATTATTATCTTAACGAACCACTGACAGTAATATCCTTACTGCAAAAATGGTTTGCTTTAATAGGAATGATTAAATAATAATAAATTAAAATTGACTTGATTCACTTGATTTTCTTTTGCCGGAAAACAAGCCCTGGATAGGAGTCGGTGAGACCATCTTGTTGCGTTTAAACGCATGAAGATTGTTTTGCTGGCTCTTTTTGCATTCATAATACAGCAAAGAGGTGAAAAAATGTCAGGGGCATTAGAAGGAATCCGCATTATCGATGCATCTAGAGTGCTAGCTGGTCCCTTTTGTACGATGATCCTAGGGGACTTAGGAGCTGAGGTCATTAAAGTGGAACACCATTTAGCAGGCGATGAAACAAGAGGATGGGGACCACCGTTTGCTAAAGGTGAAAGCGCTTATTATCTTTGTGCAAATAGAAATAAGCAAAGCATGACATTAAATTTGAAGACAGAAGAAGGCAGGAATATCTTTAAACAGCTAGTAGAGTCTGGCGATGTAGTAGTTCAAAACTTCAAAACAGGAACAATGGATAAGATGGGTCTGGGTTATGAAGTATTAAAAGAAATCAACCCGAAAGTGATTGTCGCTTCCATTACAGGTTTCGGCTCGGATGGTCCATATAAGAACCTGCCAGGCTATGATTATATTATTCAAGCAATGAGTGGATTAATGAGCATTACAGGAGAAGCAGAAGGCAGCCCTATGAAGGTTGGGATCGCAATTGCTGATGTACTTACGGGGTTATACACGTGTATTGGGATATTAAGCGCCCTACAGCATCGTCATCAAACGGGAGAAGGACAAGAAATTGATATTTCTTTAATGGATTGTCAGATTGCATCTCTTATCAACGTGGCAAGCAATTACTTAGTAGGCGGCATGCAGCCAAAACGGCTTGGAAATCAGCATCCCAATATTGCGCCATATCAAGTCTTCCCTGTATCTGATGGAGAGATGGTTATTGCGGTCGGGAATGATGAGCAATTTAAGCGGTTTGCTGCCGTAATAGGACAGCCAGAATTAGCAATGGATGAGAAATATAAATCAAACCAATTGCGAGTAGAGAATAAGGATACGCTTGTACCTAGTTGCGAATGGGCTCTTAAGCAGAGAACAAAGATTGAATGGAAAGCCTTATTGGACGAAGCAAGCATTCCAAATGGTCCGATAAATAGCATTCCAGAGATGTTTGCTGACCCTCAAGTAAATGCGAGGGAAATGGTTGTCAAAATGGAGCATCCATTAATCGATGACCTTCAGTTGACAGGCTCCCCTATCAAGCTTTCAAAAAGTCCAGTCACGATGAGGACGCATCCGCCATTATACGGCGAACATACAGACAAAATATTAGAGAACTATGGGTTTACTACCGATGAAATTGTAAAATTAAGAACAAAACAAATTATTTAGGAGGAATTATCATGATGAATTTCGAATTAACAGAAGAGCAGCAAAGTGTAAAAAAATTGGTGAGAAAATTTGTGGATAAGGAAATCATCCCAAATATTCATGAGTGGGATCGAAATCACCACTTTGAACCGAATATTTTGAAAAGATTGGCAGAGTTGCAATTAATGGGTGTTTGTATTCCAGAAGAGTATGGCGGAGCAGGTATGGACTATAACACTTTGGCAATCGTATGTGAGGAACTGGAACGCGGAGATACTGCCTATCGTACAGCAGTATCGGTACACACAGGCTTGAATAGTATGACTATTTTTCAATGGGGGACAGAGGAACAAAAACAAAAATATCTCGTTCCACAAGCAAAAGGAGAAAAAGTAGCGGCATTCGGACTTACCGAACCTAATGCTGGTTCAGATGTTGCTGCTATGAATTCTTCAGCTGTTAAAGATGGAGATCATTATATTTTAAATGGATCAAAAACATGGATTTCCCTTTGTGATGTTGCCGACCATTTCCTTATCTTTGCGAAAACTGACCATGATGTGGCACATAAAGGAATCACTGCGTTCATCGTTGAACGTACATTTCCTGGAGTGGAAACAAAAGCAATTAAAGGGAAACTGGGCATAAGAGCAGGGAATACAGGCGAAGTATTCTTATCAGATGTGAGGGTGCCAATTGCTAACCGTTTAGGCGAAGAAGGAGAAGGTTTTAAAATTGCCATGTCAGCGCTTGATAATGGTAGATTTACTGTTGCAGCTGGAGCGGTTGGCCTAATTGGTGCAAGTTTAGAAGCAAGCTTAAAGTATTGTCATGAAAGAAAAACTTTTGGCAAAGAAATCGGGAAACACCAATTAGTACAGCAAATGATCGCGAAGATGAGTGCCAATTTAGAAATTTCCCGTCTCCTTGTTTTTAAAGCGGGAACTTTGAAAAATGCTGGACAAAGAAATACGCAGGAAACTTCTTTAGCAAAATGGATATCATGTGATGCTGCGAATGAAGCTGCCAACGACGCAGTGCAAATTCATGGTGCCTACGGATATTCTGATGAATATCCAGTTGAACGGTTTTTAAGAAATTCAAAAGCACCTGTTATTTATGAAGGAACAAGAGAAATCCATACAGTTATGCAAGGTGAATACGCACTTGGTTATAGAGAAGATAAACCTCTAAGAAACCAGTTGCCTGCTTGGCCATTTGAACAGGTGACAGTGTAAACTAGATAGAAAAAGGAGCACGTTAAATGTACACATACTTTATTGCAGGTCATGCTAAACTTCCTCAAGGAATGGCAGCACGAAACCTTTATGATTCCATTACAATCACTTTAGAGCTTGATTTTAAATATGGTGTGATTGTGGATGCCTCTTGTACACTGGCAACCGAGCATGGGCGTGAATATATCCGCCAGCTGCTGCGCGGTTATTCATTGCAGGACGGTATGGATGATATCTTGGACAAATTGAAAAAGCATTATCGTGGGAAGGCTGGCCAAGCCATTCAGGCTGCTTTAAAAGATGTGTTTTTACAATATGACATGGTGCAAAGCCATGAATAGGATGGTGAATCTGTCTGCTAGGCAGACAGATTCATTTTTTTCATAAATGTCTGCAAGTTTAATCGATATTATAAGCGAGATATGTATTGTCAATTATCTTCATATTTCGCTTATGGCTATTGATTTTAAACAGTTCAGCAGGGAATCTTAATCAAAAGAAGGTAGGATATATATGGGATATTTACTCACTGAGTTATCTATTGGGCAAACAGCACAATTACAAAGAACGTTTACGGAAGCAGATGTCTTGGCATGTCAAGTTCTCACACACGACTATAGCCCTGTCTATAATCCTGATGAAGAGGTCTGGCGAGTAAATTATGAACGGCCAATCGTTCCAGGACTTTTAGCAGAAGGGCTCATTCACCAAGTTGTAAGTGAAAAATTGCCGGGGGCTGCTTGCATACTTTTGCAAAAGGAAGTTATTTTTTATCATCCAGTCTACACGAATGATAAAATAACAGCTGAGCTGGAAGTGATTGATATTAATAAAGAACGAAGTTGGGTGACACAAAAGGTCACTTGTTTTAATCAAGTAGGCAATGAGGTCATTAGAGGTCAAATTGTTCTTTTTGTATTACCTAAAGAGGATTGACAGGTGAATAATTATGGAAGGGTCAATTAGAATGAAGGAAACAAAAGAAGAGCTTGCTTCTATTAAGGTAAATCAACTTGGCCAAATAATCAGCGTGAATTCAGTTTTTTGTCAATTGTTTTCTAAGGCAGAAGATGAGTTGCACGGTTTAGATGTGAAAGATTTAATGACAAGAGTCCATCATAAAAAGAAAATTTTCTTCTCAAATGTATCTGGCATCCCTTGTCTTATTCAATGGTTTGAGAGAAGCGGGCATAATCAATACGTGATTCTCCTTACACAAGGGAAGGTACATTTAGACGAACTAAAAGCCTTTCTAAATGCTGAGCAAAACTTGAAAAACACGAGCAGCTGCTATTCGTTTTCTAACATTATTGGTGAAAGTATTGCATTAGA
Organism: Cytobacillus purgationiresistens; assembly: GCF_030813235.1. Classification (GTDB taxonomy): domain Bacteria; phylum Bacillota; class Bacilli; order Bacillales; family Cytobacillaceae; genus Cytobacillus; species Cytobacillus purgationiresistens. The sequence continues at coordinate 1,850 of NZ_JAUSUB010000036.1, read as the reverse complement.
AAAGGTAAAAGATCTTGCGGCAAGAATAGCTACAAGCACATCAACAGTCTTGATTACAGGTGAAAGCGGAACAGGAAAGGAACTGTTTGCTCAAGCTATCCATGGCTTAAGTTCTAGGAAAGAACAACCATTTATTGCCGTAAACTGTGCAGCGATTCCCGATGAATTGTTCGAATCGGAAGTTTTTGGTTATGAAGAGGGGGCTTTTAGCGGGGCGAAAAAAGAAGGGAAACCAGGCAAAATAGAACTTGCTCAAAATGGCACATTATTTCTTGATGAAATATCAGAGCTTCCCTTACAGGCACAAGGGAAGTTGCTCCGTGTTCTACAAGAAAGAGAGATAGAAAGACTAGGCGGTACTGGAAAACGCTTAGTAGATATCCGCATTATTACAGCGACTAACAAAGATTTGAAGGCACTTGTCAAAGAAGGCAAGTTTAGACAGGATCTATATTATAGGTTATATGTGTTTGATTTGAAGATTCCTTCGCTTAAGGAAAGGAAAGAAGATATTCTTCCTTTGACTTATTATTTTATTGAAGATTTTAATATGAGATTAGGCAGAGATGTAAGAGAAATTGAACATCAACTGAAAAGCTGGCTATTAAGCTATGATTGGCCTGGTAATGTGAGAGAGCTTAAAGCAACAATAGAGAGAGGAATGAACCTTGTTGAAGGCAGAGCTCTATCTTATGATGCTATTCACTTTACTTCATTTGTTTCACAGGCTCCAGATATACACTTTTCAACACAACCATTTTCATGCCTGGAAGAGGCAGTTCAACAAGCAGAAATCACTGCAATCAATCATGCTTTACAAAAAGCTGGTGGAGATCGCACAGAAGCAGCGTTGAATCTTAAAATTCACATCGCTAGTTTATATAGGAAGATGGCTAAATACGGGATAAAGTAAATGGTTTATTTTTTGTAAAAATTAAAGCTGAACAGAAGGTAACAAATAAACTGCATCTAGCATTAGGATAGGTTCTAAGGACTGTTTTATTCTTTATAGGCAAAGTTTTTTTAAAAAGATAAGAAAGATTACCACAGAAATTGATTCTGTGGTTTTTTTCTTTTAATGAGATGAAATTGAGGATGATGTATTTGTTTATTGTTTAACCTGGTTTTCCTTCTTCTCAGCTCCTCTTCATGGATGCCTCCACCCCTTTCTAATCTGTCTTGCGCGATTCTCTCGATTTCAGATAAGAATCCCGTCCTTTCTAATCTGTAATGCGCGATTCACTGGATTTCAGATAAGCATCCCGCCGATTCTAATCTGTATTGCGCGATTCACTGGATTTCAGATAAGCATCCCGCCGATTCTAATCTGTATTGCGCGATTCTTTCGATTTCAGATAAGAATCCCGTCCTTTCTAATCTGTATTGCGCGATTCACTGGATTTCAGATAAGAATCCCGCCGATTCTAATCTGTATTGCGCGATTCTCTCGATTTCAGATAAGCATCCCACCGATTCTAATCTGTATTGCGCGATTCTCTGGATTTCAGATAAGCATCCCGCCGATTCTAATCTGTCTTGCGCGATTCTTTCGATTTCAGATAAGCATCCCGCCGATTCTAATCTGTCTTGCGCGATTCTCTCGATTTCAGATAAGAATCCCGTCCTTTCTAATCTGTATTGCGCGATTCACTGGATTTCAGATAAGAATCCCGTCCTTTCTAATCTGTATTGCGCGATTCTCTGGATTTCAGATAAGAATCCCGCCGATTCTAATCTGTCTTGCGCGATTCTTTCGATTTCAGATAAGAATCCCACCGATTCTAATCTGTATTGCGCGATTCACTGGATTTCAGATAAGAATCCCGCCCATTCTAATCTATATTGCGCGA
>NZ_JAUSUB010000035.1 GCF_030813235.1 Cytobacillus purgationiresistens | reverse complement strand
TGGTGAGGAAAAGCTCAAGAGGGTAAACTAGATGGAGCAACTAGTGCCCGGATGGTGAGGAAAAGCTCAAGAGGGTAAACTAGATGGAGCAACTAATGCCCAGATGTAAGGAAAAACAAAAAAGGGGAATTAGAATAAACAGTCTAATTGAATTCCACCCAGCCTATAAAATCAGTAAAAACACTCTACAGGCTGAATGTCTTCAAAATAAATTTGTCCTACCAAACACTGATTGTATTACTGTTTCATCTATCTTTAAATACCACTATTTTTCAGCACTTCTACATTTCTTCCGGTGCATCCATTCCCAGGAGTTTCATGCCATCAGCTAATACAATCATTACAGCTTTTACGAGTGCGAGCCGCTCTTGTAATTCATTGTCTTTTTCCAATATGCGTACATTTCCATAGTATTTATTAAACGCTTGTGCCACATCAATTAAATGCTTGGCAATGGTTGAAGGGGAAAGCTGATTGTATGCCTGCTTTACCTTATTCGGATATTGCTGTAACAATTTTGCCGTTTCCCAGGCGTAAGCATTCTCTAGTCCAGCTTCGCTCAAGGGAAGTGCTCCTGTTTTTCGGAGTAAAGAACAAGCTCTAGCGTGTGTATATTGAAGATATGGTCCAGTTTCGCCCTCAAATGTAAGCATATCTTTTAATGAGAATTCGATATTATTCATACGGTCATTCTTTAAGTCATGGAAGAGGATGGCGCCGATACCTACGGACTGAGCAATCTTCTCCTTATTCTCCAAGCTTGGGTTCTTCGCTTCTATATTTGCACTTGCCTGCTGGATCGCTTCATTAAGGACGTCTTCTAAAAGAATAATCCTGCCTTGACGAGTGGACATCTTCTTGCCATCCTTCAAATATAATCCAAAGGGGATATGTGTCACTTTCTCATACCAATCCAGGTGAAGCCTTTTTAGCACAGCTTTGATTTGTTTAAAGTGGACCGTTTGCTCCTGGCCAACGATATATAATGCTTGATCAAAGGCGTAAGTTTCCTTCCTGTAGATGGCAGCTGCTAAATCACGAGTGGCGTACAGTGTGGCTCCATCTGATTTTTTAATAAGGTAAGGAGGGAGTTCTTCCTCAGGTAATGTAACAACTTCGGCTCCATCAGACATAGTGAGGAGTTGCTCTTGCTGCAGGCGATTGACCACTGTCTCCATTTTGTCATTATAGAATGCCTCTCCGTTATAAGAATCAAAGTGGATATTCAATAGGCGATAGATGCGTTCAAACTCCTTTAACGAGTCCGCTCTAAACCAGCTCCATAGCTCAGCAGCCTCTTCGTCTCCGTTTTCTAGCTTTTTAAACCAAAGACGAGCTTCATCATCCAGCTCTGGATGATCCTTTGCTTCTTCATGAAACTGTACATAGAGCTTAAACAGTTCCTCAATGGGACTTTCCTTTACCTTATCGAAGTCTCCCCATTTTTTATAAGCAGTGAGGAGTTTGCCGAATTGTGTTCCCCAGTCACCTATATGGTTGATTCGGACGGTTTGATAGCCCTGCTTTTCGGCGATATTAGCCAGAGCCTGGCCAATGACTGCTGAGCGAAGATGTCCCATTGAAAAAGGTTTTGCTATATTGGGCGAGGAGAAATCGACGACGATTGTTTTACCCTTGCCAGTTGTCGAACAGCCATATTGCTCCCCAGTTTCCAGTACGCTGTTTACAATATGAGCACTTCCGCTCTTTTTTGCAAAGAATATATTAAGATAAGGACCCACTGCTTCCGTTTTCTCAATTAACGGATGGGCAAGTTGTTTGGCCAGCTCTTTCGCGATGATCGCAGGAGGCATTTTCATAGTCTTTGCTAAGATAAAGCATGGAAAGGCAAGATCCCCATGCTCGCTATTCTTAGGAATTTCTATGACTCGGCGAATGTCATTTACCTGTATTTCTTTACTTGTCATGTCGCTTATTTGCTTAATGAAAATTTCTTTAAAGTCTATCACCTTTTCCACCTCCAAAAAAAATAGAAAAAGCCCGTCTCTATATAAAAATAGAGACGAGCTTTATTGACCCGCGGTACCACTCTGATTGTCCAAAAGGACCCCTTAAGAAATGTTTATAACGGAAACATTGGTCCGGCACAGCCTAATGGATTGTTCAGCCATGAATCTAAGAAGTGCGGTTCGGCAAAGGATTTCAACAGGCTTCCACCCACCCTGTCTCGCTGAAAGGAAATGTTCTTTGCTTACTCTCTTCGTCAGTGATTGTAGTTATTGTTTCAATATTATACGTTGTTTTTTCGAATTTGCAACATCAAGATGCACGAATATATTTGGAACTATCTGAGAACATATAACTTCTTTGATGGTAACGCATCCCAAATATTAATCCCATCGCCATCATATTACCCATGAGCGAGCTCCCTCCATAGCTAATAAAAGGAAGAGGAATTCCGGTAATCGGCAGCACTTGAATCGTCATGCCGATGTTTTGGAAGACATGGAACGTAATCATGCTAATAACACCGACGCAGACATAGGTGTTAAAAGGATCAGCTGCAGCTAATGCTGTTTTCGTTAAATGATAGATCAGGACAAAGAAAAGGCAGATGACCAGACTGGCGCCTAAAAACCCGTATTCTTCACCAATGACACTAAAGATAAAGTCGGTATGAACATCCGGTATGTAGACTTGCCGATCATTAAATCCCTTCCCGGATAAGAGGCCAGAGCCAATAGCATGAAGTGAATTATAGAGCTGCAACCCGTCATCTTGTCTATGAGTGTATGGATCAAGCCATGAATAAATCCTTCTCATTTGGTATGGGTCTATATCAAGGTATTTGTTTAAAAATTCAGGAGCCCAAATAATCAGCGAAATCAGTGTGCCGCCAACTGCCCCTACAATACCGTATATCGGGAAAATGATTTTCCATGAAATCCCTGATACAAGGATAATGCCTGTAAATATGGCGATAATTACAAGTGCTGTTCCTAAATCCTCAATAATGATTAACCCTAGCGGTACAGATGTAACAAGTCCTAGCTTAATTAATAAAAAGAAATCTGTCTTTAAACTCTTATTTACATTTTTTTCTGTGTGCTCAACAATCACCTTACTTAATGCCAGGATTAAGAATACTTTAAAAAACTCAGAAGGCTGAATGGATGGGACACCCTTAATTCCGTTGTACCATAACTTTGCACCTTTGACAGAGTATGCAAGGCTTTCAGGTGCGATAAAGAGCCCGGCTTGAAGCACAACGCCAATTCCAAACAAAATCCATGTCATTCTTTTTACTTGATCTGTATCGAAATACATAATAACAGCAATAATAGTTATTCCGATGACATAAAAAACAACTTGCTGCAGCACAAAGTTATCGGGATATTGAGCTGTTCTTTGCCCGCTATAAATAGCTACACAGCTAACCAAAAAGAATAAAAATAATATCAGACATAATGTCCAGTCAAACCGGTCAGCAACTTTTTTCTTTGGATTCATTAATTAAACACCTAGCTCCTACACATTGTATTGTTAATATTATTTGAGTAAGAAACGAATTTTATTTTTCAAAAAAATGACAGTTTTATCCTATCAAAGGTGATTCACTTTTACAATGGGGTTTCATTAAAGCGAAGCTGTAAAATCTGTTTCTGTCTATTTAGACGAAAGCGGGAGATTAATAGTTTCCATTTCTTTAAAAAAACACACGGGTTCTTTTCCCGTGTGTTACATGAGATGTTTAATAAACATTGTTGCGATGCCAAAGTAAGTAATGAGTGAGAAAATATCATTTAGTGTCGTGATGAGCGGCCCAGATGCGATAGCTGGATCAATGTTCAGGCGATAAAGAATCAGTGGAATAATGGCTCCGGATAAAGTTCCAATAATTAGGGTGAAGAATAATGATACACCTACAACAAGCCCGAGTACCGCATTGCCTTGCCAAAAGTAGGCGATAAGAGAGATGAGGACGCCGCATGTCAGACCGATGATCAATCCAACACCAAGCTCACGGAAGATCAGGTTAGTGACGACTTTTTTATTAATATCATTTGATACAAGTCCGCGGACAACAACAGCAAGTGATTGTGTTCCCGTGTTTCCTGTCATCCCTGAAATCATCGGCATAAAGAAAGCAAGTGCCACTACTTGAGCTAATGTATCTTCATAGCCTGAGATAATACTGCCTGAGATAATCCCGATAAATAAAAGCAGAATGAGCCATGGCAGCCTTCTGTAGGCGGCAACAAAAGCCTTTGTATCAAAATCAATTGATTTACCTGATGCGGATAATTTTTCGATATCTTCATTTGCTTCTTGGACAATGACATCCATCAAGTCATCGACTGTGGCAATTCCCATTAATACATTATCATCGTTCACAATGGGAATGGCGAGAAAGTCATATTTCTGTACCATATTGGCAACTTCCTCTTGGTCAGTCGCCAAGTTAGCCGAAATGACGCGCTCATACATAATATCGTGAATAAGATCAAGCGGCTCCGCAATGAGTAAATCTCGGTAAGAAACTACTCCGACCAGCTTTCTATCTTGATCAATCACATACAAATAATTGATGGTTTCAGCGTATTCTGCAAAGGTTTTTAATTTATCAACCGCTTCTCGGACAGTATAGTAATCACGAATCCAAACAAAACGGTTGGTCATGAGCCTACCTGCCGTTTCAGACGGGTAATTCATCATGTCCTGGATGATTTTTGATTCACTTTTTTTCATTCCAGATAGAAGGGAAGCAATTCTTTCTGGAGACATGTCATCTAGTAGTAAGGCTAAGTCATCGTTATCCATTAAATCGAGAACTTTACCTGTTCGTTCAATTTCAATTATATTTAAGACCTCAAGCTGCTTTTCTTTATTTAGTTCTTCAAGAAGGTCAGCGAGACGATCAATATTCATAAATAGTAAAAAGCGCTTTTTATGCTTTTCCGGCAGGGTATCATAAACTTGCGCAATATCATATGGTTGAAGTTCGTCTAGTATTCGCTCGAATTCCTTTTTCTTATTTTCTTTCAAGGATTTGATAATTAGAAGTGTGATTTGATTTTCGGTCATATTTTGAATCAAAATTCTCACGTCCTTTCTGCCGAAATAGGTGTCATCTTACTATGAAGAAAGGCGCTTTTGCAGGTTTCTAATGCAACATGATTTATAGCTGAATCTTCATTGGTTACAGGTGTTTATACTCATCGTGATGCCACACGCTTATCTTACCATTGTTCTGCATAAATAATAATGGATTATGTTAAAAAAAATCAAAAATGAAAAATGAATATTTTTGTAATAAAAATGTCTGTGTATGGAAATGGAATGGGGAAATTGTAATGTTTTTTTAATAACCTATTTCACATTCTATTTGTTAAAATAAAGAAGATGTAAGGATACATTAAAAATAGTGGTATTTCAGCTTTTTTCAAAGATAGCTTGTTCTTAGAGAGTGTTTTTTTATAAAAACTACCCTCTTTTTTATGAGTTAAATCCTATACTAAGAAAATAATTTTATAGCTCTAAAGTTTGTGACTAGCATTTTTCACTACAATGAATATATGATGAATAGTGGATTGAGCTAAAGACACGTCTTTTTATTATGCATTCGGAGGTTTCTAAATTGAAAAAGAGAAATCATAGTATTCGAGATCTCATCTACATTCTTTTAAATGAACAGGATCAATATGTCATTTCCTATGGCATAGAATTTACCGAATTTACTTATTCGTTGTCAGATTCAATGAATAACCTTCTTCTTTTGAAACATCATTTTGAAGAGGGTGATATCAATATGCACACAATGTTCGAATATGTTTCTCGGGATGACCTGAAAAAGTTAGCAGAAGATGATGTCTATGGATATGGTGATTTTTGCTGGATTGATTTTGAAGAGGAGGAATCTTTGAATGAACTTCCAGGGCAAGTCATTGCTGAACTTCTGTATTTAGGGCATACCAAGGAGCATTTGCGCAAACCCTTTTATAATTATATAAGAAACCGATTCGTTTATTTAGCACATGATGACGGTTGGTTCAACAAGGTTTTTTATCGTGATTTTAATGACTTTTACCAAATGCTAGGTGATGTCATTCCAGGGAAATTGGAGCAAATGAAGGTTGAAAAGTCTTTGCTCGGGTTAAAGAAAAAGAAATCCTATCCGGCTGTGCCCAAGGATTTACTTCTTTCATTAAAGAAATTAATGAAAGAAGGCATGGTGATTTCACTAAATAATTGTGAACATACACGGTCGAGAATCAGTATTCCGCTATGGACAATTGGTGATTTTGCAAATATGGACGATATGTATGAAGAATTTGAAGTGACTTCTGCTCAAAACCAATGTGAAGCAAAACTAATATTGGATAAAAAGACGAAGGAATGGCAAATTGTTAGCTGTTAGTGCTGGAAATAGATAGATGCTTTATCGCTTTAGGTAGTATATAATAAAACAGACAGAAAATTTCATATTTTTACAAGATCAGGTGTCAATAAAAAAAGAGATTCTTTTTATGACTTAATAGGGAAGTTGGTGAAAAGCCAACACGGTCCCGCCACTGTAAATGGGTAGTCAACTGCCATAATGCCACTGTACAAATGTATGGGAAGGTGCAGGAGACACGATTATCCATGAGTCAGGAGACCTGCCTGATCTTAAAGCACCATTAAACCTACGAGGATAGGAGGTGTTTGTTAAGGTCATTATGGTTATTTTTATTTATGACATCCAAACATCTCCGTATCAACTTGGGGATGTTTTTTATTTATTTTTGGGGGTTGAATGAAGGATGAAAAAACTTTATCGATTATTTATTGTGTTATTGCTTGCAGGAGCTGTACTCGCTGGCTGTGGTAATGAAGCACAAGAGACAGAAGATAATAAACAAGAAGGAAATCAGCAGGAACAATCCGCGTTTCCAACTACGATAACAGATGCCCAAGACCGGGAGATTGTTATTGAGAATAAGCCAGAAAAAATTGTTTCATTAATACCAAGTAATACAGAAATCGCCTTTGAATTAGGATTAGGCGATGAAATTGTTGGTGTATCCGATTTTGATAATTATCCTGATGAAGCAAATGATAAAGAGAAAATAGGCGGTCAAGAGTTCAATGTAGAGAAAATTATTTCTTTAAGTCCTGATCTCGTGCTTGCCCATAATTCAAGTGCGCATAATGGCGAAGCGGGGCTCCAGCAATTAAGAGATTCTGGGATTACAGTCCTGGTAGTTAATGATGCGGCTAGCTTTGACGAAGTGTTTGAATCCATTACGATGATAGGAACTGCTGCAGGGGAGAAGGAAAAGGCGGAAGAGCTTATTAAACAATTGAAGGATAGACTTGTAGAAGTTGAAGAAAAAGCGAAAAGTATTTTGCCTGAAGATAGAAAAACAGTGTTTGTTGAGATTTCACCGGCGCCTGAGATTTATGCAGTGGGACAAGAAACCTTTTTAAATAATATGCTTCAGCTTATACAGGCCGATAATGTAGTTACGGAAGAGGGCTGGCCAAAATTGGATGAGGAATCAGTGATTGAGAGAAATCCGGAAGTGATTATTACAACATATGGTTATTATACAGAGAATGCTGAGGGACAAGTATTAAATCGCAATGGCTGGCAAGATGTCACGGCGATAAAAAATGAGCAAGTGATAGATGTACATTCTGATAAGGTTACACGCACAGGCCCGAGGCTCATTGAAGGAGTAGAGGAGCTTGCTAAAGCAATTTACCCGGAAGTTTTTAAATAATAAAGGTGTTGCGTATTTAACGGCATTTATATTCCTGATTATTACCATGTTAATGGGTATTTCAATTGGAACGGTATCTGTACCCGCTTTAGATATCGTGAAAATCATAGGATCAGAAATTTTTCGGTTAGCTCCAAGTGGAGAAATCGACCCGATGCATGCGAATATTGTGATGAATATCAGGCTACCTAGGGTGATATTAGCTGGAATTGTTGGGGCATCACTTGCGATTGCAGGTGCTGCCTTTCAAGGTTTATTAAGGAATCCGCTTGCAGACCCTTACACATTAGGTGTTTCCTCAGGTGCATCTGTAGGAGCAGTACTGACGCTTTTCTTCGGAATTTCTATTCCTTTTGCTGGAGCGTTTACATTGCCGTTACTCAGCATTTTATTTGCTTTCGTTACGATCTTTGTCGTATTGATCTTTGCGCGTCAAATTGATCGTTCGATGAAGGTGGAGACGATTATACTTACTGGAATCATTTTCAGTTCTTTTTTAGGCGCTTTTATTTCTCTTATGATTGCGCTTACGGGGGACGAATTACGGCAAATCATTGGCTGGCTACTCGGAAGCGTGTCCATGCGAGGATGGGAATATATCAAAATCATTCTGCCATTCTTCTTGATAGGATCAGTGATATTACTTGCCAATAGCCGCGAGTTGAATGCCATGTCCTTTGGAGAAGAGCGGGCACAGCATATTGGTGTAAATGTACAAAGGCGAAAAATGGTCATATTATTTGCTGGTTCTATTTTGACAGGTGCGGCTGTAGCAGTATCAGGAACGATTGGTTTTGTTGGTCTGGTGATTCCGCATTTAACAAGATTACTATGGGGGCCAGACCATTTACATTTGCTTCCGCTTTCAATCATGACAGGAGGGGGATTCCTCATCTTGGCTGATCTTGTTGCCCGTACGATCATTTCCCCAACCGAACTTCCTATAGGTGTGATTACAGCACTCATTGGTGCACCAGTGTTTGCGATGATACTTATGAAGAGAAGAGTGGAAAGAAGAGGTTAAATATGTATAGTATTGAAAAGTTAACAGGTGGATATGCGAGTAAGCCTGTGATTGAGGATATCACCTTTGAAATTGAAAAAAGTCAGCTATTCGGCATATTGGGACCAAATGGAAGCGGGAAGACAACGTTGTTAAAAATGTTAAGCGGCATTCTTCCCTACTCCTCTGGGCAAGTCCTTCTGAAAGGAAAACCGATCAAGCAGTACTCTGCGAAAGAGCTGGCGAAAACAATCGCGGTGCTTTCCCAGCACTCACAGCAAAGCTTTTCTTATACAGTGAAGGAAACCGTTTCACTTGGCAGATATGCCCATCAGAAAGGCTGGTTTCAATCATGGTCAGACGAAGATGAAGCCATTGTGCAGCGTGTAATGGCTCAAACAGGTATCAGTCATTTTGAAAACCATCAAATTCCTGAGTTATCGGGCGGAGAGAGACAGCGTGTCTTCCTCGCTCAGGCACTGGCACAAGAGCCAGAAATATTATTACTAGACGAACCAACAAACCATTTAGACCTTTCCTACCAAAAAGAATTGCTCGATTTGTTGAAGGAATGGACGGAAAACAGCGGTTTAACAGTGGTTTCTATTTTCCATGATCTCAACTTGGCTGGATTGTATTGCGATCAGATTCTCTTAATGGATAAAGGGAAAATACAAATCAATGATCAGCCGAATGAAGTGCTTCAAGAAGAAAGAATACGGCAAATCTTTCGTACACAAGTGCAAAAGCAGCCGCATCCAAAAGTGCCGGCTCCGCAAATCGTTCTTTTGCGAGATCGTGATGAAGAGAAAGAAGGACGAGTCCTAATTGATGACTCCTTATTAAAGTTTTCCTCTGAATATATCGCCTTAACATCTACGGTCCCGCTTCGGACAATGTCTTCGGGAGTAGTCGGTGCAGGTATAGGATGGAACGATACGTTTGTCAATCGCCATGTGAACAAAAACTATCGATGTGAAGATCATCGGGCGGAAATGGCGACTTACTTGAGAGAGAAGGGGTTCGAGCCATCTCAGACAGTAGGGATGATGACAGCTGTTTTCCTAGAAGATGCTTGCTATCATTTTTATGAAGAGAATCATTTTTCCGCTTTGATTGTTGTGACGGCTGGTGTAGGCAATGCAGTAGATGCTTCAATGAGTGGCGCACATTGCTCGCAATTGATTCCTGGTACCATCAATACTTGGGTGTTTGTTAATGGGGAATTAACCGAAGAAGCTTTTATACAGAGTATCATGACGGCAACTGAAGCGAAGGCAAAGGCAATGGTTGATTTAACAATAGAAGATGCTGTCACAAAGACGATTGCAACTGGAACATCGACTGACAGTATTTTAATTGCGGCCACGCAAAGGGGACATAAGCTTGAATTTGCAGGGACGATTACACCTCTTGGAAAAATGATTGGCAAAGGTGTGTATGAGTGTGCAGTTGAAGCGATCAATAAAAGCACGAAAAGGAAAAAGAACTTATGATTTTTAATCATTTACTAGCCATAACATTGGCGTTTTTTATAGACTTGATTATTGGTGATCCGCCTAAATGGCCTCATCCTGTCAAGTGGATGGGTACATTGATAGCCCGTTTAGAAAAAGGCTTGAATCATGGAAAGAACAAAAAAGGAAAAGGGTTATTAATGTTAATAACTGTCCTGCTTGCTGCTGGAGGATTAACCTACCTGTTCATCGGCTTCTTTTATTTTCTTCACCCAGTGGCAGGCGTTCTAATAGAAGCCATTGTTATTTCAACAGCTATTGCTCAAAAAAGCTTAAAAGAGGCGGCACTTGATGTATATGTGCCCTTAAAAAGTGGAGATATAAACGAAGCGAGAAGGCGGCTGTCTTATATCGTTGGAAGAGATACAGATAAGCTGGCTGAACCCGAAATCGTTCGAGGAACAGTTGAAACAGTTGCTGAAAACACGAGTGATGGCATCACGGCTCCATTATTCTGGGCATTAATAGGCGGTGCGCCATTAGCAATCATGTATCGTGCCATTAATACATGTGATTCCATGGTAGGCTACCGCAATGCAAAATATGAAGAGTTTGGTTCAGCTTCTGCCCGTTTAGATGATGTGGTCAACTGGATTCCGAGCAGATTAACTTCTGCATGCATGATGGCGGTGAACAAGCCTCTTTTCTACAAAAAGCGGGAAGCATGGAAAATTGTTATGCGTGATGCGAAAAAGCATCCGAGCCCAAATAGTGGATGGGGTGAAGCGGCAATCGCATCATTGTTAGGCATCCAATTAGGTGGAATCAACACCTACCAAGGTGTCATTTCCAACCGGGCAACAATGGGAGACCCTCTCGATGTGCTTGAAAAGAATCATATTTTACAAGCGAATGAAATTGTAACCCGCACAGTTCCTGTATACATATTTTTATTATGGATGGGAGGGATTGTCATTGAAGTGGCCAGTTCATGGGTCTAATCCACAATATATATACGAAGCTCTCAACCTTCCAATGCCTCATCAAACGATTGACTTCAGCACCAATATTAATCCGCTGGGGCCACCGTCCAATTTGAAAGAGAAGTGGGCGGAGCTTCTTCCCCTTATTACAGATTATCCAGATCCGCATGCGCTATCTATGACTAAAAGTCTTGCGGAAAAGGAGGGAGTCATCCCTTCGCAATTGCTGATTGGCAATGGCGGCGCTGAGATCATTTCCTTAATTGGCAGGCTGCTGGCTGGAAAACGTGCGCTGATTATTCAACCTGCTTTTGCGGAATATGAAGAGGCATGCAGGGTAAATGGATGTGCCGTTGAATACTTTCAATTACAAGCGAATGAATGGAAACTGAATGAGGATGAATTGGCTTCCAAGCTGGCACAGATGGATGCGCTTTTTATCACTAATCCACAAAATCCAACAGGTGTGTATTTTGCTAGAGAACAAATCATTCATCTACTGCAAGCTTGCTGTGACAATGATTGCTATTTGATTGTTGATGAGGCTTTTTATGATTTTGTCTCAACGTATGAGCCGATTGTTGCACTCATTAATGAATATCCTCGGTTGCTTATCGTTCGTTCAATGACCAAGATGTTTGCCATTGCTGGTCTGAGACTCGGTTATTTAATAGCAAACGCGCGCATCATTCAAGAGCTGAAATCGTATCAGCCTCATTGGAGCATCAATGCTATCGCATTAAAGGCAGGAGAATGGTGTTTAGACGAGGAAGAGTTTATAGAAAAGACGAGAACGTTAATAGATGAAGAGAGAGCTAAGTTGTTCTCATTCTATCAGCAGAATGATTTTAACGTCTCTCCCTCTCAGACAAATTTCTATTTATTACAAGATGGTCTAAAGGATGATCAGAGACCCTTATTTCAATTTTTGCTGGAAAAAGGAATGATCCCTCGGCATACGATGAATTTTCGAGGATGTGAGGGGAATTGGCTGCGCTTTGCCATTAAGTCCCCAAAGGAAAATAGACAATTAATGGAGGCTATGGCAGAATGGCGAGGCAATTAATTTTTATTAGCGGCGGTGTACGCAGCGGTAAGAGCAGCTTTGCAGAAGAGCTGGCTGCAGACATTGCGAATCTGACTAACGGGCGGCTTCATTATATCGCAGCTGGTCAGGCAAGTGACAACGAAATGGACCTTAGAATTAAGCGGCATCAAGAAGATCGTGCAAATAGCGGATATGAATGGAAAACTTGGGAGCAGCCAACCGAATTAACGAAGCTTTCTACTTCTTTTCAACATGGGGATATTATTCTTCTGGATTGTTTAACGACTTTACTAAACAATGAATTTTTTCGCGGGAATAGCTTGAATGATCCTGAGTATCAGTACGAAGTAATGTATGAGATCAAGGAAGGAATTATTCAAATATTATCCCAATGCCATACGCTTATTGTCGTTAGCAATGAAGTGTTGAATGACCCTTTGGGAAATAACGAACTTGTTATGGCTTATGGAAAAACATTAGGGGAACTGCATCAGTTTGTTACGAGTTTGGCTGATCAAGCGTATCTTGTAGAGGCAGGAATTCCGCTGCAAATGAAAGGGGGACAGGTCACGTGAAAGGGGTAATGGTCCAAGGCACTTCCTCAGATGTCGGTAAAAGCTTAATCGCTACAGCCATATGCAGGGTATTGGCTAACGAGGGCTTATCTGTATCGCCGTTTAAATCGCAGAATATGTCCAATAACTCCTATGTGACTGCTGATGGTAAAGAGATTGGAAGGGCGCAGGGAATCCAGGCAGAGGCGGCAAAAACAAACGCGACTGTGTGGATGAATCCGATATTATTGAAACCAAGAACCGATGCATCCTCAGAAGTAGTTCTATTTGGAGAAGCGACTAAAACGCTCTCAGGCAGAGGCTATCGAGAGACTTTTTATCATAAAGGCTTAGAGGCGATTCAGACTTCGTTAGCACATTTAGGCGAACGATTCGAATGGATCGTGATGGAGGGAGCTGGATCTCCAGTAGAAATCAATTTAAAAGATAAAGAACTTGTCAATATGAAGGTCGCAGAATTAGCGGATATACCGGTTATCCTCGTTGCCGATATTGATAGGGGTGGTGTTTTTGCAAGTATTATAGGCACCTTGGAGCTGCTCTCGCCAGAAGAAAGAGTGCGAGTAAAGGGCCTGATCATCAATAAATTTCGTGGAGACCTTTCCTTATTTGATGATGGTTTGAACTGGCTGGAAGAAAGATGCGGTATACCGGTGCTTGGTGTTTTGCCTTTTATGGACAATCATATGATTGATGGAGAGGACTCATTATCAATTCCACCATCACTTAATAGGCCGGATAAACCCATTCAAATTGTTGTCATTAAGCCCCCTTACATATCCAATTATACCGATGTTGAGCCCTTTTATTTTGAAGAAGATGTCTCGATTCGTTGGGTGAGCCGTTTAGCGGATATAGGTACACCAGACGCTGTCATCTTACCAGGTACAAAGAGTACGATAAGTGATCTTCGTTTTTTAAAACAAGAGGGCTTTGATCTTTGGCTGAAGGAGTTTGCAGCAAGGGGAGGATACATCGCTGGCATCTGTGGCGGATATCAGATGTTAGGTGAACAGCTTCTTGACCCGTTTGGTACAGATACGGGAAATGAAGAAGCAGTGGAATTAGGAATCGGATTAATTCCAGCTGTTACGACCTTCTTGCCTAAGAAAACAACCATCAGAAGTCAGGGTGTTATGCATATCAATACAAGATTGACATTTGACCAGCCAATCAGCGGCTATGAAATTCACCTGGGAGAGACGGTGCTAGATAGCGAAGTTGAAGGGGAGCGTTTTATTACCCTTGATCATGGAGAAGAGGAAGGCTACTTTGCCCACGAGGGGAAAATCATTGGCACCTATATGCACCACATTTTTCATCATGATCAGTGGAGAAACTGGTGGCTGAATAGGCTAAGGAAAAGTAAGGGATTTGGCCAGCAAGAAGTGGTTCACATTAGCGACCTTAAAGATGAAAAATATGATGAGCTTGCTTTTCACTTTCTCAACCATATTAATTGGGATGCTTTGAAGTCAATCATGAATCATGGTGAGATGGACCGATGAAATGGCTGAAGGGTCTGCTTATTAATATTCAATTCTTCACTGCCATCCCTATCCCGCTTGAATTGCCGATGGATAAACCCCATTTAGAGAAAGCAATAAAAACATTTCCGATTTTGGGGTTGCTGCAAGGCTTCATTTACGCCGCGCTCTTTTACGCATTTTGGCAATGGCTCCCATTTTCAGACCTAACAGCAGTATTTGTGTTATGGCTAGCCGCCATTATTATCACGGGTGGTATCCATTTGGATGGCTGGATGGATTCAAGCGATGCATTCTTTTCTTATCGTGATAAGGAGAAAAGGCTTGAAATCATGAAGGACCCGCGAACTGGTGCATTTGGCGTTTTATCCGTAATTGTCCTGCTAAGTGCTAAATTCCTGTTTATTTATGAAATTTCGCAAATGATTGTGCCGATCACTTTCTTTTTGATTGCGCTCATTCCATTTTTCAGCCGAATGGTGATGGGGATTTTGCTCATCAATGTAGACGCAGCTAAGCAAGATGGATTAGGTACGATGTTTAAAGAAGCGGCAATGAAAAAAACATTATGGATCTATCCTGTTTATTTAATTTTATTGATTGCAACCGCTTCGCTTTTCCTTCAAGGAGCATTGCTGGCAATAGCCCTTTTCATTCTTATTGCGATCATGTCACTCCTGTTTTTGCGGCATAAAATCAAGAAGTGGTTTGGCGGCATGACTGGAGATGTACTAGGTGCCAGTGTAGAGGGGGTGGAGTTGGTCTTATGGATGACACTGTGGTTATTGCATTATATCGTCATGGGCTAACTGAAGCGAACAAACAGCGCGCTTACTTAGGGTGGACAGATTCACCTCTTTGTTCTTCGGAATCAAAAAACATCCGGGAAGAAAAAAGTGCCTATGAACATATTTTTTCAAGTGACCTGGGCAGATGTGTGGCAACGAGCACTAGACTGTTTCCAAATCAAGAACCCATAAAGTTAAAGCACCTGCGAGAAATGAATTTTGGCCATTGGGAAGGAAAGAATTTTCTTCAGTTGAAGGACGATGTCAGTTATCAGCGCTGGCTCGATGCCTGGCAGACCGCTACACCTCCTGAAGGGGAATCTTTTATAGACTTTACAAAAAGAGTGGATGAAGGCTGGTCTATAGCGATCCAGCATATGATTGAAAAAGGGGCAGTGCGAGCAGCGTTTGTCACACATGGAGGGGTCATTCGTCATCTGTTAACGCGATTTGCATCAAGTAAGAAAGACTTTTGGGAATGGCAGGTTCCTTTTGCTCAAGGCTACGAACTGACTTTTACCCTGGAAGGTTTAAGGAGGGGAGATACATGCATTTTATTACAGGAGGTGCCTTTAACGGTAAATCCAAATGGGTTTGTAAACAATACGGAATAACCAAATCGAATGGGATATGGATTTCTGCCTATCGCGGAAGTGCGATACCGAATAGTTTAGAGAGAACACATGAGAATGGTGTCATTGTTTTTGAAGGAATAGAATATTGGGTAAAGGATTGGCTTGAGTACGGTGAAAAAGATGCATTACAAAGATGGCAGAACATCCTGCAAGATTGGCAGCTATGGGAGAAGAGCCACCCTCTTCGCAAGGTGATTCTCATTGGAACAGATATAACCAAAGGAATTGTACCTATCAGCGCCGAAGAACGTACATGGAGAGATGTAACAGGCAGAGTGTTTCAGGCAACAGCAAAGACTTCATCACAGATGGATCTCATTTGGTATGGCATTAGTCAAAAAATCAAGTAAAGGGGATAGGAAGATGAAGATATATACAAGAACTGGTGACAAAGGAAAGACGAGTATTATTGGAGGCAGGGTCGAGAAGGATGATATTCGGGTGGAAGCATATGGCACCGTTGATGAAGCTAATTGTTTCGTAGGGCAGGCGGTAACGCAGCTTGATTCTGCTATCTTTCCCGATATCCTGGATGATTTAGAAAAGATTCAGCACGAATTATTCGATTGCGGCGGTGATTTGGCAAATGTGATGAAGAACCGTGAATTAAAGCAGACGCAGGATGCGGTCGACTATTTAGAAAACAGGATAGATGAATTTATTGAAGAAGCACCAGAGCTGGAAAGATTTATTCTGCCTGGAGGTGCACCTGCATCGGCCTCCATTCATATTGCTCGTACAGTCACACGACGCGCTGAAAGGCTTGTTGTTTCTTTGAAAAAAGCCGACCCTGAGGTGCCTGAAACGGCTCTCCAATATTTAAACCGATTATCAGACTACTTCTTCGCATTGGCGCGTGTCATCAACTTCCGCCTAAAACATCCTGATGTTGAATATGTCCGCAGTGCAAAAGTATTTCGAGGTGGAAAGCGCAAGGAGGATAAATAAGCGATGAAAGGCATAAAAATTACCTGGGCAGGCGTGCTGGTTGCCTTAACGGTCATTGGCGCAGCCATTAAAATTCCTGCCATAATTGGGAGCGTCGCTTTAGATGCTTTCCCTGCACTGCTAGGTGCCGCCATTTTGGGTGGACCAGCCGGCGCAATTGTTGGGGGGATGGGACACTTGCTGTCAGCGTTGATGGGCGGGATGCCGCTCGGACCGTTTCATCTATTAGTCGCAGCTGAAATGGCTATACTCGCTTTTATTTTCGCCGTTTTTTATCGGAGAGGGAGGAAATGGACTGCTTCGCTGCTATTTGTTCTGGGCAATTCATTTGCTGCCCCGCTGCCATTCCTACTGTTAATGGGAGAGGCTTTTTATTTAGCCATTGTACCATCGCTTTTCATAGGGTCTATTTTGAATACGGTTGTGGCCATTCTCATTATTCCGCGCTTGGCAAAAGCTGTTGAACCGCTGCTGACAAATGTAAGGTCAGTAAAATGAGAGACATTATTACCATTCCATTTACTTCAGAAGAATCAATCGTCATAGCTAGCGACAACAGCGGTGGGATTGGTTTAAAGGCAGAAGACTTTGTTCAAGTGCCTTATGAAATGGTCGCTTACTATGCGTTTAGGGTAGCGGTGATGGAGTGTATGGCTGCTGGAGCGAAACCCTTTGCAGTGACCTTGCAAAATTTCTGTGGGGAGGAAGCTTGGCAAGCGCTGACCAATGGAATTGCTAAAGGGTGTTCAGAACTAGACATGAGTGAGGTCCCCCTCACCGGAAGTACGGAGAGTAACTTTTCACTCGATCAGTCTGCAGTGGGCCTCACAGTCATGGGAAGAATGAAGCCAACACATTACACTGGAGCAATTAAGTTTTCTAATCAGCTAAATATCGCGGTCATCGGAACACCGCTCGTGGGTCAAGAACTGGTGGAAAGAGAAGAGGAAGCCGTACCGTTATCATTATTTAAACAAATATGCCAGATGAATGATGTTGTATTGTTGCCAGTTGGTTCGAAAGGGATATTGATTGAATTAAACACGTTATTTTCCAATCGAACGTTTAGAGATGACTCCGTCTCAAGTGAACTTGATTTACATCAATCATCTGGACCAGCGACTTGCTTTATTGCTGTATTTGGACATGAGAAGCAGGAAGAGCTGCAAGCGGCTACCGGCCGCTTTTTCCACAAGCTTATTTATTAGGAGGTTCAGATGCTTACTTTATATATCACAAGACACGGGGAGACAGAATGGAATAAAGAAAAGAGAATGCAGGGGCGGCTTGATTCTGGTTTAACTGAAAAGGGAAAAGAACGAGCGCTTTTATTAGGAAAAAGATTGAAAGATATTCACTTTTCCAGAGTGATCTCTTCTCCAAGCAAACGCACGATGGATACAACCAAACTGATCATGGGTGACGCGGATAATAAGGTTGAAACGGATGAGCGTCTGTTGGAAATCGCCTTAGGAGAATGGCAGGGGAAAACGGCTGATGAAATCAAGGCACTCTATCCAGCACAGCATGATGCATATTGGAATCAGCCGAATACATATGAAAATCATGCTGGTGAACGCTTTCAAGATGTAGTAGATCGAATCGGACAATTCCTCCATGATATAGAAAAATCTCAACCAAATGGCCATGTTTTAGTTGTCACCCACGGAGTAGTGATTAAGGCGCTGTATCTATTGTGCCGCCAAAAAACAATTGACCATATTTGGGCACCGCCATTTGTAGAAGGTACGAGCTTAACTATTGTTCAAATAGAGAACGGAAAAACGGACTTGGTTGTAGAAGCCTGTTTGGAGCATTGCAGCTAGCTAGGCTTCCTCCACTCATTGAAGATTTTACAATAGTATGAGGAAAAACTAGTGGAATTGCACAAAAAATCATGGCGAAAAATTATCTTGATGTAAAATCTCATAGCTTCATCATAAGAGCGATAAAGTGAAAGGAAGATAAAAATTGGATTTGAAAATGGGCTATGTCATCCTATATGCAGAAGATTTAGATAAGACCAAGCATTTCTATGGAGAGCTATTAGGACTTAAGCTTCGCAATGAATTTGATACTTATATTGAATATGATACTGGCAATACAGTGCTTTCCTTTAATACAAGAGAAGGGGGAAGAGAAGTAACAAACCTGCCGATCCCTGATGGAATTAGAAAAGAGCAAACATTTGAGCTTGGCTTTGTAACTGAGGCAGTAGAAGAAACAGTTGAAAAACTACGTAAAGCGGAAGTCCCAGTGCTGCTTGAACCGACAGAAAAGCCTTGGGGACAAAAAGTTGCTTACGTATCTGATCCAGATGGACATTATATAGAAATATGCTCACCAATAGGTTAACGATTTTCCTGAGCGTATACTTTGCCACAATCATCGAGATTGTGGCAGTTTCTGTGCAATCAAAGAGCGAAATACAAAAGTGTGAGATTCCTAAGAGGATAAGATGCTTATCTAATTAGGGAATCTACCGAGAAGTTAGCTTCCCAAACTAATTAGATGCTTATCGAAAAGGTAATCAATCATGGAAACAGCTGCCGAAACCGATTAGATCCCGTCAAAAAGGTAATCAAAGTAAGCTGGAGTCTACTTTTAATCTTTCTATGTTTATTTTCTTATCATAGCTAACCAAGGAAGAGGTACCCATAATGATTCTTCATCATTTTAGGGTTGCTTCTTTTTTCATATCGCTTAAAGAAATCATTTTACATGGAGAGAATAGATTTACTAAAAATTGCTATTGCTTACCCTAGAGTATGTGGTATGATTTTATATGTTTTTGACGGCCCTGGCTTTGATGAGAGTTCAAAGTCATTTTTTATTAAAAAAGAGGTGTTGGTTTGCGAGTATTAACAACAAAAGAACAGTGGTTTGGCAATGTGAGAGGTGATGTGCTTGCAGGTATCGTAGTGGCGTTGGCGCTTATTCCTGAAGCAATTGCTTTTTCAATTATTGCTGGTGTTGATCCGATGGTAGGGCTGTACGCATCATTTTGTATTGCCGTAACCATTGCAATCGTTGGCGGAAGGCCGGGTATGATTTCTGCTGCAACAGGTGCAATGGCTCTGCTGATGGTCACATTAGTGGCGGACCACGGATTGCAGTATTTATTTGCAGCGACCATTTTGACTGGAATTCTGCAAATCTTATTTGGTGTATTCAAATTAGCAAGGTTTATGAGATTCATTCCAAGGTCAGTAATGACTGGCTTCGTCAACGCATTAGCGATTTTAATCTTTATGGCTCAGCTAGATCAATTCGTTGATGCAACTTGGGCAATGTATGCAATGGTAGCGGGTGCATTAGCAATTATTTATTTATTCCCGAAGGTTACGAAAGCTGTTCCTTCACCCCTAGTGGCGATTATAGTAATAACTGTCATTGCTCTCATGACCAAGAGTGATGTAAGGGCAGTAGGAGATATGGGTGCGATCACATCATCTCTGCCATCATTTTTCATCCCGGACGTTCCTTTTAACCTTGAAACATTAAAGATTATCTTTCCATACTCTATAGCGCTGGCAATTGTAGGATTATTAGAATCATTGATGACAGCTTCCATAATAGATGACATGACTGATACTGCCAGCGACAAAAATCGTGAAAGCCGGGGGCAAGGAATAGCCAATATCATTACAGGATTTTTCGGAGGTATGGCTGGCTGTGCGATGATCGGACAATCAGTTATCAATGTTAAATCCGGTGGAAGAGGCAGACTATCCGCTCTTGTAGCAGGGATGTTTCTCATGTTCTTAATCCTTGTATTAGGGGATATTGTTGTCCAGATTCCGATGGCCGCCCTGGTTGGCGTAATGATTATGGTATGTATTGGCACATTCGATTGGCGATCTATTAAAGATCTGCCTAAAGCACCGCTGACAGATTCGATTGTCATGGTAACCACTACAATAACAACCGTTGTTACACATGACCTTTCAAAAGGAGTGCTGGCTGGTGTCATTCTTAGCGCACTTTTCTTTGTAGCAAAAATATCCAAGGTCCAAGTCACCACACATCTATCTGATGGAAAAAGGGTTTATGCGATAAAAGGACAAGTGTTTTTTGCCTCAATTGATCGGCTCAACACTTTAATTGATTTGAACGAAAACGTTAAGATAGTTGAAATTGATTTTACACAGGCCCATATTTGGGATGATTCGGCAGTTGCCGCGATAGATAAAATCGTATTAAAGCTTGGTGAAAACGGGATTTTCGTCAGCTTGACTGGATTAAATGAATCCAGCTCTCGATTGATGAAGCGTCTTTCCATTCATGGAAACCCGGATGCTAAGGCTTCAGGGCAATAGAAAGGAAAGTTGTGTATTTCTGCAACTTTCTTTTTTCTTATTTCTATAATGACGGGTTGTGCGATTATTCAGTTTGAAGATATTTAAGTCTTAATCCTTTTAGCAGAATTTCCTTTAGAAGACCTTTGGCTTGGGCCTGTTAACAGCTTGCCGGCACCTCTGCCCATAGTGCCGATTCCTGGTGCAATGAAACCAATAATAATTAATGGTATGACAAAGCCGAGGAAGCTTCCGAATAATCCGTTAAAAGTAGAAAACACTCTTATAATCTCTTCAGAAGCGAAAGAGCCTATTAAAATACCTAAAAGGATTGCTAATATGATTCTAGGAAGTAACCCAAATTTCTTCTTGTTATCCTCCTGAGAAAAATATTTGTATTTATTAGGAGGATTATAACGCACACCCAGTAAAATGTTAACCCGTTGAAGAGAATCTATAATAGTGAAATAACTTACTTAATTCAGATATCTTTGATTAAATAGGGAAAATGGTCTAAGAAATGCGATTGTAATAGAAAACTAGAGCTTTTGTAACATAATATTAATTGTAGGTCGAGAGAAAGAAAGTATAATAATGGTATGAAGCATTCTTAAGAATGTAAAGATAAATCGGACGGATTTTTAAATGGGCTAATTTTAATGAAAGAAGCTTCCTTTTATTATTTTTTTCATACATATAGCATATGCAATAACCAAAAAAATCCTCGTCAAAGAATGGTGAATCATTGACTTTCTTAATTTAGAAAGTGGTAAAATGATATCATGTGAGTAAAAATGGAGGTTCTTTAACATGACAATTAAAATTGGTTTATTATATGGTGGTAAATCCGCAGAACATCATGTGTCAATGCAAACAGCATTAGCCGTGATTAAAGCGTTAAATCCTGATAAATTTGATATTTACCCGATCTATATAACAGAAGAAGGACAATGGGTAAAAGGTGCCCAATTAAATGGACCTGTGGAAAACGTGAAGGAGCTTGCTTTTGCTGAAGGGAACGCATTGTCTCCAATGGCATTAGCCCCAACATTATTTCAGTCATCAGAAAATCAAGGACCTTTTGACGTCATTTTTCCGTTATTGCATGGACCGAATGGGGAAGATGGTACAGTCCAAGGCATGCTTGAATTGTTGAATTTACCGTATGTAGGAAATGGTGTTCTTGCTTCTTCTGCTGGGATGGATAAAGTCATTATGAAAAACATCTTTGCTCAAGCTGGGCTTTCCCAAGTCAATTATGTTTGGTTTATTAGAAATGAATGGGAAAAAGCGAAAGAAGAAGCCTATCACAAGGTTGAAGATGAAATTGGGTACCCTTGCTTTGTAAAGCCTGCCAATTTAGGATCTAGCGTAGGAATCAGTAAATGCTCGAACCGCGCAGAGCTGGAGGAAGCATTTAAAGAAGCATTCATTTTCGATCGGAAAATTATTATTGAAGAGGGTGTCACCGCAAGAGAAATTGAAACAGGAGTACTTGGAAATGATTATCCAGAATGCTCAGTAGCTGGTGAAATTGTTCCTAAGGATAAAGCCTTCTATGACTATAAAGCAAAATACCAGGATGGCGAGACTTCGCTTATAATTCCTGCAGAAATGACAACGAATCAGTATGAGACGTTAAAGGATATGGCGATAACTGCATATAAAGCCCTGGATTGTTCAGGCTTGGTGAGAGCGGATTTCTTCTTAACACATGAAGGTGAATTTTATATTAATGAAGTGAATACAATGCCAGGCTTCACGCCGTTTAGCATGTTCCCGCTTTTATGGAAGCATACTGGCGTAGAGTACCCTGAATTAATTGAGCGTCTTGTAAACTTGGCGATCGAAAGACATCAAGAGAAACAGCAGATTAAGCATACTATGTAATGCTGAACACGGCATCATTGCCGTGTTCCTGCGATGTACATATAAGATAGGAAAAGCATGCGAGACTGCATGCATCTGTCAGAATAGGAGGCAGGCTGATGATAAGAAAAACCCTAAAAGAAATTGCGGAAATGATTAAAGTCGAGAATGATATTTCTTCATTTGCTGATCTGCAAATTGCTGGGGCGAGCATTGATACAAGAAAAATTGAAAAGGGCCAGTTGTTTATTCCGTTTAAAGGACAGAATTCCGATGGCCATCGCTTTGTGGAAGATGCGATTAAAAAAGGCGCTGGTGCCGCGTTATGGCAAAAGGATGTGCCTAATCCGCCTTTGCATTTACCGATCTTAGTGGTAGAAGATACATTGATTGGCCTTCAGGAACTTTCAAGAAGTTATAGAAATGAGTTAAATGTAAAAGTAGTTGGAATTACAGGAAGTAATGGTAAAACAACTACAAAGGATATGACGACAAACCTTCTTGCTCAGCGCTATAAGGTGCAAAAGACAGAGGGGAATTACAACAACCATATGGGCCTCCCGTTAACTATTCTTAGTCTAGAAGAAACAACGGAAATTGCCGTTTTGGAAATGGGTATGAGCAGCAAGGGTGAAATTGATTTCCTTACGCGTTTAGCTCGTCCAGAGGTAGTCATCATAACGAATATCGGAGAAGCACATCTGCAAGATTTAGGTTCCAAGGAAGCGATAGCTGAGGCAAAGCTTGAGATTATCAATGGTCTTACAGATGATGGCTTAATTATTTATCTAGGCGACGAGCCGTTACTGCATAATAAACTCGAAGCGTATATCAGTTCTGCGACAAAGAAAACCTTCGGAAGAACAAGATTGAATGATATTTATCCACTAGATATCATTCAGGAGGATAGCGGGAGCACATATAAAATCAACCTATCTGATGTGGAGTTTTTCTTACCTGTATTAGGTACGCATAATGTGTTGAATGCGCTATCTGCAATGATGGCAGCCATTCACTATAATGTACCTTTTGAGGACATAAAAGCAGGATTAGCGAAAGTGAGACTGACAAACATGAGGATGGAAATTTTACAAGGTAAGCACGGAGAAAAGATAATAAATGATGCATATAATGCTAGTCCAACCTCAACACAAGCATCCATTGAATTACTCGCAAACCTCCCAGGATATAAAAATAAAATCCTAGTGTTGGGGGATATGTTAGAACTTGGCCCAGATGAGGAAAAGTATCACTTTGATATCGGAAAGTCCATCTGTGGTGAGAACATCGATGCAGTGTTTACATTTGGAAGATTAGGTGCGTTTATCGCAGATGGGGCGAAACAAGTTCTCCCTGCTGAGAAGGTATTTGCTTTTGACGATAAAGAGCCATTGATTAACGAATTAAAAAATCATGTGGATGATGAGACGATTGTATTGGTAAAAGCGTCAAGAAGTATCAAACTAGAAGATGTTGTATCAGGTTTGCAATAATAGATCTAACAGAATTATTTTCTAAATATCTTAAAATAGTTTTTTCAACTGAATTAACTGGTTATACATTTGCTAATAGTTATTTAGGAAAAATAATAATAACTAACTGTACTATCAAATTAAACCCTCTGTTTCATGTGAAACAGAGGGTTTTTTATTTACTTCTATTTTTGTTGTATTGATGCCAAAACAGAAGCTGTCCGCACCAAAATAATAAATATAGTGCAGAGAAAAAAAAACAGCATACATCTCCCCGTTTTGTCATGATGAAATAATCCCATTCGTTTCCTTCCGTTCTTTCAGCAGTTTTCATTAACATCATAATGGGAATGAGTATGGCAAGTACAGCAGCTAAGGCGGATTAGTTCATTCTCTTTTTTTTACTGTTGAGTAAATGGAAAATACAAAGGTTAATACTAAAACCAAATAAAAAAGAGCTCAAACTCATAAAGGGAGTGTTTCACCACTTAAATCGAACACCTCCTAACTATTTATCAAACAATAAATAATTGAATGACAGTAAAAATGGCAGCTATTAAAATGGGGGTGAAGGCGATCAAAGATAAGCTCCCGGTATGAGTGACATAAATCTCAAATGGATTAACAGCGGGTGAAGCTAAGTAACGCATGAATCGCTGGAACCGGCTTCTTTTTAAAGGGATGTCAGGTATGTCTATATGATCTGTGTCTAAATGCCATTTTAGGAGCGGATCGACCTCACTTCGTCTTTCTTTGTTCATCTTCATCATCCTCCAATAACTTTCTTAATGTTTTCAAAATATGATGCAGTCTGGATTTTACAGTTCCTATAGGAATGTCGATAATTTCTGCAATTTCTTTTTGAGGCATGTCATGGTAATAGCTGAGCAGGATCAGTGCTCTATGTTCTCCGGGCAGCTTTAGGAGCGCCTCTCTAATCGTGATTCTCTCTTCATGACTGACAATGGTTTCTTTAGGTTGAGGAACAAGAAACGGAATGAACTTCATAGCTTTTTTTCTGCGGTTTATTTTTGTAATCATCAAATGGTAGGCCATTTGAAAAATATAGGTCGTTGCATGCCCTTTGCTAGACTGGAAATGATTTTTATATCGATGGAGTTTAACAAATGTGTCCTGAACCAAATCGGCACTTCCTTGTTCATCTCTAGTATAGCGAAATAAAAAAGCATATAACGATGGTTTAATTAATGTATATAACTTCCCAAATGCCTCATCATTTCCTTGCTGGAAGGCTTCCATCAGAAGGTTTGCTTCCTCTTTGTTAATCGCCATCCTTTATGAACTCCTTCACCCCTTTAAGTACGAGAGATAATCTTGAGATTAAATAAGCTGAGCTTACAATCACCCATACCTGTCCCTGGTTCGTAAAGAATTGTACATAGGGGTTTTCAATTGTTTGACCGCCTGTAACAAGCAAGTTTAGAATTTGCACACAAATAATAGTATAGATAGCGAGAGAGACAGACATGGTGTCAAAGACATTCCACCGGTATAGAATCTTTGACGCCTTTAAATCGATTTTTCGATTTGATTTTCTGACGATATATTTTCTTTCCATCGGTATGACAACCATCATGATCAACATCATGATAATCCCCGCGACAACCATTGAAATAATAAACCCTATTCCCATCATCCAATCCCCTTTAGCTTTATATTATCTATTTCTAATACAAACGAGAGATTCCTGCGGTTCAAAATAATTAAATATTTATTTGGATTTTTATTGGCATTTTCAATTCAATTGTAATATAGTGTATATATATATATAAACAGTATAACAGTTAGGAGGAATATTTATGAATGAAATGAAAGAAGCATGGCGGTTGGCCACTTTTGAAATAAAGGCTTCACTAAAATGGACGATACTTCAGTTTTTATTTGCACTCCTTTTCGGATGGTTTTTTTCAATGACTCTTCCAGATGGTAAAGATCATTTGATGTTTGATTTATTCTTAGTCCTTATGTTTTGGGCGGGATCCTCTTGGTTGAGACCGAAAGTGTTTCAGCTCCAAAAGCTTGATGAAGGAGTGCATGCATCCACCTATTTCCTTATGCTTAATCAGTTGCCAGTCAAGCGGAATACACTGATTAACAGCAGGCTGCTCGTACATTACACTTTTTCGATTCCCTTTAATTTATTAATGCTTATCAGTCTTTTTATCCTATCGACAGAAGTTCCAACCATCATGCCAGACAGTTCATTTCTTGTCTTTTCCGTTATTTGGTTGAGCTTTGGCATTGTGGCAGGATCAATGTTCCCAACAGCTGACATTGGTGAGAAGTTAAAAGGGGGAAAGGTCGCGATTGTTCTCTCAGTTATCTTATTTTATGGCGCTGCGGGTGCTGTTCTTGTATTAGTTAATCTATTTACTTCCAGAAGTATTGCAGGATGGTCCATTTATGCAGCGGTTAATTGGCCAATCGCATCAATTATTATTTCAATTGCTGCAGTTATCCTTTCTATTTGGTATACAAAGCGATATATGAGTAGGAAAATCCCTACTATCGATTATTTAAAATAAAGCGTGTTTTAGGAAGGAGGCGATGAGATGGAACTGCCGATTCGAATGGACAAGGATTCGAAAACGCCGATTTACCACCAAATTGAAGAACAAGTGAAGGCGTTAATTGCCGGCGGGCACTTGGCTGCAGGATCAACCTTGCCATCGATCAGATCGTTATCAAAGGAATTAGAAATCAGTGTTATTACAACAAGAAGAGCTTATCTAAACCTTGAACAACAAGGCTTTATCAAAACAACCCAAGGAAAAGGGACTTTTGTTGCTGAAGTGGAGGCAGACAAAAAGAAGGAGGTCACTGTGGCTGCTATTTATCAGGCATTAGAAAGAGGAATAGAAACCGGACTCCGTCATGATTACACCATTGAGCAAATTGAAGAGGCATTTCAGGAGATCATCACATCGTTCAAAGCGAAAGAGAAAGAAGAGGTGAAGAAGCATGGAAACTTGGATTAAGGTCAAAGGATTGGAGAAAAAGCTAGATGGATTTAAGCTAGGGCCGTTAGATGTAGAATTCGAATCAGGAACGATTCATGTGATTGTCGGCAATAACGGCTCGGGGAAATCTACGTTATTCAAACAAATGATGAATCTTGTGACCTATGATAAGGGGCAAATTGAAGTCATGGGGTATTCAGTTGATGGTAAGGAAGAAAGCTGGAAAAAGAAAATAGCCTATCAGCCGCAAACGCTGATTGGATGCGTTGAATTTACCGGTAATCAGTTACAGCAAATAATCTCTCCTATGTACTCCAATTGGGATCAAAGTTTATTTAGCAGAATAGTGGAAATGCTAAACCTCCCGCTGGATAGAAAGTATGGCAAGCTTTCTCAAGGTGTGCAGCAAAAGCTTTCGATTGCACTGACTTTAGCACGGGATACCGATATTTTACTATTGGATGAACCTACAGCACATATGGATATTCCTTCGAAACGACTGTTAATGGATCTGTTCGTGGAGTGGATGGAGAGAGGGGAGAAGTTAATGGTGATCTCGAGCCACCAAACAGAAGATATTCGTAAATTAGCTGACTACCTCCTGTTAATGCGCGATGGTCAATTAATTGGTAAATACCTAAAAGAAGATTTATCCAGTAGCCATAAAAGATATTGGCTTGCACAACAGCTTCCTGTTGAAAAAGTTCCTGGAGAAATAGAACGGAAGAACGAACGAATGGTTGTGACAAGTTCTGCAGAGGAAGCTGAATCATTCTTTGAAGCAAGACAAATCAATTGGCTGGAAGCAGAGGCGCTGGATATTGATGAGATTGTTTCCTATATGCTGGGAGGAGGAAGACAATGAAGACACCTATACTCACTGTTAATAAGATAGGCAAGTCCTTTAAGGATAAGCGAATTATTAAAAATATATCCTTTCAAGTTTTTGAAGGGGAAATCATGGCGCTGCTAGGTCCAAATGGCGCTGGGAAGTCGACAACAATTCGCAGTATTATGGGGATCTTATATCCTGATGAGGGCACCATCCATTTCAATCGCCATGGTGAAGGAGAGATACCACGGCAAAAAATCGGCTACCTTCCTGAAGAACGAGGATTATACAAAAAGGTAAGTATTATGGATATATTGCTTTATTTTGCCGAGTTGAAAGATTATCCATTAAAAAAAGCGAGAGAAAGAGCATTATTTTATTTGAAGAAATTTGGTTTAGAAGGAAAAGAAAAAAGTACCATTGAAGAGTTTTCTAAAGGGATGGCTCAAAAAGTTCAATTCATTGCTGCAATTATTCATGAACCAGAGTTGCTCATACTGGATGAACCGTTTTCAGGATTGGATCCTGTAAGTCAGGATGTCATTAAGAATGAAATAAGGAATCTGGCCAGTAACGGAACGGCCATCCTTCTCTCTGCCCACCAAATGAATGTAGTAGAGGAGCTTTGTGATCGACTCCTTATGATTCATCGAGGGGAAAAAGTGATTGCAGGCACAATGGAAGAAGTGAAGACGGAATATGCGAATTATAAATGTGTGCTCCGGGGTGTGGCAGATATTGAAATGCTTAAAGGATTACCTCAAGTACAAAGCATGACACATCAAGGAAGTGTGACGACGCTAATGTTAGATGCTGAGGTTAAACCGACTCAATGGATCAAACATTTGCCTGAAGATGTGAATTTCCATGAACTATCACTAAGCAGAGTTTCACTGCATGAAATTTTTATAGATATCGCGACAGATCATCTACCGGAAAGGAGTGAGCAAAATGCGTAATATTAAAAAGGTGGCTAAATGGGAATATAAGAAAAATATAAAAAATAAATCATTTATCATCTCCTTGCTATTAACCCCAGCTATTTTTCTGCTATTTTCATTTTTACCAGGATTAATTGATTCTTTTGGAAAGGAAGAAGCTGCTACAACAGTATATGTTAAGGATGAGCTAAATGCTTTGAAGAATATGGAAGACACACTGAAAGCTCAAGGGATTGAATGGGATATGAAATCTTCCCAAGAGGATATGACTGCTCATGTAAGAGAAAATGAAAATACTGCTTATATTGAACTGGGTGAATCTACGCTAAGTGAAGGGGTCGTTCATGTATATACTAACGAAGTGATGTCTTCAGAGTTTAGTCAACAAGTAAACAATATCACTGCGATTGTGCAAATGCTGCAGCTCGAAAGCTTATCGTTAACCCCTGAACAAACCCACCTCATCACAAAAGGAATGACACTTGAGACGATAGCGGTTTCCGAGGAAACGGTAGAGACAGCAGGTGCGGATCCATTGAAAAGATTGGTGCCTGGAGTAT
Source organism: Cytobacillus purgationiresistens (assembly GCF_030813235.1). Classification (GTDB taxonomy): domain Bacteria; phylum Bacillota; class Bacilli; order Bacillales; family Cytobacillaceae; genus Cytobacillus; species Cytobacillus purgationiresistens. The sequence continues at coordinate 21,257 of NZ_JAUSUB010000035.1, read as the reverse complement.
TTGCAGGAATTATCCTCTTATCCGTTGTGACAACAGGAATGATGATTTTTCAAAGCGCGTCTAATGAAAAAAAGGAAAAAGTATCAGAGATTGTCCTTTCATCTATTACCCCAGCAGAATTAATGCAAGGAAAGATCATAGGTTATTTTGCACTCGGAATCACGCAAGTATTTGTATGGATCATCTGCCTTTTGCCATTCTTTATGTGGAAGCTTGATTTCCCGATTATGGAATACTTGCTCGTTCCTGAGACTGTTTTACTTGTGGTTATTGCGATCCTAGGATATCTATTATTCGCTGCTCTTTTTGCAGGAATGGGTGCTTCGTTTGAGGATGTCGATTCAACAAGCAATTTTCAAGGAATCGTGTTCGTATTGCCATGGCTTCCGTTGTTCTTATTTATGCCGGTGCTGAATGACCCTACTGGATGGATAGCGCAGGCAGGCTCATACTTCCCATTAACTTCACCGGGCGTACTGCTCATGCGCCTTTCGGTACTTGAACAGTGGCCATGGATGGAAATTATTATTTCACTGTCTATTTTATTGGTTAGCATCTGGTTCCTCATGAAGCTAGCTGGAAAAATATTCAGTATTGGCATATTAAAATACGGTAAGAATGCCACTCCGCAAGAAATGTTAAAATGGCTTAAATATTAATTTGACTGCCCCTGGCACGTAGGTTGGGGGCGGTTTTTTTCGTCGGGCTAGAAAAAAACAATCTCAACTTACGATCCAGTAGAAAAAAAGCGATAATAATCCCAAACTAGGGTTCAAAACAAAGGAGAAGGTCGAAAAAAAACGATAATAATCCCAAACTCGGGTTCAAAACAAAGGGGAAGGTAGAAAAAAAGCGATAATAATCCCAAACTAGGGTTCAAAACAAAGGAGAAGGTCGAAAAAAAGCGATAATAATCCCAAACTCGGGTTCAAAACAAAGGAGAAGGTCGAAAAAAACGATAATAATCCCAAACTAGGGTTCAAAACAAAGGAGAAGGTAAAAAAAAAGCGATAATAATCCCAAACTAGGGTTCAAAACAAAGGGGAAGGTAGAAAAAAAGCGATAATAATCCCAAACACAGCCTCAAAACAAAGGGGAAGGTAGAAAAAAACAATAATAATCCCAAACTAGGGTTCAAAACAAAGGAGAAGGTCGAAAAAAAGCGATATTAATCCCAAACACAGCCTCAAAACAAAGGAGAAGGTAGAAAAAAAGCGATATTAATCCCAAACACAGCCTCAAAACACAAAAGAAGGTAGAAAAAAAGCGATATTAATCCCAATCTCGGGTTCAAAACAAAGGAGAAGGTAGAAAAAAAGCGATAATAATCCCAAACACAGCCTCAAAACAAAGGGGAAGGTAGAAAAAAAGCGATAATAATCCCAAACACAGCCTCAAAACAAAGGGGAAGGTAGAAAAAAACAATAATAATCCCAAAGTAGGGTTCAAAACAAAGGAGAAGGTAGAAAAAAAAGCGATATTAATCCCAATCTCGGGTTCAAAACAAAGGAGAAGGTCGAAAAAAAGCGATATTAATCCCAATCTCGGGTTCAAAACAAAGGAGAAGGTAGAAAAAAAACAATAATAATCCCAAACTCGGATTCAAAACAAAGGAGAAGGTCGAAAAAAAACGATAATACTCCCAAACACGGCCTCTCGCTTTTAACCTGAAATTCATTCATGACCGTTTATCTTCAAAAGACAAAATTGGTTTAATTCCTCTCAATAGCGTGAACAATAGTAATAGGTGTAAAATATAATTATAACTCTTGATAATGGCGGTGGTCGTTATAATTGGTTGCATGTGTGTTCACGGATTTACAGGATCACCTTACGAGGTCGAGCCTTTGTCTGCTTTTTTAAAGCAACATACAGATTGGGAAGTTGTATGCCCAACCTTACCAGGTCATGGTGAATTATTAGCATTAAGAGGAATCCAATATAAGATTTGGATAGAGCATGCCGAAAAGGAGCTCGAAAAATTATTTGAAAAATGTGAAACTGTTTATGTTGTCGGTTTTTCGATGGGCGGGATGATTGCCAGCAACTTAGCTGTCCGTTATCCAGTTGAAAAACTTGTGTTGTTAAGTGCTGCTGCCTATTATGTGAATCCAAAACAGCTGCTTATAGATATTGGTGAAATGGTGAGAGAGGGCATTAAAGGCAGGATCAAAGACAATGAATTGTATAAAAGGTATAAGCGGAAAATAAAGTCGACCCCTATCACAGCTACCTTACAATTCAGGAAGCTTGTATCTTCTGTCCGACCGCTGTTAAACCAGGTGAATGTTCCTACACTCATTGCCCAAGGGGAAAGTGATGGGATTGTTCCTGTAAAAAGTGCCCAATATTTATATCAAACGATTGGTACACCATCGAAGAAGCTGATCTTTTTTAAGGATTCCAACCATTTAATATGTCATTGTAATGAAAAGGAAAGATTGTTTGATGAGGTGCTAGATTTTCTGGGGAAATAGCTGCCGAACAAGTGTGTTTAGACTTTCGAAGGATTGCAATTACGTAGACTAGATGGTAATATTAACAACAAAGTGTCAACAGGAACTTCTCAGAAACCCGGACATACTCCCAATGGAGAATGTCTTTTTTCATTAGACAGGCGCCATGTTTTTAGATTTTAGTTTATGTGGCGGAACTTAGGATGCGGAAGCCATCATTATCATACCTGTAGATTTGTATATTTTAGGCCTATCTTTGGTTGAAATAAACCTTTCCCACATCCTCCCTCTAAAGCGGGTTTCATGCGATTCGCCCGGACGCTAATTCATTCGGGCAATCGGCTTATCAGGAGATTATTCCTGCCTGCATAATAGTAACTATTTTTCAAAGATAAGAAGGAGATTGGATACATTGACAAAGTTTCAAGATTTGGGTATTAGCGCAGAAACAATGAAATCACTTAAAAGAATGGGATTTGAAGAATCCACACCTATTCAAGCTGAGACGATTCCATTAAGCTTAGAAAATAAAGATTTAATCGGACAAGCACAAACGGGTACGGGAAAAACAGCTGCATTTGGTATTCCGATGATTGACAAAATTGATTACGAAAAAAATGTTATACAAGGGATTGTTGTTGCTCCAACACGTGAGCTTGCAATTCAAGTATCAGAAGAATTATATAAAATTGGTTTTGGTAAAAAAACAAGAGTCCTTTCCATTTATGGCGGGCAAGACATTAATCGTCAAATTCGTGCATTGAAGAACAATCCGCATATTATTGTTGGTACGCCGGGGCGTCTCCTTGATCATATTAACCGCAAAACATTGCGTCTTGATCATGTGCATACAGCGATCTTAGATGAAGCAGATGAAATGTTAAATATGGGCTTCATTGATGATATAGAATCGATTCTTGCCAGCATTCCTAAGGAGCGTCAAACATTACTTTTTTCGGCAACGATGCCAGCGCCTATTCAAAGAATGGCAGAACGCTTCATGAGAGATCCTCAAGTGATTCGTGTAAAAACAAAAGAGGTTACAGTCCCTCTTATTGAACAATTTTATGTAGAAGTGCAAGAAAAAAGTAAGTTTGATGTACTAACAAGATTCCTTGATATTCAATCTCCTGAGCTTTCGATTGTATTTGGCCGGACAAAGCGCAGAGTGGATGAGCTGTCAGAAGCGTTAACATTAAGAGGATATATGGCAGAAGGTATTCATGGAGACTTAAGTCAAGCTAAGCGGATGTCAGTATTGCGTAAGTTTAAAGAAGGTTCCATTGATGTGCTTGTGGCAACAGATGTCGCTGCGCGTGGGTTAGATATCTCTGGTGTCACACATGTGTATAACTTTGATATTCCACAAGACCCTGAAAGCTATGTTCACCGAATTGGCCGTACAGGCAGAGCCGGTAAAGAAGGGGTTGCAATGACTTTCATTAATCCTCGTGAAAAATCTTACTTGAAAATTGTTGAGAAAACAACAAAGAGAAAGATGGAAAGAATGGAAGCTCCAACTCTGGACGAAGCGCTTGAAGGTCAGCAAAAAGTAGTGGTAGAAAGAATCGAACAAACAATTGAAAGTAATCAATTGCAATTCTATAAACAAACAGCAGAAGATTTATTGCAGAAGCATGATTCATCAACGGTTGTTCAAGCCTTGTTGAAAATGATGACTAAAGAACCTGATACAACACCTGTTAAATTAACAGAAGAAAAACCGATGCCAGCGAAAAGAGACAGAAAGCCCTACGATCGCAACAACTCAAGAGGCGGCTACGGTCAAAAGGGAAGATCAAAAGGTACGTATAAACCTCGTCAAAATCAGACCGGGAAAAGAAATCATTCAAGCAGTAAATCAAACTCCAGCAGCTTTAGATAAAAAAATAGGCTAATAAGATGACGACTCAATATTTGAGTCGTTATTTTTTAGGTCTCCTTCCTGCTTACAGGTAAACATCGGTTCGTTCACACTCTCCGTTTCTTTATCCGAGTCGATGCTCTTTTTGGCCCCCCTTGAGAGAGCAGAGCGCATCCACTATGCTTATTATGTACAAACTAAATATTTGAAAAGACAGTACAACTTCCATTTATGTCATGTATACTAAAAAGAGTAATTTGACAAGGAGCTTTCAGGAGGTTTTACATATGCTTACTAAGCCGCAAAAAAGAATATCCAAACGAGGGTTGACTGCCTGGAAAATTTCAGGCGCAATCAACTCAATTTTCGTATTATTGGTTGCTGGAGGAGTCATAGCTTTAACCCTAATATTTGATTGGCCAATATGGATTATTGGTGCAGCGCTTATGTTTTTTGCTATTTATGCCTATCTTTTCATCATGCTCATCCCGACCCTGCGCTGGAAAAGGTGGCGATATGAAGTAAGAGAAAATGAAATAGAGCTTCAGCACGGTGTCTTTATCATCAAAAGGACGCTCGTACCGATGATCAGAGTCCAGCATGTAGATACCCAGCAAGGACCGATATTGCGCAAATACCGTTTAGCAACGGTCACTGTATCAACAGCAGCGACGATACATGAAATACCTGCTTTAGATGTTGAGGAAGCGGAAGAGCTGCGGTTCTTTATATCTAATTTAGCAAGGGTGGCTGTGGATGATGTCTGAACCAAAGAGGCTGCATCCTATTTCGGCTCTTGCAAACTTTGTTAAACAACTAAAGGAATTACTTATTCCGATTCTTTTATTTGTTGTAGTAGGTAATAGCGAAGGATACATACAATTTTTCATTACTCTAGGGTTCGTTCTCTTAATACTAATCACTGGAATATTGACCTGGCTCCGCTTTACTTACCGGATTGAAGAGGGAGAGCTGAGAATTGAATCAGGTATCATTGTAAGAAAGAAAAGATATATACCTTTTGAAAGGATTCAAAGCTTGGATCTATCAGAAGGGATATTACAACGTCCTTTTGGACTTGTGAAGATGACTGTGGAAACGGCTGGCTCTGGCACGGAGGCGGAGGCGGTTTTAACAGCCATCACGAAATCAGATGCAGACCGTATTCAACAAGCACTTTCTTATTCGAAAAGTGAGAACCAATTGGATATGGAATCGCAAGTGACAAAGGAAGAATCAATCATTTATAAAATCAAGCCGAGCGAGCTGCTATTGCTGTCTTCAACATCAGGCGGTGTTGGTGTGGTTATTTCCGCTGTGGTTGCTTTCATGTTTCAATTTGCTGAAGTGATTCCTTATGAGAGGGTTTATGAAGAGCTTGAGGTGTTTATATCGAGCAGCCTCATATTCATCAGTATCCTTGTTTTCCTTGGCTTTTTGGTTGCTTGGCTCATTGCATTAATTGGCTCTGTATTAAAATATGCGAATTTTACTGTTAAGAGGACAGATGAGGATATCATTATTTCTAGGGGTTTGTTGGAAAAAAGACAATTGACTATTCCGCTCCATCGCATTCAAGCCCTTCGTATCAGTGAAAATATCATTAGACAACCGCTTGGCCTTGCCTCCGTATTTGTAGAGAGTGCAGGTGGATCGGTCAAAGATTCGGATAATGCTCGAGTGATGCTGCTCCCTGTTATTAAGAAAAGCCAGATAGAAATGATTATGGCGAGCTGTTTACCTGATTATGATTTGAATCATTCATTTACACCTGCTCCTAAAAGAGCGTTAAGAAGATATATGTATCGAGGGCTTATATTATCAGTTCCCATTAGTGCGGCTTTAATCTACTTCTTCAGACCTTGGGGATATATAGGGTTTGCAGTCATTTTCATTTCTCTTTTCTTTTCATATTTGCAATTTAGAGCGGCGGGGTGGAATTTAGAGGAGAGTCAAGCCACTCTTAGGTATAGAGGTATAACAAAAAATACCGTGTTTCTGAAAAAGAATCGAACGCAATCTTTGACTATGAGCGAAAGCCATTTCCAAAAGAAACGAAAACTGGCTACCATCCAAGCGATGGCTATGTCCGGATCGGGGGCAACGGGTGGAAAGGTTGCTGATTTGGAGCAAGATGATGTAATCACGCTTTACAAATGGTACTCCTATACTGACTGTGATCAACAGGAAAAACCGCTACACTAAAAACTCTTAATGGCTGTCGACTTTGTCGACAGCCATTTTAGAATTTCCATTTGCATGGCGTTTTTATCTTATCGAAAAATTAAGCCAAGGATAGCCAGTAAGACGATTCCTCCCCAAACAAGCAGGGTCTTAAGGGGAATGCCATTGAAGCGTTGCCGGGCAGGTTTCCAATTGCCTGTTTTAATTGTTGAGAAGCCTGACGTTTTGTTTTTTATTGTTGCTGCACCTATGAGGAAGCCGGCAAGCAGTCCAAAGAGGTGGGCGGTTACATTAATATTAGCCTGCATAAATGTCATGACGATACCAATAATGGTAATGGTCAAGACGAGCTGGGTGTTTTGCCTCGATAATAAGTCGCGTCTGAAAACGATAATCGAAGTGAAAAAGCCGAAGAGGCCGAATATCGCTCCGCTCGCACCTACATGCATATACGTAAGCGGCTCTAATATTAGGGTTGCTACATTTGCGCCAATACCAGAAATGAAATAAACGAGCAGAAAACGGACCTTTCCAATCAACCTTTCAAGAGCTGGTCCAAATAACACCAGCGAAAAGCTATTGAACAATAAATGAGCGAAACCATTATGCATGAAGATAGGTGTGACAAGTCTCCAGTATTCACCCATCACAATATTCAGATTGACGCCTGCAAACAAGTTCATTAACCAGCCAGAAGGTAAAATCGGCAAAACCGTCAGTAAATAAAGTACAATATTAATAGCGATTATCCAAGTTACTATCGGATAAAAGCGAATGAATTCTTTAAAGCTCTCAGTTCTTATAAACATCGAGAACCTCCTCATAATATTTTTAAACAGTTGGGATTTTGTACAAAGATATGAAATGATAAAATTATTCAAATAAGAGAAATGTCTAGCACTAGCGAGTGTCTAGGAGAATTCCTCCCAGAAAAGTAAAGAGCACCTTACCGTGAGACTCGCCTGGTGCTTGCCTTTAGGCTGAGCAAGGCGCCCCGCGCTTTTCTTAAATCATACTATAGTTTGTTTTATGCAGCGATTAATTTAAATAGAAGGAAGATGAAAAATGATTATTGGTATTGGAATTGATATTACCGAGCTCAGCCGCATTCAAAAAATGGCAGCTTATAAAGAAAAATTTGCTGCAAGAATTCTAACAGATAAAGAACAAGAAATTTATCAATCCTTATCAGAAAGAAGAAGAGTAGAATATTTAGCAGGCAGATTTGCTGCAAAAGAAGCATTCTCTAAAGCATATGGTACCGGGATTAGTAAAGATCTTTCTTTTCATGATATCGAAATCACAAGTGATCATAAAGGAAAACCTTTTATCATAAAACCATTTAAGGAAGGAGTTCATCTTTCTATCTCCCATAGCCGAGAGTATGCGGCTGCTCAAGTAGTAATAGAAAAGATTGATTAATTTACCATTAGAAACATTTCCTTAAATTTTATAGAGCTTGTATGAACGTCTGGAATATTCCCTAAGGTTGTCTCATATATTCAGTAGTGCAGAGGAGAAGACAAGGCCACGGATGCGCATTATCTTGCATTAGCTGAATTGAGACAAAGGGGTTGAAAGGATGAAAAAGAAGCTTATCATGCTGCTCATCGGGTTGTCAGTCATGTTATTATTAGCAGCTTGTGGGACAAAATCACAGGAAGATGTAACAAAAGAGCTAAGTGGAAAGGTTGAATCATTAAAGGGCTATAAGGCAAATGCGAAGATGACTTTACAAATGGGCACTGATCCCCAAACCTATGATATCGAGGTTTGGCATAAGGAGCCTGAATTCTATCGTGTAGCATTAAAGAATGCGCAAAAAGACCAAAGTCAGATGATTCTCCGCAATAAGGAAGGCGTATATGTGTTAACACCAGCCCTAAATAAGAGCTTCCGTTTTCAAAGTGAATGGCCAAAAAATAGCAGCCAGGCTTATTTATATGAATCTTTAGTAAAAGATATTATGAATGATAAAGAAGCCAAGTTCACAGCAACGAAAGATCATTATGTGTATGAAACAAAAACAAGATACCAAAACAATCAAATGCTTCCAACTCAAGAAATCACATTGAAGAAATCAGACTTATCTCCTGTGAGTGTGAAGGTGATGGATACTGATAAAAATCCTTTAGTAACCGTAGAGTTTACTAAAGTGAAATTCAATGAGGAATTTGATAAAAAGGATTTTGATATGCAAAAGAATATGACAGGTGCACAATTAGAGATTCCTGTTATGGCCGAAGTGGACAAGGAAGAGGGATTCACAGTCATGTATCCTGAAGCAGAAATCCCAGGCGTAAGCTTAAATACAGAAAAAGAAGTGGATATTGAAAATGGGAAGCGCGTCATATTGAGCTATACTGGAGCCAAATCGTTTACATTAATACAGGAAAAAGCAACGGCTGTTCCAGCAAGCGCAGCAACCTCGGTTAATGGCAATCCAGTTGACTTAGGCTTTACCATTGGAGCTCTTTCAGAAAATATGATCTCATGGACACATAACGGTGTGGATTATATGATTGCTTCAAATGAACTATCCGAAGAGGAGTTTGTAACCATTGCTCAATCGGTCCAAGGTGAAATGGTGAAATAATAAAAAGAGCCAACTCAGAGCAAGAAAACTGGGTTGGTTTTTTTGACTTTAATTCTCTCCGAACATTTTTTGAAAGAACGCTTCTTTTCTCCAAAGTGCTATTTCAAGCAATCTCCCGACAAACATTAGAATAAAAAATCGAAATTTATCGAATATGGTCTTTGCTGTATAATTTTCATATGACATAATCAAATATATCTATATAAAAAGTGGCAGAGAAGAGGAAGTGAAAGTGTTGGATCAGCAGTCCCGTTTTTTTAGAGATACATGGGCAGAGATAAATTTAGATCATATCACATATAATGTAGAGTCAATGAGAAAATATGTGGCTGAAGATATTGAAGTATTTGCAGTCGTTAAGGCAAATGGCTATGGTCACGGAGATGTGGAGATAGCAAACGCAGCATTGGAAGCTGGTGCAACATATTTAGCAGTAGCGACATTAGACGAAGCACTTGCATTAAGGCAAAAAGGGATAACTGCGCCTGTTTTAGTATTGGGAGCAAGCCGGTCCGAAGATGCCCAAACAGCTGTCGAAAATGGAATCACTCTAACCATCTTTCAAGTAGAGTGGTTACTGGAAGCGAAGAGATTCATTGATGATACAAAAGGTTTAAGTGTGCATGTGAAATTTGATAGCGGTATGGGGAGGCTTGGGATACAGCGACAAGAAGAATGGCAGGCAATTGAAACAGAGTTAAAGGCTGGCAGTCACTTTAAGCTTGAAGGGATATTCACTCATTTTGCAACTGCGGATGAAATAAAGGTGGATTACTTTGACATGCAGCTTGAACGATTTAATCAAATGCTTTCCTGGGTGGACCAAAAACCGAAATATATTCATGCAAGTAATAGTGCAGCTGGATTAAGGTTTGCACAATCTCATTTTAACGCTGTACGTTTTGGGATTTCTATGTATGGATTAACACCTTCATTAGAAATGGAATCCGTTTTGCCGTTTCCTTTAAAGGAAGCTTTTTCACTTCAAACAAAGCTTGTACATGTGAAGAAATTAAATAAAGGTGAAAAGGTTAGTTATGGTGCTACTTATGAAGCAGAAGCGGACGAGTGGGTAGGAACATTGCCAATTGGCTATGCAGATGGATGGATTCGGAAATTAGGCAAGCAAGAGGTTTTAGTCGGCGGCAAGCGCACACCCATTGTCGGAAGAATATGTATGGATCAATGCATGATTAGGCTTACCGACGAGCTACCGCTTGGTACAGCAGTGACCTTAATTGGTGAGCAGGGACAAGAAAGAATATCGGTAAATGAAATCGCCCAAAGGCTTGAAACCATTAATTATGAAGTGACTTGTCAAATCTCAAGTCGTGTTCCGCGTGTGTACAAGCGAGCTGGAAAAGTAGTTTCTGTAAGAAATATGATACTTTAATGCATACCTTGCTTTAAGTTTGCAGATAATAGTTATTAACATATGGGAATTTATAACTTCGTTTCCTTGGAAGGGAATGAATAATCGATTTTTTTACGGATTAATCAGGAAGAATATGAAAACCCCCTTTGCATCGTTTGAGAATAGTGGTAATATGAAAATTGGTAGATATAAAATGGTATGCAGTGATGGTGGAGGTGTATGTTTGTGTCTGAATCCAGCGCAACGACAGAAATTATGGTTAAATTGCCGCAGCATCTATTGACAGAGTTAGATGTTTTTGCGAAGCAAGAGAACGTGAACCGAAGTGAGTTTATTTATCAAGCAACCAAAATGTATTTGCGTGAACGGAAAAAGAGACAAATTCGTGAATCCATGAGAAGAGGCTACATGGAGATGGCGAAAATAAACTTGACGATAGCATCTGAAGCATTTCAAGCGGAATATGAGGCAGAAAACGCAGTTGAACGTCTAGTAAGCGGAGGATGATCCTTTGATTGTCAAACGTGGTGACGTTTATTTTGCAGACCTATCCCCAGTTGTTGGTTCAGAACAAGGCGGTGTCCGTCCAGTGCTGGTCATACAAAACGACATCGGGAATCGGTTTAGTCCCACAGTAATTATTGCAGCGATTACCGCACAGATTCAAAAAGCAAAGCTGCCAACTCACGTTGAAATTGATGCGAAGCGATATGCTTTTGAAAGAGATTCAGTAATCTTACTAGAACAGATTCGTACAATTGATAAACAGAGATTAACCGATAAAATTACCCATCTCGATGACGAAATGATGGAAAAAGTGAATGAAGCCTTACAAGTGAGTCTAGGTCTCATTGAATTTTAAAGTAAAACGCTCTAGTATAGGGGCGTTTTTTATTTTACACATATTTAGGCTGTAGAATAAAAAGTCAGAATAATAATAAAATTCTGCTTTTTCCAAAAGATGAAAAGTAACAGATGGCAAAATTATTTTACATAAAAGGTTTCGAATGTTATAAATGAGGGTAACTTGGATATTTGGATAGCCTAATTGTATCTTTCTCCTTAATAAGGAAGATATCCTTATGCTAAACAACATTTTTTTTATGATAAAATTAAATAGAGTGTAGAAATATGAGGATTCCTTTACAATTTTGTATTTTGTTTTACAATACCCTATAAAAGGAAGAAGTAACCAAAATCTATGATAAAATAGGGAGGATCATGGAAATACAATGACTTTAAATTATATTCGTTCTAATAGACAGGCCATTTTTGAAGAATGGGTTCAAAGATTAAAAGAACAATCGGATGAAACAGTAAGTAATGTAATTTTAGATCAAAATTTTTCAACAACAAGCACTGAGCTAATTAATTTAGCCATTTTAAAAATATCAGGATCAACTGAAGAATATACGACAAGACTTGAGGATTTTTCTGACAAGATTGTACGTCTTGGTTGGCCTTTAAGATTTGTGGTAAATACCTTAGATGTTTTCGGCGACTTAGTTTATGAAGGCATGGAGAAGGACGGGCTAGTCGATTCGAAAAACCAGGTTAAAGTGATGCATGATATTAACCATTGGATGAAAGCAATGATCAGTGAGATTATTAATGATTACACATCCACTTGGGAAAGAACAATCTCTAATCAAAAAATGGCTCTTCAGGAATTGTCGGCCCCGCTTATCCCGGTATTTGACGGGATTACCGTTATGCCGCTTGTTGGGACCATTGATACTGACCGAGCAAAACAAATAATGGAGAACCTTCTTCAAGGTGCAGTGAAACACCGGTCAGAAGTCGTATTAATTGATATTACAGGCGTTCCCGTTGTTGATACTATGGTGGCACACCATATTATACAAGCGGCAGGTGCTGTTCGTTTAATAGGTGCCACATGCATGATTGTTGGAATTCGTTCGGAAATTGCCCAAACGATTGTGAGTCTTGGAATCGACCTCAGTCGCGTCATTACTAAAAACACATTAAAATCTGGTGTAGAAGCAGCCTTAGAAATCACGAATTGCAAAATTGTGCCATTGGAGGTTAAAAAGTGAGAATTCCAATTTTAAAGTTACATGATTGCTTACTTATCTCCATTCAATGGGAGCTGGATGATCAAACGGCACTCCAATTTCAGGAGGACTTACTGCAAAAGATTCATGATACAAGCGCCAATGGAGTGGTAATTGATTTAACTTCCATCGACTTTATCGATTCCTTTATAGCTAAGGTGTTGGGCGATGTCATCGAAATGTCGAAACTCATGGGTGCGAAGGTTGTCATTACAGGGATTCAGCCTGCTGTAGCAATCACTTTAATAGAGTTAGGAATAGGTTTAAATAATGTACTTACGGCATTAGACCTAGAAAAAGGCTTGGAGAAATTACAACAGGAATTGGGGGAATAACCGAATGGAGAACCAATCCTGCGTTAAGATATTAAATGAATGGGACATTGTGTCCGCTAGGCAGCTAGGGCGAAATGTCGCAAAAGAACTTGGATTCGGCACGGTTGACCAAGCAAGAATTACGACTGCGATAAGTGAACTTGCCAGGAACATCTTTCTTTATGCGGGACAAGGTCAAATTTGTATAGAAAAAATGTATAAAAACGGAAAAGTGGGTTTGCGTATTATTTCTCTAGACAAAGGCCCAGGTATTAACGATCTAAGACAAGTAATGGAAGATGGTTATTCAACATCAGGAGGATTAGGAGCAGGTTTACCTGGAGTAAAACGTCTTATGGATGAGTTTATGATTGACTCCAATCCAGGGGATGGTACAGATATACAGGCGACTAAGTGGCTCCGATAGGGGGAGAATGATGGATTTCAGAAATATGATGGAGTCCAAATATCGGGAAATACTGGTTAACTATTTAAAAGATGGTTCTGAACAAGCGCTTTATCAGAGCCAGAAATTCAGCAGAAATTCGATGGAAGACTCTATTCCGCCAGAAGAAATTGTAAGTATGCACAAAAGTTTGATGATAGAACTTTTCCCGGATTTCACACCGGAAATGCAAGAATCATTTGATATTTTGCTAGAAGTAATGGTCGGGTATGGGTTTGCTTATCGTGAACATCAAAATTTGAAGCATATTCAACAGGAATTACGTACTGAAATGGAGATTGCTGCCAATGTTCAACAAACGCTTTTAGGTACAAAGGTGCCGAGTGTTGAAGGGCTGGATATAGGGGCAATCAGTGTTCCAGCAAAGCATATGAATGGTGACTATTTTCATTTTGTCAAAGATGAAAATGGAAGCGTAAGCATCGCAATTGCCGATGTTATAGGCAAAGGGCTACCAGCTGCTCTTTGCATGTCGATGATTAAATATTCGATGGACAGCTTGCCGGAAAACAGAAAAAGTCCGACACTTGTGTTAGAAAATCTTAATAGGGTAGTGGAACAGAATGTCGATCTAACGATGTTCATTACAATGCTCTACGGAATCTACAATATCGAGAATCATATGTTCACCTATGCTTCTGCAGGTCATGAACCAGGACTTTATTATAATGCTAGTGAAAAAGAATTTACTGAGCTCACTGCTAAAGGGCTTTTGCTCGGAATTGAAAAAACAACAAAATATCGACAGTATGAAAAAGAAGTATCGCCGGGAGATATGATTATTTTAATGTCTGATGGAGTGACTGAATCAAGAACGGAAGAGGGCTTTATAGAAAGGGAAACATTGTTATCGCTTATCGAAAAGAACATTCATTTAGAGGCACAAGCGATTGTACATAATGTTTACAAAGAGCTCGAGAAGTTACAGGACTTTCATTTACAAGATGATTTTACATTAATTATATTGAAACGAGAGGTTTAAGTTTCTTTAATAGGGGTATTAAAGAATATCCAGCTATACGTAAAGAGGTGGGTCATAATGAATATTAATATAAACGTTAACGATAATGAAACATTAACAGAGATCAGTGTGAGCGGAGAAATTGATGTATATACAGCGCCTAAACTGCGTGAAACTTTATTGCCGTTATCGGAAAAGGAACAAGTCGATATGATTGTTGATCTTTCTGGCGTTTCTTATATGGACAGTACTGGGTTAGGTGTATTTGTAGGATTGTTTAAAAATGTCCGTGCGCATGAAGGTAAATTTAAAATTATTGGATTGTCTAGCCGATTGCAGAGATTGTTTGAAATCACGGGTCTAGCTGATATTATAGATATTAGCAGCAAGGTGGAAGGTGATGTGAAATGAGTGAATCGTTCGATTATATTGAAATGAAGATTCCTTCCAAAGCTGAATACGTAGGGATTATTCGGCTTACTCTTTCCGGAATTGCCAGCAGAATGGGTTTTACTTATGATGAAATTGAAGATTTAAAAATAGCTACGAGTGAAGCGTGCACGAATGCTGTTCAACACGCATATAAGCAAAATGAACAAGGTGAAGTGCAAATAGGTTTTGGGTTGTACAAAGATAAACTGGAGGTTATGGTTGCCGATAGCGGAAAGAGTTTTGATTTCAACCAAGCGAAAAATGGAACAGGTCCGTATAATCAAACGGATTCTGTTGAATTTTTACGTGAAGGGGGATTAGGACTATACCTGATCGAAACTTTGATGGACGAAGTCAAAATACATCACCAAGAGGGTGTGACGGTCTTTATGACTAAATACCTAGAGGGAGAGCAGGTGGAGAGGGATGCAGAAGCAATCTCAACCTAACCAGAGATCTAAAGAAGAAATAAATGAGTTAATTAAAGCCTATCAACTAAATCAAGATGAAGTAGCTCAAGATACTCTTGTGAAGCAGTACCATAGACTAGTGGAATCGATTGCGCGTAAATACTCAAAAGGTCGTTCTTATCACGAAGATATTGTTCAAGTAGGCGTGATTGGTCTTTTAGGAGCGATTCGCAGATATGATGATTCGTTCGGAAAGTCATTCGAGGCGTTCGCAATTCCTACTATTATAGGTGAAATCAAACGTTATTTACGAGACAAGACTTGGAGTGTGCACGTTCCGCGACGCATTAAGGAACTCGGGCCAAAAATTAAAGCTGCGGCAGAAGAATTAACGACAGAGCTGCAGCGTTCACCAAAAGTGGATGAAATTGCTGATGCGCTGGGTGTATTAGAAGAAGAAGTATTAGAAGCGATGGAAATGGGTAAAAGTTATCAAGCGCTATCTGTCGATCATTCAATTGAAGCTGATTCCGATGGCGGGACAGTTACATTGCTTGATATTGTCGGTAATGTAGATGATGGGTATGAGAAAGTTAATCAAATGCTTGTTCTGGAAAAAGTACTCCATGTCCTTTCGGATCGGGAGAAACAAGTCATTCAATATACATTTTTAGAAAACTTGAGCCAGAAAGAAGCTGGAGAAAAACTAGAAATATCACAGATGCATGTATCTAGGTTGCAGAGAAAAGCAATTAAAAAGCTTCAAGAGGCAATCCATTTGGAAAATGAAAGTTCTGAGTATATGTTATGACCGAGGCTAATCAATTCAAAGTCATTACCCATCAAACTGCAAAATCAGGACAGTCAGTTTGTGGTGATTCCTTTTATTATATGACAACTGAGAAATACTTTATTTGTGCGATAGCGGATGGTTTAGGCAGCGGGCAATTTGCCCATGAGGCCTCATCCGCAGTGACTGCGGTCATTGAGGAGCATCATGACAAAGATGTTGATACACTTATGCATCTAAGCAATGAAGCACTTTCACATAAAAGAGGAGCAGCTGTAGGGATTGTTAAGGTCGATTTTATGACTAAAGAACTAATATACAGTTGTGTCGGAAATATACGTTTCTTCTTTTATGGCGACTCAGATAAACTCATGTATCCGATGCCTGTCACAGGTTTTTTATCAGGAAAGAGGCAAGTTCTTAAGACACAAAGGTTTAAGTATGAATCTAGTATTAAATTCCTTATGTTCTCTGATGGATATAATATATCGGGTATTAAAAAGATCATGAATAAATATCTTTCTGCAGAATCAACCTCGCAGTTAATCAAGGCGAATCACCCTTCAATCGATGACGATGCAACATTTATAATAGGAAGCTTGCGCTGAAGTAAAAACAGGCAGGCTTTTTTGTTTGCAGCGTGTAGTGACTGGGATAAAATGTGAAACATGTCTTTCTATTTGTTAAAATGGAATTAAGAATGGCTCCTGGAGGAATGAATGTGGAAAAAACATTGGATAAGAAAGAACAGATTATACAGTCGATTGCCAAAGAACAATCCTTATCATTGAAGCAAGTGAACAATACAATTGCTCTTATAGAAGAAGGCAATACTGTTCCTTTTATTGCACGTTATAGAAAAGAAATGACTGGTGCATTAGATGAAGTGCAAATTCGTGATGTAGTGGAACGGTGGCAATACATACAGAATTTAGATCAAAGAAAGCAAGAAGTCATCCGCCTAATAGACGAGCAAGGGAAATTAACATCTGAATTAGCTGTGGAGATAGATAAAGCGTTAAAATTACAAGAAGTAGAGGACTTATATCGTCCGTATAAACAAAAAAGACGAACAAAAGCAACAGTAGCAAAGGAAAAAGGACTTGAGCCGCTTGCTGAGTGGATGATGACCTTCCAAGTGAACCTTTCCCCAGAAGAAAAGTCAAGGCAATTCATTTCAGAAGAGAAGGAAGTTACCTCTGCTGAAGAAGCGCTTGCAGGTGCTATGGATATTATAGCGGAGTGGATTTCAGATGAAGCGGAAAGCAGAAAGTGGATTCGAAATGAAACATTTAAAAATGGTAAAATTCATTCTACTTTAAAAGATAACACCAAAGATGAAAAAAATATTTTTGAAATGTATTACGATCATGAGGAAAGTGTAGCAAAAATCGTTCCTCATCGTATTTTGGCGATGAATCGCGGAGAAAAAGAAGAAGTAATTAGAATGAGTATTAAAGCCAATACTGACTTTATTGTTGGCCATCTTTATAAAAGGTGGATAAAAAAGGATCATTCCCTTGTAGCTCCATTAGTAAAAGAAGCGATTGATGATGCTTATAAACGATTAATCTCACCTTCTATCGAAAGAGAAATTAGAACTGAACTGACAGAGAAGGCTGAGGAACAAGCCATTAAGATTTTCTCTGAAAATTTAAGAAAGCTACTCTTGCAGCCGCCGTTAAAAGGGAAAGTGATTCTCGCTGTTGACCCGGCCTATCGAACAGGATGCAAGCTGGCTGTCATTGATGAGACAGGGAAGGTAATGAACATCGATGTTGTCTATCCGCATCCACCTGTATCAAAGATGAAGGATGCAAAAGCGAAGGTCATTGAGCTATTAAAAACCTATAGCGTGAAAATGGTTGCGATTGGTAATGGTACCGCCTCAAGAGAAACAGAGCAGTTTATTGCAGATATACTAAAGGATATGCAAGAAATTTACTACTTAATAGTGAATGAAGCAGGAGCGAGTGTGTACTCAGCTTCGGATATCGCTCGTGAAGAATTTCCTGACTTTCAAGTAGAGGAAAGAAGTGCGGTATCCATTGGCCGCCGACTTCAGGATCCTTTAGCTGAATTAGTGAAAATCGATCCGAAGTCAGTCGGTGTAGGGCAATATCAGCATGACGTATCTCAAAAAAAATTAACTGAGTCACTTAACTTTGTAGTAGAAACAGCCGTCAACCAAGTAGGTGTGAACGTGAACACCGCTTCACCTTCTCTGCTTCAGCATGTAGCAGGCTTGTCCAAAACAGTGGCAAATAATATTGTGAAAAAACGTGAAGAAGAAGGGAAATTTATTAGCCGTAAGCAGCTAAAGAAAATTCCCCGCCTTGGTGCAAAAACTTATGAACAAGCCATTGGCTTTTTGCGAATATTAGATGGTGATGAACCACTGGATCGTACAGGAATTCATCCCGAAACCTATCCCGAGGTGATTAAGCTAATCAAACGTCTAGAGTTAGGTACAACGGATTTAGGAACAGAGGAATTAAAAGAATCGCTAGCTAATATAGATGTGAAAACAACGGCAGGTGAACTTGGAATTGGAGAGTTAACATTAAAGGATATTATTGAAGCGCTTGTCAAACCAGGCAGGGATCCCCGGGATGACTTGCCAGCACCATTATTAAAGAAAGATGTCCTTCAGTTAGATGACTTAAATGAGGGAATGGAGCTACAGGGAACAGTACGCAATGTCGTGGACTTTGGTGCTTTTGTTGACATTGGCGTTAAACAGGATGGACTTGTGCATATCTCAAAATTGAGCAATAGGTTTGTAAAACATCCGTTAGATATTGTATCTGTAGGTGATGTGGTCACCGTATGGGTTGACTCTGTAGATAAAAATAAAGGGAGAGTCGCATTAACAATGCTTTCCCCTAAATAAACTTCAGGCACTGCTTATGAAGCTTCAGCTTTTTACTAGCAGTGCTTTTTCCTGTAGAAAAACCAGCATTGATTCAATAATTTAATTTGATAATAGTCCTTTTCCAAGAAAGCACGCTGCATTTGATTTTGAAACCAAACCGGCATCTGAAACCCTCCCTTAAAAACACAATTTTCATAGGTTCATGCAATTCTAACCTTCATAATGTATATATAATGTATGCTATAATAGGTTGTCATGTTCCGATAAATTAAGCGTTATTACTATTCAATTATTTGTATTGCTTTATTGAAAGGAAGGAGTGGGTAATGTATGGAAGATAAAGAGTTGCAGCTGCTTGTAGAGGGTATATCACTCCGTTACTTTGGCAAAGCCTTTCGTCATAAAGCCTTATTTAACGCAAGACTAAGAACTACTGGCGGACGCTATATGCTCACTGACCATCGAATAGAAATAAATAAGAACTATTTCATTCAGCTTGGTGAAGGGGAATTGATTGGCATCATTAAACATGAACTTTGTCATTATCATCTTCATCTAGAAGGTAAAGGCTATCAGCATCGGGACCCTGAGTTTAAGAGTTTAATGAAGCAAGTGGGTGCTCCGCGTTTTTGTTCAACCCTACCTCAACAGAAAAAACGAAAAAATACAAAGGTTATTGTCTATATGTGCATTGATTGCAAACAAATATATCAAAGAAGGCGTCAAATGGACATATCCAAATATGTCTGCGGGAAATGCCGTGGCAGGCTTATTAAGCAAAAAGAAATAGTGAAATCTAATTAAAAAAAGCGAAAAAATTAGTCTGCAATAGTTTTTAAAACATGCTTGACTTTTAAATTAGTGGTTATTATAATTTAAAGAGTCGATAAGACACTATTGTAATAAACACTAGCTCAACAATTGATTTAGTTTCATCATAGTGAAATATATGAACTCTATTTTTTTGCATATTGAGTACGTGTTTGTTAATGTTTTTTAGTGAGAAGCTTTGTTTAGGACAAACAGTTTTCCTTGGAAGACATCATTATTATTCCGCAGTAGCTCAGTGGTAGAGCATTCGGCTGTTAACCGAACGGTCGTAGGTTCGAATCCTACCTGCGGAGCCAATCGGGGAAGTACTCAAGTGGCTGAAGAGGCGCCCCTGCTAAGGGTGTAGGTCGGGCGACCGGCGCGAGGGTTCAAATCCCTCCTTCTCCGCCATAAACTTTACATAAGCAAAACATATTAATATGAAGGCCCGTTGGTCAAGCGGTTAAGACACCGCCCTTTCACGGCGGTAACACGGGTTCGAATCCCGTACGGGTCATTTTTTATTTATAAGTGCTTTTTAGAGGTCCGGTAGTTCAGTTGGTTAGAATGCCTGCCTGTCACGCAGGAGGTCGCGGGTTCGAGTCCCGTCCGGACCGCCACTATAAATATGTTGGGCTATAGCCAAGTGGTAAGGCAACGGATTTTGATTCCGTCATTCCCTGGTTCGAACCCAGGTAGCCCAGCCATTTTTTGAGCCATTAGCTCAGTTGGTAGAGGATTTGAAAATTAATAGCATCGAAGCTCTACTTCACCGAATGATTAATTTTTAAATCTGCAACAAAGATCGCAGGTCTTTGCCGCACCGAAGCAAAAAGATTCCAGGGAACGAAGCCAAAATACGAGCCATTAGCTCAGTTGGTAGAGCATCTGACTTTTAATCAGAGGGTCGAAGGTTCGAGTCCTTCATGGCTCACCATTTTTAATTATTTGCGGGTGTGGCGGAATTGGCAGACGCACTAGACTTAGGATCTAGCGCCGCAAGGCGTGGGGGTTCGACTCCCTTCACCCGCATCAAAAGTTTTTGTTGAACTATCGCTGTAGATGTGATAGAATAGGTTTTATCGCTCAAACGAGCGGTCGTGGCGGAATGGCAGACGCGCTAGGTTGAGGGCCTAGTGGGGGTTAACCCCGTGGAGGTTCAAGTCCTCTCGGCCGCACCAAAAAAACTTCTTGACTTAAATTAATCGACATGATATTATAATAGAGTTGCTTTAAGAGGGCGCCCGTAGCTCAATTGGATAGAGCGTTTGACTACGGATCAAAAGGTTAGGGGTTCGACTCCTCTCGGGCGCGCCATACATACGGGAAGTAGCTCAGCTTGGTAGAGCACTTGGTTTGGGACCAAGGGGTCGCAGGTTCGAATCCTGTCTTCCCGACCATGCAGATTCTTCTCATAACCTAATAATATGCGGGTGTAGTTTAGTGGTAAAACCTCAGCCTTCCAAGCTGATGATGAGGGTTCGATTCCCTTCACCCGCTCCAAACTTTTGCTCTTTGAAAACTGAACGAACAAAAAACGTCAACGTTAATTCAAAAAAAGCTGATTTATCAGCATCGCACTTTTAGTGCAAAAACGAGCTAATCAAACAACACTTTATTGGAGAGTTTGATCCTGGCTCAGGACGAAC
>NZ_JAUSUB010000034.1 GCF_030813235.1 Cytobacillus purgationiresistens | reverse complement strand
TTTGGTTTAGATGGGAGGAGAATCTCACTCTTTCTCCGCTATCTTCCTGTTTTTGTTTTAAATAGGAGGAGAATCTCACTCTTTCTCCGCTATCTACTCGGTTTTGTTTCAAATAGGAGGAGAATCCTACTCTTTCTCCGCTATCCCCTCGCTTTTGAGAGAAATACTCACTATTCACTGCATTTTTTCTCTTGATACTCCTTAACCACTCACTTGTAGAACATATTCCTACTCAAGATTAAGCGAAGAATATTATTCTACTTCATCAGCATCATTCCTTTTACCATAGAAGAAGATCATCCTAAGATTTGCTCTAATTTTTTAACAGAGTGGTTGATTGCAGCTAAATGGCTTGTGATCAAGTTAAGCTGATGGGAAGATAGTTCTGCAAACATCTCATCTATATTGGCTTTACCGTAAGGCGTTAAGGAGACTTTTACAACCCGACGATCACCTGCTAACCGCAATCGTTCTATATAACCGTATCTTTCAACTTTATCGCACATATTGGTAGCGGCTGCAGGAGTCACACCATAACTGGCGGATATATCGGTAATCTTCATCGCACCTGCAAGCTTCAATTTTAGGAGCAGCAGCACCAAGTTTTCTGATAGTTTTTCATTGCGGATAAACAGGCCAATCATATGGGTGGATTGTAATATTTCAATTATGAATGCCTGAATGGACTTCTCTCTATTTTCATCCATAAAATGCTTCCTTTCTAAACGTTTTATTTATTAAAATATGTCAGCTGACAAACGCTTGGTTACCCAAGCGTTTATTATAATTCACTCTTCTTGCAAAACAGTTTTAGCCAGCTCACTATCTAAGTCTTCAAACTTATAGTAGGAAATCGTCTCGTACAATTCCTTCCTTGTTTGCATAGAAGTCAATGCTTCTTGCTGCGATCCACGTTCTTTAATGGTATTGAAAATAGCTTCATATGCTTTCGCTGCTACTCTTAATGAAGTCACTGGGTAGATTACCATTTGAAGACCCATCAAAGAAAATTCTTCTGCTGTATAATAGGGAGTTTTGCCAAACTCGGTCATATTGGCGAGCAACGGCGCCTTTACGCTCTTAGAAAATAGACGAAACTCTTCTTCTGATTGTAGTGCCTCAGGGAAAATCGCATCAGCTCCTGCCTCTATATAAGCAGCCGCTCGATCAATCGCTGCTTCCAAGCCTTCAACCGCACGGGCATCTGTACGGGCGACCACAATTAGGGTAGGGGCGGCTTCCTTGATGACTTTGATTTTTTGCACCATTTCCTCAGTTGTGACAAGTTGCTTGCCATTTAAATGTCCACATTTCTTCGGAAGCTGCTGATCTTCCATTTGGACGGCTGCTACATTTGCCTCCATCATTTCTACTGCGGTACGGGCCGCATTTAGGACTCCACCAAAGCCTGTATCTATATCTACTAAAAGAGGTAAATTGGTTGCTCTCACAATATCTTTCGCTCGTTCAGCCACTTCGGAGGACGTAACAATGCCCAAATCCGGCAAGCCTCTGCTCGCAGTATAAGCTGCGCCTGATAAATAGAGTACTGAAAAACCTGCATTTTTGGCAACGAGGGCAGCCATAGCGTCATGCGCTCCAGGGATTTGCAGGATTTCAGGAGCTAAAATCCGCTCAGTGAATTGATTCGCAAGCTCCTTTTGAGTGAGCGGCTGGTCAACAATCCATGCCATTCTATAAACCTCCCTTTATATTAAAAATAATTCTACAAACTCCTTCACATTCATATTTCCAAGCTTTTCCTGCTGATATAACACTTCTTCGATTTTCTTCTTATGTTTAGATGGATAATGTGTTTTTAAGTTATTGGAGAACTTCTCCAAAATTTTCGGAATCGCTTCTTCTCTGCGGAAACGATGGCCGAGCGGGTATTCGCATTCGATGCATTCGGATGACGTCCCATCTTTATAATGAACTTGCACCGCATTTGCGATTGAGCGCTTATTCGGATCTAAATAATCAATGCTATATTGTTCACTTTCAACGACTTCCATTTTTCCTCGTAGCTCATCGATTCTTTCATCCCGAGCGACATCATCTTCGTAGTGCTCAGCTCGGATATCACCTTTCAACAAGCCAAGTGCAGTAATATATTGAATGCAATGATCGCGGTCGGCTGGATTATGAAGCGGTCCTTTTTTATCAATAATGCGAATCGCGGATTCATGTGTCGTTATGGTGATGCGAGCAATTTCATTCAGGCGGTCAAGCACTTGCGGATGCAACTTCACTGCACATTCAGCCGCTGTTTGAGCATGGAACTCTGCCGGATAGGATACTTTAAACAGCACGTTCTCCATAACATAAGCATCTAATTCACGAGCAAGCTTCAATTCCTTTTCTTTAAACAACACATCTTGAAAGCCCCAGCCCGGAGCAGAAAGTGCTTGTGGATAGCCCATTTCGCCTTTCATTGCCATTAAAGCCAAGTGAACGCCGCGACTCGTTGCATCTCCTGCTGCCCATGATTTCCGAGAACCGGTATTTGGGGCATGACGGTATGTTCTAAGGCTAGAATTATCGATCCATGCGTTCGATAAAGCATTAATAATTTCTTCACGGCTTCCACCTAGCATTTTCACAGCTACTGCAGTTGTTGCCACTTTCACCAATAACACGTGATCTAAACCAACTCTATTTAAACTATTTTCCAAAGCAAGCACACCTTGTATTTCATGCGCTTTAATCATCATTTCCAACACATCATGCATTTTTAAAGGCTCTTTTCCTTCGGCTAAACGAACCTGACTTAAGTAATCTGCTACTGCTAAGATACCCCCAAGATTATCTGAAGGATGCCCCCATTCAGCCGCAAGCCATGTGTCATTATAATCAAGCCAGCGAATCATGCATCCGATATTAAAAGCACCGCGAACGGGGTCCAGCACATAAGAGGTGCCTGGCACCCTCGAACCATTTGGTACGGTTGTGCCAGGGACAATCGGCCCCATCAGCTTTGTGCATTCTGGATAGTTTAATGCCAGAATCCCGCACCCCAGAGTATCCAGAAGTACATAACGCGCAGTTTCATATGCTTCACTGCTGGCGATCTCTTTATCCAAAACATAATCTGCCATTTTCTCTAGTAAAATATCAGTCTTTGTTTCTTCACTTGTGTGAATCATTTGATCCCTTCCCCTTCACTCAATTTCGTAAGCTGTGACGTTCACCTGTATATAAAACGCGCGGTCTGAACAAGCGGTTATGTTCATGCTGCTCTATGACATGTGCACATAACCCGACCGTTCTCGAACTGAAGAAAATCGGCGTGTACAAGGCAATAGGAATTCCGAGCATCCAATAAACCGGGGCAGCATAGTAATCAAGATTGGGATAAAGTCCTTTTTCATCCTCCATGATTTTTTCTCCTGCTGCACACATGCGTAAAAGCAAATCATCCCCATGTTCATCACAGAGCTTTTTCAAAGCCTTTTTCATCATCAATGCTCTTGGGTCCATTTTTTTCATATACACTCGATGGCCAAATCCCATGATTTTCTCTTTGTTATATAACTTTTTATGAAGAATCTCTTCAAATTCGGCGACCGTTTTTGCCTCGTTTAGCATATACATGACCGCTTCATTGGCGCCGCCATGCAAGCTTCCTTTTAACGAGGCTATTGCCCCGGTAAGTGCTCCGAATAAATCGGATTGTGTCGAAGCAATGACTCTTGCAGTAAATGTTGAATTAGGCATTTCATGCTCACTATATAAAACAAGCGAGAGGTCAAAAATCATTTCTTCCAGCAGTGACGGAATTTTACCTGTGAGCATATAGAAGAAATTCGCACTGTACGATAATTTATTCATAGGCTCAATGACATCTTGCCCATTTATGATTCGGTAGCTATTCGCTACGATATTAGGCACTTTGCCTAACAGCTTATACGCACGCTCTTTATTAATCTTCGATGATCGATCATCGATTTTGTTATCATAGCCGGCTAAAGCTGATATTCCTGTTCTAAGTCCATCCATTGGATGCGTTACTTGAGGCAAGTGTCTAAATATGTTAAGGACTTCTGCAGGAATATGATATTCTCCCTTGAGCATGTCAGCTATAGATGTTCTTTCTTCAACTGTTGGCAAACGGTTTTCCAATAATAGATGCACAATATCTAAATAGCTTTGATTTTTGGAAAGCTTTATCAAATCGTACCCTCTTATAACAATTTCGCCTTGGACAGTATCTAAAAATGATATTTTTGTTTCTGAAGCAATCACACCATCTAATCCCGAAAAATATCTTACCTCAGTTTTCATCCTTTCTTCCTCCTATCCAGTTACATCCTGCCTGACCATGCTGTAAGCCTTTTCAGCGTTCGCCATATAAATATCCATCATGTGTCTATCAACAGGGAGCTCTGCTATTTCACCTTGGATCAATGACAATTTCCCCTTCAGCGAACATACTTCTTCCACACTGTAATTATTCATAATGGTTGCTTTGAAAGAATTGATATAATACTGAACTGTTCCAAACAAAGATGTTCTCCTCCAAATCATTCATCCGAAAAAAAAGCATTAAAAAAACAACTTCCTAAAAGAAGTTGTTAAGTTACGAACGAATATCAAAATAAACATGCCTATGAACCATCAAATCGCATGCTACCAGAATCTCGCACTTAACACCCCCTATCCGCGTAGGTATTGATGTTTGCTAAAACAGGCAGGTCTCCTGGCTCTTGATCATCGCTCTTCGAACCTTCCCATTTCCCTGCTACAGGAAACAGTGGTGTTACTCGAATCGCTCACAATTACAGTTGCGGGACAGCGTCGGACTCTAACCGAACTTCCCTTTTAAGCAAATAGCATATAATAATATCTATCTGCACCTGTTTCTACAACTATTTAATTTTACAAGTTCAATATATCAATATTTCAGAAATTTTACAATTATTTTATCCAAAGCAAAGTATTTACTACCTTACTTTATGATGATTCTTATAGTATTCAACGACCCATAAAACACCTAATAAGGCAAAAATGAACCCGCCTCCCCAATATAGATAATAATAGCCGCCCTCAAATTCTATGATGAAGTAGCTAAGGAATGGACCTAACGCAGCTCCTACATCTTGTACCACCGTATAAAGTGTTAAGAAGGAAACCACGTTGATATTTTTTGTTGCATCTAAACAAAGTGCATCTGTTATCGTAGTGATGGAGGTTGCGGTTATCATTGAAACGAGAACGATAATAATCCAAAGCCAGAATGGCAAATTACTAGAAATGAGCCCAAAGCTAATGGCTGCCAGAAAGAGCGAACCGATGTAAAGTGGGAACCTGCCCCTCGGACCATCTGACCATAAGCCGAATTTCCTGCCTAAAAAAGGCTCCCATGCCCATCTGACTGCTTGGATTCCTCCAGATAATAATGTAACACTTACAACGATGCCAAAAAGAGAAATACTCGAGCCATAAAAAAATTCAATCACTGAACTCAAGGTAGACGTGAACACACCTTGAATAAGCATGGTGACAAAAAAACCGCTTATAATGACCAGAACCTTTAGCCGGCTCAATTGCGGGAAGAATCGTCGCCGCTCTGCATTTGTTTCTTCTCGTTTCCCCCTATCCTCCGTTTTTAAAGAAAAAGAGAGTAAAGGAAGCCCAATAAGTGTTAACAAACCAAAGATGATTGCCACTGGACTTAAACCAACCAATGGCACAAGAATACCGCCAAGCAGCATTCCGAATAAACTCCCTAGTCGATAGATGCCGTTATACAGCCCCATCGCCTCGCCTCGGCGTGATTCTTCTGCATGATGAGCAACAATCGATAAACCACCAATTCTAAAAAAAGACCAGGCAACTCCCCAAATCATCCGCAAAATAAGCCAAGCCATAAACCCTTGAAAAATACCATAGCCAAGAGTTGTAATTGTTCCAAGGATGACAGCAATCATCATTCCCGTCTTCAAGGAGATCCTCTTATAAACCCATCCTGCAATTGGATTGAATGGAAGTCTGACAAAGCGATTAATAGATAATAAAATACCAATCTGCCAAAAGCTATCCAGACCAATTTCCTTCCAATAAATCGGCAGAACAATATAAAGCATGGAATCACCTAACAAACTAAACGCCGTAACTAGCGCAGTGATAAAGATAACCTGATTAGATTTTCCCTTCTGCGTTTTTTTAGTGATCGACACTGCCCCATACGCCTTCTTTCTCTATATTCTTAGGAACATCAGTTATCTCCCAATAGCTTTGGAGATAACTTGACTCTGGAAGAAGCAACTCCACCCTTTTGCAGAAGCGTGATCACCGCAACAATAGATCTGCCTTGTTCATAAAAGTCGGTGCTCTCCCGTAACTTTTTCGCTCCTGCTATATATATGTTCTTCTCCGGTTGTCTCATTTCCTTTTGTACAGTTGGAGCGATCAATGGTGCAAGTGAACCGGCGCTTTCTGTAGATAAAAGCGACTGCTATTCGTTTGTAATCAATGTTTGACCGATTGCCTTGTTAACCATTAACTCGTTGATGCTATGAATAGGATGGGATCATCCTTCCAATTAACAATCGACGGGAAATACCCTATTCGTTGGCAAACTGTTTACTTTTCAGAGTTATAAGTGAAGCCATGCCGATTTTCGTCGTGGGATGGGATCTGAATTTTATATGGGGGCCAGATTTTAGAGATTAGGTTTGATATCGGCGATTTTCTGAATTTATCAGCGATAATTTCAATATATCGGCGATTTTTCGATTTTATCGACGATAATCCTAATGATATCGGCGACTTTCCATTTTCAACAAAAAATGGACTTAATTTAGATGGACTTCTCGCTCAAGATGAAGGCGAACTTGGGATTAGTTCGGATATCGGCGATTTTCTGGATTTATCAGCGATAATTTCAATATATCGGCGATTTTTCGATTTTATCGACGATAATCCTAATGATATCGGCGACTTTCCATTTCAACAAAAAATGGACTTAATTTAGATGGACTTCTCGCTCAAGATGAAGGCGAACTTGGAATTAGTTCGGATATCGGCGATTTTCTGAATTTATCAGCGATAATTTCAATATATCGGCGATTTTTCGATTTTATCGACGATAATCCTAATGATATCGGCGACTTTCCATTTCAACCTACAATCTAAAGGGATGTCCTTAAACAGGACATCCCTTCATTTTATATTTTCTGGAAGATAAATATCTTTTCTCCGGAAAATGCTGAGCACCATTCCGATTATGAAAGCATAGAGCCAATTGACAACGATTCCGTAGCTTAACAGTGGTACATAAAATCCACTAATTGGTAGAAACCCTAGCACCATAAACACATTATATAGCAATGGAGCACTATAAAGCATACTGCCGCCAAATATAAGTAATTGTCCAAAAGGGTCCTTTATCGGTGCAATCAACCATAGCATACGCGCTAGTAATCCAAATAAAATAATCATTATTAGTGCAAAAGGTAACCATCCGAGCTGATGAATGAGAAAAACTAGGATAAAGTTTGTTTGTGCTTCTGGCAATATGAGATAACTTTCCATTCTTGGTACTCCAAGTAATGGCGCTTCATTTAAGAGCTTTGTTATTTGCAATTCTATGTAACCATATAGCTCCCCATTATTTTTATTTGAAAAAATATTTATTATTCTTTGCCATTGATATTCCTTTAAGAAAAATAAAATAATACCTATAGAAAAAATGAGAAAACCACTAGCAGTAAATATCCTATTTTTATTTTTTCTAACTGTCCATATAAACATCCCAAAAATCATACTAGTGTATATCATTGCATTTACGTTGGCAATTGCTGCTATATAAAGTAATACTGGTAAAAGGAATAAGAGATTCAATATCCATATTGGGGTTTTTTTGCTTAATAATGAAGCAAAAGCTAATAAGAACAAAGGTATAGTAATCGTAGAGTCTGCATGAATACTTCCAATCTGAAAACGAAAGCTTCCACCGACTGAATATGCACTCCATCCCAAAGTAAATACTAAAAGCAGCAATAAAATCCCTACCAAATAATATAAATAACCATAATTCTTCAATCTTCTATAATCAAAAAACATACCCCCAAAGACTAAAGCCACACCAATAATGGCACCAACAACTTGTTTTAATAAAGGCATTTGTCCTTCTTGGATAAAATAAAAGGGGAGAAAGCTGATCAGGATAGCCAAGCCATATAAGCTAAGCAGCTTCCAGTCAATTTTTGGACGATGGAGCTTGTTCATCTCAACTCCCAGTTGAACAGGGTCACCCATTTGAGCTACTGCCGTTTTCTCGGCTTCCTCCTTTGAGAACCCTTGTTTGACTAACTTTTGTATTGAAAGTTCAATATGGCTGTCGATTTCCCGTTTTACCTGCTGCCTGACTTCCTTTGTTCGAATTTGGCTTAATAGTCGCTCCAAAAAACCGCTACGCTCGTTCATTGGGTATACGCTCCTTTCAATACTTCTTGAATAGATCCGAACGCCTTGACGTTACCCTTTTCAGCTTTTTGCAAGATTTTCTTGCCGCTTGAAGCAAGAATATATTCCTTACTCCCCTCTGGTGTCCATTCACCAATAATTTGGTTCTGCTTTTCTAACCGATGCAAAAACATATATAAAATGCCTTCGTTTTTTTCAAATCGTTTAACCCCTCTTCCTCTTAACTGATCCAGCAATACCACTCCGGTTTTTTTACTTGAGAGCAATTGAAAAATGCTCATAATCACTTCCTCATCACTTTCTCTTTCATTGTGTATTGCAGTGGCGATTCGATCACGCAGATTATCCGTAAATATTAAACCAGGGAAACCGGGCTGATTCTTTGCTCTCTTCATTTTTCTTAACTTGTTGTCCATTTATCTCCCCTCCTGGATAAACTCTTTAAGCAACTTTTTTGCCCTGCGCATTCGGGATTTGATGGTGTTGCTATTAATTCCTGTTACGATTTCAATTTCTTTGATTGAAAGATCCTCATAGTAATAAAAGTAAATCAGTTCTCGATATTTAACAGGCAGGTTCAAAACGGAGCCGAGCAATGATTCACGCTCATCCTTTTCCAACACTTTATGTTCAACAGAATCTTCTTCCACAAAGAATGCCTCAGTATCCATCATTTCTAAGTTGCGGTAATGCCAGCTTCTCAAATAATCCTTGCAATGGTTGATGGCTATTTTCCATAGCCAGGTCTTTACTTTCGCTTCACCTTTAAAACTTGGTAAAGCCTTATAGCATTTTACAAATATCTCCTGAGTTAAATCCTCCGCTACGGTACGGTTTTTCACGTATGAGAAGGCAAGCTCAAGCACAGCTTGACCATGATTATTCATGATCTCATCCATGCATGTTAACGAATCAAATTGTCCTATCTCTTCTATATATAAATCCTTCACTTTTCCCCCCCCCTATCATTAGACGATTCTAAAATGAGGAAGGTTTAATTTTTTTGAATTTTTTTCAAGCACTTTGAGCCATTGCCACATTAATCATGTAAGCCCTTTCCAACTAAAGCGGCAATACTCTGACGGGCCTTCACCCATAGACATCGATATTCCCAATCTGTTATAGTGTATTAGTTACCGACGCTAACTATTTATAAAGAGGTGTTCTTCATTCAGTCTAATCAAAAGTTTTTTCACCATTTCATGATGCTCTATCGCCCATTTGAAAATAAGCTGAACCTATTGCTCAGCAAGCATAATCTTCAAAGGGCGCAGTGGACAATTTTATATTATTTGGATAATTTCGGTTCTGTCACACTTGTGGAGATCGCAAATTATCAGGGAGTTGAGAAACCAACTGTGACTCGAACAATGAACCGTCTTGTAGAGGTAGGATATGTTGAGCAGGTGCCAACTGCAGATAAACGAGAAAAGAAAATGCAACTCACCCAACTCGGCAGGGATATTTATTTAGAAGTGCGTAAAACGATCGATCATTTTGAAAATAACATCTTAGCAGGTGTATCTGAGCAGGAGCAAACTGATACGATTCGTATTATGCGGGACATTCGCGAAAATCTAATGAAACAGGGGGAAGAACATGAATCAGTCAAAAGCTAAACTTTGGACGAAAGACTTCATCATCGTGTCTTCCGTCAACTTTTTTCTTACGCTTATTTTCTTTTTATTAATGGTCACAATCGCGGTCTATGCTGTAGCAGAATATAGCGCCTCACCTAGCCAAGCTGGACTAGTAACCGGAATATTCATCATCGGAACTTTGATCGGCAGATTGTTTATTGGGAGATATATTGATAAGATTGGTCGTAAAAAAACATTAATTATCGGACTGATCCTATTCACTTTAGTTACGAGCTTATACTTCATCCAAGCCGGAATTACTATTTTATTAGTAACGCGCTTCATCCATGGTCTGACTTTGGGGATGGCAAGTACAGCCGCTGGAACCATCGTGGCACAAATCATTCCTGCTTCAAGAAAAGGTGAGGGAATTGGGTATTTTAGTATGAGTGCAACGCTCGCCACTGCTATCGGTCCTTTTATCGGTCTGATAATGAGTCAGCACACAAGCTTTCAAATGATATTTGCTTTCTGTCTCATTCTCGGTGTTGTCAGCTTGCTCATTGGTTTTACAGTTAGGGTATCCGAGTTGACGAGTGAACAGCTTCAGAAAGCTGAAGTGGGCGGTTTCAAATTATCTGGATTTGTTGAACCTAGAGCACTTCCAATCGCTTTTGTCACGCTGACAGTGGCTTTTTGCTACTCCAGTGTGCTTTCCTTTATTAACTTCTATGCTATTGAAACAGATTTAGTAAGTGCAGCAAGCTTTTTCTTTTTTGTATATGCTGTGGCCGTCCTAATTTCCAGACCATTTACAGGCCGACTTATGGACTTAAAAGGTGCTAATTTTATTATGTATCCGGCATTCATTCTAATGGGCGCAGGACTGCTGCTTTTAAGTACAGCAAGCAGTAGCGCGACTTTATTAATTTCTGGTGCACTCATCGGGCTTGGATTCGGCAATATGCAATCATGTACCCAAGCTGTTGCTGTAAAATTAACGCCGCCTCATCGCATGGGATTTGCCACTTCCACTTTCTTCATCTTTTTAGATGCTGGACTTGGATTTGGTCCTTATATACTTGGTTTAATGATTCCTTATACAGGATACAGTTCTCTTTATGTAATCATGGGGATCATTTCACTTTGTACCATCGTGCTTTATTATTTCATGCATGGAAGAAATGAACACACTAAAAAAGAAGTGGTTAAGCATCATTCTGCATCCGTGTAAATCCTTTTAGAAAAAAGACGACCGTTGGAGTCGTCTTTTTCATCTTTAAAAAGGCTTATTCGGTTCAAATGTTGGCTGTTGGTTCTGTGCCTCAAATTGTTGACTTTTTGCAACTGCATTTTGCACATCTTCATCAGCAGCAAATTCCGTATCTGCTTGATTATATTGCTGAGATTGATTTTGAGCAGCAATAATTTTCTCATCTAATTGGTTGTCATTTTGCTTCTTCATCATGCATCTCTCCTTTCATAAAAGGTCTTTTTGTAGATTTCCCTTTTCAATTCTTATTATTCGACAACCGCTTCAGGCTTCTTTAAATTACTTAATATTGTTAAAATGATTTAATCAAACGTTTGATTAGGGGTGAATTATGCAGGAAAAAGAAATGATATCATTCATTCAGAAGGCAATGCCTTCTATACAAATAAAAGATCTAGAAAGCAGCAATAGAGGCTGGGATAACCATGTTTTCATTGTTAATCATTCCTTCGTCTTCCGATTCCCTAAAAGGAAAGAAGTACTTGAACAGATTGCAACTGAAAAGAGACTGCTTGATATGCTGCAATCAACAAAGCCTTTTCTTAGGGTTCCTTCTTATCAATTTCATTATCAGAATGGAACAGCAATCTGTACGAGTCATGAATTAATTGATGGAAAAACTTTGAATCAGATTGAACCTAACATGAATATAGAAAAAACAGCCAAACTGCTAGGTGACTTTTTATCAAATCTCCATCAGTTTCCTGAAGAACAGGCTAGAAGGATTGGACTAACGGAAAAGCATGGTCTGTCCTATTGGAAAAACTTATATGATTCCGTAAAGAAATCGGTATATCCTCATCTATCTGAAAACGAGATACAAGAAGTATCAATGATATTTGAGCGCTTTATCAATCATCGACTACATAAAGAAATTAAGAAAACGGTCATTCATGGGGACTTAACGTTGGCCAATATGATTTATAATGATCACGTGCAGACCTTTACTGGAATCATCGATTTCACAGATGCACAATTCAGTGACCCAGCCTTTGATTTTGCCGGTTTTTATTGGGATTTTGGTCCTGAATTCACTAAGAAAGTATTGAAGTATTATTCTGGGCACGAGGATACAGATCAGATGTTTGTGCGCATCAGCCAATTTTACGGCCTTCAGCCGATTTTTCATGAATGGCTTTACATGATTGAACAAAATCAACCGTTTAATCCCGAACCAGGTTTAGCTAAGCTTAGAAAATGAATAGGCAACTAATTAAAGCATATCCTTGGAGCAAGCTTTATTTTGAAGGGTTTAGTTGTGTGAAATATTTATTTTTTGATGCAGTTTGATTTGTTCTTTCGAATTGGCTGTTTTCGTAAACTTTGTTGTTTTCGATTAGTACGTTTCAAAATACGAATTAATATGTTCGGGATAATACTTATGAGGTGTTCCTAATGATTAAGCATCTGGTAGTAGTCCTATCTCTATTTCATTTCAACAAATGCTACTGCCCAAACAAATAAACAGATTGAGATCTTCGATATAAGTAAAGCCGAAGTAATAATGAATGTTCAAGTAACCACAGGTTTACAACAAGATGTAAAGACATATCTTGAAGGGATAACAGGCGTATATGTTAAAATTGAACCTATTCCAAATAAAGGATTGATGGTAAAAACCCCTTCAAATCCTACTGTTATGGTCAATAATCCATGGTTTAATAACCTCGTTGATGAAGTAATCATGATTTTTTCTGGTCAAGAGAATCCGGATTTATTGGTTTTTGATGATGAAAACAGTCCCCACTTCTTTACCTTCGGTTTCAAATTTTTGGCTGTTTTTCAAATACTTAACCCCGTACTTTTGCAGCACGGGGTTTCTTCAATCCTTTAATTTGTTTAAATCTATCTTTTTTGTAGTGAAAATCTTCGAATCAGCTAGGGTCACCTTTAAATCTCTTGGTTTTATCCCAGGCGATTGTGCTCCCTTTGATACGGTTATAGAAATAGGAAGAAAAAGCGCGGAGTAACAGGATTAAGAACAGTTGCGCATACGTAAAATACATGATTGCTCCTACTGCTAAATTATAGACCGCTGTTTGTTTGTTAAAGACCATGCTTCCAATAATTTGTATCGCATAGACGATATAACTCATAAACCAAATCATTAACAGGGGAGCACTTGCAATCGGCAGTTCAAATCCTGTGAGACTTGCTATAAAGAATAGATTAGAGAATGCTAAAAGTAGCACAAATAAAAAATAGGTCAATACATGCTGCAAACTATGGTAAAAGGCCCTCCCTTTCCAAAATTCCGGACTTCTGCATGTCTTCTCCAACAAATAAATATTTCCGATTAACCATCTGGTTCTCTGTTTTATAAAGGTTCGCAAATTTTCCGGCTCTTGTTCCCATGTTTGTGCCTTTGGGATAATTGGTAGAAGATAGTCTGATTGTGTAATGCGAATCGTTAATTCAGCATCCTCAGCTAGCGCATATAAATCATAGCCGCCTACTTCTTCAATGACTGAGCGGCGCAGCAGCATATTGGTTCCAGGTAAAGAGCCAATTTTAAATAAAGACCAGCGCCCTGATTGCATTAATAATTGAAACACCTGAAACTCAATAGAGATCATGCGTGTCAACAAATTTTTATCCTGATTTTTTGTTCTTACGTAACCCACAGCCCCGGCTGCATTTTCGGTTTGTTCAGCCGCCTCAACCAATAAGCGGACAGCATCCGGTTCTGGCTCATTATCTGCATCATAGACAACAAAATAATCAGAGTTGGAAATGGATAAGCCATAATTAAGCACACGGGATTTTCCTTTTGGTGAACCATTTGGAACCGGGATATAGTGAATCCGTGAGAATGTTTTTGCATAATTTAATCCGATCTCTCGCGTTTCATCCGTAGATTGATCATCTAACAAATAGACGTCCAACTGACCTGGATAACGCAATTTCATCATTGCATCCAGGGTATCCTTCATTACAAGACCTTCATTATGTGCAGGAATTAATAAGGCAACAGATGGATAATACTGTAGGGTAATAGGTGGTTTACGGTTTTCTCTCCTGCGATGAATAATCCCTGCTACTGCTAACACAGAATAATATATTAAGAGAAACCAAAAGAAAATAATGATACCAATAAGAATAAAGTTAATGATTGCATCCTCCTATTTCTACGCTGAAGACTTTCTTCATGGCAGTAGGCAGATCGTCGATTTTAACACTTTTATAATCTATCGGAGATGTTATTAGATTTATATGCTTTTTCAAATGATTGTTAAGACGATTTTGAACAATGTCCACGCCAGTGGCTTCTGTATTTTGCAGAAAGACAAGTAATGCACCGTTATCCATTCCCATATAAAAATCAAATTCATCTCGTATTGTATATTCGACAGCTTTTTGAAGAACCTCATGGAAAGCTTTATCTGTCATTGTTTTTTCCTTCAATTGAATTTTCAGCAGATAGCCTTGCTCATTCCGCCTTTTTAATCCTGTCATGATCATTTGTGCCCTATCCATAAATGCTGGGTAGGTAAGCATTTTTTGATTTGGACTACTGTATTTTTTTAACTGTTCAATTTCCATCAATCTTCGTTCCATTTCTGTTGCCAATTGCAGAAAAACATTGCGGATTAACCAAAACGGAATGATTGATAGGATATAGGCACTATACAAAATCATTAGCTCGAACTGTTCATATTGAAAAATGTTTTTATTATAGGCAATGAGCGATAAAGCAGCTCCATATAATAAAGTGATCATCAGTATGATAACGAATGATATTCCTGTTTGAAAAAATAAAATGATGATCACACCTACACTGATCATCAATAGGTGCAGGATTATATAATTTTTCAAATGCTCCAACGGTACAAAGATAAATAAACCGGCATTGCCAAAAATAAAAAGAAGCAATGAGATTGCAATATTGATTTTCTTACTTTGCAAATTTCCACCTCTCACTTCAAGGAATATATAAATCGCGAAAAATATTCACAAGTTTTCTTGCAACAAAGACACCTACCATACGCACTATCATACTGTGTTTTAGATGATATTTCCCCTCGTAATTTTTGGGAAATTTGTATTCCCTCCCCTATACGATGCCTCATCCCGAATTTTCCAAATCAAAAAACCCCGTTCTTTATTAAGACGGGGGATTGTTCATTCCTTTATTTTGTAAAAACCACTTTAAACCGTTCACAAACTACAGGGATGTTAGAATGAAATTCTTGTTTTATTTCCTTAAATTCTCTTTTAAAAAACGTCTCATGCACATCTCGCCAATACGCTAATGACCGATCGCCTTCTCCTTCAAGATAAGCATGCTCCTCAGTTACTTCATTAAATGGGATCACTTCAACGGCTGTCGTTTCAACTATGGCTACTGCCTCCCCGTTCCCGTTAAGAATAATATTGTGAAGCCCGATTTCTGGTAAAGGCTCTTTCTCTATTTCATAGAGCTTGTAGTTCGATGCAGTTGCTGTTTTCTTGCCCTCTAGAACAAGATTGGCAAGCTCATTTGCCATTTCTTTAGAACCACCGAATGGCCAAGCAACATAATCTTTCGAGGTATTCTGATGTTCTTTTGTATAGTCTTGCCACATTTGTTCTGTTGATTGATTTTTCACTTTTCCCCCAACTCTCTTTTATGATTGTTTTGCTGCCATTGCTGTTTGATACTCTGCCAATTGTTCAGCAGGATTTAAGATAGGCTGGCCATGGCATACTTCCAGTCTGAACGGTTTAAGCTGTTCAACAATCGAGCTGCTCCTCACCGCTTCACCCATATCTGCTGTAAACATAGAAATCGGCGAGTGCAGTTTACCTTTTTTAGAAGTGAAAAGATCACCTGCCAGGATTACTTTATCTGCTTCATGATAATAGATGACATGTCCCGGCGAATGGCCAGGTGTGAAATAAGGCTTTATCCCGCCGATAGTCTGCAGTTCTCCCCGTTTATCTGTTTCTAGCGGCTGAACGATATTTTTAGGGACGTTTTGTTCTGCCTTTTTCCTTTTTGGATAATTACGTTCGCCCTCCATATAAGGGATTTCTATCGGATGGGCATACACTGGCACATTTGTTTCTGCAAGAATGCCTTGAACTGAACCTACATGATCAGAATGTCCATGCGTTAATACGATCCTTCTTAAAGGGCCAGCATCCAACTCCTGTATGACCGCCATTATTTTTTCCTTCATTCTGCCAATTCCGCCGTCAACTAAGGTGACGCCGTCATCATCAACAACTAGCCAGACATGGACAGGAATAAGCATCCACGCTTTAATACTCCATATATGGTCAGATACTTTAGTTACTTTCATCTTCTCGCCCCGCTTCATTTATTTTTGCTGTAAATCCTGCGATTAATGTTTCCACCATCAGATCAAATGTAGGTGTGAGCCGCTCCATTATTGTTTCTACAGATTCATGCATATAGGAATAAGTCGTTAAGACACCATTCAAACTGTAATAATAAATGCGAGTATAAGCTAATAACCGCGCAGTTTCTTGAATATTAAGACATTCTTGGATAGCATTCATTAATAAAGAAAAAATTTCATTCCTTAGTTTGTTTATTTCCAGCTCTGGCTTCTCTTCGTCCACTCTTGTTGAACGGGCATTAATGAAAATGCTGTACATATTTTTATTATGCAAGCCAAAATAAATATATTCTCTGCTCATTTCTGTTAACTTTTCTAGAGGAGGATTCTGTTGATGTGAGATATCTTGAAGTTTTTGATAAAAATTCTGAAGCACCGGCATCGAAAGCTGATGGAGAAGTGTGACCTTATCTTGAAAATAAAGGTAAATCGTCGTATGAGAACAGCCTGCCTCCTTAGCAATCTCGCGCATCGTTACGGCATCATAGCCCTTTTGTGAAAATAGATTTCCAGCTGCTATTAAGATCGTCTGTTTCGTTGCTTCTGATCGTTTATTCATCTTAAGCTTCTCCTTTCCACAAACCTAACCATTGGTTATAAAACTATAATATAACCAATGGTTAGGTTTTGCAACTATCAATTAATTTTAAAGGGATTATTTTATTTTCAGCGAATTTGTATATTTTATTATGCACTGAAAGGATTATAAACCATGACAATCACAATCGAATTAGGTAAAGAAACAGACGTTCCGCTTGCACATCAGCTGATGATTGAAGCTTTCGAGGAATATCGAACGCTGGAAGTCCCATCAAGTGTCATCACCGAACCAGTTGAACTGCTGCACAAAAACTTTCAGGATGGAACAGAAAAGTTTATTATTTGCTACGACAGTGATCAGCCTTTAGGTTCAGCCCGATTTAAATTGTATGAGGATTCCTTATATTTCTCCAGAGTATCGGTATCACCTCGAGCAAGGGGAAAAGGTTTAGCTAAAGCAATGCTTCATTGGCTGGAGGCATATGCCTGCGAACACGGAAAATCAAAGATGGAGTGCAAAGTCCGTTCCGCACTGCAATCAAATATTCGCCTATATGAATCAGTTGGATTTTCGATAATAAAAAAAGAAATAATCGTTAATCCGAATGGGCTCGAAGTTAAAACGGGGTATATGGTGAAGGTGCTTTAAGATAAATTGGCCAATTCTTACTCGATCAAAAGGGGTTGGTCAATTTTTGCTTTTTCTAGCCAATATGCTATTTGGGTTGCTATGAACACGCTGTTCTCACTTCATAATTCTGCACCTCACACTCTTTTTAGTCACTCAAAACTTTTTTGTCACTCACACTCTTTTTTTAGCCACTTCCGCGCTTTTATCAAGCCGCACACACACCATCACTTTCAACCACAAAAAAAAGACCAGGCCCTAGCCCTACCTGGTCTCAGTTTCTTCCTTATTATTATTGCATCCACTCAGGCTTACCGAAGCCTTGGAATTCTTCGTCAATGACTTTTTCGAATTGTTCAGATTCGACGATTTCTTTGATGTCTTTCGCGTATTGGGTGTCTTCGTAATCAGCTTTTACTGCAACGACATTGCGATAGTTATCAAGCATATTTTCTAATGCGAGTGCGCTAAGCAGGTCCATTTTTGCTGCAAGGGCAAAGTTGCCTGGGACGGCTGCTAAGTCTGCGCTTTCAACTGAGCGTGGAAGCTGGCCGGCTTCGATTGGCTGGAATACTAGGTTCTTTTCATTTTCAACAATGTCTTTCTCAGAAACTGTTAGCGGATCTGCATTTGGATCGATTTTAATGAGGCCTTCATCTTCCAGTGTATTGAATGCACGAGCGACATTTGTTGGGTCGTTTGGTACGGCTACTGTCGCACCGTCTTTTACTTCTTCAAGAGATTGATAGACTTCAGAATAAACGCCCATTGGCGCAGTTGGTACAATGATTAAAGGTGTTAAATCCATATTATTTTCTTTTTCAAAGTTTTCTAGATAGATTGTATGCTGGAAGAGATTCGCTTGAATATCGTCTTCGTCAAGCGCTTTATTCGGCTGGATATAGTCACTGAACTCAACAATTTTCACCTTATATCCCTTCTCTTCCAGTCCAGGAATGATTGCTTTTTTCAGCATATCACTGTAAGGACCTGCAGTTGCGCCAATTTTTAATTCCTTTGTTTCGTCTACTTTTTCCCCGCTTGTATCTGAACCGCCACAAGCTGCGAGTATACCTGCTAATAATACTAAACTAAATGCAATGAACCACTTCTTCATCTGTCTTTCCCCCTTAAATTAGGATTATCCAGGATTCCAGCCAATAAAAAATGCCCCTTCATCTGAAAGAGGCATAGAAATATCTATATTCGCCTTATCTTTCAGAATGTTATCATTCTGCAGGAATTGGCACCTTCCCATAATTGGGGGTTGCCGGACGTCATAGGGCCATGTCCCTCGGTCGCTCTGGATAAGCTTTTATCATTCAATTTTCATGATATGATATTACTACTCTATTTATACTTTGTCAATCTTTCGAATATATATCTTAAAAATAATCTTCAGTAAATAAGCTGGACAATTTAATCGTTTGATTATAAAATTCCATCGTAGTGATATAAAATATTTTTCATTTATTATAAATTCAATTTATCAAAAGGTGGAGTCAGCATGGAATTCTCTGATCGCTTAAAAAAGTTACCCGAGCAATTTTTCGCATCGCTTGTCGGTAAAGTCGCAAAGGCTAAAGCTGAAGGAAGAGATGTAATCAACTTAGGACAAGGCAACCCGGATCAGCCGACGCCAGCCCATATCGTCAGTGCGCTGCAAAGTGCAGCAGAAGATCCAATGACGCATAAATATTCCCCTTTTCGCGGATTAAATGAGTTTAATAAAGCGGCAGCGGATTTTTATCAAAAAGAATATGGTGTGGAGATTGATCCTGAGACTGAGGTTGCCATTTTATTTGGCGCAAAAGCAGGCCTTGTTGAATTGCCAATGTGCCTTTTGAATGAAGGAGAGCTTATGCTGCTACCTGATCCAGGTTATCCTGACTATGAATCTGGCGCGGTGCTCGCAAACGTGAAGTTTGACACTTTCCCGCTTAAAGAAGAAAATCAGTTTCTGCCAGATTACAGCGCGCTTTCGGACGAGCAAAAGAAAGAAGCAAAGCTACTATACTTAAATTATCCAAACAATCCTACGGGTGCGACAGCAAATAAAGCTTTTTTTGAAGAAACCATTGCATTCGCTAAAGAACACAATATTGCCATTTTACATGACTTTGCATATGGAGCGATTGGATTTGATGGCAAAAAGCCAGAAAGCTTCATGCAAATAGATGGAGCGAAGGATGTCGGCATCGAAATGTACACGCTGTCGAAAACATATAATATGGCTGGATGGCGCGTTGGCTTTGCTGTAGGTAATCCAACTATTATTGCAGCACTAAACCTTATACAAGATCATCTCTATGTCAGTCTTTTCCCAGCTGTACAAAAAGCAGCCGCTGCCGCATTAACTGGTGATCAATCAAGTGTAACTGAACTTGTTTCACTCTATGAACAACGCCGCAATGCCTTCATTTCATCATGTGAAAAAATTGGCTGGGAGGCTAAAGCTCCTGCTGGTTCCTTCTTTGCATGGATGCCGATTCCAAAAGGTTTCACAAGTGAATCATTTGCAGATTATCTCCTTGAAAAAGCAGATGTTGCAGTAGCAGCAGGCAACGGTTTTGGAGAATTCGGCGAAGGCTATGTTCGCGTAGGCTTACTTGTCGATGAAGCAAGGTTAGAAGAGGCTGTTACTAGAATTGGAAAACTAAATATTTTTGGCTATGATAAAGGTAAAGGTTGATTTATCGAAAAATGGTATTATGAATTCTACCATATATCAAATAAAATAAGATTCACCCAAAATGGATATTTATGTTAAAATATGAATAAGTTGAAAGAATGTACTTAAACTAACGCAACAGTTTTGTTGATCAAGTAAACAAACAGTTTGGTCACTGCGAAATAAATAATTTTCCAAACACACTCTTGTTTCTCTTTTTATGCTCAAATAAACAACAAGTCTGAACAATCTTTCGGAGGTGAGTGTTTTGTCCATCGGGGTTCTATCCCTTGTAACTATGGCGATATGGATTGTACAGATTTATGAATTAATTAAACCTAAAGAAAAGCAAGACAATAGAAAAATAATATTATTAACTTCCTTTGGGTGCTTGTTAACAACAATTTTGACCGTCCATCTTTTTCAAAGTCTTATTGGTTCCTAATTTAAGGAGCCTTTTTATCGCTCAGTTTATGGATACTTCGAACAAGTAAGTTATTGTACTAACTGATGATTTGGTAGAAAATGGACACCGAAATGCAATGAGCTTGGAGATTCATTT
This sequence comes from Cytobacillus purgationiresistens, assembly GCF_030813235.1. Classification (GTDB taxonomy): domain Bacteria; phylum Bacillota; class Bacilli; order Bacillales; family Cytobacillaceae; genus Cytobacillus; species Cytobacillus purgationiresistens. The sequence goes on along the minus strand of NZ_JAUSUB010000034.1, from coordinate 32,350 downwards.
CCCAGCTCATTTTTTATTTCCAGTGAAAAACGAATAATCTTGGCACTTAGAATGCAAAATCTCTCAGTCTTAACTTATCTGCGGTTTCCCAAGTTCCTTGAACACTTGCCAAGATAAGCATTTGCTTTTTCTTGCTTAAATCACTTTCCATTTTTCTATTGTCGAGGAATTGAAACCACACTAAATAAAGTTGTAAATACTTCGTAGAAACACCATTAAAACGACTTATCCATATCTTTAAACGGAAATGATAATTATTAATATTATTGAGGTGGTAGATGCCTTTCTTTACATATTCTTTCTTACTGCTATTTATGATAACGTGCTCCACATCGTTACTAGACGTATAAGATTTGTAAGAATTGTGAGCATCGGAAATAAGCACCCTCTAAGACCTCAAGGGGCAGAGGGCTTGCCTTGCCGCAAGGGGCCCTACCTGATGACTCATCCCCTTATAAACTGGTGATTTTCCTCACTATGCCATGATATAAACTCGACGAACCGGCAATGTCTGCTCTTTTTGTTTTCATTTTGGCCTCAAAAAGCATGAATGATCCAACTCTGGCCCTCGAATAAGACTAAGGGCACATCAAAATCAATTAAATGCATTTTTCGTCCCATCCGCTTGGTATCCTTTTATCCAGTTATTCGTGTCATATAAATTGGATACAATCATTGGCTCCTCCGTAGAAAAAGCATTTATATCAAATATCTCTGCCAGTCTTCCACCTATTAATACAGCTGGTTTCTTGGGCAGACATGCAAATGCATCTGTATATTCTCTTAGCTTTGGCAAATGGGTTGCTATCGATACAGACATGCCAATTACATCAGGCTTCCAATCTTTTGCGGCTTGTAATGCATACTGAACTGGTAGATTGGCACCCAAGAAGTGTACATTCCAGCCCTTCTCTTCAAAAAGACTAGAAACCATTTTCAGCCCTAAATAATGCTGTTCTGAGTCCACACAGAAAAACATCGCTCTTGGGGCATTTAGTTCTTGAATTGACTTTTTGTGCTTAAATCCTAGTCTAGTAAGAATCAAATCGCATACACCTGAGGCCAGATGTTCCTCCGCAACTGTAATTTCAAAGTTTTCCCACTTCAATCCAATATGTTTCATGGCTGGGGTAAGAAGTTCTTGATAGATTTCCAGATTGGAAAGATGTTGATGATTTTCAACATAGTCCCACGCTTCTGTTACTGCTCCTTTCAAAAAAATTGCCGCTAACTTTTCGCTCTTAGAAATGATCCTCATCTCCTATCGTCGGTACCATTACTTCACGCTTAATCAACAAGTCTTGAACGATTCTGATAGATCCCGCTCACTCCATTCACATCGAAAGTTAAAAATACTGCATACACTTTTATCCATCCTTATCAAAAAAACACCGAAAATCGTGTTTATTTTTTATCTATTTTTAATACCATGGTAATCGTTTCTATTAGCTGACCTTTGAAAAGATCATCAAATTCAGCAATCTGCTGAAAGCCTTTGGCATCATAAAAATTCCTGCCAATTCTATTATCCTTTGCAACATTGATCATTATGGTTTTTACATCGTCAAAATGATCAATCCCTGCTTGCAACAGGACCGTCCCCAATCCCTTCCCTTGAACACCAGGAGATAAGTAAATAGCACCGAGCTCTACTTCCCCATCTTTTCGCATTTGAGAGTAATTAGCAAATCCTATAATTCTATCATCCCACTCGGCTACAAAAAAAACGGATTGTTCTAACCTTCTTACAAGCATTTTGTCACTATAGGCAGATTGTAAAAAGCTTTCTTGTGCTTGCTTAGGAATAATTCCCTCATAGGTGGCATTCCAGCTCTCCTTGGCCACTTTTTGTATTTGCGGTATGTCTTCTATTTTCATTGTACGTACGATCGTATTTGTTAACATTTTTTATTATCCTTTCATGGGAGAGTGAACCTGTTTATTTCATACCCTATTAATCTATTGTCATGACTGATGAAAAACTTATATTATTTTTCCAATGATAGTAAATATTTGCAACTAAAACTTTTCACCAAGCGTCTATACACATTGAGATGATAAAAAAGGAGAGACGAAGTGTGAAAAAGACATTTTGGCTAAGTGGGTCGATTTTAATCATCATATTGCTTTTTTCTTATTTTTTCAAAGGCGGCCTGATTCTCGATCATCTTGGTATCTATGTTGAAAGACCTTTTATAGCTGACATCCAGATTCCAGATAACTATGCAACCATTGACCGAAACCAAAATGGGATTCCCGATGCAATGGATATAGTTCATGCTGCCCGGATAGAGGTCGAACAGCATACTCGATATAAAAGCAGTTATTATGCGGGTGGATATCCCCCTAATGATGAAGGTGTATGTACTGATGTTATTTGGAGAGGGCTGATGGGCGCCAACATCAAGTTAAAGGACTTGATGGATCAAGATATTTCTGATCACACAGACTTGTACCCTAGAGTCGATGGAGTCCCAGACCCGAATATTGATTTCAGGCGCGTCCCTAATCAAGCTGTATATCTGGAACGGTTTGCACAGTCATTAACTACTAAGCTGATAAAAGGTGATAAAGAAAATTTACAAGAATGGCAGGCTGGAGACATCGTTATTTTTTTAGAAAAGGACTTTAACCATGTCGGCATCATTTCTGATAAACGCGCAAAGGATGGGACACCTTATTTCATCCATAATATTCAGCCATTTGCAGCTGAGGTCAGGCTTTCTTCATTTACCACCCCAATCGCAGGTCATTACCGCTGGAAGTACTAAAGTTGGATAGTAGACAAGCCAAGCCTGTTCACATAAGAAAAAATCTATTGTATAATAAACTGAAAATGATGCATATATTAAAAAAGATCGGTGGTGCGGCAACACCATCCGACCTTGCAATAGAATGGTTCCCTCTAAGGCAGCCAGCTATAAAGCGACAAATCCACCTACGCTTATGCGTTTGAGTGGATTATTTTTTATCATTGTTATTAAATGACAGAACAGCCATGATTAAACTTGTAAATGTACAAGCAAACACCAAAGCCTCAAAAACTGTCAAAGCAGCACCCCCTTCCTATTGGGGATGAGCAGACTACCCTAAAAACCACCTAATCCATTGCTGCCTTTATTATACCATCTATGTGTATAATTTTGGAATATTGTGATTTTTTCACAATACTATTCTCAAATAAGGAGATAACCATGCAAATTCAAGGAATCAACCATTTTCTCTTTTCCGTATCTAATCTAGAACAATCCATTCACTTTTATGAGCAAGTGTTTGATGCTAAGCTATTGGTTAAAGGCAGAACAACTGCATATTTTGATCTACACGGTATATGGCTGGCATTAAATCTTGAAAAAGACATACCGCGAACGGAAATTCACGCCTCCTACACACATATGGCATTCACAATTGATGAGCAGGACTTTGATGCCATGCATACAAAGCTCATGGAGCTGGACGTCAATATTCTGCCTGGACGGAGGCGTGATGAAAAGGACAAAAAGTCCATTTATTTTACCGATCCAGATGGTCATAAATTTGAATTTCATACAGGGACCTTACAGGATCGCTTAAATTACTATAAAAAAGAAAAACCGCATATGCTTTTTTTCACATAAGAGGAGAATGTTGATATGGAAGAACAGCAACAGCAAAAATTCACTTTAAAGCGGCACTTTATTGGGTTTTCCCTTGTCATAGCAATCATTATTATCCGCTATATCAATGTACATATTTATAATATGCCAATCATCCTTGGAGCAATAGCAACAGGTGTGATTACCTTTATCAGTATAAAATTATTAAACCTGCTACCCATTGCCAATCGCAGTATCAGTAAAAAAACAGACGGAATTCTAATATTAATCATGGTCGCACTCATCTTCATCATCTTCTACCAATTAAACTTATAACGAAATGTGAAAGCGACTGTTCAGCCCCATATGCTTAAGACAGACAGGAAATAAAGGCGTTCTTCCCTTCAATTCCGATTGCCTTAAGACCTGAGGATTAGAAGCTGCTACTAGAATGAAAAATGATTAAAAAAAGGTGTCGCAAAAGTGATTTAGAATCATTTTTGCGACACCTCTTTACATAATTAGCCGGGATGATGATGAACATATTTAGTTATTCATCCAGTTCCCTTTTCGCTATTGCAGACTCATTCCGTCTTTAGTTAATCGACCTACCTTTCCTCACTATCTCACAAATTCAACCTAATCCCCAATGCCTTTTGAGACAGTTCTTCTTCAATTTTTAGCTAAACCTCTTTTCAATAAATCGATTTCTATGCGGAAGCCACGCATCGCCTCTTCGTTTGAGAGTTCTCGTGAAAATTTATCAATGACACTTCTAATCATGACAGAAATTAAAATCTTCATCACATAAGTTAGTTCTTCATCGTTCGATAAATTTAATTTTGACTTATCGATAAGTGATTTTAATTCAATTATTTTAATTTCTTTTGCATCATAATCATTAAAGCTTCTCTCGAATTCCGTTTCAATGCGATGTGTCATATTAAGAAATATATTTTTCAAAAAACTTAAGTTCTCTTCCTCTTCTGAAATGATCAATTCGAAGAGATCAACCATCGTCTGAATAATATCACCATCATGTTGTTTGATTAATGTAAATAGGTAATTTTTATTGGCTTCCACCCGCTCATTCAATAAAAAGAAGAAAGCATCTTCTTTGTCTTCAAAGTATTGATAAAAGCTGCCCCGCGGAATCTTAGCAGTCTTGATAATATTAGTAATCGATGCTTGGTAAAGCGGCACTCTTGAAAACTCCTGCCTTGCTGCAAATACTAATTTATCCTGTTTTTCCTTCGGCAAGTTAAAAAATGTGATCTTCGGCAAAGGTTTCTCCCCCAATACTTCTTGTCTTTAATATAGGCTGTTTTCGTATACTATGTTGCTTTTGGCAGGTAGTCGTTGATTTCCTCTCCTGGTGCTCGCTTTCCACGGGGCGGGCAGTGAACCTCCTCGTCCGCTTCACTCCTGCGGGTCCTCACCTGTCCCGCTGCTCTCGCAGGAGTCTCGCACATCTGCTCCAATCGACTTTTTTATCAATGGCTTGTCTTATCAAAACCTATGAAAAAACAACAATCCTTTAGAAAAGAGCCTTAATATAAGGAGCGTCTTCTTTCATCTTGCAGGAACTCTGTAAAACGCTGCATAGCCGTGATTGGTTTTTCTTTAATCAATGAAATATACTTTTGTTTCATTTGTTCTGTTGCGAATTCACTTTGTTTAATCCGATTAATTATATAATCAATGCTTACCTTTTCAGCTTCTTTACGCCTGATTTTGGACTCCTTTGATAAAGCCATACCGACTGCGCCCATTATGGCATATATGATGATGGTTATTAGCATATTTTCCTCATAAGGTGCGGCAAAGATTAATATCGCTAAGTTCATGATTGATAAAACAATTAGCGGAAATGAAAATAATGCAAATTTAGAAGCCTTCTTCATAAATGGAGCTATTTTTTCATTTATTTTTTCCATTTCCTTTTGTACAAAGGCAGGCAAATCAGCAAATGGATTTAAGTTCATGTCCCTTCCTCCTCGAATATTTTTTTCATATTTAGAAATTTCGCAGGTAATCGAAACCTCTCATTTTGAATGAGTAATTCTTCAGGGTTACCCTCTTCTTTGCTCAATTCTTTTAACTTGTTCATTTCAAGATGGATGCTTTCCATTTTCCGATCAAGCTGTGCAGCAGTCACAGCTGCTTCACTTAATTCTATTTTCATCTGTTCCGGTATTTCTTTATCATATTTATAATAAATCTTATGTTCGAGGCTCGCCCAGAAATCCATCGCAATCGTACGAATCTGGATTTCCACAAATACTTTTTCTTCCCCATCTGACATAAACACGGGGATTTGCACGATTAAGTGCATGCTTTGATATCCGTTGGGCTTTGGGTCCTTTATATAATCCTTACACTCGATGATTGTGATGTCTTTTTGTTTTGCAAGCATATTCTTTATTTCATAAATATCGGTAATAAAAGAACATGTAATGCGAACGCCTGCAATATCACGGATATTCTCTTGAATAGAGTTCAGTGTGAAGTCATAGCCTTTCCGCTCCACTTTCTTTAAAATGCTTTCCGGTGATTTCAGCCGTGATTTCGCGTGCTCAATTGGGTTGTAATCGTGAAAATATTGAAACTCCTGCGTCAGGATATCTATTTTGGTATTAATTTCCTCCAAAGCAAATTTATATGTCAGCATAAAACGCATCATTTCTTTTTTTAATGTTATTAACATTTGATTGGTATCAATCTTTTGTTTTTCCATCCTCATTCTCCTCATTACCTATTTTGCTCATATTCATTTCAAGTTAGAAGCTTATTTATGGCAATGGCAATAAACCAATGTTTCACCCAGTATTCGACAGTTTAATCTATATTGCTTTTATTTGCTCACATTTTGGCTTTTTACAAATGGTTGCATCAATTCCTTGAGCAACTAACTTTTTTACTAAATCATTGAGTTGCTTGTTCACAATTGTAATGCCTCCTAAAATGACATGTTGTCATGTCGTAATAATTACATCATAAATGACATTATGTCATAAGTCAAATAATTTATGACACGATGTCATTTATTTCTAAAAAGAGAACTTTTTCTATTTTCCAAACATATTCCTTGGTATAATGAGGAAAAAAAAAGAAGGTCAATGATATGGAGTTTATTACGGTAAAATTACTGCTCATTTTTCTATTTATCTTACTCATTCACACCATAGAAACGCTTGCTTATGCTGTAAGATTATCAGGTGCCAGGGTGAAATTAATTGCATCTGCTCTTTCACTATTTAATTCGATTGTCATAATTTCAAGAATGTCCAATATGATTCAACAGCCATTTACGGGAAATCTTGTTGACACGGCTCCAGAAGAAAACCTATTGTGGTTCATAGAAAATCAATACCGCATACTTATTGGCGCGTCCACAGTGGGTACGATGATTGGGGCTATATTGCTTCCAACCTTTGTCGCTATTTTTTCACGGGCCATTATCCTTCTCGTTGAAGAAAAAGGTTCAATACCAGCACTAGTTAAGAAGGCATTCATTCCTTATTACATAAAAAGGGCATTCTCCTTGTTTAGATGGCCAAGCTTAAGTTTTTTTAAAGGAATCAAGAGACATCATATCCCAATGAGATTATTCGTCATCAACATGATCGTGACGGCCGTCTATACAATCGGTGTTCTCTCTGCACTTTACGCCGCCGTGATCGCACCCGAATATCAGATGACTGCTGTAATGGCTTCAGGGCTTATCAATGGAGTAGCGACAATCCTGCTGTCTACATTGATTGATCCTAAACTGTCAGTATTAGCTGACTCAGTTACTAATGGAAAAGGGAAATATACTTATTTGAAGGTTGCCTCGGTGACAATGGTGACATCAAGATTAATGGGAACCATTGTTGCTCAGCTCCTCTTTATCCCTGGTGCCTATTATATTGCCTGGGCATCCAAGTTTCTCGGGATGATGAAATGATTGAAACCACGAGATGTATTATTCAGTCTGTTGACATGATGAATGACTTAAGAGAAATCCAAGAATTGTATTTAGATGAAAAAGTCAGAGCTTATTTGGGAGGACCGCGCCACGTTGATCGGCTTCCACATTCTGAAATGCATTGGACTGTTCGTCATAAGCTTGAGGAGGGTTTAATCGGTCTTATCTCGATTGGCCCATATCATGACGGTATAAACAACGAATTATCCTATCAATTCCGTCCAGAATGTTGGGGAAAAGGGTACGCTTTTGAATCAATTCAAGCTGTACTGGAATATGCCCTAATTGATTTGAAATTCACACAAATCTTTGCTGAAACACAAGCAGCCAATCAACACTCATGCAGACTCTTAGAAAAGCTTGGAATGATAAAACACGATACGATTATAAGGTTTGGAGCGAAGCAAGCAGTCTACTCCATAGAAAGCAGGTGAGGAAATTGAAGCAAACAAAACAATCTGTGTTTACCAACGGGAAAGCTCTCACATATACACATATAACAAATGGCGCAGATACCATTTGCTATATGTTCTCAGGGAGCGGCTATACATATGAGAGGCCTCTCCTCTATTATTCGACGATGCTGATGCTTGAAAAAGGATATGACGTGGTTCATATTCATTATGGTTATGAAAAAGGATTTCTCCAAAGTGACCTTTCTAAGATCTCGCAAGTCATTACAGAGGATGTTCGAGCAGTCCTATTAGATGTGGCTAAACTGCATCATTACCAGTCTTATCTTTTTTTAGGGAAATCCCTAGGAACGATTCCAATTGCGATGCATTTAATGAAGGCAAATGATTATCTGGAAGCTAAAATGATGCTCCTCACTCCACTTTTCTCATTTGATGAGGTGTACCAATCAGTATTAAAGACCAATCAATCAACATATATTGTCATCGGTGATCAAGACCCTCATTTTGATTCAGCAAAAATTGAGGCACTTAAAGTAAACAACAATATTCATGTAACCACTATAAACCAAGCCAATCATGCATTAGATATCACACCATATGATTCTTTATCCTCCCTAGATGCATTAAAAACAGTTATATCTTCGCTAAGGTTATTTTTAAAATAGGAGGAAAAAATGATGTGGGAAAGAGAAATAATTGAAACAAACAGAGGGAGCTTTGAAGTATATACGAGTGGACGTGGCGAGCCTTTGTGCATCACGCATCTATATAGTGCTTTTAATGAATTGGGTTATTATTTTGCTGATCCGTTCACCGATCATTTTAAAGTATACTTAGTGAATTTAAAAGATGCTGGGCAGTCCTGCCAGTCTATGTCCGATGATGAATTAAGCATGGTTGAGAGCTGCAAAGATTTGGAGGCAATTCGCGAATCTCTCAACATTGATAAATGGGGCTTTGCTGGCCACTCAACTGGAGGTATGCTTGCACTTGTTTATAGCGCTCATTTTGGGCAGTCATTAACGAGAGTATTGAGTGGCGGTTCTACAGCTTCCAAACATTATATGTACCACCCAGGCAGCATGTATTGCAAAGAGAGTCCTCTCAATAAAAGACTGCGAAAAATATTGACTGTCCTGGGATCATCAGAATCGTCACGGCCTGAACGTGTAAAAGTGAATCGTGAATGGACCGAGATGTCCTTATATCAACCTGAGCATTATGATACATATTTTTCAAAACCCAGCAGTGGAAGAGTTGTACCAAAACGGCTTGATTATTACTCTTATAAAGATTTGCCGAATTATGATGTGAGAGAATGGCTCCCTGCTATAGATGTTCCATTTTTTGTATACTGCGGCCGTTATGACGCACAATGCCCGCTCCCTTTTTCGGAAGAGATTGCTGAACTATTACCCAACTCGACTCTGTTTACTTTTGAAGAGAGTAACCATTTTCCATACCTTGAAGAGGTAAATAAGTTCAAAACGATGATTCAAGCATTTTCCCTAATAAGAAAGCGAGGAACATCTGATGCAAACGAAACTTACAGCGAAGAAAAAGCTCCTTAATCCTTCCGGCGAACTTAATGAGCCAGGCTATGCAACTGAGCTTTTACTCGATTATCATCGCCAGGATATTAAAGCTAAAGGCTATCGAATTAAGGAATGGGATTATTATCTAATTGCAAATGATGATTATGCTGTTGCGTTAACGATTGCGGATAATTCCTATATGGGGCTGCTTAGCATATCATTTATCGATTTCAAACAAGCCTGGTTCAAAACGGAAAGCATCATTAAACCGTTTACCTTTGGCAAGCTGGGTCTGCCTTCCTCTTCTAAAGAAGGAGATATCGCTTATACTGACAATCGAATCTCTATGGCATTTCTCCATGAAGACAATCATCGCAGATTACGATGTTCGATGAAGAATTTTCACAATGGAGACCCATTTGCTTGCGATATCATTCTAAGTAACGAGCCACGGGATTCGATGGTTATCGCTACCCCATTTCCCCAGGACCGAAAAGCATTCTATTACAATCAAAAGATAAACTGCATGCGCGCGCAAGGTGAGGTGGTACTAGGTGAAGAAACCTTTCATTTTGATGCTGATGACTCATTCGCAGTTTTAGATTGGGGCAGAGGCGTGTGGACATATAAAAACACATGGTATTGGGGATCTACTTCAGGTATGATTGGCGACAAAACTTTCGGCTTCAATATTGGCTACGGATTTGGGAACACTTCAGCTGCTAGCGAAAATATGCTGTTTTATGATGGAGTTGCACATAAGCTTGATAAAGTTGAATTTCATATTCCAATGAATGGAAATAATTACGATTACCTTCAGCCTTGGTCATTCACATCAAATGACAATCGCTTTGAAATGAATTTCAAACCAATTTTAGACCGTGCCGATCACACTTCAGTCGGACTGATTGCAAGCGACCAGCATCAAGTGTTTGGGAAATTCACTGGAAAAGCGGTGCTTGATAATGGGAAAGTCCTAGATGTGAAAGATTTTCTTGGATTTGCTGAACGGGTTTATAATCGCTGGTGAGGTTATGGGTGTATGTATTGGGGTCGGTAATCTCGCCCCTGAATAGTACCGAACTTGATTTGTTTTAGAGCAGTACAAAGTAGTGGAATTTTTTGCGGGGTTCAAATTCAGAAAATTAGCTCTGTTGTGCTTAAATATCTGGTGTGAATTATTAGAGCATGAAATCTTGGATTAGAACATAGAATCCCGCTTTTGCTTTGAAATCTTGTTCTAATCACTGGATTAGAACATAAAATCCCGCTTTTGCTTTGAAAGCTTGTTCTAATCATTGGATTAGAACATAGAATCCCGCTTTTGCTTTGAAAGCTTGTTCTAATCACTGGATTAGAACATAGAATCCTGCTTTTGCTTTGAAAGCTTGTTCTAATCACTGGATTAGAACATAGAATCCCGCTTTTGCTTTGAAAGCTTGTTCTAATCACTGGATTAGAACATAAAATCCCTCTTTTGCTTTGAAATCTTGTTCTAATCACTGGATTAGAACATAAAATCCCGCTTTTGCTTTGAAAGCTTGTTCTAATCATTGGATTAGAACATAGAATCCCGCTTTTGCTTTGAAAGCTTGTTCTAATCACTGGATAAGAACATAGAATCCCGCCTTTGCTTTGAAAGCTTGTTCTAATCATTGGATTAGAACATAAAATCTCGCTTTTGCTTTGAAAGCTTGTTCTAATCACTGGATTAGAACATTAAATCTCGCTTTTGCTTTGAAAGCTTGTTCTAATCATTGGATTAGAACATAGAATCCCGCTTTTGCTTTGAAAGCTTGTTCTAATCATTGGATTAGAACATAGAATCCCGCTTTTGCTTTGAAAGCTTGTTCTAATCACTGGATTAGAACATAGAATCCCGCTTTTGCTTTGAAAGCTTGTTCTAATCACTGGATTAGAACATTAAATCTCGCTTTTGCTTTGAAAGCTTGTTCTAATCATTGGATTAGAACATAGAATCCCGCTTTTGCTTTGAAAGCTTGTTCTAATCATTGGATTAGAACATAGAATCCCGCTTTTGCTTTGAAATCTTGTTCTAATAGAGTAGTTTTCCGGATACCAGATTTTAAAGCAAAGAAATAATTGGAATAATTAACACAATGCTTAAGAATACAATGGAAATCAACGCTGCTGTTTTACTATAATGAATAGCTCCTTTAGATACTTCGGGTTCTTCATTGTGCATCCGCTTTTTCCTCATAATATACTCTCTTCAGGGTAAAAGTAAGTCCACAATAATACCAAATATACAGGGATCATTAAAAAAATTATCAGAATCGAATCAGCCAAATTTGCACCTCCTCACACTTCACTCATGAGTGACCTTTAAGTAGAAATACGAACTAATCCTAAATAAGTTTCCATATATTCGCGTAATTCATCTCTCTTTCAAATCCATTGTCAAAATCAAAAATCAGATGTATAATTTAATTATAAACCATCACGTTACAGTTCGGGGGTATTACGTTGGGAACGAGAAACTAAAAATAGGGGAATTAGCAGAAAGAGTAAACTTAACAAAAAGAACGGTCGATCATTATACAAATCTCGGCCTGCTTGAAGCAGAACGTTCTCCTTCAAACTACCGATACTATGACCATTCCGCGATTGAAAGACTGCATTTAATTGAGCAGTGGAAAAGCGATGGAATGTCATTAGTGGATATAAAGAAGAAGTTGCTGGAGAAAGACGTCAATGAAGCAGAAGAAATTGATGTTCGTGAACTGCGGATTAAAATTAACGGTCTAAAAGAAGAGGTTTCAGAGGTATTAGCTCATCTTGATAAAAGTGATGCCCAAAGTCAGGCATTCATTAAAAATAAAGTCTCATCAGAAAGTATGTCCCTCATACAAACATTGTTATTACTTCTAAAGTGATATTTTAGGCATTGTACGCAGATAAATAGGACAATTTAAAGATAAGACATTTAGATGGTAATAATCACTTCCTGAACCTCAATTAAGCTGTACCATTTAATCTCTCAATAGGAGGTGGAAGTCTTACTTTTGTAAGACTACATCATTTGACAACGTTTAATTTATTTATGATTGTTTTATTAATTGCATTAACTGCCTTTTTCGTATCAACGGAATTTGCGATTGTTAAAGTCCGTATGTCTAAGCTTGACCAATTGATTGCTGAAGGCAATAAAAAGGCGATATCCGCTAAGAAGGTTGTAACCCATCTGGATGAATACTTATCTGCCTGTCAGCTTGGTATTACAGTCACCGCATTAGGACTTGGATGGTTGGGTGAACCGACTGTTGAGCGCTTACTTCACCCATTATTTGAAAAGTTAAATCTAGGTACATCTGTTACACATATTATTTCTTTTGGTATTGCATTCGCACTCGTTACCTTCCTGCATGTTGTAGTTGGTGAACTTGCACCTAAAACCGTTGCCATTCAAAAAGCAGAAGCCGTTACACTATTATTCGCCAAACCAATTATTTGGTTCTACCGAATCATGTATCCTTTTATTTGGGTACTTAACGGGGCTGCTCGTCTCCTTGTTGGATTGTTTGGATTGAAGCCTGCATCCGAACACGAGCTTGCTCACTCGGAGGAAGAGTTGCGCATTTTAATGTCCGAAAGCTATAAGAGCGGTGAAATTAATAAAAACGAATTAAAGTATATGAATAATATTTTTGAATTCGATGAAAGAATTGCCAAGGAGATTATGGTTCCCCGTACTGAAATAGTTACTTTCTCAGTCGAGGATTCTTTCTATGAAATTATGGAAACCATTAAAACAGAGCGATATACCAGATACCCTGTTGTAGATGGTGATAAAGACAATATAGTTGGATTTATTAATGTAAAAGAGTTTTTAACAGCAAATCTTCAGCCAAATGAAGCACGCCAATTATCGATTCATCATTTCATAAACCCCGTCATCCGTGTCATTGAGACAGTGCCGATTAATGATTTATTGGTTAAAATGCAAAAAGATCGCACACATATCGCCATCTTAATGGATGAGTATGGCGGCACTTCTGGATTGGTCACTGTTGAGGATATTATTGAGGAAATTGTCGGTGAAATTCGAGATGAATTTGATGAAGATGAAATCCCAGAAATAAGAAAGGTTAAGGATGGTCATTATATTTTAGATGCAAAGCTTCTCATTGACGATGTGAACCACCTGCTGGATATAGACCTACCTGATGATGAAATCGATACGATTGGAGGCTGGTTCCTTACTTTCAATTTTGATGCCAAGCTTGGCAGTCAACTTGAAATGGATGGATATTTGTTCACTGTGAACGAAATTGATGGTCACCAAATTCATTATTTAGAGGTTAAAAAATTATAATACTGCATAAAGAGCTTGGATATTCCTCCAAGCTCTTTATTTTACAGGTAAATATTTTGTAAAATAAGCACCTAACCCCAGTAAAATGATGATGAGTACCCAACTGATAAGTCCTGCTAAATCAAACCAGAATGCAATGATTGCTACAATGGCTATTGAGTAGAAACAAATCGGCGTTAATGCTGACTTATGCCCCGTTGCACCTGCCAGTTTTCTTTTCTTTATAGTTGTAATGATTGATAACGCCATAAAAAGCACCAACAAAATTGTTAATGGAATTGATAACAAATATTTATCCTCCTCAAAGCTTTAAATCAAATGAACTTTTCTTTATGGTCCTCTATTTTAAGCTGCTTTTCTAGATCGATTCTCATTCTTTCCGTTTCCAGCATATAGTTTTCATTTTTCAGCTTTTCCAACTCGAGTTGATTTTCAATCATTTTCGCCTTAACCTTTGTCTGTGCTTGAAAATGATGTGAAACAATTGCAATAATCGGAATAGAAAAAACCATAACCACTGCAACAATACCAGTCATTCACGCCACTCCTTTATAAAAATTCATATTCTTCGGCCATATATAGGTCTATCATAACAAATTTCTTCCATTCGTTCTATCTGAACTGTAAAATGATTGACCTTTTATTTTATGCAACAAGGCTGTGCCTCTGCCACAGCACTTGACTCATGTGAAAATCTTGAAGGATTCTGTTTAGAGTGAAATTGGTGATGTTACGATCGTCCTTTTATTTATGAAAAAGATAGAGTAGAGGAAAAATGCGCTTAGATTTTGTGTACTCTTATGTTCTGACTCTTTCTCGTCATCAACCTTTAAAAAAAAACCGAATATTGCACTTACTCACAATATCCGGTCATTTCATATTATTTTTCCAAATAGGCGCTGCCTGTCCTCCAGCCTGAAATACCTGATGCAAACATGCATAACAACGATACTTCTGCTATCTCATCCTCTGTTGCACCGAGGTTTCTTGCATTTTTAAGATGGATATTAATACCTTTTTCATATTGATCACAAATGTTGATGGCTGTTAATGTTAGCTCTTTTAATTTTCTTGATACACAATGATCGGTCAATATGGCATTTCTTAGGTTGCTATATTTGTACAGTACGTCGGGATTAAACTGTTTTAAGAGAGCCACCCAGTCAGGTAAAGTGTCAAATTCATTTTCATAGTAGGTGATGCATTCTTCTACTGATTGAAATTCTTTACCTTTCTCGGTATTCAGAACCACCGTATCATTGCTTCCTTCATTCACAGCTAATTTAATTGCTTCAATTCCAGACAGCCAAGCGGGAATACCTCGCGAAATGATACAAGTCGAAAGGACATCCGCTATTTCCTCGGCTGATGCACCTGATATAAGCGCTTCTTTTGTATGAAAAAGCATGCTATCTTCATATCTTCTGCCTGCGTTCACACCAATGAGAATCAAATGCTTTTCTTTTTTACTAAGAGATCCGTCAGCAAATATTGCTTCATTCATTGTAGCAACAGCTTCATGTACATGAGAGGCATATTTTTTCATTAGATCAAACTCATTTAGTCCTTTCACCACAACTCTCCTCCCTAAATGATCTATGGCTTTAATATCACCTTGATTGCTTCTTTCGCAAGACCTGCTTCGAACCCTTTTACTGCCTCATCTAGGGGAAAAACGTGAGAAACTAGCTTTTCGTATGGATATTTACCTGAGGCAGCCATGGAAATCGCTCGCTTCATTGTTTTTTCAGTTACACCATACACGCCTTTAACAGTGATTTCGCCTCTGACAATTTCATTGGTTGGCAGGATCGATTCTTTTGAACTAATACCAACCAACAGGATTTCTCCACCCTTCGTGCACATGCGCACCCCATCAGTGAGGGATTCATGAAAACCGCTCGTTTCAAAAACATGATCAACGCCATTTCCATTTGTTAATTGTGCAATCGCTTCGATGGCATTTACTTGATCAGCATAGATGACATCGGTTGCCCCTAACTCCATCGCCAGCTGTAACCGGCCTTCATCCTTCGTCAGACCTGTGACAATAAGACGTTCACACCCGTAATTAGATAGCGATGCAATCATTGATAAGCCAATTGGACCTGGACCAATCACTACAGCGGTATCACCAGGGAGAATTTCAGCTCTCTCGATCGCCCTTACACCGATACCGATTGCCTCAAGCATGCCAGCTACTTCTATAGGCACTGTTTCTGGAATTGGCAGCACATTGCGGAAATGAATCGCAGCATATTCTGCCATCCCACCATTTTCACGGAAGCCATAGCGCAGGGACTTTGCTGGAACCTTAGCCATCCCGCCTTCACCATGGTCACAAAGATTCGTGTTTCCTTTTTGACAGTTATGGCAGTGTCCACAAGGAATATAAGGATTGATAACTACTGTTTTATTTAATAGATGCTCATGGTCCTGCTTATTTACCTTCACGACAGTACCTGCAAATTCATGTCCTAAAGTCACTGGCGTAGATACCCATTCATAGGCATCCATGCCTTCATACATATGGAGGTCACTTCCGCAAATACTCGCTGCTTCTACTCTTACCATTACATCATCTTCATGGAGTACCGGGGCAGATACTTCCCTTACTTCCACCCCTTGACCTCTTTTACTTTTTACAATAGCCTTCATTGCTCAAATCCTCCTCTACTTATAGGCTTACCATTCTTCAATCGCTAACGCTCTAATTGGAGAGCCTGTCATCCCTTTTAAATTGAGAGGCGTACCCATAAAATAAAAATGCTTTTTCGAAAGCTTTTCCAAGTTAACAATGTTTTCGAAAATCATGATATTTCTTCCAAGCAGCTCCAGGTGAACCGTCCGCTGCATATTGTCATTAATATCAGCATTCGGCAAGTCCAGTCCTATCGCTTTTACTTTCTTTTCAATCACCCATTCTGCAACTGAAGGCGCAAGGGACTTACATTGATGGAAACCTTCCGCATTCCATTCACCAGGCCAGCATCTAAATAAGACGATATCATTTTCCTTCACTTCAAGCTGATCCCTTTCAACCACGGCTTCTATCATTTCCTTTGAAACAGCTTCACTAGGATCCTTATGTGACACATCCACTAATAGGGCATCACCCATTGTTGCATCAATCGGGATGTTTTCAATCGTTAACCCATCCTTGAAAAAGTGATATGGTGCATCCATATGTGTACCGCTATGATCTGACATGATAATCGTTTTACTTGCATATCCTTCACACGGTGCCTGATATCTCGGTTTTGAAAAATCATGTGTAATATGATCCATAAATACAACCTTTGGATGCGATGGGAATGAAACAAGCCCATCATACAACAACACTGATAAATCTACTACTTTCATTGATTTCCCCTCCGTTACCTGATTTTATAAGAAATAACCCCAAATGAGACACGCTGCTACATAAATGATTCCAACATAAAACATGATCATAACCAAATAACCCATAATGTCTTTTAGCTTCAATTTTGATAATGCAAGAGCAGGCAGTATCCAGAAAGGTTGTACAAGATCATTCCAGGCATTCCCAAGCATTACTGACATCGATGTTTGGCTGATGGATGCACCAAGCTCCTTCGCTGCATCAATCATAAAGGGACCTTGAACAACCCAGTGACCGCCGGCTGATGGTGCAAAGAAATTGATGAAAAACGAACTAACTATTCCCCAGAATGGTAAGCTCTGTGCTGTTGAAAAATTGACGAAAGCCGCAGCAATCGTATCCACTAAACCAGATGAGGCCATAATGGCCATGATTCCTGCGTAAAATGGGAACTGAAGAATGATTCCTGAAATCGTACCAATTCCACTATTTAAGCTTTGCATATATTTGGCTGGTGTACCTAGTAAAATGATTCCTAAGAAAAGAATGATGAAATTAATGATATTTAGATTCAAAGTATTCCCATCCAAGAAATACCAGAATACATATACAAGTCCGATGATCCCAATTGCGTATGAAAGGAAACGGCTATTATTTAATCTTGTCGCTAACGTGTTATCTTCTAAGACATTAGATGCCACTGCTGACTTCTCTTCATAAAGTGCTGGATTTATCTCAATGATATTTTCCTTTTTCTTCGGATGAAGCGCAGCATTGACAAAAGGCAATGTCACAAGAAGAACAATAGCTGTAATGATCATCGGCAGAGAAAAGATCGTCTCAGCTAATGGAATGATTCCCATTGATGCTTCTAAAGGATGTCCAGGTGTAGAAATTAATACCGGAATACTGGCTGATAAACCTAAACCATAGAATGTAAAACCGCTATAAGCTGCAGCAATAATGAGCGGATAATGTACACCCTTTACATTCATTGCAAGCTTTCTGGCAATGATTCCGCCGATTACTAGTCCGAACCCCCAGTTAAGATAACTTCCGAGTGCCCCCACCAATGTAGCGACCATAATGGCCCCTTTTGGTGTATGAACCTTTGCTGCAATTTTATTAAGCAGCTTATCTGTTATGGGAGCCGTTGCTAATACATAACCCATTGCTAAAATAACTGCCATCTGTGTCGTAAACGCTAGTAAATCCCAAAATCCATCTCCCCAAGCAAGGACCATTTCTTGCACTCCTTGCCCTTCAACCACCATTGCTAGAATCATCGTTAAAATCGTAAGTCCAATAGCAAAAACAAAAGCATCAGGAAGGAATCTTCTCATTAAGTTTGTAAAAAAGTTTGTTAATCTTTCCATCATTCAATACCCCCAATCTTATTCTATGCTTTGAAGCGCTTTCATTAATTTCAAAATATCAGTATTTTTCTTTTCTAAAATCGTCTGCTGATCTTTATCTTTCCAATCATAAAATCCTTGACCCGATTTAAGCCCTAATTCGTTATTTGCGACTTTGCTTGCTAACATCGGTGCGGGACTCGTCCGATTTTCCAATTCCTTATATAAATAGGAAGCAATATGCAAGTGGACGTCCAATCCATTTAAATCTCTTTGCTCCAATGGACCTGTAAATAATAATCTCGGCCCTAAGCTCCAGCGTACGACGGTATCAATATCTTCAGCAGTTGCTACACCTTCCTCTAATAAAAAGATGGCTTCCCTTGCCATGGCATGCTGAATGCGGTTGCCAATGAAGCCTGGTATGTCCTTCTTAATTAACACTGGCTTTTTTTTCACCGTTTCTAGCAGTGCCATCACTCTATCAACTGTCACATCTGACGTTGCCTTTCCCTTAATTACCTCTACCAGCGGGATGATCTCTGCTGGCATAAAGAAATGGGTACCAATAAATCTTTTCGGATACTTTAAGCCCTCTGCCAAATGATCGATTGATATACCTGAAGTATTTGTTGCGAGAATCGTATCAGCTGAAGTCACCTCTTCAAGTTCACTTAACAGAGCCTGCTTTAATTCTTTTTTTTCTGGTATCGCTTCAATCACTAACCAAGCCTCTTTTACATTCTCTAATTTTCCCGAGACCTCTATATTAGCTAGAACTTGTTCAATATCTGTCTGCAAGAAACCGAACTCAGCTTGATTCTGTAATTGCCCTCTGATTCTTGCAAGTGCGCCTGTTAATGTTTCAGGATTTGCATCTATTAATATCACTGAATGGCTATTGCTAGCAAATAGCTGTGCAAGGCCGGCTCCCATCGTTCCTGCGCCTATCACAGCAATTGGTTTAGTTGTTTCAGTCATAAACCCTCCCCCTCTTGATGATGTTGAATGCACCTGAATTTTCTGAAAGAATACAAAAAACCCAGCTATCCCAAAGAAAATAAGAAAAAACATAAACTCTTATCTTCAGTGGAAAAGCTAGGTATCCTTAAGTAGTATGAAATGGTCGTTTCATCGTTAAGAAGCTGCTTCTCGTCAGAAAGAATGGTACAATCATTTAATTTTATTATTTTAATAATATTTTAAATATATTTATAAGTCAATGGAAAATTTATATTCTAAAAACTTTTAAAAGATATGATAAAATATGATTGTTTAGTAAATCGAAAGATATAATGAGGGGGTCTTTCTATGGATCAAAATCAACTAGATACCGTTTTAGTAACTGCTTACGCAAAGGCGCCACAAGGCAGTGCGATGTACGAAGTATACAAGCATGCAGGAATTGTGCTGGAAATTAACGCAGCCAATCATAAAATTATCAATGCAGAATTCACATTTATTACTGAACTGGCTCAAGATTTTTTCAAGAGGATGATCATCGGCTTTGATATGAATTCTGATCTTCAGGTACTGGTCAAGCGGATAGAAAGCCACTATTTCGCCCCATCCACCACATCTGTCATCGTCGCATTAAAAGCGGCGCATAAAAGATATCATGAAAAGCTAAAGCAGACAGAAGAATAATATTTTAAACAAAAAGTGAAATGAAGCGGAGGCGATCCTCCGCTTTTTTTTTGTTTATATTCAACTTCACTTATTATTATTTCGTTGATAATATTCGGTTACTACTTTATCTTTATTCGGTTTGGTTGATGATAGGGCAGCAGGACTCAGTTACTTTCCTATCTCGCTGCTTGCTTCCTGATCACGCAGTAACTCTAGGTCCCTGCTATCCATCGCGACGAATCTTTGAAAAGAGAGCAATCTCCCCTGCATTTCACTTACTCTTTATGCCTGTCTCCTCTGAACAAGGGAGTTTCTGCTTTTCTTTACACCTGCATATTCTCAATGATTGTTGAAATGCCCAGTCCGCCCGCAATGCATAGGGTTATCAGGGCATATCTTTTTCCTGTCCGTTCCAACTCATGGATCGCTTTGGTCATTAATATTGCTCCAGTGGCACCGATTGGATGACCCATTGCGATCGCACCGCCGTTTGGATTCACCTTATTTATATCCATATTTAGTTCTTTAATAACAGCTAGGGCTTGCGCAGAGAATGCTTCATTTAATTCAATTAAATCTATATCTTTTAATTGTAGGCCAGCCATTTTCAATGCTTTCAGCGTTGCTGGCACCGGACCTATACCCATATAATTCGGATTCACTCCTGAGGCGGCCTGTGCAATCACTTTCGCTTTCGGCTTTTTCCCGAACCTGTCTGCTTCTATGTCAGACATAAGCAATAGTGCTGCGGCTCCATCATTTCTGCCACTGCTATTACCTGCCGTAACTGTGCCGTTCTCTTTGAAAACAGGTGTTAATGATGCTAGTTTTTCTAAGCTTGTTTCTCTGGGGTGCTCATCTTGTTTGAATTCGAGCGCACCTTTTCTCGTTTTTACTGTGTAAGGTACAATTTCTTTTTCAAAAAGCCCGGATGAAATCGCTTTTTGCGCATTTTCCTGACTCCGTAATGCAAATTCATCCTGCTCTGTACGTGAAATCTCGTATTTTTCCGCTAAGTTTTCAGCGGTAACCCCCATTGTTAACATTCCATAATCTTCAACGGGCTGAGAGCCAGGCTGACTTTCTGTGTTTGGATCAAGTAATAGCCCGTTGCCTGATTTAAGTCCGAAACGAATATTTCTCATATAGTAAGGAGCTGTGCTCATCGACTCTGCTCCACCTGCCACAATCACATTAGCTAAGCCACATAGAATTTGCTGGCTCGCTGAATTTACTGCCTGCACACCAGATCCGCATTGGCGATGAACCGTGTATCCAGGAACATCTTCAGGAAACTTGGCTCTTAATGACGCCAGTCTGGCAAGATTCGAAGCATCGGCACTCTGTTTTGCTTGACCTAATATAACCTCTTCGACTGCATTTTTCGGTATATCGGTTCTTCTCATAAGCTCCTGCAAAACCGTACTTGCCAGAAGGTCAACAGGCTCATTGCCAAGTGATCCGCCTAATTTCCCTATCGCTGTTCTCACCGAATCAATAACAACAACATTTGTCATAAACTCACACCCTTTTCTCTATTAAACAACTAAAAGATCTTCTATAAAATCAGCTTCTGTCTTCTCTCGCACTTCTTCAATCGTGACACCGGGCATTAATTCAATGCATCGCAGCTGCTTTTCAACCACTTCAAAAACGGCCAGCTCTGTGATAATCATGTCTACACTTCTTGTAGAAGTAATGGGGTAGGTACATTCCTTAAGAATCTTACTTTTTCCATCCTTTGACGTATGGGTTGTCGTTACAATGACCTTTTTCGCACCCACAAGCAGATCCATTGCGCCGCCTACGCCCATTATATTTTTTCCTGGTACAGCCCAGTTTGCTATCAAGCCTGTTTGATCTGCCTGCAGCACCCCTAGGATGGCAATATCTACATGTCCGCCTCGAATCATGCCAAATGAATCTGCACTATTGAAAAAGGAGGCACCTACAGCTTCACCCACTGGAAGCTTACCAGCATTGACAAGGTTTGGATCAATCACGCCCTCAACATCACTTACACCAAGCAAACCATTTTCCGTATGGAAAGAAACATTTTCATCCTCGATAAACTTGGCTACTAAGGTCGGTATGCCAATGCCAAGATTGACAACACAGCGGCCTTTAAGTTCCTGTGCTGCCCGTTTTGCGATCAATTCCTGCACTTCATTTTTGCTCATGATCGATCACTCCATCCTTCGTCAATATTTTCTGCGCCTTGATCATACCATCCACGAATAAATGCGGTGTAACGATTTCTTCAGGAGAAAGCTCACCAGCTTCCACGATTTCATCCACCTCTGCAATGACAATATCTGCAGCAGTTGCCATCATTGGATTAAAATTCCTTGCCGTTTTATAAAAGACTAAGTTCCCTAATGTATCCGCTTTCCAAGCACGGATTAAAGCAACATTAGCCCTTAAAGCAGGCTCGAATATATAAGTGATTCCATCAATCACCTTTTCTTCTTTACCTTTAGCCAGGTCCGTACCAACACCTGTCTTTGTATAATACCCACCGAGTCCAGCACCCCCAGCTCGCATGGATTCAGCTAATGTTCCTTGTGGTAAGAGCTGCAATTCAATTTCACCCTTTTGATAGGCGTCACCTACATCGCGGTTACTTGTAAAATAGGATCCAATACCCTTTTTGATTTTCTTCTGGTTTACTAGAATACCTAATCCCTTACCCTTTTCGCCCAGATTATTACTAATGACAGTCAAGCCATCAATTTCTTTTCTCGTTAATTCATCTATTAATGTTAACGGCGCCCCTACTAGTCCAAATCCGCCAACCATAATTGTTTGATTGCTCTTAACAGATTCTAATGCTGATTTTGCATTCTCATAGACTTTCATTCTAGTCCCCCACATTTCTTCTGTTTATTTTTCTACTAAAGAATCACTGGCTTCAAACCATGCTGGAATGCCGGCAGTAAGTAAACAGATATACCCTGTTTCAGCCAGTTCGTCTTCACTTGCACCTTTTTCTCTTGCTTTCTCCATCCATTCCCCTGCATCTTTACCATTGAGCACAGTTATATAAATCCCTGTCATGAGAATATGCTTCATTTTCGTTGTTACGACACCATCACTTAGTATTTTTTCTTGAACGGCTTGATGATCACCAGCTTGAACAGTGGACAATACGCTTTTAACAAAATCCGCATTTCCTTCGCCTAGGAGATCAATATAATATTTCAGAATTTCTTCTAAGCCTTCTACCTCTTTCGTTTCGCTTTGAACCGGGAAACCTTTTAATGTACATGCATACTCCAAAGATTTCATTCCCGCTTTTAACGCTTGTGGTCCGTAATATAAGTAGGACACAATGAGATACTCTGCCAGTTCAGACAGTGAAGCTCCTCCATCGATCGCACCCTTCGTATGGTAGACCATGCTGCGTTCGTAAAGTCTTGCCGCATTCATGCCAACAAGCAATATATCCTTCTCTTTTACCGATAAATGCCCCGGCTTCATAATATCGCCGCGCAGATTTGTATAATGATCCAATATTTTTGGGTTATAGTCATACATTTTTTGCACCCAGCCAGGTACCACGTCATAAACATTTTTGAAATACTCTAATCCCTTGCTCATCATTTCAACCACCTTATTTTAAAAAATAATGTCTCTTATAACAAAAATGGCTGCTTTAAACAGGATGTACCTTCTTAGGTCATCGGTTGTTTAAAGCAGCCAGTATGTTCAATAGCTTCAGTTAAAAAAGTTCATTTTTTAATCGCTAATGAATAGGCAATATGAATGTATAATTTTATTCTACATAATTTTTGTAAAATTTCAACTCAGTTGATTAGATTTTTTTCAAAAATGATTGGATAGAGTCATTAATTTCCTGTCTATTTTCAAACACCATTGTGTAGTGATTGCATGCTGAAGTGACCATTTCAATATTTTTTGCAAAACTTTTAGTATCGTCATAGGCTTCTGCATAAAATAACGGTTCCATTGGTCCGATATTTCCGCTGGCATGCACCAAAAGGATCGGACATTCAGTATTAGCAAACTCTTCTTTCGGGACAAATGAATAAAAGCTATTAAAATCAGCTAGAATACTGCTCTCATTAGATTTATTCTCCCAATGGCCACCCACTTCATGAATCTCATACTGGCCAACGTTGCACAGGTGATCTGTCCATTTCACACCCAGCCTAGTATAAATGGTTTCCAGCTCTGTTAAGTAGCTTTCTTCTGAGCCATATTCCTTGCTCAATCTCCCTAACGAAGGTTGAACAATATTTCTCTGCTGGTCTGTGCAGGCTGCTGCCCCATCAAGTAAAATTAAGCCTTTAACATTCTTTAGCTTGCGTGCGACGACCGCACAAATAAATGCACCCATGCTATACCCCATCAAAATAGGGTCTTCTATCTTGAGGTCCTTGATCAGAGCAATGACATCCTCTGCATGCTTGTATAAGCTTGTGTCTTCATCTGTAGCAGAACTATTCCCTCTCCCGCGTAAATCAAGTGCTATAAAGCGATATTCTCCTTTCAGGCTTTCTGCGTAATAGTGCATTTGCTTATGATTCCCAGTTAAGCCATGAACAGCAACAATGGTCCCTTTTGTTCCTGGATAGTCCGCAATTTGAATCTGGTTTCCATTAATATTCTTTTGATAGAATTCCATATAAACGCCCCCTATTAAAATATAAGGATATTTATACGCTTAATTTTCGAAAATGTCAAAATAATAATCTAGTGCCTATTTATTATCTTAGAATAATAAATTTATAGTCTCCTACACTATTTTCCTTTATTATCTATTTTCTTCTTCCTTTCTTTTCTTCCACAATTAATGTATATAAGTTCCTGATGCAAGAAAACAAAGAAAAAAAACATACCAATTACTCAAGCAACCTTCATTGATCCGTCTGAAGTGTACAATGAGAATCGTCATAACTACCCCAATAGCAAATGAAGTTATTATGACAAAATAATAAAAGCGCACTTTTCTTCCTCTTCCGAATCAATTGGATGCTCATGGACAAATAACGATGAGCACAGCGGTCGAAATGAAATTCTGGTTTTTTAAAAAAAAACATTCTGAAAGACAGCTAGTTGTGCTTTTGAGTTAATCCTTTTTCCTGAAGTGATATTTTTAGTAAATATCACCATCATCCCTTTTAACATAATGTAACGTATACATGCCATTTTCCAATATATATATTGGATTTCCATTAAGTATTATTTTGTTTTTTTTAAAATCATATATACAAAACATTCACATAAGTTATATAATCAAGAGATAAACATTTGTCTGAGAGGGGATGAAAGGGTGACATTGCGGAGAGCGTTTCCATATGTTCTATTAACGATCTTTTTATCATTTCTGGTCATCCAGTATCCTGGCGATTCTTCAAGGACAAGTCAAACAAGTGACCATCAGCAAGCTGTATTGAATGCTAATTTAAGCTCAGATGGGTTTCATTATCAAGATGATTTAAAAAAGCATCCATTGCTTTTACCTGCAGGATCAACCATCTTAATGAATATCGCTTTGATGGTCATTTCACTTTGCCAATTGACCTTTTTCGTTATTAGGAATGGCAAGTTTTATCACCCGGTTTTTTATCAATCCAATTATTTAGACAGTACTCCTTAATTTGAAAATTTTTTTAAAAAAAAGGAGGAAATATAAAATGATTATTCGCTTATTAATGATTGGGTTATTTTCATTTACTGCTACAACACTATTCTTCTTCCAAGGAATTGAGATTACTCATGCATTGGTTGATTATTTCAAACATAAATAAAGTATAAAGTGCGGAGGCTAGGCTCAAAAAAACCAACCTCGCAGCAACCAGATAAAAAAAGGAGTGTCCCTAAACGGACACTCCCTTTTTTTTGAAAAGCTATTAAAATGTCTAGCTGCATGACCTAACCCCTCGAGGTCATAAGCCAACCTTCGTCTAATGCTTGTCGGGGCTAGGGAAGCAAGACCCTTCCGCTTTTTTTATATGCCAATCTTTTTAGTGTTCACTTTTTCATGCTTCTCATCTATTCGTTTTTCAATCATTTCAATTTTATTGCGATCCTTTAATAATTCTTCCTTATTCTTTCTGACTAGCTCCATGTAAGATACTTTCTTTTTTCTCATGTGAGTACTCTCTCCTTCTGTATAAAAAACTATATTTTCAGAAAACTTTAGCGTATAGAGACTATTTATAGATAAGAATCGTTTTTTTCGCGATCCAATTAATAGAAATAGAGATGCGTCCTTTTGCCGATATTCCATAAATCAAACATGATGCTGGCAAATCTCATCCGCAAATATAATTTTCGTTAAATTCAGATTAATATGAATCCAAATAAATGTCAAGACTTTTGACTCATAATATTATTTTTATATAATTGAATGTGTAATACAACACAAAGGTATTCTTATTTAACCTTCCTTTTATTTACTTATTTTACCGCTTTTATGCAGAATTCTCACTTCATTCTCGGTGGTTTTAGTTAGGTATATCTGCATATACCCGTCTATATTAGAATCATATTGACTTTCCTATTAATCTAATATAAAATCAAGCTTTCAATTAATTAACGTGGTTCGAGAACCTCCCACGCTAAAAAACTAAGGAGCGTAATGAAAAATGAATACAAAAACCATTGTTGGTAATGGCATTTTAGCAGCCTTATATATCGCTGTTTCAATGGTATTCCAGCCTTTTGGCTTTGTTGCCATACAATTTAGAGTGGCAGAAATGTTTAACCATCTCATTGTTTTTAATAAAAACTATATATATGGGATTGTGCTAGGCGTTTTTATCACCAATTTGCTCTTTTCACCAATGAAGGCGTATGATTTAATCTTTGGTGTCAGTCATTCGATCATCTGTTTAGTGATTACGATTATTTGCAGCAAATATATTAAAAATATTTGGGCAAGAATGATTGTCAACACGCTCGTCTTCAGTGTGATGATGTGGATTATCGCACTTGAGCTTAACTTTGCTTTCGGCCTGCCATTTATGTTCACTTGGCTCACTACTGCAATTGGCGAATTCGCTGTTCTTGCTGTGGGAATACCGATTATTTATTTCTTAAACAAACAAGTAAAGTTCAATAAATTAGTTTAACTAGTAGCTGGTGCAGCTTAAGCACCAGCTTTTTTTTATTTAACTCGCAGCTGAATCCGTATCTTTTTCTTTAGATAGGAACCATCCGCCTGCAGCGATCAAGATAAGAATGACATAGAATGTAACTTTCCAGCCTGTAGAATGGGCAAAATCTTCAGGTATGATTGCCAATGCAGGATGACCCAATGTTAAAACGAGAAGCTTCACACCCACCCAGCCAACAATTAAGAAGGCAGCAATTTCGAGACCTGGTCTCTTATGCAGCAAGTCAACGAAAATATTCGCTGCAAAACGCATAATGATTAAACCAATCATTCCTCCGGCAAATATGATAAGGAATTTTCCTCCATCCATTCCGCCGATGTTTGGCAATGGTGTATCGGGAAGAGCCATCGCTAGAGCGACTGCCGCAAGGATCGAATCAACGGCAAAAGCAATATCGGCTAATTCAACCTTCAGTACAGTAGTCCAAAACCCAGCTTGCTTTTTTCCCTTTGCCTTATCCACCTTGTTATCTTTGACAACAATTTTTCGGTATATATGATTACATGCGATAAATATGAGATAAACGGCTCCAATTGCTTGGACCTGCCACACATCCACAAGAAATGAAATGACGAATAATGAAGCTAATCTAAAGACGAACGCTCCAGCAAGCCCATAAAATAAAGCTTTCTTCCGTTCTTTTTCCGGTAAATGCTTAACCATAATAGCTAAGACGAGTGCATTATCTGCAGCTAGTAATCCCTCTAGAACAATTAAAACAAGCAACACCCAGCCATACTCTAACAATAATGAAATCTCCAATAACATAACCTCCTAAAAATTATGTAACAGCACTCCAGACGAAGTCTTGGCTTTTAAAGAATAATAAGAGCATGTATTTATATAGACTTTGCATTCATTCCCCTTATTATTTCCTTAAAAAACAAAAAACCTTTACCAATTTCATTTTGGTAAAGGTTTTAAAAATATATAAAGACCTTTACCAACAGGTAAAGGTCTTGCTAACAACAATGTAAGTTGCCAACAAAGCCGAGAGCAATTTGCTCCGAAATGACGACTTTGCTGTAAAAGCTACTCCCCTTTAGGAGTTACTATTCATATTAATATCATCATTATATTCTAAGGATTACAAACAGTCAACAAAAAATCCTTCGATCACATATTGATTAAAATCGATCTGCCTGCTTCTCGTGAATTTTAATTAAATGCTCCAAGATCTTAGGCAATTTTTCAAAAGCAAAAGGTACATGAAGTCGTTCTGTTTTTTGATGAGCGTCTTTTCCAAGCGGCCCTACGTTTATCACCGGGGCGGTAATTTTAGCCATCTGTTTAAATGGAATAGAGTACAATTTTTCACCACCAGGCAAATTCACGTTATACTTATCCATCTCTGATAAATCAGCATGAAGTCCCGCATAACTTAAATCGGATATTCCATTAAAATAATCGGTAGCCTTGAGCTCCTCCCCACAACGATCACAGGCAAATTCAATCAGCGATGCAGAAATTTCTTGTATCATGCTTTCAGGTCCAGAATCAACTGCTGGATAATAAGGCGGTGCATAGAAGAGGACGATCATCGGACCAAGCTCTTGGCAAAGCATTGCCATTTGATCAACGATTTGAATCGTCTGTTCACGAATATCCCCATCGGTTTCATTGGCAATTGCCTGCTCCATCTTATCGATATATTCATCACTTGTTTTTTCAATCGCGTAGTTCCGCAGCTCTTCATAAAATAGCACTTGAATGTTTGACAGCTGTGATCGGTCCAGGTTATTAAGTTTGTATTTCTCCTCAATAAAACTTTCCATTTTATGCGCTGCTTTTGAAGCCACCTCTTTCATTTCCTCCATCACATCTGCAGCATTTCGCTTCATAAGCAGTAAATTAAACAAGCTGACTGAGCGATGTGGAATCTGGGTCGAGTACTCTTTTTTCATGTCACGTTGAAGCAGCAATGTAGGAGGAGGTGACATCACACCGTTCACAGTCTCACATAAACCTTCATTCCATTCCACCTCTTGCGTGAGAACCGATGACATCCAACATGCATTCATACCAGAAAACGGTTCTCCTACATGCGATTCTTTTCCAAAGCATAAAGCACCTGGCATAATCTTCCCGATTGTTCCAGTATAGAAATAACGCTGCTCATCCTGCGGCACCTGTGAAAACATCGGTTCTGAATTCAGATAAAGTGTATAGGTTAACTGATGTTCATCTGCCATTTCCACAAGCTTTGGAATGATTTCACGCATGCCGACAGAATTCACTTCTTCATCCGGCACAGTAACTAATAACAAGTTGATTTCCCAATTCTCAAAGGATGCCTTTTCGAGCAATGACATATGCTGGACCAACCCGCATTTCATATCCATCATCCCTCTGCCAAACAGCCAATCCCCTGACTGCAAATCATCTCTTGCATCATCAGGGAGCCCTTCCGTTCTATGATGTAATGCATTCGTCAATTCAATGGGATTAAAAGCAAGATGCTTTAATTCGCCATAATCTTCAATATCAACTACATCAAAATGACTAATCATCACTACTGTCTTTACGGCATTCTCATGTTTATATAAAGCAGTTAATATCGATCTGCCATCTGAGGTTGGATGATTCTTAATTAGCTCACTATTTTCCTGAAAATAAGGGATGCCTCTTAAAACCTGCTCTGTTCTTAACGGAAAATACTTTTCTCCTGCAGATAGACTTACACTATCAATCGACACGAGATCAATAAGTGTTGATAGCATTTGATCGGCCGATTGCATAAACATCGCGTCTTCCATGTAAGAACCCCCCATATTTATTAAATGACAAATAACTCATTTCTTGATTGCAAGAACGATTCTATCCGGTTCATTCCTTCTTTTAAAACTTCCATAGAATAGACATATGATATTCTTATGTTACCCTCTCCGAAAGGTGTAAAACGGCTTCCAGGTACAACGGCAACTCCTCCTTCTTGGAGCAGCCTCGAAGTGAAGGTATATGAATTCGGGAACTCTCCAGGGATTTTCGGGAAGATGTAAAAACTACCCTCAGGCTTGCCCGCCTTGGACTACTTTAATAAATTGGGCAGCCAAGTAGATAATGCTGGAACATAAGTGATAACAAGTAATGTAATCAGCATTGAAAGCAAGAACGGTAATATTGCCGCTACAATTTTTTCTATCTTTATCCCACCGATGCTAGATGCGACAAATAAATTTACACCTAGTGGAGGCGTTATGAAACCAATCGCTAAGTTTGCTACTAGAATGACACCAAAATGAATGGGATCTACTCCTACAGCGGTAACAATCGGCAATAGAATCGGTGTCAATACAACTAAAGCGGATATCGTATCTATAAACATACCTACCACAAGCAATAAAAGGTTAATGACTAATAAAATAACAAATGGATTCGTTGATAAATCCGTGATAAAACCAGCAATACTGTTCGGGATTTGCTCAAGTGTCATAATGTATGCAAATGAAATAGATAGACCGACAATGATCATCGTTGTCGCATTAATCACAATGGCTTCCCTTATACACTCATACATGTCCTTCATGGTTAACTCTTTATGAACAAATATACCGATAATGGTTGCATACACAACAGCTACAACCGCTGCTTCAGTGGGAGAAAAGATACCGCCGTATATGCCGCCTAATATTATGACTGGTATGAGCAAAGCCCATTTTGCATCATAAAGTGCTTTTAAAACCGCTTTAAAAGAATAATCTATGGTTGTTTCAGGCTTGTAGCCCTTTTTCTTTGAAATTAAGTAAGAGACAATCATTAGCCCAATCCCAATAATAATCCCTGGAATGATTCCTGCTAAAAACATACCGCCAATAGACACGCCGCCGATGACGCCATACATGACAAAAGGAATACTTGGTGGAATGATTACGCCAATGGACCCCGCAGCTGCAGTCAATGCAGCCGCAAACCCTTCATCATATCGCTTCGCCTTCATTGAAGGAATCATAAAGGAACCAATCGCTGCTACTGTGGCTGGACCTGAACCCGATATTGCTGCAAAGAACATACATGTCACCACCGTAACCATTGCAAGTCCGCCAACCATCCAGCCAACTAGCATGGTAGCTAGCGTGAGCAACCGTCTGGAAACCCCGGCTTTTCCCATCAAGACACCAGCTAGCATGAAGAAAGGAATCGCCAGCAACGGAAACGAATCAAGCGCAGTAAATGCCTTTTGCGTCATAATCGTCAAAGGCAACGTCGTCGTAAAGTAAATGGTTACTAAAGCCGAAGCACCAAGAGAAATAGCAATTGGTACACCTATTAATAAAAATACAAACAAAGAAATAAATAAGACCGCTACTGTCAAATGAGATCCGCCCCTTCTTCTTTATGATCTTCCGGAGGCATTCTCCAAATAATCCAAAGCTGCTGAATTAGGCGAAGTGACATGCCTGCCCCGCCAAGTGGAATAGCTAAAAAAGGAATCCACATCGGAATTTGCATAGCCGGGGTAAGCTGTCCATTCTTCATGCTGCTTAATACTAATTGCGTCCCTAGAATTGCTAATGATAAGGCAAGGAGGAACCAAACGATAATTGCCAATGTTTCGAAAATCTTCCTCATAAATGTTGAGAACAAATTAGTAAAGGCTTCAATCTTGATATGTTCCCGTAAACGAATGGCATAGCTCGCTCCAATCCATACTTGCCAAATGTGTATATACCTTGCTAATTCTTCCGTCCAGCTTGGTGCAGCCGAGAAAACATATCTGCCAACCACTTGTGCGAATATTAAAAGCACCATTACAACCATCGTAAGAACCAAGAAGATTTCTTCTATATATCTATCTTTATATCGGTCTTTCATTTTCATGGCATGCTCCTTTAGTGTATTTTTTACCTGCGAGACGAAATCTTTTTTTGGAAGGCTATGTTCGATCTAGTGCCTCATTTCTTCCTCATCTATTTCGTTCGGGCACTAGTTTGGTCATCTAGTTAACCCTTTCCTTCTCTGGCATCCCGTTCGGGCACTAGTTTGGTTAACTAGTTAACCCTTTCTTGCTTTGGCATCCCGTTCGGGCACTAGTTTGGTTAACTAGTT
>NZ_JAUSUB010000033.1 GCF_030813235.1 Cytobacillus purgationiresistens | reverse complement strand
GTTCCCATACCGAACACGGAAGTTAAGCTTCTCAGCGCCGATGGTAGTTAGGGGCTGTCCCCTTGTGAGAGTAGGACGTTGCCGGGCAAATGATCGTGAGAGCACCTGTATGGGTGCTCTTTTTGTGTTAAAAAATAATTCCATTCACCGTTCTTTTAATATAGAAAAAGGTCAGTGAATCAGAAGGAAATGGCTATTCCAAATACTAATACTAAAGAGGCATGAGTGGAACAATGGAGGAATTTGCAAAGACATTAAAAGTTAAGAGTACCACCTTCAAAAATATTGAACTAAATTTCTTTAATTAATATTAAATCTTTAACTGTTTTATCCATTGCTTAGTTCACTTTTAAGCATGCTCATTCTGAGACGATCAACATATTTCCCATTCCTTAATCGGTCTTGTCTTAAGATCTTCTTCGACATAGCCTATTCGTTTATATGACTTAATGGCTTTTTCATTATCAATCTCTACTTTTAGCCAAATCTTGTTCAGGTTGAGTTCACTATCTCCTACAACGAACATTTCTCTCATTGAATATAATCTATATCCTTTACCCCAGTAGTTTTTAACACCTATAGCTATCCCTAACTCTGCATGGTTGTTTATTTTATCAATGTTTTTAAAATCAATCCATCCATATGTTTACCTTGTTCAGTTACGATAGCTATTTGCACACATATCCATTGGTTTGATTCATGCACATGCCAATCCACTTCACCGTCTCTTCCCTACTAAAAGGGGGGTACTTGTCAGGCATGTTCAGATGTTTTGTAACCTCTTTGTCTAAGCACCACTGATAACGGTCTTCTGCATCGTCAAGGTTTAATTCCCTCAATCTCACCTTTGGTAATTTGTTTAGTTCCATATTCTCCTCACCTATAATGTATTATCTTTATTTTAGGCTGTTTTCGTATACTTTGTTGCAATAGTCATTGATTTTCTCTCCAGGTGCTCGCTTTCCGCGGGGCGGGCGGTGAGCCTCCTTGTCGCTATGCTCCTGCGGGGTCTCACCTGTCCCGCTGCTCCCGCAGGAGTCTCGCACACCCGTTCCAATCAACTTAACTTTTCAATGGTTTGTCTTATCAAAACCTATGAAAAAAAACAACAATCTTTTAGAAAAGAGCCTTATGTTAAAATAAATATCCAATAAGTGTATAAAATCTTTGTTCTTATATGAAATTCAGGCAAATAAAAAGTCCCCAAATGGAGACTGCTAGGAAAAAATTTCAGGTGTATTAATCTTTTTAAGTTTATTTAGGTAATATTTATATTTGGGATCGTTCGTTTCGGTTGCGATTAAATCTTTTTCACAGTCTGTGCAAATAAAAGAAGTGTATAGATGTATTCCCTGGGTTTTTGTTTCCTCACAAATGATACAGCTTTTTTCGATTGTTTTCTTTGCTAGCAGCGAACTCAATCACTCCACCTCCATACACTAAATCATGCCCCAAATTAGGGATTTGTATACAATTTTTAGAATTTTCATCCTTGGCAGCTTTGTTTTATATTCTATGTTAGAAATAGGTTTTGGGTGTATGTCTGCTTTCGAATTGTAAAAAAAATTATCCGTAGAAAATTATTTCAATGAATTTTCCTTTTTTTATAGTGATTTGATAAAATAGAAAGGAAACTTAAGATGAGTATTGGGGATATAAATGAATCAGACAAATATACCGTTATTACAACAACTATTTAAACATAGGGTGAAGAGACCAATATCTTTTCATGTCCCAGGTCATAAAAATGGCATGGTAGTCCCAGCTCCGGCAAGACACCATTTTAGTGAGTTCCTTTCTTTAGATGTTACGGAGCTTTCCGGTCTAGATGATTTGCACTCGCCTGAAGGTGTGATTGCAGAGGCGGAAGAGTTACTTGCCCAGTTGTATCAGGTGCAAAAAAGCTACTTTTTAGTAAATGGATCGACAGTTGGGAACTTGGCGATGATTTTGGCTGCGGTTGGCGAAGGTGATACGGTCCTTGTTCAGAGGAATTGTCATAAATCAATTATAAATGGTTTGTCGCTTGCAAAGGCTAATCCTGTTTTCTTAGCACCCGAGTACGATGAAGAGTGGGGCGTGGCAGGCGGTGTGTCCTGTGATCTTGTGGAGGAAGCACTGATGAAATATCCACATGCAAAAGCTTTGATACTTACATACCCAAATTACTATGGCATGGTTTACCCATTAGAGGAAATGATAGCTAAGGCGCATGAAAAAGGGATTCCTGTGCTTGTTGATGAAGCACATGGGGCTCATTTTTACGGAAGTGAAATATTTCCTCCTTCAGCGGTGGAGTTAAAGGCCGATATTGTTATCCAATCCGCTCATAAGACATTGCCTGCAATGACGATGGGTGCCTACCTACATATGAATAGCACCATCGTTGCTAAGGAGCGGGTTGAGCATTATTTGCGAATTCTGCAATCAAGCAGTCCCTCCTATCCAATTATGGCATCTTTGGATTTTGCCCGCAGCTATCTAGCTTCTTTCTCAAATGAGGACGGGAAGGCTTTGATGCAAACGATAAACCACTTCCGAGATCAGTTGGATTCAATAAAGGGAATAAGCGTCTTACGTTATGCCAATCAAATGGGTGATCCTCTTAAGATAACAATACAGTCCAACACTGCTCTTACAGGCTTTGATTTACAGCGCTTATTAGAGGAGAGAAGCATTTTTACAGAGCTTGCTGATCCCTTCAATGTGTTAATGGTTTTTCCGTTGGTTAAGAAAGGAGAATTTTATCCATTTGAAGAGGTCCTAAGGTGCATAAAGGATAATATGAAGAGGCAAGAGATGTACGGTGATAAAGAAATTAAAAAAAGGCATATCAGTCACCATGCAAAGATTACCACTTTATCTAGGACGGATAGGAAAGAAGTAAAAACTGTAAAAATAGATGAGGCTTGTGGAAAGATTTGCGCGCAGCTCATTCTGCCATATCCACCAGGCATCCCGTTATTATTTCCCGGGGAAATAATAACAAAAGAACATATTCAACATTTACATGAGCTCTTGCAGGCAGGTGCGCGTTTTCAAGATGTGCTTGATTTGCAAAGAGGGCTGATTAATATTTATCAGTAACGAAACAATTTGACGAATCATCTGGGGGTTATACAATGGAAAAAGGCATTTTTATCACAGCGGAGGGGCCTGAGGGGGCCGGCAAAACAACCATCATGAATATGCTGGCTGAAAGTCTTGAGAGTGAAGGGTATAACATAAAATTAACAAGAGAGCCTGGTGGAATTGAAATTGCAGAACAAATAAGAAGTGTAATACTAGATAAGTCCAATACAAAAATGGATTCAAAGACAGAAGCGCTTCTATATGCAGCAGCACGGAGACAGCATTTGGTGGAAAAGGTTATCCCGGCATTGGAAGATGGGTATATTGTGTTATGTGACCGTTTTGTTGATAGTTCATTAGCTTATCAAGGTTATGCAAGGGGACTTGGGGTTGATGAAGTACTGTCGATCAATGAATTTGCGATCGAAAAATTAATGCCAGCACTCACTTTATATTTTGATATTGAACCAGAAAAAGGCCTTGAGAGAATTAATATTCACAAAGGGAGAGAAGTTAATCGACTTGATCTCGAAGATCTGGCGTTTCATGAAAAAGTGAGAGAAGGTTACCTCCAGCTACAGAAACGATATCCGCAGCGGATTAAAAATGTGAATGCAGCTAAATCAGTAAATGAAGTTTTTAAACAAGCACAGGAACTATTAAAACCACTGATTATTAGTAAAAAATAACAGCAACAATGAAAAATCGGTCAGTATATCCCTGTTAGTGCATAAAATAACTGATATAATATGAATAAAGTCAATTTCGCTAAATTTGAGGAGGGTGGTAAAATGAAGCTAGTATTAGCAGTTGTACAAGACCAAGACAGCAATAAACTATCAAAAGCACTTATGGATAATAATTTCCGTGCGACAAAATTAGCCAGCACAGGTGGTTTTCTGAAATCGGGAAATACAACTTTCTTGATAGGGACAGAAGATATCCGAGTGGAAAAAGCGTTGCAGATCATTAAGGATAATTGTCAATCCAGGGAGCAGCTCGTTGCGCCAGTATCTCCGATGGGTGGAAATGCAGACTCATATATTCCATACCCTGTTGAAGTAGAAGTCGGGGGAGCAACGGTATTTGTTCTACCAGTTGAACAGTTTCATCACTTCTAAAAAGATTTGGTGAATCGGGGGTAAATGATGAAAATCAATCAGGATATTCGTTTAAACGTAGATAAAGTCCGACAGGATCAAAAACAGCCTGTCGGCAACCAATTAAAATTTAATGAACTTGTTCAAAAGCATGGGCAGAAAATGCAAACATCACAAATGCATGCCCTGCTGGGTGATATAGAATCAGCGGGCAGAAGACTTGCTAGATCCAGAAGCTTTAAGGACATGGCTAAATATAAAACTTTGGTTAAAAAGTTTATTAAAGAAACGGTAGAATACGGGATGGAACTTAAGCAGTCACATAGCTGGAATCATCTCGGCCAGGGCAAGGCTTTAAAAATTGTTGAAACAATTGACGAGAGGCTTGCGGAACTAGCAAAGCAGATATTACAGCAAGAAGGAGATTCAATCGATATTCTTGGTAAAATCGGTGAGATTAAAGGATTATTAATCAATCTATATACGTAAGTGAGTTGATCAGCATGACACAAACATGGGAACAGTTTCAGGATATGCAGCCTGTCGTGCTGAAGATGTTTAAAAACAGCTTAAGTAAAAATCGGCTTGCCCATGCTTATTTATTCGAAGGAATGAAGGGTACAGGAAAAAAAGGTGCGAGCCTGCTTCTGGCGAAAAGTATCTTTTGTTTATCCCCTATTGATGGATATGTTTCATGTGAAACGTGCCTGAACTGTAAGAGAATTAACCATAATAACCATCCAGATGTTCATATGATAGAGCCTGATGGCCAATCAATAAAGAAACAACAGATTCGAGCGCTTCAAGAAGAATTTTCAAAGACAGGTGTGGAATCGAACAAAAAAGTATATGTGATTGTCCATGCGGATCGAATGACGGTGAATGCAGCAAATAGTTTATTGAAGTTTTTAGAAGAACCGCACGCTGAAACAACAGCAATCCTCATAACCGAGCAATCCCAAAGGATGCTGCCAACTATTTTATCACGATGTCAGTCTATCACCTTTAAACCACTTTCGGTTGAAATATTTATTGAACAGCTAAAAGTGAATGGTGTAAACGAGGAAATGGCAGCTATTCTTGCACGCATCACCCATAATTTGGACGAAGCTTTAGCATATAGTGGGGATGATTGGTTTGTACAAGCGCAAAAAATAGTGTTAAAATTATACGAAGTGCTAAAGAAAAATCCTTTGCAGGCGATGGTGACGCTTCAAGAGGAATGGTTTCCGCACTTTAAAGAGAAGGATCAATTAGATCTGGGTTTAGACATACTACTTCTTTTATTAAAAGATTTGCTATATATTCAGCTCGGCAAAGGTGAACAAATGGCCTTTGTTATGGAGCGAAATCGTTTAGAGCCATATTCGCTTCAATCTTCCAGCAGAAAACTGACAGATCAAATTACAGCTGTCTTAGAATCAAAAAGGAAGCTACAAGCAAATATGAATCCGCAGTTGTTGATGGAACAGCTTGTGTTAAAAATGCAGGAGGGATCTTCATTTGTATGATGTAGTGGGAGTGCGCTTTAAAAAAGCGGGCAAGATTTATTATTTTGATCCCGGAGATCTTTCAATACAAAAGGATGACTTTGTGATAGTCGAAACGGTTCGAGGAGTGGAATATGGCAAAGTCGTTATTGCTCCCAAAAAGGTTGATGAGCATGATGTTGTCCTTCCATTGAAAAAGGTCCTGCGTATTGCGGATCAAAAGGATCGAATGATTGTCGAGGAAAACAGGCAAGCAGCCAAGGAAGCTTATGATGTATGCTGCGAAAAAGTAACGACCCATCAGTTGGATATGAAACTTGTAGATGTAGAGTATACATTTGATCGCAACAAAGTAATTTTTTACTTTACAGCGGATGGACGTGTGGATTTTCGGGAGCTGGTTAAGGATTTGGCAGCCATTTTTCGGACAAGAATTGAGCTGCGGCAAATTGGTGTACGCGATGAAGCAAAAATGCTGGGTGGTATTGGACCATGCGGGAGAATGCTTTGTTGCTCAACATTTCTAGGAGATTTTGACCCTGTGTCAATTAAAATGGCGAAGGATCAGAATTTATCATTAAACCCAACAAAAATATCTGGGCTTTGCGGTCGTCTCATGTGCTGTTTGAAGTATGAAAATGATGAATATGAAACAGCTAAGAAACAGCTTCCAGATATTGGAGAATGGGTAAAAACACCTGAAGGTTCTGGTAAAGTCGTTGGTTTAAATATTTTGGAACGAATTCTGCAAGTGAACTTAAAGGAACAAGAACGCGTGCTTGAATTCACTCTTGAGGAAATAAATGAAGGTGCTGTATCAGTTCAATCCACAGATTAATGAGGTGGAATGTTTGGATAAAAAGGAAATCTTTGATTCAGTAGATAATATGGAATCTCAAATTGGGCAATTATATCAGAAGCTTGGTGAGTTAAAGCAGCATTTGGCAGAGGTGCTGGAAGAAAATAATTCTTTGAAGCTTGAAAATGATCATTTGAGACGCCGGTTAAAGATCACGACAGATAGAGAGAAGAAGACCGGGAAAAAGAATACGTCAAAACAGTCATTAGAGGAAGCGGATGACGAAAAGCTTCTGGATATTGGTGAGGGCTATGATAATTTAGCACGTCTATATCAAGAGGGCTTCCATATATGTAATCTGCATTTTGGCAGCCCTCGAAAAGAAGGGGATTGTCTATTCTGTCTATCGTTTCTTAATAAGAAATAAAAATTGCCTTCCTGTATATAGGAAGGCAATTTTTAAAGGAAATTGGGTAAAACTGAAGAATCATTTGGAGGATTTAGGTATGGATGTCTTAAAGGGAGATGAAAGATTAGATCATTTATTAGCGGAGAACTTGAGAATCATTCAAAGTCCCTCCGTTTTTTCCTTTTCAATTGACGCTGTGTTGTTAGCGAGATTTGTCTATGTACCCATTCAAAAGGGAAAGTTAATTGACCTTTGCAGCGGGAATGGTGTCATTCCACTATTTTTAAGCGCTAGAACAAAGGGGCATATTACGGGTGTAGAGATACAAGAGAGACTTTATGATATGGCGATGAGAAGTATTAAGTATAATGGTTTACAGGAGCGTTTATCGATGGTTCATGGGGACATTAAGCGTATGACTGAAAGATTTGGATATGGAAAATTCGATGTCGTCACATGTAATCCCCCATACTTTACTACTCCTTCGAATAAAGTCATGAATGAAAATGAGCATTTAGCCATTGCCCGCCATGAAATTCTTTGTACATTAGAAGATACGATTCGTGTGGCAAGCCAGCTAGTGAAGCAAGGCGGAAAGGTTGCTTTCGTTCATCGTCCTGGGAGATTACTTGATATTGTTACTTTAATGCGGAAATATCAATTAGAGCCTAAGAGAATTCAAATGGTATATCCTAAATTAGGTAAAGAGGCTAATGTATTACTTATTGAGGCCATAAAGAATGGCAAGCCGGACTTAAAGATTATGGCCCCTTTATTTATATATAATGAAGGAAATGAATATTCGAAGGAATTAAGAGAGATTTTGTATGGAGAATAATGAGCATTATTTTTACGTTTTGGAATGTAATGACGGGAGCTTGTACGCCGGATACACTAATAATCTAGAACGCCGTTTAAAGAAGCATAATGAAGGAAAGGGTGCCAAGTACACAAGAGGCAGGGCACCGCTTAAGCTGGTATTCCATCAAACATTTGATAATAAACGTGATGCCATGAGAGCTGAATATCGCTTTAAGCAGTTAGATCGTAAGCAAAAGCTCGATGTGATCGGTTTATATCGCTCGTAAATGGAGTCAATGCAATTAATAAGAAATAGGTGAGTGCATATATGCATCAACAAAAAAGCTTTAGTAATGAGGAAGAAAAGGGCATGTTGTACCTTGTCCCCACTCCGATTGGCAATCTTGAAGATATGAGTTTTAGGGCGATTAGAATCATGAAGGAAGCAGACTTTATCGCTGCGGAAGATACACGTAATACGAAGAAATTATGCAATTACTTTGAGATTGAAACACCGATTATTAGTTATCATGAACATAATAAAGAATCCAGTGGCTACAAAATAATTGAAAAGCTGAAGAGCGGATCAAAGGTGGCACTAGTGAGTGATGCGGGTATGCCGACAATCTCTGACCCAGGCTATGAATTAGTGGTGTCAGCGGTTGAAGAACATCTAACTGTTGTTCCGCTTCCAGGGGCAAATGCTGCGTTAACAGCATTAATTGCTTCAGGTATAGGAACACAACCATTTTACTTTTATGGATTTTTAGAAAGACAAAAGAAGAATAAAAGAAAAGAATTAGCTGATTTAGCGATTTTATCATCGACAATCATTCTTTATGAATCTCCTCATCGATTAAAAGAAACTCTGAATTTGATGTTAGAGCATATGGGGAATAGGAAAATCGTCTTATGCCGTGAGTTAACGAAGAAGTATGAGGAGTTTATCAGAGGAACTGTGTCTGAAGCTATACAATGGGCAGATACAGATGAGATTCGCGGTGAATTCTGCCTGATTCTTGAAGGCTCCTCAGAAGATCATCTTTCTGAAGATAATAGCTGGTGGGAAGAGCTCACAATCGAAGAGCATGTTGAACATTATATATCTGTAAAGGAATTAACAAGTAAAGAAGCAATTAAACAAACCGCCAGTGATCGTGATTTGAATAAAAGAGAGGTTTATCGAGCTTATCATGTAGAAGAATAGGGTAAATAAAAAGGCTTCTCAGGAAGAGAAGCCTTTAGCTATTTATGCTTGTTGCTTTGAAAGTTCGAAACTATTTTGGATCTCTTTTAATAATTGCTCAGCACCATCGCGACTTAAGATTAATTTACCGCCAGCAAGTGAGATGTTATCATCTGACACTTCACCTGTAACTTGGCAAGTCATGTTTGGCTTGTATTTTTTTAGGATGATTTTTTCATCATCAACATAAATCTCAAGAGCGTCCTTTTCTGCAATACCAAGTGTACGTCTTAATTCGATTGGAATAACCACACGACCTAGCTCATCAACTTTACGAACAATACCAGTAGATTTCATAATAATTTCTCCTCTCAATTCTCCAAAAGTAATATTTATCTTTTTTCGTCATTATTCGACAAAAATCTCTGTTGTTATTATAATACCAGCCATTACCATATTCGTCAATTACTTTATATTATTATTTGGTGGCAATTATTTACACGGTTCTAATCCTTGATATGAAAGGAATTAAGTTCAAAGAGGGGAAAATGACCGTTAAAAATACATTTAAAAAGGCCAAAACATAATATAACAAATTTCGACAAAATTCGTCATTTCTTATGACTTGATGAAGGAAATAGTCATATATAATTACAGTAGATTTTGAGCCCGGAACGCGGAATTACTAGTATATTTCATTTTCTTGCACAAATTATTATTTTTAGGTATATTTTGTTGATATAAGAGGTAAAGCTGACGAATATAATCGTGTACAATAGAAGGAACTGCATATGTGGAAAGTTGATACCTGTGCGGATGATTTTAATCGAATATATTTGTCGTCAAACTGAGAACGTTTATATGAGAACTCTCGTCTATTTGATGGGATCTTTATACTTTAAGACAGGAATGAGGTTCAACGTCACAGAGGATATTTTCTTTGGACTTTGTCCTTTGTTTTATCAATGCTCGTTAAGCAGAAACTGTTCTTAAAAGTTTGTATGGGGACAATATGAATGAGGAGGAACAATCATGGAGGAAAAATTAAAAACATTTTATTTAACAACTCCAATTTATTATCCGAGTGGCAATCTACATATAGGTCATGCGTATACGACTGTTGCAGGAGATGCGATGGCTCGTTATAAGCGTATGCGTGGTTTCGATGTAATGTACTTAACTGGGACAGATGAACACGGGCAAAAGATCCAGGAAAAAGCTGAAGAGAAAGGTGTCACTCCGCAACAGTATGTGGACGAGATCGTGTCAGGCATTCAAGATCTATGGAAGAAGCTTGATATTTCCTATGATGACTTTATCCGTACAACAGAGGGACGCCACAAGAAAGTTGTGGAAAAGATATTTGCACAGCTGTTGGAGCAAGGTGATATTTATTTAGGTGAATATGAAGGCTGGTACTGTACACCATGTGAATCCTACTATACAGAAACTCAGTTAGTCGATGGAAATTGTCCAGACTGCGGACGTCCAGTTCATAAAGTTAAGGAAGAGTCGTATTTCTTTAAAGTGAGCAAGTACTCTGATCGCTTGCTTAAATACTATGAAGAGAATCCATCTTTCATTCAGCCTGAATCAAGGAAAAATGAAATGATCAATAACTTTATTAAGCCAGGTCTTGAAGATTTGGCCGTTTCTAGGACAACCTTTGATTGGGGAATTAAGGTCCCTGGAAACGCAAAGCATGTTATCTACGTTTGGATTGATGCCTTATCCAACTACATTACTGCTTTAGGATATGGAACGGATGATGATTCTAAATACTTGAACTATTGGCCAGCAGATGTTCATTTAGTAGGGAAGGAAATTGTGCGCTTCCATACGATTTATTGGCCAATCATGCTGATGGCTTTAGACTTGCCGCTGCCAAAGAAAGTATTTGCACATGGCTGGCTATTGATGAAGGACGGAAAAATGTCAAAATCCAAAGGGAATGTCGTTGATCCTGTAACATTAATAGACCGTTATGGCCTAGATTCACTACGTTATTATTTATTACGAGAAGTGCCTTTTGGAGCAGATGGTGTATTTACACCAGAAGGCTTTGTCGAAAGAATTAATTTTGACTTAGCAAATGACTTAGGAAATCTGTTGAATCGTACGATTGCTATGATTGATAAGTATTTTGATGGCGTGATCCCTGCTTATCAAGGATCAACAGGAGAGTTTGATCAGGCCTTGGTGAAGTGTAATGAAGAAACGATTAGCAAATATGAAGACTCTATGGAAAAAATGGAGTTCTCTGTTGCATTAACAGCCATTTGGCAGCTAGTGAGCAGAACCAATAAATATATAGATGAAACAAAACCATGGGTGCTTGCGAAAGATGAAGATGAACGTGCAGCGCTTGCTAGTACAATGTATCATTTAGCCGAATCACTAAGACGGACTGCTGTTCTACTTCAGCCTTTCTTAACAAGAACACCGAAAGAAATTTTTGCTCAATTAAATATTGATAAGGAAGAGCTTACTTCATGGGAAAGCTTAGAATCATTTGGTGCGATTCCTGAGGATATTAAAGTACAAAAAGGTCAGCCGATATTCCCACGCTTAGATATTGCCGAAGAAGTTGAATTTATAAAAACAAAAATGCAAGGATCCGCTCCAGCACCTGCTGAGGAGGAAAAGGTCATGGAGAAGCCTGATAGTGAAGAAATTGCAATCGATGATTTCATGAAGGTGGATCTCCGTGTTGCACAAGTCCTAGAGGCTGAGCCTGTGAAAAAAGCAGATAAATTATTAAAGCTGCAGCTTGACCTTGGCTATGAAAAGCGTCAAGTGGTTTCAGGTATTGCCAAGTTCTATAAGCCGGAAGAATTAGTTGGAAGAAAGGTCATTTGCGTGACTAATCTAAAACCGGTAAAATTACGCGGAGAATTATCTGAAGGAATGATTTTAGCAGGAAGTGAGAATGGAGAACTTTCATTAGCCACGGTCGCAGAATCACTTCCT
The DNA here is from genome assembly GCF_030813235.1 of Cytobacillus purgationiresistens. Taxonomy (GTDB): domain Bacteria; phylum Bacillota; class Bacilli; order Bacillales; family Cytobacillaceae; genus Cytobacillus; species Cytobacillus purgationiresistens. The sequence continues at coordinate 47,680 of NZ_JAUSUB010000033.1, read as the reverse complement.
TTAGGCGCTAGAGTGAAGTAAGAACAGCCATCTGATTTATTACAAATAAGCGGACATAGAAATGTTGACGTAGAAAGGCTTACGAAGAACATTTCTATGTTTTTCTTTTTTAAATAATATTTTTAAAAAATAAAATCGTGAAATATTATAAATATCAATTCATTTTGATTAATATGAGTAACGTTTTATCTATATTAGGATAATACTCTTTGCATATACTTTTTGATATCACTATGAAATATTTGTAACACAAATATAAAAAATGATAAAAGGAGAAGATTGGATGTTTTTTGATACGCATGTTCATTTAAATGATCAACAATATAACGAGGATTTAAAAGAAGTCATTGATAGGGCGCAAACAGCGGGAATTTCCAACATGGTTGTAGTAGGATTTGATCGGCCAACCATCAATAAAGCGATGGAATTAATTGAGGAATATGATTTCCTTTATGCAAGCATAGGCTGGCATCCAGTAGATGCGATTGATATGACTGATGAGGATCTTGGATGGATTGAAGGGCTTACCAGCCATCCGAAGGTAGTAGCAATCGGAGAAATGGGACTTGATTATCATTGGGATAAATCACCAAAAGATGTCCAAAAGGAAGTATTCAGGAAGCAAATTCAGCTTGCGAAAAAAGTGAAATTGCCGATTGTGATTCATAACCGTGAAGCAACAGCAGATATCGTAGAAATTTTAAAGGATGAAGGGGCAGAAGAAGTAGGGGGGATCATGCATTGTTTCAGTGGAAGTCCAGAAGTAGCAAAGGAATGTGTGGACATGAACTTCTATATTTCACTAGGAGGACCAGTTACTTTTAAAAATGCAAAAAAACCGAAAGAGGTTGCGGCAGACATCCCGCTTGAAAAATTATTAATTGAGACAGATTGTCCATATTTAGCACCACATCCTTACCGTGGAAAAAGAAATGAACCAAGCTATGTGACACTTGTGGCAGAGCAAATTGCAGAGATTAAGGAGCTTACAGTAGAGGAAGTTGCAAGGGTAACAACCGAAAATGCAAAAAAATTATTCGGCATAAACTGATAGCGGATTATGTCAGATGTAAGCGAAGCTTGTCCAATTTTTTTCTTATTCTAAAAAGTTCTACATGAGTTTGCGGTCTCATAGGATAACCATGTCGATAACTCTCGCTTTCCAAATTCTATGTTTTTTTGCATAATAGAGACTATGTTTGGGAATATTCTGATTTTTCAAGAGGGAATAAGGTTGGTTATGGAGAATAATTTGGGAAAGAAAAGCTGAAAAATGCTTTGAGAAATTATTTTTTATGAAAGAAGAGAGCAATTACAGGAGGTGTAGTGAAGAGTTTAAACTTTCCCAGTCCCCTTGCTGTTTTCAGAGGGTAAATGCTTTTTTCTAGCAGTGTAAGAAATTAGCCTTTCTTGAAAAATCGAAATTGAGAGTGTTGACAGCCAGCAAGATACTCTATATAATCACTCCGAGAGAAAAGGAGGCAATTTTCATCGTGATAAAATACATGAAAAACCTGTTATCCAAGTCTTTGAGTAAGAAGAATTGGGCCATTATTTCTGCTAGTCTAATAGTATTTGCAGCTGCCTGCGGCTTTCTGATTTTCGAAACATCGAAGAAAACAGTCGCACTTACACTAGATGGCCAGGACCAAGTTATAAAAACACATGCAAAGACCATTCAAGATATATTTGATGATATGGATATCGGATTACGCTCAGAAGATTATGTATTTCCCTCGGTAAATACCCAGGTGAAAAATAACTTAGAGGTAGTTTGGGAACCAGCAAAACAGGTGGTAATTAAGCAAGGTAATGAGAAGGATCAAGTATGGACGACTGCTGATACAGTTCAAGAGCTGCTCGAGGAGCAGAATGTTGAAGTAAATAAGCACGATGTCGTACAGCCGCTTCCGGAAGAAGCCATTCAACATGAGATGGAAGTCGAGATTGATAAGGCTTTTCAGCTCAAGGTAGCTGACGGAGGGAAAGAGTCACAGCTATGGACAACTTCGACTACGGTCGCTGACTTTTTATCAGATCATGATATTAAGCTGAATCATTTAGATCGTGTTGAGCCAAAATTGGAAGAGACAATCAAAGAAGATGACGAAATAAAGGTCATTCGCGTTGAAAAAGTCACCGATGTAGTGGAAGAACCTATTCGTTTTGCCGTTGTTACAAGAAAAGACAACAGCATGGATAAAGGCGCAGAAAAGGTTGTTGAAGACGGCCAGGAAGGTCTTTTGAAAAAAGAATACGAAATCGTACGTGAAAATGGCAAAGAGGTCTCAAGAAAATTACTTAGTGAAAATACTGTAAAAGACAAAAAAGATAAAGTGGTAGCGGTCGGTACAAAAGCGGCACCTGTCATGCAAGTTGCTTCACGCGGAACGAACACGAATGGACAGCCGAGCGGCAAGGAAATGTATGTAAGCTCAACAGCCTATACTGCTAGTTGTAATGGGTGTTCCGGTACAACTGCTACAGGGATTAATCTAAAGGCGAACCCGGGAGCCAAGGTTATTGCAGTAGATCCGAGCGTCATTCCATTGGGTACTAAAGTGTATGTGGAAGGATATGGCTATGCTGTAGCTGCCGATACAGGTTCTGCTATTAAGGGCAATAAGATTGATGTTTTCTTTGCTGATAAATCTGACGCTTATCGTTGGGGACGTAAGCAAGTAAAAATTAAAATTCTTAATTAATCATTTTTGTGCAGGGGATTCGTCCTCTGCTTTTTTATGTGGTATATTTCATGTGGACTTTTTGTTTGAAGTCAGTTTCATATATAATAAAGGTCATGAATGTGAATCTTATACATTTATATATAATTAGACGATAAACATTACAAAAATGTTTCAACTTTTTTGCAAATAAATCATTTTTTTTAAGAAAGCTTAATTTATTTTATTGAAAGACAAGAAAGTATAAATTTTTCAATTTGAAAATGTCCAGCTTCAGTGCCTACCCTCTCTATGGTCTATGCCTAAGGGTGAGCAAGGCGCTTGCGCTTTTCTTATTGTGAAAACTTCGCGTTTTTTACAAGGTAAGTTTGTGAGGAGGATCTATGAGAATCAAGGAAATTATTGTCGTTGAAGGCAAGGATGATACCGTTGCAATCAAACGCGCATTAAATGCGGATACTATTGAGACTAATGGTTCTGCCATAAATATGGAAACGATTGAAAAAATTAAGCTCGCACAGAAGACTCGAGGTGTGATTGTGTTAACTGATCCAGACTTCCCTGGACAAAAGATCAGGAATACAATTGCAGAGCATGTCCCTGGATGCAAGCATGCATTCATTGAAAAGCATGCAGCGATACATAAACTCGGCAAGGGAGTGGGCGTAGAGCATGCTTCCCCGGAAATCATCAGGGAGGCGCTAAAAAGCGCTCATATGATGAATGAGGAGCCTGTGACGCTTATCAGCCAAGAAGATTTAATCATTGCAGGGTTAATTGGCGGGGCGGGTGCTAAGGAGCGGAGAGAAAGGCTTGGGCAGCTTCTGAAAATCGGCTATACAAACGGGAAGCAACTGCATAAGCGATTAAGTATGTTTCAGGTTAGTAAAGAGGCATTTGGTGAAGCTATAGAAAAAATACGCAAGGAGGAGCACGATGCATAAAGATATCGCGACCCCTGTTAGAACAAAAGCAATACTGGATAAGTACGGATTTTCATTTAAGAAGAGTCTTGGGCAAAACTTCTTGATTGATACAAATATACTGAACCGAATTGTAGATCATGCGGAGCTAACGCCAGAATCCGGTGCGATTGAGATAGGACCAGGAATCGGTGCTTTAACAGAACAGCTTGCACGCAGAAGTAAAAAGGTGCTCGCATTTGAAATTGACCAGCGGCTTTTGCCGATTCTTGAAGAGACACTTGCGCCTTATTCTAATACAAAAGTGATTAACGAAGATGTATTAAAGGCGGATGTGAAAACAGCGATTGAAGAAGAGTTTGAAGGTATGAACGATATTATGGTAGTGGCGAACCTCCCATACTATGTGACCACGCCTATTATTATGAAGCTGCTGGAAGATAAACTGCCAATCCGGGGTATTGTTTGCATGCTGCAAAAAGAAGTCGCAGATAGAATAGCGGCTAAGCCAGGTTCGAAAACCTATGGTTCACTATCGATTGCCATTCAGTACTATATGAAAGCTGAGACGGTAATGATTGTGCCAAAAACCGTTTTTGTTCCGCAGCCAAATGTCGATTCCGCAGTCATTAGGTTAACAAAGCTACAGGAGCCTGCCGTTGCGGTCAAGAGTGAATCATTCTTTTTCCAAGTAACGAGAGCGAGCTTTGCTCAACGAAGAAAGACATTGTTAAATAATTTATCAAGTCAGCTTCCAAATGGCAAGGCGAAGAAGGAACAAATTGTAGAGGCGCTTCACCAGGCTGGAATTGAACCAAGTAGAAGAGGAGAGACTCTTTCGCTAGAGGAATTTGCCCGCTTAAGTGACCATCTTTACACTCACTTTCAATAATCAAAGACAAAGGGGTGCCCTAAAAAGTGATTAAGTATCATTTTTGGGGAACCCCTTTATTGGTGTTCACAGAGGAATGCGGGATCGGTTTTTACTGTAAAAAAGCCTTGGTAAATGGAAAAGTAAACAGGACCCTTAAAAAGGGTGCTTACCTGCTTGCAGGCTTTCTCACTATTCGAAAATGGTTTTTAATGAGTATCAACCCAATGGGCATCTATCATCCGTGGAGACATAAAAACGCAAGTACAGTAGCTGTTGAGGAAATGGGATGTATGATACCGCCATTTTTCAAAGAAATCGTTTTAATGCTGCTTTGAATTAATTTGATTGTATTCAAACGCTGTTTTAGTAATAAACAGGCTCTTCCAGGCACAAGTTTGTGCACCCATGCATATTTTAACACTGAAACAGATTCGGAAACGGCCTAATTGGAGTGACGACAGTGACAATAAATATGATGGATATCGTCGGGAGGATCTCTTACCATTGTGATATTATGTTTCGGGTGATAGACATAAAGGAACAGGGTGGGAAGAAGCAGGCGGTGCTATACGGGGAGGATATACGGCTAATTGCAGATGCTCCTTATGAGGATTTAATTGTGATGAGTCAGTCGGATAGAAGGAAGATTGCACAAGAATACCGTTCTTTAGAAGCGCAGTCTTTAGAATTATTTCGCCAAGATGTAAGTTTGTTAAATGAGAAACAAGAGTTTGCTGCAACAGATGGTTATAGCAAATCATTCAATTATTTCCAATTGCCTGGCAGGGTTCTTCACTTAGATGGGGATCAATCGTATTTGAAGAAATGCCTTTCATTATATGAAAAAATTGGTGTGCCGGTGACAGGTATTCATTGCAGCGAGAAAGAGATGCAGAATAAGGTTGGTGAACTCATCGATTATTATAGGCCGGATATTTTAGTTATCACAGGACATGATGCCTATTCTAAAACAAAGGGTGACAAGAATAATATTAATGCTTATCGGCATTCAAAGCATTTTGTTCAAACCGTGCGTGAAGCCCGCAGAAGGATTCCTCACTTGGATCAGCTTGTGATCTTTGCTGGTGCCTGTCAATCGCATTTTGAATCGCTTATTCATGCTGGTGCCAATTTTGCAAGCTCGCCCTCAAGAGTGAATATACACGCGTTAGATCCCGTTTATATCGTTAGTAAAATTAGTTTTACCCCATTTATTGACCATATTAATGTGTGGGATGTATTGAGGAACACATTAACTGGTGAAAGAGGCTTAGGCGGTATAGAAACAATGGGTGTGCTAAGAACTGGAATGCCGTTTCATCAAGAGAACACTAATACAGATGAAGAAGTGTAGCAGGTATTTCTTGTGAATAGGCATGCCTGTTTTTTCATCCATTCTCAAATATTCGAAGCAAGACAAAGAAATTTTTTCAAAAAATGTGGAGCGCAAGCGTCCTAGCGCCTATCAAACTTCAGTTCTCCTCACTGCGATAAGTCGACATCGGTTCGCTAACCATGTTTCCTTTATCAGCTGAAGCCCTTCTGTGTCCTGTGCCCACAGGATATGGGGCATCCAGACGTTACCACAGGAAGTGGAGTCCTTAGTCTGCGATCATTGATAGAGCAAGGCGCTTGCGCTTTTCTTGAAAAGAGTAAAAGTGTGAACTAATAACCTATTTTTTCTTGTTTTCCAATATATGATTAATTTCATGCACATATTTACCTAATTTAAGGGAAAAACTATAGTTGTTGAAAAATAGCAGAAAAAGTAGATGAAAATATATTGACAACTAAATTTAATAACTGTTATAATTTATATTTTTATTTGACTATTTTGTGTCAGCGTGATATACTTTACATAGTGAGGTGGACCGAATGGCAAAAACATTATCGGATATTAAAAAAGCTCTTGATTCAAATCTTGGAAAAAGACTCTTGCTCAAGGCTAATGGCGGACGCAGAAAGACAATTGAGCGTTCAGGCGTTTTAGCAGAAACATATCCATCTGTATTCGTCATTGAATTAGATCAAGATGAAAATGCGTTTGAACGTGTATCTTACAGCTATGCGGATGTTTTAACAGAAACGGTTCAAATTACCTTCTACGAGGACACATCAGGACATGTTGCTTTAAGCTGACATATATGACTTCAAAAGAAAGCTGCAAACAAAAAGTTTGCGGCTTTTTTGTATGGTTTCTAATAAGAAAAATAAATGGGTTAACGATAGTCTACATTGACATAATAAGAACAGGCAGTGAAAAGGAGTGGATGATGATGAGCAGGAGAAAAAGCATCATGTCACAAGGTCTAAAAGAAGAAATTGCAAAAGAGCTTGGTTTTTATGATGTTGTCCAAAAAGAAGGCTGGGGCGGCATTACGGCTAAGGATGCTGGCAATATGGTCAAACGTGCAGTAGAAATGGCACAGCAAAACCTTCAAAATAAAGGCTGAACGTATACTTGCTAAAATCATAAATAAGACCACTGCTTAAAGCCGAGGCCTAGCGCTTCGGCTTTATTTTTCGCTCCCATTTCAGCGGTCGGCAAAGCATGAACTAATCTTAATATTGAATAATATTTCGTAAGAGGTCTTACTTTTCGAGTTTTGTGGTAAAATAGGACAAAAAATGGAGTCGCTGAATTTTATAAAGTGGGTGGAGACTTTGAAGCTTTTGGTTAAGGCTCCTGCTAAGATCAATTTATCATTGGATGTTCTGCGCAAGCGGGATGACGGATATCATGAGGTTGAAATGATTATGACAACCATTGATTTAGCAGATCGCCTCGAATTAACATTACTAGATACAAATGAAATTAAAATTATTTCGCATAATCGTTTTGTGCCTGATGACCATAGAAACCTAGCTTATCAAGCAGCGGTTTTGCTAAAGGAACGCTTTCATGTTAATAAAGGCGTTAGCATAGCTATCGAGAAGGTCATACCAGTAGCGGCGGGTCTGGCCGGGGGGAGCAGTGATGCAGCTGCAGCGCTCCGTGGATTGAACAGGTTATGGGGATTAGGTTTGTCATTGGATGAATTAGCGGAGATTGGAGCGGAAATCGGTTCGGATGTATCCTTCTGTGTATATGGGGGGACAGCCCTTGCTACCGGAAGAGGGGAAATTATTCAACCGCTCCCTGCCCCGCCAACTTGCTGGGTAATCTTAGCAAAGCCGTTTATTGGGGTTTCTACAGCGGATGTTTATCGACGACTGAACTTAAACGGAGTGACGCATCCAAATACAAGAGAGATGATTCATGCAATTGATACAGGTGATTACCATCTTGTTTGTAACCGTTTGGCGAATGTACTTGAGGATGTAACCTTGAAAATGCATCCAGAGGTCAATCAAATTAAAGAGCAAATGAAAAGGTTTGGCGCAGATTCAGTATTAATGAGCGGCAGCGGTCCGACCGTTTTTGGTCTTGTTCATCATGACTCTAGAATGCACCGAATTTATAATGGCCTTAGAGGCTTCTGTGATCAGGTATTCGCAGTGCGTATGCTTGGTGAAAGACATAGACTTGATTAAATCCGTACATTAATGATATATTAACGTTAAAATATTCGGATTTGATAGGAGGGTTCCAATCATGAAATTTCGACGGAGCGAGCGTTTAATAGATATGACAAATTATTTATTAGAACACCCGCGTCATTTGGTATCCTTAACCTTTTTCTCTGAAAGATATGGATCGGCAAAGTCTTCCATTAGTGAAGATCTAGCGATAATAAAAGAAACCTTTGAGCATCGTGGAATCGGGACATTACAAACTGTTCCTGGAGCGGCAGGCGGAGTAAGGTATCAGGTGAGGGTAAGGAAAGAGGATGCAGCGCCGATTATTGCGGATCTTTGTGAGTTGATTGCCAGCCCTGACAGGTTGCTGCCTGGCGGATACCTTTATATGACAGATATATTAGGTGATCCTCTCATTGTGCAACAATGTGGACGTCTATTTGCGTCTGCTTTCGCTGATAAAGAAATAGATGTTGTTATGACTGTTGCTACAAAGGGAATAGCACTTGCTTATGCAGTTGCGAACTATTTGAATGTACCTGTAGTGATAGCAAGAAGAGATAGTAGAGTGACGGAAGGTTCTACTGTAAGCATTAACTATGTATCAGGCTCTGCCAAAAGAATTCAAACAATGGTCCTGTCGAAAAGAAGCTTGGACGAAGGCTCAAATGTTTTGATTGTAGATGATTTTATGAAGGCTGGAGGCACAGTCAACGGTATGGTAAGCATGCTTGATGAGTTTAAAGCAAAGCTTGCGGGGATTGCAGTTTTAGTTGAAGCTGAAAAATCTGAGGAGCGTCTTGTTAATGATCACTTATCTTTGGTGCGCCTTTCAGACGTTGATGTGAAAGAGAAGCAAATTAATGTGACAGCAGGAAATTTCTTCGCTCATATATTAAATTCGGGAGGGAAATTGGATGAAAGTCATTCAAACAAATGAAGCACCAGCAGCTATAGGCCCATATTCACAAGGAATCATTGTAAATAATGTATTTTATAGTTCAGGTCAAATCCCGCTCACTGCTAATGGAGAAATGGTAGAAAGAGATGTTCAAGCACAAACACATCAAGTTTTTAAAAATCTCCAGGCGGTTCTTGGTGAAGCCGGAGCTTCACTTGAAACGGTAGTTAAAACCACTGTTTTTATTAAAAGTATGGATGATTTTTCAGCTATAAATGAAGTATACGGAGAGTATTTTCATACACATAAGCCAGCCCGGTCATGCGTGGAAGTAGCTCGCTTACCTAAGGATGCACTAATAGAAATAGAAGTGATTGCGCTCGTTAAATAATACGGGCGTTTTTTTTATATGCTTCAGTCCTTAGAATCGCTCGCAGCAGATAATAGTTTTGTTCATCCCCATCGTATCTGAGGTAAAAGCCCCTAAAGTCGTCCATTACACAAATCACCTAAAACATTTGACCTAAAATTCCGAAATATTTTTTTCTTAAAGAAGGAGATTTCAAAAAGATGTAGAATTGTATAATTTAGGATTTTATCTTCTGGAAAAGGTGGTGAACAGAATGGAAGTAACTGACGTAAGATTACGCCGCGTTAATACGGATGGACGCATGAGGGCGATAGCATCTATTACTTTGGATCAAGAATTTGTTGTTCATGACATTCGTGTGATTGATGGGAACAACGGTTTATTTGTGGCTATGCCAAGTAAGCGTACTCCGGATGGAGAATTTAGAGATATTGCTCATCCTATTAATTCCGGGACTCGCGGTAAAATCCAAGAAGCAGTACTAGCAGAGTACCACCGTTTAGGTGAATTAGAAGTTGAATTTGAAGAAGCAGGCGCTTCGTAAAAAAATATACAATCAATGGAGCCTTTACTCATAGTATGGGCTCTTAGATTTTTTAAAACTTTTCGCTCCTTTTTACATAGATGACCAAGAACCGACTCCATTTTGATATACCCAATTTTTTAGAAAAATCTCCTCATTTATTCATTTTCACATCAAGTTTTTACCTTTTGGATTGACAAAAATATGTACTTTCCCTTGTTTCCTTGAAATAATACCTTATTTGAGATATATTTTGTTATGGATAAAAAGGTTAATTGGAGGACTCGGAATGTCTAATCGATATGCGATCATTTTAGCTGCCGGACAGGGGACTAGAATGAAGTCTAAGCTTTATAAGGTCTTGCACCCTGTCTGCGGAAAGCCAATGGTGCAACATGTGGTTGATCATGTTTCAAAGCTTCAGATGAAAAAGGTCGTAACAATTGTCGGACACGGTGCAGAATTGGTTAAAACCCAGCTAGGTGAGAAAAGTGTTTTTGCTTTGCAGGAAGAGCAGCTCGGCACGGCTCATGCAGTCATGCAAGCGAAGGACTTGCTTGAAGGCAAGGCGGGCGTAACCATCGTAGTTTGCGGTGATACGCCACTAATTAAGTCTGAAACGATGGAAGCACTTTTTAAGCATCATGAAGAACAATCCGCTAAGGCAACCATTTTAACGGCATGGACTGCGGAACCAGCAGGCTATGGCAGAGTGGTGCGCAACAACAATGGTTTAGTTGAAAAGATTGTAGAACATAAAGATGCCTCAAAAGAGGAACTGCAGATTCAAGAAATCAATACAGGAACCTATTGCTTTGATAACCAAGCGTTGTTTTCTGCATTGAAAAAAGTTTCTAATGATAATGTTCAAGGGGAATACTACTTACCAGATGTAATTGAAATCCTTAAAGGCGAAGGGGAAGTGGTTACAGCGTATCAAACCGCTTACTTCGAGGAAACCTTAGGGATAAATGATCGTGTGGCACTATCGCAAGCTGAAAGCTTCATGAAAAAACGCATCAATGAGGAGCATATGCGCAACGGCGTCACTATTATCGATCCGATGAATACGTACATTGGTGCGGATGTTGAGATAGGCATGGATACAATTCTTTATCCTGGCACGAGTTTATCAGGGAACACGGTAGTAGGATCCGATTGCGTCATTGGACCAAATACACAGATTGAAAACTGTAAGCTAGGAGATCAAACAGCCATTCGACAATCCGTCGCTGTTGACAGCCAAATAGGCTCATCAGTGAATATCGGTCCATTTGCTCACATACGCCCGCAATCAGATATTCACGACGAAGTTAAGATTGGTAATTTCGTTGAAGTGAAAAAAGCTGTATTTGGCAAGGGAAGCAAAGCATCACATTTAAGTTATATTGGAGATGCGGAAGTCGGTCGTGATGTGAACCTAGGCTGCGGGTCGATTACAGTTAACTACGATGGAAAAAATAAATATCTGACTAAAATAGAAGACGGCGTTTTTGTCGGATGCAATTCAAATTTAGTCGCTCCGGTTACAATCGGAGAAGGTGCTTATATTGCTGCAGGTTCAACTATTACAGAGGATGTACCGGGAAAAGCCCTTTCAATTGCCCGCGCACGCCAAGTGAATAAAGAAGATTATGCGGAAAAATTAAACAAGAAATAAATATCATGGAGGCGCATCATGTCAAATCAATATTTAGATCCAAATTTAAAGGTATTTAGTTTAAATTCAAATAGAGACTTAGCTAGCGAAATTGCTAAATTCATCGGTGTAGAATTAGGAAAATGCTCTGTTACTCGCTTTAGTGATGGAGAAATTCAAATTAACATCGAAGAAAGCATTCGCGGCTGTGATGTTTATGTCATTCAATCAACAAGCAATCCAGTTAACGAGCACTTAATGGAGCTTTTAATAATGATTGATGCCCTCAAACGTGCATCTGCAAAGACAATTAATATTGTTATGCCTTACTATGGCTATGCACGCCAAGACCGTAAAGCAAGAGCGCGTGAACCAATTACAGCGAAATTAGCTGCAAATTTACTAGAAACTGCTGGAGCAACTCGCGTCATCACACTTGACTTGCATGCGCCGCAAATTCAAGGGTTCTTTGATATTCCAATTGACCACTTAATGGGTGTGCCAATTCTTTCCGAGTATTTCAAGGATAGAGTAGAAGGCGATATTGTAATTGTTTCTCCAGACCATGGCGGAGTTACAAGAGCACGTAAAATGGCGGATCAACTAAAAGCACCGATTGCTATTATCGATAAGCGCCGTCCAAGACCGAATGTGGCTGAAGTTATGAACATCGTAGGTAATATCGAAGGCAAAATTGCGATTTTAATTGACGATATTATTGATACTGCAGGGACGATTACACTTGCTGCCAATGCGCTTGTAGAAAACGGTGCATCTGAAGTATATGCTTGCTGTACTCACCCGGTATTATCAGGTCCTGCGATTGACAGAATCGAAAACTCACAAATTAAAGAATTAGTTGTCACTAATTCAATTGCATTAGCAGAAGAAAAGAAAACAGGCAAAATTGTTGAACTTTCTGTTGCTCCTCTTATTGGAGAAGCGATAATTCGTGTTCATGAAGAGCAATCCGTTAGTGTCCTGTTTGATTAATATAAGTAGATAGAATCAAAGGCTTGCTAGTAAAGCAAGTCCTTCTCTTGAAAATAAAGAACATTACGAATTTGTTTCTGAAATTGATTGTGTATAGTTATTTGAGCTTAGACGTTTAGACTTTTGAGATTTAGGGAATTTATTAAGTATAAGCCTTAAAAATGAAAGGGGACGTTATCATGGCAACTGTATTACAAGTAAAGGAAAGAAAGGAATTTCGTCATTCCTTTTTAACAAGTATACGACAAGAGGGGAATGTCCCAGCTGTTGTATATGGAAAAAAGATGGAGAGTAAATCGATTTTTTTCAGTGAGGCAGACTTTATTAAAACCATTAAAGAAGTAGGGAGAAACGGTGTTTTTTCTTTAGACTTAGATGGTAAAAAACATGATGTTGTATTAACGGATTATCAAGCAAATCCTTTAAAGAATAATATTGTACATGCTGATTTTCTATCTATAGATAAAACAACTGAATTAACAGCGGATGTTACTGTTAATCTTGTGGGAGATGCGCCTGGAGTAAAAGAGGGTGGCGTATTGCAGCAATCCTTCCATGAAGTTTCTGTTACTGCTACAGCAGATAAAATACCACAATCGATTGATGTGGACATTTCTAAACTTCAAGTAGGTGACAACTTGACCATTGCCGATTTGAAGAGTGCTTCTTCTTATATTATTAATCACGAAGAGGATGAAGTACTCTTATCCATTCTTCCGCCTAGAGTTGAAGAGGTTGTTGACAGTGGTGAGGTGCAGGGATCTCAAGAAACAGATGCAAAAGAAAAGGAAGAATAAAGGTCATTTATTCATTAAAGCCTTTATATAACTTGGGCTGGCCTATAGAATCTCTAGGTCAGCTTTTATTTATGCCTAGAAGGGCTATATGACTTGGGGACATAAGGCAAGGCCTGCGTAAAGGTAAACAACCTTTCTGTGGACCTTGTCTTATGCATGAGGTCTATACAGGCCTTAAACAAGACGTGGAGGACCTTGCCCTATGCTTGACGTCCACAGGATGTGGATGATGCAGGCGTTGCCACATGACGTGGCAAACTTAGCCTGCGTTCCTCTCTGGGCAAGCCTCCTCAACATTATAAATAGTCCAGTGTCGGAGGCTAGGGGCTCGAGGTCATAAGCCAATGCCTATATAAAGGTAAAGAACACCTTTCTATAGACCTTGTCTTATGCTTGTCGCCCCTGGGCAAGCCTCCTCAACATTATAAATAGTCCAGTGTCGGAGGCTAGGGGCTCGAGGTCATAAGTCAAAGCCTATATAAAGGTAAAGAACACCTTTCTATAGACTTTGTCTTATGCTTGTCGCCCCTGGGCAAGCCTCCTCAACATTATAAATAAGCGGGGATGAGATGATGAAGTTAATTGTAGGCTTGGGGAATCCGGGTAAGCCATATGATCGAACAAGACATAATATTGGTTTTGAGGTGATTGATGCCATTTCACAAAAATGGGGTATTTCACTTAATCAATCGAAATTTAAAGGGATATATGGAGTTGGACATATCCAAGGCGAGAAGGTTTTTCTTTTGAAGCCACTTACATATATGAATTTATCAGGAGAATCGATTAGACCGTTAATGGATTATTATGATATTGATATTGAAGATTTGGTTGTTATTTATGATGACCTAGATTTGCCAGTTGGCAGGATTAGACTTCGCCAAAAGGGAAGTGCTGGCGGACATAATGGGATTAAATCAACGATTGCACATATCGGTACACCGGAATTCAACAGAATTCGAGTGGGTATTGACCGTCCGCCAAGCGGAATGAAGGTACCTGACTATGTTCTTGGTAAATTCTCAGCTGAAGAACAAGAAGAGATGAAGGAAATGATAAAAAAATGTACAGAGGCATGTGAAGATTGGCTAGAAAAGCCATTTTTACAAGTTATGAATGTTTATAATCAATAAACCTTCATAAAAAACTTGTGCTATCATAGTATTAAATAGATGATGAACCCGCTTAATAGATTGCGACCTGAATAACTTCACTGCTAAGAGTCAATAATAAAGCTAAATTGACTCGATTAGGGAGGGACAGGCAGGTGGCCATCCATTATTATTGTCGCCATTGTGACACAAAGCTGGGTTCGATTGAAGAGAAATCTGTTCATGCGGAGCATTTAGGCTTCCATAAGCTGAATGATGAAGAAAGACAGGATATGATTTCATATAACTCATCAGGTGATATGCAGGTAAAAGCCATTTGTGAAGATTGCCAGGAATCGTTAGAACGTAACCCTGACTATCATCAGCAAGATTTCCTCATTCATTAAAGAGCTTTGGACAGTTCATCCAAAGCGTTTTTCTATTTCTTTACAAGATAAGGAAGTGTGCATTTTTCAATTTAGAAAAATGTCTAACTCCAGCGCCTATCACCTATCAAACTTCATGACTCCTCCTTGCGATAAGTCAACATCGGTTCACTACCGCTCACGGTGTTTCCTTTATCGAAAGAACAACCCTTACCGTTTGTACGGCGATGAGCAAGGCGACAGCGCCTAGCCACTCGAGGTTATAAGCCACAGTTGAATTGAAGGTAAAGATCAACCTTCATTTCAACTGCGTCTTATGCTTTTCGGGGCTGAGCGAGGCCCATTCGCTTTTCTGGTAAGGGTGAAAGTACCTAGTAACATTGATTCGGTTTTAAAAAGCTGTGTTTAACACAGGAGGTGCTTTCACTTGCAAGAACGAATAAATAGTATAAATAGATAATTGTTTAGTACAGTTCCATTCTACACGGCTTCCCGATATTATTTTTTCGGGAGGCTTGTAGCGCTTTAAAAAGGTACTGATGCTTTTCTAAAAAGATAAATATAAATTTTTTCAATTAGAATAATGTCTAGCTCCAGCGCGCAAGGCGCTTGCGCTTTTCTAAATAGGAGGACCACTGCCATGTTAGGGCTTAAACGTATTTTTACACAGCAGGACGAGGTAATGTCCGTCTTGTCGGGAATAGATGAAGGCTTAAAGGAGCAAATTATTTCTGGGCTGACAGGCTCAGCAAGAACATTATTCTTAGCTTCTATCTATGAACAATCAAAAAAGCCGATGTTGATCGCTACGCATAATTTGCTGCAGGCTCAAAAGCTTTATGATGACATGCTTCATTTATTAGGGGAGGATGAAGTATTTCTTTATCCAGCCAATGAATTAATAGCGGCTGAATTAAGTATAGCGAGTCCCGAGTTGAAAGCTCAAAGAATTGAAGGATTGAATCATTGGAGCAATCAACGCTCAGGCATTATGATTGTGCCGATGGCCGGACTTCGCAAGATTCTTCCGCCGCCTTCAATTTGGAGAAACGCGCAATTATTATTAAAAATCGGTGACGACTTAACGGAAGAACAATTAAAAAGGTTTGTGAAAATGGGGTATCAAAGAGTTGAGATGGTGTCTTCGCCAGGTGAATTTAGTGTAAGAGGCGGAATCATAGATATCTATCCATTGACTGAAATGGACCCTATTCGAATCGAGTTATTTGATACAGAAGTAGATTCCATCCGTTACTTCTCATTGGAGGATCAACGGTCAAAGGAAAAGGTCGATCGAGTGCTAATTGGCCCCGCTACTGAAACCCCAATGGAAGCAGAGCACTTTGAAAGAATCATTGATCAGCTTGAGAAAGGATTAGGAACAAGCCTGAAAAAGCTGAAGGATGATCAAGCAAAACAGAGCTTAGCGCAAAATGTGGGCTTTGAATTAGAGCAGTTAAAGATGGGCAATAAGCCTGAGCAATTATTTAAATATTTATCACTCGCCTACGATGGGGGAAGTAGTTTAATAGACTATCTTCCAGAGAATGGGCTGATTTTCATTGACGAAATTAGCAGAGTGCAAGAGATGAACGATTCGCTAGAAAAGGAAGAAGCTGAATGGTATACGAGTCTTTTAGGTGACGGACAAATTATTCATGATGTGCAAACGTCACATCAATTAAAAGAGCTGATGCATGTAACAAAGCATCCAATTACTTATATGTCACTATTCCTTCGTCATGTACCTAATACGAATCCGCAAAATATTATTAATGTCTCCTGTAAGCCGATGCAAAATTTCCACGGTCAAATGCATGTGCTTAAGTCTGAGTTGGAACGTTGGAAAAAAGGAAATTATGCCGTTGTGTTTCTCGGTGTGGATGAGGAACGGGTGCAAAAGCTGCAAAACGTACTAGAAGACTATGAAATTGAAAGTATGATTACTGTTGACAGTCAATCCCTCGCACAAGGAAGGATACAGATCATGGAGGGTGGTCTGCAAACTGGCTTTGAATTAAATAACCAGAGGCTTGCAGTCATTACGGAGGAAGAGCTGTTTAATAAACGCACAAAAAAGAAAACCCGCCGCCAAAAGCTATCGAATGCAGAGCGGATTAAAAGTTATTCGGAGCTAAAAGTAGGAGATTATGTCGTTCACGTCAATCACGGGATCGGAAAGTATTTAGGGATTGAGACCTTAGAAATA
Source organism: Cytobacillus purgationiresistens (assembly GCF_030813235.1). Taxonomy (GTDB): domain Bacteria; phylum Bacillota; class Bacilli; order Bacillales; family Cytobacillaceae; genus Cytobacillus; species Cytobacillus purgationiresistens. The sequence continues at coordinate 30,771 of NZ_JAUSUB010000033.1, read as the reverse complement.
AACGGTGTACATAAGGATTATTTGAACATTCGTTATCAAGGAAGCGATCAGCTATATGTACCCGTTGAACAAATTGATCTTGTCCAAAAATATGTAGGTTCTGAATCTAAGGAGCCTAAAATATACAAGCTGGGCGGAAACGATTGGAAACGCGTAAAGAAAAAAGTTCAATCATCAGTGCAAGACATCGCGGATGATTTAATTAAACTATATGCAGAAAGAGAAGCATCAAAGGGTTATGCATTTAGTCCGGATGGAGATATGCAGCGAGAGTTTGAAGTAGCATTCCCTTATCAGGAAACAGAAGATCAAATTCGCTCCATTAATGAAATCAAAAAGGATATGGAACGGGAAAGACCAATGGATCGTCTTCTTTGCGGAGATGTTGGTTATGGGAAGACAGAGGTAGCCATTAGGGCGATTTTCAAAGCGATAGCAGATGGCAAGCAGGTTGCTTTCCTCGTACCTACAACCATTCTTGCTCAACAGCATTTTGAAACGATGAGAGAGAGATTTCAAGATTTTCCGATAGAAATTGGAATGCTAAGCCGATTCAGAACGAAAAAGCAGCAGACTGAAACGATTAAAGGTTTAAAGGCGGGCACAGTTGATGTAGTGGTAGGTACGCACCGAATATTATCTAAAGATTTATCTTATCGTGATATCGGCTTGCTTATCATAGATGAAGAGCAGCGTTTTGGAGTGACACATAAAGAAAAAATCAAGCAATTAAAAACAAATGTCGATGTTTTGACGCTTACCGCAACACCTATTCCAAGGACATTGCATATGTCGATGCTTGGCGTGAGGGATTTATCTGTCATCGAAACCCCACCTGAAAATCGCTTTCCTGTACAAACCTATGTGATGGAATACAACGGTGTATTAGCTCGTGAAGCAATAGAAAGAGAGTTAGCACGAGATGGGCAAGTATACTTTTTATATAACAGGGTGGAAGACATTGAGCGGAAGGCAGAAGAAATATCCATGCTGGTTCCTGATGCGAGGGTGACATATGCCCATGGTCAAATGAGCGAGAATGAGCTTGAGAGTGTCATGCTTGGATTTTTAGAAGGAGAATATGATGTCTTAGTAAGTACCACTATTATTGAAACAGGTGTCGATATTCCAAATGTAAATACATTGATCGTTCATGATGCAGATAAGATGGGCCTTTCACAGCTTTATCAGTTAAGAGGACGGGTAGGGCGCTCTAACAGGGTAGCTTACGCGTACTTTACTTACCGAAAAGATAAAGTGCTCACAGAGGTTGCAGAGAAGAGACTGCAGTCAATTAAAGAGTTTACAGAGCTTGGCTCCGGCTTTAAAATCGCCATGCGTGATTTAACCATACGCGGGGCAGGTAATCTGTTAGGTGCAGAACAGCATGGATTTATCGATTCCGTCGGTTTTGACCTTTATTCACAAATGTTGAAGGAAGCCATCGAAGAACGAAAAGAAAAGATTGGTGGAGAACCGAAGAAGGAACGAATGGAAATCGAAATCGAAATCGATGCCTATATACCTGACGCTTACATTTCAGATGGTCATCAAAAAATTGAAATGTATAAAAGGTTCAGAGGAATTAACTCTTTAGAGGATGTCGAAGAGCTTCAAGATGAAATGATGGATCGTTTTGGAGAATATCCGGATGAGGTATCTTACTTATTTAAAGTTGCAGAAATGAAAGTATATGGGGAATTGGCTGGCATTGAAATAGTGAAACAAGTAAAAGATGAAGTGCGCATCGTACTATCGGAAACTGGAAGTGCGCAAATCGATGGCCAAAAAGTGTTTAAGCTAAGCAGTCAATATGGCCGAATGATTGGATTAGGTATGGATGGAAAAAAATTAAAAGCGGTGCTTCATATTAAAGGTGTCCCGGCCCAAAAATGGCTCCAAATTGCATTTGAATTCATTCAGGGAATGAACGATTCTAAAAAATCACAGGAAAAAACAATCGGTTAAAAAAGACAAATGATGGTAATCCAATTGACATATATGAAATGTTTAGTGTAATAGAACAAGGGTAATTCAAGGGTAAGACACTTATTTTGACATGTTTATCCCTTTCTGGAATGAAACACACCTACAAGAAAAAAATATTTGGACATGCATATAACTTTCCATATGAAAGATACTAAGTTCAAACATGGCGATGCATTCATTATCTCCCAATTGAATCATGGCTGTAAGAAAAGTAAAGCGAATGAAGAAGAACACCGTTTAAAAGTATTTACTTTTGACATAGACGGATGTCAGCTTCCGAAGCTTAACCCAACATCAGAAAAGGGATTTCAGAAAATCACGACTACTAAAGCTATGCTTAGTATAGATGATGGGAGGATTTTTGAAACACATTGTCCTGTGTCTGAAGGGGTTAAGTATTGAGATGCTTCCGCTTTTCGTTAAAAATCATCAGATGAAAGTGAGGCAACGTTGAATGAAGGCAACAGGTATTGTTCGTCGTATTGATGATTTGGGTCGTGTAGTAATTCCTAAAGAGATTCGCAGAACCTTGCGGATACGCGAAGGAGACCCTTTGGAGATTTTTGTAGACCGTGATGGGGAAGTCATCTTAAAGAAATATTCGCCGATTAGCGAACTTAGTGACTTTGCTAAAGAGTATGCAGAAGCACTTTATGACAGCTTAGGTAATCCGGTCTTAATATGCGATAGAGATACATACATCGCAGTTGCAGGGGGATCCAAAAAGGACTACTTAAATAAGAGCGTCAGCGAACTCCTTGAAAAAACGATGGAAGATCGCAGCTCTGTTCTCATTACCCAATCAGGTGACATTTCAATTGTTGATGGCAACACAGAATCGGTATCATCCTATACAATCGCACCAATTGTAGCTAATGGAGATCCCATTGGAGCCGTCGTTATCATTGCAAAAGAAGATTCGATAGGTGAAGTGGAGCACAAGTCAGTTGAAACAGCAGCGAGCTTTTTAGCTAGACAAATGGAATCATAAATTTTAAAAGGGCAGCCTGTGCTGCCTTTTTTTGTGCGTTTTTATCCCATGGCTAGACTTTTGTCTATGCTCGACATGAAATGGCAAAGACATATATACTATATTACAGTCGAAAGAATAGAAGATCGAAGGCGGCTGCACTAGACTTGTAACCGCCGCATTACCTCCTTCTAACAAGGAATCGAACGGAAGCAGGTAGTTGGACAGGAAAGGAGATGGACGAACTGAAACCCGTTCATCAGTCTAATGGTTTCTTTAAAGGTACACTTATTTTAACGGCAGCAGCAATTATAATAAAGATTTTAAGTGCGACCTACCGCGTACCCTTTCAAAATATTGTTGGGGACGTTGGATTTTACATATATCAGCAAATCTACCCGTTTTATGGGATTGCATTAGTGTTAGCAACCTCTGGATTTCCTGTCGTCATATCAAAACTATATGCCGAGCAGGCAAGCGAGAAAGGCCGGAAACCTGCACAAAATTTATTTGTGATCTCTGCCATCGTCATATCGAGCATTGGATTCATGGGGTTTTCATTTCTTTATTGGGGGGCAGACTGGTTTGCAATAAGAATGGACGATCCTGAATTGGCAGGTCCGTTGCGGGTGGTTTCGTTTATCTTTCTGCTTCTACCTGTTATTTCTTTGTTGAGAGGCTATTTTCAGGGTGAGGAGAATATGGTTCCTACCGCGATTTCTCAAGTATCAGAACAATTCATAAGAGTGGCCATCATCCTTTTTACCGCGATTTTATTCACCAAGCAAGGGTATTCCCTCTATGAGGTTGGTGGCGGTGCGTTCTTTGGATCAATTGCAGGGGGACTAGCAGCTGTTATCATTTTACTTGTTTTTCTATATAAAGAGAAGAAAAGCCGTCCTTATATAGCCTGCGGAAGCTTGAGAATGAAAGGCAGCTGGCAGGTGGTAAAGTCGTTATTAATTCATAGCTTTGCCATTTGTGTCAGCAGCTTACTCCTTATTTTTATTCAGCTTGCAGATTCTCTTAATTTATATTCGCTGCTGGTTTCATCGGGTTTTGGTGAATTGGAGTCAAAGCAGATGAAGGGGGTTTATGACAGAGGCCAGCCCCTGATACAACTGGGACTAGTGGCAGCTACATCGATGGCCCTTTCCTTAGTACCTCTGATTACAAAGGAAAAGATGAAGAAGGATGAGGCATCATTATACGGCATGATAAACCTCGTATTGCGAATGGGTTTGGTCATTGGTGTGGCAGCCACCGCTGGCTTATGGTCCATTATCGAACCGACTAATATTATGCTTTTTGAAAACGCAAAGGGATCAGAGGTTTTAGCCATTCTGTCTTTCTTAATTTTATTCGGTTCCCTCATCATTACTGTGACAGCCATCCTTCAAGGCTTAGGGTATATATTATATCCAGCGTTTATCATATTGATTGGCTGTATTATGAAATATATATTAAATATCATCTATGTGCCAAAAGGAGATATTGCAGGTGCTGCAATTGCTTCATGTATTGCTCTATGCATCATCCTTATTTTATTATTAGCTAAGTTGAAGATTCATGTGAAGGCACCGCTTGTAAAAAAGAGATTTGTTTTTCTTATTGTCCTTGCTGCGGGATGCATGGTGTTATCGCTCTCCATTTATTTGCAGCTGACAAATGGTTTGTATTCAAACGGAGATATACGATTAGTTGCAAGTTTCCAAGCGCTTAGCGGGGCAGCAATTGGAGCGGTGGTCTATTTATATATTGTGTTAAAAGGAAAGGTTTTTACAGAAAAGGAGCTACTGATGCTCCCGTTTGGCAGCAAGCTAACGAAACTTTTATAAAACACTCAGTAAAAAGGAGAAGAAGACCGGATGAAGATAACGATTATTGGCCTTGGCGCAGGTGACTTAGATCAATTGCCTTTAGGTGTATATAAGATATTAAAATCGACGGAGCATTTATATTTGCGGACAAAAGAGCATCCCGTCATGCAGGAATTAGAAAAGGCAGGATTAGCTTATCAATCCTTTGATGACACTTATGAATCACATGACAGATTTGAGGACGTCTATGAAGAGATCTGCGAGACTCTCCTTCGTGAGGCGGAACAAAAGAAGATTGTCTATGCTGTACCTGGGCATCCGCTGGTGGCTGAGAAAACAGTGCAGCTTTTGTTAGAACGAGGAGCCAAGAATGGTGTGGAGGTCGAAATCAAAGGTGGACAAAGCTTCTTAGACGCTTTATTTCAAGCATTGAAGGTTGATCCAGTTGAAGGCTTTCAATTATTGGATGGTACGAGTTTGAGAAAAGATGAGATCATATTAAAACATCATATTGTTATTGGCCAAGTGTATGATCAGTTCGTTGCTTCTGAGGTGAAGCTATCTTTAATGGATAGGCTGCCATATGACTATAAAGTATTTATCGTTACGGCAGCTGGGAGTAAAGAGGAAGTAATAAAAGAGGTTCCTTTATTTGAACTTGACCATCATATGAGCTTAAATAATCTTACATCCGTTTATGTGCCGCCAGTAAATGACGATACAATCCTCTATAAACAATTTGAAAAGCTGAGAGAAATCATTGCTGTCCTTCGTGGTCCCAATGGCTGCCCTTGGGATCAAAAGCAAACACATTCTTCATTGAAGAAATATTTAATTGAAGAAGCTTATGAACTCATTGAAGCCATCGATGAAGATCATATTGACCATATGATAGAAGAATTGGGAGATGTCCTTTTACAAGTTATGCTCCATGCACAAATTGGTGAGGATGAAGGCTTCTTTTCAATAGAAGATATCATTCAAGGCTTATCAGAAAAGATGATTCGCCGCCACCCTCATGTGTTTAGCACGGCAAAAGTCAAAGATGTTGAGGATGTATTACAAAATTGGCAAAGTATCAAACAGGAGGAAAAAGGGGAGGAGAGAACTTCACTTCTTGATGGAATTCCGGCCTCTTATCCGCAATTGATGAGAGCTGAGACGCTGCAGAAAAAGGCAGCTAAAGTCGGGTTTGACTGGGAAGAAATCAATCCTATTTGGGATAAGGTACACGAGGAAATTAAAGAATTTCAAATTGAGGCCGAGAATAATAGTGAAGAGATGATTACCGAGTTTGGAGATATATTGTTTGCTTTTGTCAATATTGCTCGTTATTATCAAATCAATCCAGAAGAAGCTTTAAGCCGAACAAATAAGAAATTTTTAAACCGTTTCTCATATATAGAAGAAAAAGTGAATCAAAGTGGGAATGATTTCTCTGCTTTTACGCTTGAAGAACTTGACCTTTTTTGGAATGAAGCAAAGAAAAAAGGTTATTGATGAAGAAAATAGGGTAAAAGGAAGTGAATAAGTTTGAGATTAGATAAATTTTTAAAGGTATCAAGACTAATTAAAAGAAGAACGCTTGCTAAGGAAGTTTCAGACCAAGGCAGGATTTCTATTAATGGTATTCAGGCAAAGGCAAGTTCAACTGTAAAAGTCGGAGACGAATTATCAGTCCGGTTTGGACAAAAGCTTGTTACAGTGCAAATTAATAAACTCCAAGAGACAACTAAAAAAGATGAAGCAGCAGATATGTACACAATCGTAAAAGAAGAGAAACTTACTCAAGAGTAAAAATGACGTTTGACGTTTGCATCACACATATTCGTAAAAAGGTCGAACCCCTGTAATACATGACCGCTCCTGGGCAACTGCTTCGCTTGACTGATTGTGTAGCTGCGGCTCTTAGGACCTCAAGTTCTTAAGCTAGCGGGGTTGAACAATGGCTGCACTTTTCTATATACGCTTGTTCTATTTTGCTTTCACAGTTCATAGACATGTACAAAAGGATTGTACTATGGATTGTGAGGGATTAGAAATGAGCCAGTATTATGATAACAATTCGAAAGCTAGTGCAGGTTCACCGGACCATGATGTCATTATGCGTGGAAGACGATTGCTAGATATCACGGGAGTTAAGCAGGTTGAAAGCTTTGATAATGAGGAATTCTTGCTCGAAACAGTAATGGGTTTTCTGGCCATTAAAGGTCAGAATCTACAAATGAAAAACTTAGATGTTGATAAGGGGATCGTCTCCATTAAGGGGAAGGTGTTTGATCTGGTATATATGGATGACCAGCATGGGGAAAAAGCTAAAGGGTTCTTTAGCAAGTTATTCCGATGACGCTGACCACTCAATTTATGACTATGCTATCAATGATTAGCATGGGGGTCCTCTTTGGTGCCGGGCTAGATACGTATCAGCGTTTCTTAAAACGGCCGAAAAGAAAAGGATGGATTGTGTTTATCAATGATATCCTTTTCTGGCTTTTGCAAGGACTAGCTATCTTCTATGTCCTCTTTCTAGTGAATGAAGGGGAATTAAGGTTTTACATTTTCCTAGCCCTGCTCTGTGGGTTTGCCGCATATCAAAGTTTAATGAAGAATGTGTATGTCAGATTATTAGAGATGATCATTTCTTTGGTAATCTCTATTTATCGCTTTTTGTTGAAACTTGGTCACATACTTATCGTAGCACCACTACAAATGCTGTTCACGATGATCATTACCTTGCTGATAACGATTGGAAAGGGACTATTGGTTCTTTTGACATCCATATTAAAGCTTCTTCTACTCATAGTAAAGATTGTATTTCTTCCAGTTAAGTGGGTCGGACAGATACTTTGGAGACTATTGCCGAATCGTCTTAAAAAATCCGTCGAGAAGTTATATAATAAACTGGAAGGATATTTACAAACAATTAAAGAATATGTTAAAAAGCAGATAGCCAAATGGAAGAAAAAAGAGTAAGCGGGAGGAGGCGATTCAGGTGGGTGTCAACAGGAAGAAAAATATAGCTAAAATGGATACAAGCTATGTTAAACAGCGAGAAGCAGCAGAAATTAGCAAGAACCGGAAGAGAAAGCTTCTTTATAGGCGGCTAACAGCATTTTTATTCCTAGTTGTTGCTGTTTCGGTTTTAATGATTTCCACCCTTGTATCGCAATCATCTACTCTTGAAGCAAAAGGCGTTGAGAAAAAAAGGCTTGAGACAGAGTTGACCGAGCTTGAAAAAACGCAAAAAATACTTGATGAAGAAATTGTCAAATTAAATGACGATGAATATATTGCTAAGCTGGCGAGAAAGGATTATTACTTGTCAGAGAAGGGCGAAATCATATTTAAGATGCCTGAAAATGAGAAGGAAAAAAAGAAAAAGGATGAAGAGAAGCAAGAAAAGGAAAATACATCCGATTAGCCATGTGTTGACACTCTTTTTTATTATTCGGTATAATATGTAGTAAGTATGAAATTTTAAGTTTCACTTTATATCTTTAAGGAGGAAAAATCTTTTTATGTCAATCGAAGTAGGCAGCAAGTTACAAGGAAAGGTCACAGGAATTACAAATTTCGGAGCGTTTGTGGAGCTGCCGGAAGGGTCAACAGGTCTTGTGCATATTAGTGAAGTTGCAGACAATTATGTAAAGGATATTAATGACCATCTCAAAGTAGGCGATATGGTTGAGGTGAAAGTCATTAACGTCGAGAAAGATGGAAAGATCGGTTTATCCATTAAAAAGGCGATAGATCGACCAGCAAGACCAGAAAGACCTGAAAGACCTGAGAGAAGAGAGTCTAGAGGACCATCTCAACGTCCACGTCAAGGCAGACCAAACGATAATCGTCCTCCAAGAGAGAATTTCGAATCGAAAATGGCTCGTTTTTTAAAAGACAGTGAAGACCGTTTATCCTCTTTAAAACGCAATACTGAATCAAAACGTGGAGGCAGAGGAGCTAAACGAGGGTAACTTGCTGCTGAATTTCATATATAATAGCAGGGTTCATCGTTCGTGATTCCCTTTCGTAAAAAGCAATCCTTATTGGATTGCTTTTTTTGATGGATTAAGAAGAATTATAAACTTTCCTGACATTGTAGGAGGCAATCAAGATAATGAAGAAAGAAATGGAGCATATTCATGTTAAGGCATAAAAAAAGAGACATCGCGTTTAAACGCGATGCCTCTTTTTTATGAATGACCCGTACGGGATTCGAACCCGTGTTACCGCCGTGAAAGGGCGGTGTCTTAACCGCTTGACCAACGGGCCGTAGAAAATATGTTTTCGAAACAAGGCTTTTCACTATTTTTAATAGCGGCGGAGGGGATCGAACCCCCGACCTCACGGGTATGAACCGTACGCTCTAGCCAGCTGAGCTACACCGCCAAATTAAATAAGAAACTTAATCTTAGGCACATTTAATCAATGATTTGTCCCAAGACACAAGCTATATAATACAAAGATTTTTTATCTATGTCAATATCATTTGTAAGGCTTTTTTCTAAAAGATTATTGTTTTTTTATAGGCTTTGATAAGACAAACCATTGATAACAAAGTTGATTGGAGCGGAAGGTGCGAGCTTTACCGCCCTCCCCGCGGAAAGCGAGCACCTGGAGTGGAAATCAAGACTACCTGCGAAAAGCAACAAAGTATACGAAAACAGCTACTGTAAAAGAATCCTGTCGGAAGTTATCTATGCTTATTCGCCAATTTTTGGATGAAGCTAAAGCTTGCTATAAGTAGGTTTCCTTCGTTTCATAGAATAAAAATGTGCGAAAAAACTTTCACTTATTGGTTATTTTTGTATGCTAATTGATTATTGCGGAGAAAACAGTCGAACGAAAATTGAAAGCTTGTACATCATTTTGACAAAGTTTTAGGTTCTATCCTTTTATAATAATGTGCAACGATAAAAAAATGGGGAGTGTAAAACATGGAGAAGCTAGAGAGAACTATGACAGAGCCAATTGGTGGAGTAAATCTAAATAAGCCCAAGATGGAATTAGGAAAAGTTTTCGGCAATATCCAAACAGGGCTTGAAACTTTTTTTCTTAAAAAGGGTTATGTCTTTTTGATTATTGGATTTTTACTGGGTAGAGCGCTGATCCTTGCACAGCTGACCCCGTTCACTCTTCCGTTTTTCGCGGCTGTTTATTTAATTAGAAAAGATAAAGCCCCTCTTGCATTGATTGGACTAGTTGGTGGTGCTGCGACCCTATCCTTCACTCATGCGATTACGACTTTCGCCATTTCATTTTTATTTCTTTTCGCTTTCCGAGTATCGAAAAAATGGTTGCAAAATGAAGTGAAGGCATTGCCCTTTTTCGTATTTGCTACTTTGTTATCGGGCACCCTGTTAAAAACTCTGATTTTAAAGGGGAATGTTTCATTATATGAATTAATGATGGCTGGTGTGGAAGCAAGTTTAGGTTTTATATTATGTCTGATCTTTTTGCAAAGCTTGCCGTTGCTGTCACTAAATAGCCGAAGACAGTCCTTAAAAACAGAGGAAATTGTTTGTTTAATCATTATGCTTGCATCTGTTATGACAGGTACGATCGGCTGGTCTATTTATGATTTATCCATCGAGCATATTATGTCTCGATATTTAGTGTTAATCTTTGCATTTGTTGCTGGAGCAACTGTCGGTTCAACGGTTGGTGTCGTAACAGGCTTAATATTCAGCCTTGCTAATATTTCAAGCCTTTATCATATGAGTCTACTGGCGTTTTCCGGCTTGTTGGGCGGTCTATTAAAAGAAGGAAGAAAAGTAGGCGTAGCCTTAGGTCTTTTAATAGCCACCTTGCTAATGGGCATGTACGGTGATGGGGGAGCCAATCTAATCAAAACATTATATGAAACTGGGGCAGCTATTTTTCTATTCTTGCTTACACCCCAAGGTTTAACAGTAAAGTTATCTAAGCATATTCCAGGTACACCTGAATATGCAGCAGAGCAACAGCAGTATATGAGGAAAATGAGAGATGTCACTGCTCAGAGGGTCTCACAATTTTCAAATGTATTCCAGGCACTTTCAAAAAGCTTCTCATCTAATAATGAACCTTCTGAATGGGAGGAGGATACGGATCGAGAACTCGATTATTTTTTAAGCAATGTGACAGAGAAGACCTGTCAGACATGCTTTAAGAAGGATCACTGCTGGTCAAGGAACTTTAATACAACCTATGACTATATGAAAGAAATTATGAATGATTTGGATCAAAATGAAGGTGCTGTTTCTCCTAGGTTGGAGAGAGAGTGGGAAAAGCATTGTACGCGGTCGAAAAAAACAACTGAAGTTATCCAACAGGAATTAACCTTTTTTAAAGCGAATCAAAGATTGAAAAAGCAAGTGCAGGAAAGCAGAAAGCTTGTTGCCGATCAACTGTTGGGTGTATCGGCTGTAATGGGGAATTTTGCAAAAGAGATTCAAAGAGAGAGGGAGAACCACCATAAACAAGAAGAGCTTATTTTACAGGCGATGCAGGAATTTGGCGTGCAAATAGAACAGGTGGAGATTTACAGCCTAGAGCAAGGGAATGTCGATATTGAAATGACTATTCCATATTGCAATGGCCATGGGGAATGCGAGAAACTGATCGCCCCGATGCTGTCAGATATATTGGGTGAGACGATTCTCGTTAATTCTGAAGAATGCGCTGCATTTGCGAGCGATTTCTGTCATGTTTCTTTCGGTTCAGCCAAAGCATTTGTTGTTGAAACAGGCGTTGCACATGCAGCAAAGGATGGTGGACTTGTATCAGGTGACAGTTATTCAATGATTGAACTGGGAAGCGGAAAATATGCGATTGCCATAAGTGATGGAATGGGCAATGGAGAGAGAGCGCATAGTGAAAGTCAAGAAACCCTCCAGTTATTACAAAAAATATTGCAGTCAGGGATTGAAGAGCAAGTGGCGATCAAATCGGTCAATTCTGTTCTTTCCTTGCGAACAACAGATGAAATTTTCTCCACTTTAGACTTAGCAATGATTGATTTGCAGAACGCTGATGCGAAGTTTTTGAAAATCGGTTCCACACCAAGCTTTGTTAAGCGTGGCACACAGGTCATGAAGATCCAGGCAAGTAATCTGCCAATTGGAATCATAGAGGATTTCGATGTAGATGTCGTAAGCAAGCAACTGAAGGCAGAGGATTTATTAGTCATGATGAGCGATGGCATTTTCGAGGGGCCGAAGCATGTGGAAAATTTCGATTTATGGATGAAGCGTAAAATTACTGAATTAAAAACGGATGATCCGCAGGAAGTGGCTGATCTAATCATGGAAGAGGTAATCCGATCAAGGTCAGGCAATATTGAAGATGATATGACAGTCGTTGTTTCAAAAATCAAACATAATATCCCTAAATGGTCTAGTATTTCGACACAAAAGAAAGCCAATTAAATAGGTTAAACCGCTTAATTCCTAAGTGAACTGTTTTTAGGTGGAGTATCGAATGGATTATCTTCTCCTTATATCCGCAGTTTTATGTATATTTCCTTCAATTTCCGTTGAAAATGGTAATAATTCATAATGTCTAGCCACGGTGGCTAGGGGCTCGAGGTCATAGACTAGCAACCTATAAAGGTGAAAATCGACCTTTATGGGCTACTCGCCTTATGCTTGTCGCCCCTGAACAAGCCACCTCTGCATTTCAGATTTGGAGGGAAAAAGGATGAGAACTGGAACTTTGAAGCAAATTTTGCTTATTACTGATGGATGCTCTAACCAAGGAGAAGACCCGATTGCAATGGCTGCGCTGGCCAAAGAGCAGGGAATTACGGTGAATGTTATAGGGGTAATGGAAAATGATGTAATTGATGACCAAGGAATGCAGGAAATTGAAGGAATGGCAATGTCAGGTGGTGGTGTCAGCCAAGTAGTATATGCGAAGCAGCTTTCACAAACGGTACAAATGGTAACAAGAAAAGCGATGACCCAAACATTACAAGGCGTCGTAAATCGAGAGTTATCGCAAATTTTAGGAAATAGGCAAACCGTAGAGGATCTTCCTCCTGATAAAAGGGGCGAAGTCATGGAGGTTGTTGATGAGCTGGGAGAGACGGTTGAGCTTGAGGTCTTAATTCTTGTCGACACAAGCGCGAGTATGAAGCAAAAGCTTCCAACGGTGAAGGAAGCGCTGTTTGATCTATCTTTAAGCCTTAATGCTCGTTCGGGTCAAAACAGATTCTCATTATTCGTATTTCCCGGGAAAAAGAATGATGTCGAAAAAATGCTGGATTGGACACCTAAACTTGAATCACTCACTAGTATTTTTTCAAAATTGACAACTGGAGGTACTACTCCAACTGGACCTGCCATTCGTGAAGCCTTAACTTATTTCAAAAAGAAAAAATCTTTAAGAAGCCTGCTTTCCCGTGATGATGATGAATTCTATGAAGAGTCAATTTAATGTTAATCGGGGAACGGTCATAGATGGAAAATGGCATCAAAATCGCTATTTAATTGAAAAGGAATTAGGCTACGGTGCAAACGGAGTTGTCTATTTAGCAAAGTTCAGAAATCAGCATGTAGCATTAAAAATGAGTGATAACGGCATTTCGGTTACATCTGAAGTCAATGTGCTAAAATCCTTTTCAAAGGTCCAAGGGTCACCCCTGGGACCTTCTTTGCTTGATGTCGATGATTGGAAAACACAAGGGAAAGTAATCTCTTTTTATGTAATGGAATATATACAAGGGCCAGACTTACTTAGCTTTATTAAACAAAAAGGAGACTCATGGACGGCAGTACTCATTTTGCAGTTATTAAGTGATCTGGATAAGCTGCACAAAGCTGGCTGGGTATTTGGAGATCTCAAACCGGAGAATTTAATTGTTACAGGCCCACCACCTAAAATAAGATGTATAGATGTAGGCGGAACGACCATTCAAGGAAGGGCAATTAAGGAATTTACAGAATTCTATGATCGGGGTTACTGGGGACTCGGCTCTCGTAAAGCAGACCCCACGTACGATTTATTCGCCGTAGCGATGATCCTGATTAACTGTGCCTATCCTAGCCGGTTTAATAAAGATGCAGGAGGTTTGGAACAGCTTAAAGAAAGGGTAAAGCAGAGTAAACAATTACAGCCGTATGAATCAGTCATCCTACATGCGCTACAAGGAAAATATCACTCAGCGCTTGAAATGAGACAATCACTAATAGAGAACATGCAAGGTTCAACTGGTCAGCAGCAAACAAGAATGCAGAAACACACCAAGCCCGCCCAACAAGCTCATGCAACTGCCCCTCTAAAGCAGCAGAAAAAGAAGAAAAAGGGAGGGGTAGCCGAAACCCTCATGCTCATCCTCCTCATCTCCTGCCTATACTTTTTCTATATATATGGGCAGGTAATCTGAAAAGCGCAGGCGGCTCGCCCAGGGGCGACAAGCTTAAGGCACATTGGGAATGAAGGCGGTCTTTCCTTCAATTCCAATGTGCCTTAAGACCTCGAGCCCCTAGCCGCCGGAGCTGGACAAAGAAAAGCGCAGGCGGCTCGCCCAGGGGCGACAAGCAGTTGGTCAAGAGTTCCAGCCTAACAGAAGAAGCATACAGGCCCTTATCTTTTTGAAAAGTTCAATACAAAAGTGATATGCTTGAAGAGAATGAAAACGCAATCGATAAGGAAGATTAGTATGATTGATTCAAAGGTAAAGTCTTATTTAATAAATAAAGACGTGGAGTTAAAAGAAAAGAAAATAGGGGTTGGAGTGTCTGGCGGCCCTGACTCCATGGCACTTCTTCATTATTTGCATAGGCAGAAAAAGCAGACGCCATTTCATATTGTTGCTATTCATGTCGATCATATGTTTAGGGGAGAAGAATCTTATGAGGACGCATTATTTGTACAGCGTTTTTGTGAGGAGAGAAAAATCCCTTTTACGATGAAAAGAGTGAACGTAACTGAGTATATGGAGAGGACTGGGCAGAGCTCCCAAAACGCTGCAAGAATTTGCCGCTATCAATTTTATGAAGAGGTTATGGAAGATAAGGAGCTAGATTATTTGGCGTTAGGTCATCATGGAGATGATCAAATAGAAACGGTCCTTATGAGGCTAACGAGAGGAAGTACCGGCAGTGCTAGAGCAGGCATTCCTTTTAAGAGACCTTTTGGTAAGGGAGAAATTTTGAGACCATTTCTTTGCTTAAGCCGAAAAGAGATTGAAGATTACTGCGGGGAGCATCAGATTGAGCCAAGGCGGGACCCTAGTAATGAAAAAGGTATCTACAGCAGAAATAGATTTAGAAAAAAAGTGTTACCATTTTTAAGGCAGGAAAATCCCCAAGTTCATGAACATTTTCAGAGATTCAGCGAAGAGTTGCGAAGAGATGAAGCGTTCCTGCAGGAATTAACGGCCGATTATATGAATAGAGTAATGGATAAGAAACAACCAGGCGAGATAGTCCTTAATATTGACTCTTTTAGTAGTGTGCCAATGCCTTTACAAAGAAGAGGGATTCAACTAATATTAAACTATCTATATCAGGAAAAGCCGCCTTCTTTATCTGCAACGCATATCGAGAATGTTTTTTCCTTGCTTACCAATCCCCACCCATCAGGGACCTTGAATTTCCCAAACGGTTTAACGATTGTACGCTCTTATCAAAAATGCTATTTTCATTTTTCTATAAAAGCACCTGTACATACATATTGTTTTAACCTTCATGGACCTGGGGAAATAAAGCTTCCATATGGGGGAAGGATTACGTTAGAATACACCGATAAAAATGAAGGCGATAGCTGCTCTGATTGGCTGCTTTTACCTTCATCGTTGACTCTTCCTTTAATTATTCGAACGCGAAAAGATGGGGATCGAATGACATTAAGGGGAATAAGAGGCAGCAAAAAGTTAAAGGATATTTTTATAGACCAAAAGGTGCCATTGCATGAAAGAAAGACCTGGCCTGTTGTGACAGATGGAGATGGTCGAATCTTATGGCTTCCCGGTTTAAAAAAATATCAAGAAACAGTACAAAGTCATTTTGATAAAATCTACATTCTGCTGAAATACATAAAGCAATGATCTTCTAGGGGGCACATGTAATTATGATGAAACAGGATATTGAAAAGGTATTGATAACTGAAGAAGAGCTTCAGGCGAAAATTAAGGACTTAGGCGCTCATCTGACTGAGGAGTATCAAGGTCGTTTCCCATTGGCAATCGGTGTGTTAAAAGGTGCGATGCCATTTATGAGCGATTTATTAAAGCGTGTGGATACACATCTTGAAATGGACTTCATGGATGTCTCAAGCTACGGAAATTCAATGGTTTCTACTGGTGAAGTTAAGATATTAAAGGATCTTGATACATCGGTTGAAGGCCGCGATATTTTAATTATTGAAGATATCATTGATAGCGGGTTGACTTTAAGTTATTTAGTTGAGCTGTTCCGCTACAGAAAAGCGAAGACGATTAAGATTGTCACACTGCTTGATAAACCAACAGGACGCAAAGCAGCTATTAAAGCAGACTATGTCGGGTTTGATGTTCCTGACGAATTTGTGGTCGGTTACGGTCTGGATTATGCAGAGAGATATCGTAATTTACCATATATTGGCGTTCTTAAACCAGAGGTATATAGCAATAATAACTAAGTGAAATATATTAAGTGAAACGCTATGCGAAAACCCGTAAATGCAACAAGAATAGACCCGGTTATGATAAGTGTAAATCCTTGTATTGGCACGATTTTCTATGATACTATACTATGTAGTTTGTTTACCGTGGGAGGAGGTAAGGGATGAATCGTATTTTCCGAAATACCATCTTTTATTTATTAATATTTTTAGTCATTATAGGGGTTGTCAGCTTCTTTAACGGCAACAACGAACCGACAGAACAGGTTACATATGACGAATTTGTCGGGTTTTTAGAAAGTGGAGAGCTTAAATCAGTCTCCTTGCAGCCTGAAAGAGGCGTATTTGAGGTAAGAGGTCAACTGGAGGATTACGAGGAAGGAAAGTACTTTATTACGTACGTTGCTAATAGTGATGCTATCCTTGATCGTGTCGAAGAGCTAACTCAAAGTTCAAAGGTGGAAATTATTCCAGCTAAAGAAACTAGCGGCTGGGTAACGTTCTTTACTTCAATCATTCCATTTATTATCATTTTCATTCTATTCTTCTTCTTGCTTAACCAAGCGCAAGGCGGCGGTGGCCGTGTGATGAACTTCGGTAAAAGCAAAGCGAAGCTATATGATGAGAGTAAAAAGAAAGTTCGCTTTAAAGATGTAGCTGGAGCGGATGAAGAGAAACAAGAGCTAGTTGAGGTAGTAGAGTTCTTGAAAGACCCAAGAAAATTTGCTGAATTAGGAGCGAGAATTCCAAAGGGTGTTCTTTTAGTAGGACCTCCAGGTACTGGTAAAACATTGCTTGCACGTGCAGCAGCAGGTGAAGCAGGCGTACCATTCTTCTCTATTAGTGGATCAGATTTTGTTGAAATGTTTGTCGGTGTTGGTGCATCACGTGTTCGTGACTTATTTGAGAATGCTAAGAAAAACGCACCTTGTATTATCTTCATTGATGAGATTGATGCAGTTGGACGTCAGCGTGGAGCAGGATTAGGCGGAGGCCATGATGAGCGTGAACAAACGCTTAACCAATTGCTTGTTGAAATGGATGGTTTCGGAGCTAATGAAGGAATCATTATCATTGCAGCAACAAACCGCCCTGATATTCTAGATCCAGCGTTATTGCGTCCAGGACGTTTTGACCGTCAAATTACAGTTGAACGCCCAGATGTAACAGGTCGTGAAGCAGTATTGCAAGTACATGCTAAAAACAAACCATTGGATGAAGGGGTTAATCTTAAAGCGATTGCTCAGCGCACGCCTGGATTCTCTGGTGCAGATTTAGAAAATCTTCTTAATGAGGCTGCTCTCGTAGCTGCTCGCCGAAACAAGAAGAAAGTAGATATGACAGATATCGATGAAGCAACGGACCGTGTGATCGCAGGACCTGCGAAGAAGAGCCGTGTCATATCTAAGAAGGAAAGAAACATTGTTGCTTTCCATGAAGCTGGACACACAGTGATCGGGTTAATCTTGGATGAAGCCGAAATGGTTCACAAAGTAACGATTGTCCCTCGTGGTCAAGCTGGGGGATATGCGGTGATGCTTCCTAAAGAAGATCGTTATTTCCAAACAAAGCCAGAACTTCTTGACAAAATCGTAGGATTACTTGGTGGCCGTGTTGCTGAAGAAATTGTTTTCGGTGAAGTCAGCACAGGTGCACACAATGACTTCCAACGTGCCACTGGCATTGCGCGCCGAATGGTAACTGAATTTGGTATGAGTGAAAAACTTGGACCTCTTCAATTCGGTCAAGCACAAGGTGGGCAAGTCTTCCTTGGAAGAGACTTTAATAACGACCAAAATTATTCAGATGCCATTGCATATGAAATTGATTTAGAAATACAACGTATGATAAAAGAAAGCTATGAACGATGCAGACAGATCCTTACTGAGCATCGTGACAAGCTGGATCTTATCGCTAAAACGCTTCTTGAAGTAGAAACTTTGGATGCTGAACAGATCAATCACTTAGCTGATCATGGTACATTACCAGACCGTTCTGTTAAACAAATCGAAACTTCAGAAGATGTAAAAGTGAAGATCAATATCAAAAAAGACGATGAACAAGACGGTGAAGGCGAAATTACTGAAGTAGTTGAAAAGAAATCTCCTGCTGAAGAAGAAAACCCACCAGCCATCGACGAAGATCGTAAGAAATAAAAAAGCGCCCAGCGATGGGCGTTTTTTTATTTTTGCTTTAAGGTGCCTGTCACCTCCAAGGTTCGACAAGTGTGTCGAATCTTGGAGGTGACAGGCACCGATGAGGGCTTTGCTAAGATAATTAATTATACGATTTTGGGTGAGGTGTGATATGATGTTTTCAGTGAAATTTGGTTTTATATTATATATAAAGTGGTGAGATGATTGATATTTGTTTTTGATATAGGGAACACGAATATGGTTCTGGGTGTATATAAAGGTGATGAGTTAAAGTATCATTGGCGCATTGAGACGGACCGTCATAAAACAGAGGATGAGTACGCGATGATTGTTAAATCGTTGTTTGAGCATGAAAAGCTTTCATTTTCTGATATTGATGGAATCATTATTTCTTCTGTAGTACCTCCCATCATGTTCTCGCTAGAGAGAATGTGTCAAAAATACTTCCATATAAAACCGCTAGTTGTTGGGCCAGGCATTAAAACAGGTCTAAACATTAAATATGATAATCCGAAAGAAGTTGGAGCGGACAGAATTGTGAATGCGATTGCAGGCATTCATGAATACGGATCTCCTCTCATTATTGTTGATTTCGGTACAGCCACTACGTACTGCTATATTAATGAACATAAGCAATATATGGGTGGTGCCATTGCACCTGGTATTGGGATTTCCACAGAAGCGCTTTATTCAAGAGCAGCAAAGCTTCCAAGAATAGAAATAGCACGTCCCGAGGGTATCGTTGGTAAAAATACAGTTTCAGCGATGCAGGCTGGGATTTTGTTTGGCTATGTGGGTCAAGTAGAAGGTATCGTCAAACGAATGAAGGACGAATCCACTATGAAAGCGACTGTCATTGCAACAGGTGGCCTTGCTAATCTGATTGCTAAAGAATCAAATATTATTGATGTTGTAGATCCGTTTTTAACATTAAAAGGGCTGCAGCTTATTTATAAACGAAATGTGGATACGATAAAAAAGTAGTATTCATATAATAATCGGTACCGTTGCCGATAAACATCGTGGAAAAAGGTGCATCTTTGCATTCGGAAAGGGGTTTTAAAAATGAATGATTATTTAGTAAAAGCGTTAGCGTATGATGGACAAGTCAGGGCGTATGCCGTCCGTTCAACTGAATCTGTCGGTGAGGCACAGAGAAGGCATCAAACATGGCCAACAGCATCAGCCGCTTTAGGCAGAACGATGACAGCAGGTGTGATGATGGGGGCTATGGTAAAAGGCAATGATAAAATCACAATCAAGATTGAAGGAAATGGTCCACTAGGGCCGATTCTTGTAGATAGCAATGCGATAGGTGAGGTCCGTGGATATGTTACCCACCCACAAGTTCACTTCGACTTAAATGCAAACGGTAAGCTTGATGTCCGCCGTGCGGTCGGGACAGAAGGAACATTAACGGTCATCAAAGATATTGGCATGCGAGAGAATTTCTCAGGTCAAGTACCGCTTGTTTCAGGAGAGTTGGGCGATGACTTCACCTATTATTTCGTAACATCTGAGCAGACGCCTTCCTCAGTTGGAGTAGGTGTGTTGGTAAACACAGATAACACGATTCTTGCTGCAGGCGGTTTTATCATTCAGCTCTTGCCTGAAACAAAAGATGAAACCATCACTCAAATTGAAGAAAGATTAAAAGTAATTCCACCTGTGTCAAAGCTGATTCAACGTGGTTTGACCCCTGAGGAGATACTTGAAGAGGTATTAGGTAAAGATAATGTGAAATTCCTTGAAAAACAACCAGTTGCTTTTCGATGCACTTGTTCAAAGGAAAGGTTCGGAAATGCCATCATCAGCTTAGGTAAAGACGAAATTACAGATATGATCGAAACGGATGAGAAAGCGGAAGCACAATGCCATTTCTGTAACCAAACGTATCATTACACAAAGGATGAGCTTGAAGAGTTAAAAGAAGAAGCGAACTAACAAAGAGGGGAAGTGTCTTCTTTAAGCTAAAGACAAGACGCTACCCCCATCTATTTGATATCTTTTTTTAAAGAAGTAATAAATACATAGTACTCATTATAGTTATTTACTTAGGGGGAGGATTTTTGAAGAGGCAGCATTTGTGGTTAGTGATTGCTGGATTACTTTTGATTAATTTTATTACTGTTGCTTTTTTTCTTGGGAAAGATGATAAGGGCGATAAAGAAGTCGTGGCGACTATTGGCAAAGAGAAAATCACTAGGCAGGATTGGCTGAATGAAATGGAGTCAAGATACGGCAAGGAAGTATTGGATGAAATGGTCGATCAAAAAGTGGTAGCAGCAGCGGGCAATAAATATAAGGTGAAGATTTCTGAAAAGGAAATAGACCGAGAGCTGAAGATGATGAAAACGACATACGGCACTTCAGCAAGCGCACTCTCGGCAGATGAGGATAAATGGCGTGAACAAATTGAAAATAGTCTTATACTTGAAGAGCTGTTAACAAAAGATGTGAATGTTCCTGAAGAGGAGTTAAATCAATACTATGAAGATCATAGCAGTCAGTTTAACTTAAATGATACATATCATATCTCGCAAATAGTGGTAAAAACAGAAAAAGAGGCACAGCAAACAGAGAAAGAGCTGGAGCAAGGCTCAAGTTTCTCCGCGCTGGCAATGGAACGATCCATCGATTCTTTCACAGCAGTACAGGGTGGAGACCTTGGGTATGTGAATGAGGAAAACGAACAATACTCAGCTCTCATAGAAGAGGCCAAAAGCTTAAAGGCAGGTAAATGGAGTGCGCCGATTCAGACAGAGGAAGGTTTTGCTATTGTCATGCTTCATGAGCATGTAAAAGGGGAATCCTACTCTTTTAAAGAAGTAAAAGAGCAAATCCGTCGCCAAATAGCAATCGAGCAAATGGATATCCCTGTGTCCACTCAGCCCTTTAAAGATGAGGTAGAAATTAAATGGTTTTATGATGAAGCCATTTAAGGTCGATTCTAGGAATCATGATCTTAATTAGCGTTAAATTTCCTTGTGCTAATAAAGATAGAACAAATGAGTAAAAGGTGATAAAAGTTTGTGTTTTAGTGAAAAATAGGGTCAAATTTCCTGCGAAATAATTGACTTTTATCCTGTTGATTGATAAGTTTTAATAATAAAACCAATAAAAATACTCGGATTAAGGGGTGGAGAAAATGGTACGTGTGGCAAATTCTATTATTGAGCTAATTGGACAAACACCAATCGTAAAATTAAATCGAATAGTTGAAGAAGGCAGTGCAGATATTTATTTGAAACTGGAATATATGAATCCTGGCAGCAGTGTTAAGGATCGTATTGCGTTTGCGATGATTGAAGCAGCTGAAAAAAGCGGTGATTTAAAAGCAGGAGATACGATTATTGAACCGACTAGCGGGAACACTGGAATAGGGCTGGCAATGGTAGCTGCTGCAAAAGGCTATAAAACGATCCTCGTTATGCCTGAAACAATGAGTATGGAAAGAAGAAACTTATTGCGAGCATATGGTGCAGAGCTTGTCCTGACACCTGGCCCAGAAGGTATGGGCGGTGCTATTCGCAAGGCAGAAGAGCTTGCTAATGAAAATAACTACTTCATGCCACAGCAATTTAAAAACCTTTCTAACCCTGAAATTCATAAACTAACGACTGGCAAGGAAATCGCAGAGCAGATGGGTGACCAGCTGGATGCCTTTATTTCAGGAATCGGAACTGGCGGTACAATTACTGGAGCTGGAGAAGTCCTGCGTGAGAAATATAAAGATATCAAAATTTATGCAGTAGAACCTGCGGATTCTCCGGTATTATCCGGCGGAAAACCTGGCCCGCACAAAATCCAAGGGATTGGTGCAGGTTTTGTTCCTGATATTTTAGATACGAAAATCTATGATGAAATTATTCCTGTCGCGAACGAAGATGCATTTGCGCAAGCGAGACGCGCAGCAAAAGAAGAAGGTATTCTTGGTGGAATTTCATCAGGTGCAGCCATTCACGCCGCTTTAAAGGTGGCTAAGGAGCTTGGTGAAGGCAAGAAAGTGCTAGCGATTATCCCGAGTAATGGAGAACGCTATTTAAGCACTCCCCTTTACCAATTTGAATCAGAATAATAAATGATAACAGCAGCTCGCTTTAAATGAGCTGCTGTTTCTTTTTTTAATTCCCCTAAAAAGCCTCTATATTTTGTCATTCTTTTTAACTAGAAAATTACCTTTATTCATGTATGATGAATAAGAGGTGAATGTTTAATGAATCAATTAAAAATCCATACAAAAAAAATCACTTATTCTAATAAACGATTTTTCCCCCAATACAGTCACATTGCGAGTCAATATGATCATCATGTGATATTGGAAAGTGGAAGAAGCGGAAGATATAGCATAGCAGCATTCAATCCAGCAACAATTTTAAAAGGGAAAGATTCAACCCTGCAAATCGTTTCTGGCAATAAGAAACAAAGCCTTTCTGGAAATCCTTTGCACCTAATGAAAGAGTGGTTTAGTCAGTACAAGGTAGATAAGTATGAGGGATTGCCTGATTTTAAAGGCGGTGCTATCGGTTTTTTGAGCTATGATTATGGCCGATATATAGAACAGATACCAAATCTTGCAAGTGATGATTTGGATATGCCTGATCTTCATTTCTTTGTGTTTAAAGAGTGGTTTGTTTATGACCATGAAGAGAAAGTCTTATGGCTGCTTTTTCTATATGAGCATAGCGAAGAACAGCAAGTGGCAGAACGTGAAGCCTATTGGTTGAAGCAGTGGACAATGGAGTGGCCTGCGGAAGAGTGTGAAGAGCGCATCCAACCCTCGAATGAGATGGATGTATCTATGGATGAGCAGGGCTTTATTCAAGCGGTTGAGAAAATTCAACAATATATTGCCAAAGGTGATGTCTTTCAAGTGAATTTATCTGTTCGGGGGAGCAAGCCGATGGATGTTGAAGCCATGGAGGTATACAAGCAGCTTCGCGAGTTGAACCCATCTCCATATATGGGTTATGTTCATACTCCTGATTACCAGCTAGTCAGCGGTTCGCCAGAGCTATTAGTAAAGAAAAAGGATGAAGTTGTAAGTACGCGTCCGATTGCAGGGACACGATCACGCGGAAAAGACGAGATCGAAGACATGAAGCTTGCCAATGAGTTAATCGAAAATGAAAAAGAACGGGCCGAGCACGTCATGCTAGTCGATTTAGAAAGAAATGATTTAGGGCGTGTGTGTCGCTATGGAACAGTTGTTGTCGATGAGTTTATGGCCATTGAAAAGTACTCTCACGTCATGCATATCGTTTCAAATGTAAAAGGGGAAATAGCAGATGGGAAAGATGGGTTTGATCTGACCGATGCGGTTTTTCCTGGCGGTACGATTACTGGTGCACCTAAAGTGAGAACAATGGAGATCATCGAAGAATTGGAGCCTGTGAGAAGGGGTATTTATACAGGTTCACTTGGTTGGATGGACTTTAGTGGGGATTTAGAGCTGAATATCATGATTAGAACGATGCTCGTTAAGGACAAGACTGCATATGTCCAAGCTGGAGCAGGCGTGGTAATCGATTCAAACCCTAAAGCTGAATACAAGGAGTCATTTAAAAAAGCGATTGCCTTATGGAGAGCAAAGGAAATGGCAGAAGGGGCAAAGGGAGAAAATCTATGATTCTAATGATTGATAATTACGATTCCTTTACTTATAATCTCGTGCAATATCTTGGTGAATTAGGCATGGAATTGATAGTGAAAAGAAATAATGAAATCACAATAGAAGAAATGAAAAAGTTAAATCCGGAGTTTTTAATGATCTCTCCCGGACCGTGCAGTCCAGATGAAGCGGGCATCAGCTTGGAGGCAATCGAGGCATTTGCAGGAGAAGTGCCAATCCTTGGTGTGTGCTTAGGACATCAATCCATTGCGCAGTGCTTTGGCGGAGAGGTTGTTCGTGCAGAAAGATTAATGCATGGAAAAACATCTGAAATCTTTCACGATGGAAAATCGATTTTTGATGGTCTCCCTCAACCCTTCCCTGCTACGAGGTATCATTCTTTAATCGTTCAAAAAGAAACGCTTCCATCTTGTTTTGAAGTTTCGGGGTGGACTTCTGAAGGTGAGATCATGGGCATTAGACATAAAGAGCTGCCGATTGAAGGCGTTCAGTTCCATCCTGAATCGATTATGACTGCCGCCGGCAAAGACCTTTTGAAAAACTTCCTCTTATCCCATGGTTCTGGTTCAAAAAATCCTGCTGCTCTTAGGGGGTAAAACGCATGTATATTAGTTTGAATGGAAAGATAGTTCACAAGGATGAGGCAATGATCTCTCCGTTTGATCATGGCTTTTTATATGGACTGGGCCTTTTCGAAACCTTTAGAGTCTATGAAGGCCACCCGTTTTTACTGGATGACCATTTGGCTCGGTTGAATAGAGGGATGGAAGCATTGAATATCTACGGATGTTTTACTAGGGTTGAAGTGAAGGCTCTGCTTGAGCGATTATTGGATAACAATCAATACCAAAATGCCCGGATTAGAATGAATGTGTCAGCAGGCATTGGTGAGGTGGGTTTAAAGACTACGCCATACTTGAGTCCAAATGTTATGATCTTTTCAAGTGAACTCCAGAGGGAAGTGACTAAGAATGAAAAAAAAGCAGTTGTGCTTGAGCTGCCGCGTAATACACCTGAAGGAAAAGAGCGCTTAAAATCCCATCACTTTCTAAACAATATTCTCGCAAAAAGAGAGATAGGCAATCACCCGGATATTGAAGGGGTTTTCTTAACAGCAGATGGCTACCTAGCTGAAGGGGTATCTTCAAATCTATTTTGGCTAGCTGGGGGGACGTTATTTACACCTGCAATTTCAACAGGTATATTAGATGGGATTACAAGACAATTCATCATACATGTTGCGGGTGAAATAGGCTGGCGTGTCGAAGAAGGACATTATACCTTGCAGCAAGCTCTTAATGCGGAAGAAGTATTTGTAACAAATTCGGTTCAGGAAATCTGTGCCTTGACAGATTTTGCAGGAAAACGATTCCCTGGTTATCAGGGTGAATATGTTAACGAGCTTCATAGACTTTATCAGCAATATCGAAGGACGTTATGGAGCAGGACGGAAGTGCAGGAGGAATCTTTATGAGTAGAGAGATCATACAATGTGGACCCTACACATTGGATTATGGGAAGAAAACCTTAATTATGGGTATTTTAAATATTACACCAGACTCTTTTTCTGACGGAGGAAAATATAATGAGATCGAAGCAGCTGTTCAGCGTGCACAAGAACTAGTCGAAGCTGGTGCGGATATGATTGATATTGGCGGAGAGTCCACAAGGCCGGGATATGAGGAAATATCTATAGAAGAGGAAGTTGCTAGAGTCGTACCTGTGATTAAAGCAATTACCAAGGAAGTCAGAGCGCCGATTTCAATTGATACGTATAAGGCCGAAGTAGCCAAACAGGCCATTTTGGCAGGAGCGCATATCATTAACGATATATGGGGTGCAAAAGCGGATCCTAATATGGCAAAAGTAGCTGCAGATACTGGTG
Organism: Cytobacillus purgationiresistens; assembly: GCF_030813235.1. GTDB lineage: Bacteria > Bacillota > Bacilli > Bacillales > Cytobacillaceae > Cytobacillus > Cytobacillus purgationiresistens. The sequence continues at coordinate 4,736 of NZ_JAUSUB010000033.1, read as the reverse complement.
TGCCAATTATTTTAATGCACAATCGTGATAATGAAGAATACGATTCCTTCTTCCGGGATTGTATGAATGACTTATACGAAAGCATTGCAATTGTGAAAGCTGCAGGCGTGAAAGACGACCGCATCATTTTGGACCCTGGCATCGGATTTGCCAAGGATTTACATGGGAATCTGGATATGATGAGACAGTTGGATAAGCTTGTCGCAATTGGTTACCCAGTGTTATTGGGGACTTCAAAAAAACGCATGATTGGCACGGTCTTGGATTTGCCTGTACATGAGCGAGTGGAAGGAACAGGCGCAACAGTTTGTTATGGCATACAAAAGGGCTGCCAAATTGTCCGTATCCATGATGTAAAAGAAATTAGCCGAATGGCAAAAATGATGGACGCGCTAATGGGGAAGGGTGAGTTCAATGGATAAGATCTTCGTTAACAAGATGGAGTTTTACGGATATCACGGGGTATTTTCAGAAGAAACCCGGCTAGGTCAGCGTTTTATTATTGACTTGACAGTAGAAACAAATTTAAAAAAAGCAGGCGAAACAGATGATTTAAACGAATCTATCAACTATGCGGAACTTTACAATGCGTGTAAAGTGATTGCAGAAGGCAAGCCGTATAAGCTTGTGGAGGCTGTGGCTGAAAAAATATCAGCAGATCTTTTAAATAAGTTTTCTACGATTTCACAGGTAACTGTGAAGGTAATTAAACCAGATCCGCCAATACCCGGGCATTATGAATCTGTAGCAGTTGAGATAACAAGGGGTAGATAGAGTGATGAATGTGGCGTATATTGGACTTGGGTCTAATATTGGTAACCGGAGTGAAAACTTAAACGAGGCGATCAAAAGCCTATCTTTATTAGAAGGAATTTCAGTGGTAAATTATTCTTCCATTTACGAAACGGATCCAGTCGGGTACGAGGATCAAGATCAGTTTTTAAATATGGTGATTCAACTTGAGACAGTAATGAGTCCTATGCAATTGCTTGAAACATGCCTTCAGGTTGAAAAAAATCTTGGAAGAAAAAGGCTCGTTCGCTGGGGTCCACGAAACATAGACCTTGACATTTTACTGTATAATCACGAAAATATTGAAACAGAGAAGCTTATTATTCCACATCCTCGGATGCAAGAGAGAGCGTTTGTTCTCATACCACTTCTAGAGATTCAACCAGACATCAGTCTTCCGGAGATGAACCTGCCTCTGCAATCAACGCTTGAGGCCATCCCAGACAGAAAAGGAGTTCGGATATGGAAGCAGAAAAATGGGGAAGACGTATTCGCGCTTTTCGCAAGTTAAAAGGTTATACTCAAGAAAGCTTTGCTAAAGAGCTAGGTGTATCCGTATCGATCATTGGAGAAATTGAAAGAGGTAATCGGATGCCAACTGAACAGCTGCTGGATAAAGTAGCTCAAAGACTTAACATCACGTTAGAGGATTTGGCTCCACCAGAAGAGCAAAAAATATAATAAATAAACATCTAGATATATGGAGGTACACATTGTTTAAAATTGGTGATATTGAAATGAAAAATCGAGTTGTATTAGCACCGATGGCGGGTGTATGTAACTCCGCTTTCCGTTTAACAGTTAAGGAATTTGGTGCTGGGCTTGTATGCGCAGAGATGGTTAGTGACAAAGGAATCATTTTCAAAAATGAGAAAACGATGAACATGCTTTATATCGATGAAAGAGAAAAACCGCTTAGCCTGCAAATTTTCGGCGGTGAAAAGAAAACTTTAGTAGAAGCTGCAAAATTTGTTGATCAAAATACGAATGCTGACATCATTGATATTAATATGGGCTGTCCTGTTCCGAAAATCACTAAATGTGATGCTGGAGCGAAATGGCTGCTTGACCCAAACAAGATTTATGAAATGGTTTCAGCAGTAACAGCTGAGGTAGAAAAGCCGGTAACTGTAAAAATGCGTATGGGCTGGGACGAAGACCATATTTATGCTATAAAAAATGCACAAGCAGTTGAACGTGCAGGTGGAAAAGCGGTTGCCCTTCACGGACGTACGCGCGTACAAATGTATGAAGGAACGGCGAACTGGGATATCATTCGCGAAGTGAAGCAAAACCTTAACATTCCTCTTATTGGGAACGGCGATGTTAAAACTCCTCAAGATGCTAAAAGAATGTTAGATGAAACGGGCGTTGATGGTGTAATGATCGGCCGAGCAGCTTTGGGTAACCCATGGATGATTTACAGTACAGTCAAGTTTTTGGAAACAGGTGAATTGATGGATGAACCATCTGTAAGAGAAAAAATCGACGTATGCATTCTTCACATGGATCGCCTTATCGCTCTGAAAAATGAAGATATCGCTGTCCGTGAAATGAGAAAGCATGCTGCATGGTACCTAAAAGGAATCCGGGGCAATGCAAAAGCGCGTAATGCAATCAACGAATGTAATTCAAGAGAAGACATCGTAATCCTTCTAAATGCCCTTGTGCTTGAAATGGAAGAAAAAGAACGTAACGCCTCAGAGGCCGTTTAATATTTATTAGGTTGGGAGAAAAGATTGTGCTTTCGCTGTCTAGCCCCTCGAAGTCTTAATCCACATTGGAATTAAAGGTAAAGTACACCTTCATTTCCAATGCGTCTTAAGCTAGTCGGGTCTGAACCAGGCTCTTCCGCTTTTCGATTTGACATAAAAATTATAATTATCTATAATATTTCTGTTATCAATCGGCTGCCAGTGGACTTACTGGCAGTTTTTATTCTATTTAAGAACTTTTTGATGTCTGTAATGGCTGCTTTGTGTAAAATAATAGAGGTATACAAATAAAAATCTTATTGAATCCGCAAATATGCGCCTACATAAAAAGATTTACAAAATTGGAGATGGTATCAGTGAGTCAAAGTCATGAAGAATTAAATGACCAATTAGTTGTGAGACGGGAAAAGATGAATAGCCTTCGCGAAAAAGGAATGGATCCTTTCGGCAAAAGATTTGACCGCACACATCAATCACAAGAGCTAATTACAAAGTACGGTGAGCTGGAAAAAGAAGAATTAGAGCAAGAAGATGTGCAAGTAGTCATCGCTGGCAGAATTATGACCAAGCGTGGAAAAGGGAAAGCTGGATTTGCTCATATCCAAGACCTTTCTGGACAAATTCAATTATATGTTCGTAAAGATGCTGTTGGTGAAGAAGCATATGATATCTTTGGATCAGCGGATTTAGGAGACATCGTTGGAGTGTCCGGCACACTTTTCAAAACCAAAGTAGGTGAGCTTTCAGTAAAAGTGCAACGATTTAATCTGCTTACTAAAGCATTGCGCCCATTACCTGATAAATTCCACGGATTAAAAGATGTTGAGCAACGCTACCGCCAACGTTATTTAGATTTGATCATGAGTGAAGAAAGCAAAAAAACTTTTATCACAAGAAGCCGTATTATCCAATCAATGCGTCGCTATCTTGATGACAACGGATATCTTGAAGTTGAAACACCGATGATGCATTCTATTGCAGGCGGTGCATCTGCGCGTCCGTTTGTCACTCATCACAATGCTCTTGATATGGAACTATACATGAGAATCGCTATCGAGCTTCACCTGAAGCGTTTAATTGTTGGGGGCTTGGAGAAGGTATATGAGATTGGCCGCGTTTTCCGAAATGAAGGTGTATCTACTCGTCATAACCCGGAATTTACGATGATTGAGCTTTACGAGGCATATGCTGACTACCGTGACATCATGAGCTTGACAGAAAACTTGGTTGCACATATTGCAAAAGAGGTCCTAGGTACAACTTCAGTTAAATATGGCGAATATGAGATTGATCTGAAACCTGAGTGGAAGAGACTGCATATGGTAGATGCTATTAAAGAATATACAGGTGTGGACTTCTGGAAAGAGACAAGCGTTGAAGAAGCTCGCGCTTTTGCAAAAGAACATGGTGTAGAAATTAATGATCATATGCTCTACGGTCATATTGTGAATGAATTCTTCGAGCAAAAGGTAGAGGAACAGTTAATTCAACCAACGTTCATCTTTGGACATCCGGTAGAAATTTCTCCTCTAGCTAAGAAGAATGAAGAAGATCCGCGTTTTACAGATAGATTTGAGTTATTTATCGTAGCGCGTGAACATGCGAATGCATTCACAGAGTTAAATGACCCAATCGATCAGCGTGAACGCTTTGAAGCACAGCTTACTGAGCGGGAACAAGGAAACGATGAAGCTCATATGATGGATGATGACTTTATTGAAGCTCTTGAATACGGTATGCCTCCTACAGGAGGACTAGGGATTGGTATCGATCGTCTTGTCATGCTTTTGACAGATTCGGCATCTATAAGAGAGGTTCTACTTTTCCCACATATGCGTCAACGTTAATAATAGAAAGAGGAAGCAGAGTGCGGCCGATGCACTTTGCTTTTCTTAAAAGAAGAATAAAAAGAATATTTTTTCTTTATCTTTCTATTTAAAAATATGAAAAAAGCTATTGCCACCCGCCAAATATGGTGGTATATTAATATCTGTTGCTGCGAAACATCAGTAACACCAAAAAACTTTTTAAAAGAAGTTGTTGACACAACTTAATAAGATGTGTTAATCTAATAAAGTCGCTTTTGGGCGATGAAGAGATTAGTAACATTGAAAAAATGAAGCTAACAACTTGCTCTTTGAAAACTGAACGAACAAAAAACGTCAACGTTAATCAAAAAAAGCTGATTTATCAGCATCGCACTTTTAGTGCAAAAACGAGCTAATCAAA
>NZ_JAUSUB010000032.1 GCF_030813235.1 Cytobacillus purgationiresistens | reverse complement strand
ACTTGAGCTTTGAATGCCCATCTTTCTACGCTATTCTCGCTTTGCGATCAGGGTTGAGCTTTGAATGCCCATCTTTCTACGCTATTCTCGCTTTGCGATCAGACTTGAGCTTTGAATGCCCATCTTTCTACGTTATTCTTACTTTGGGATTAGACTTGATCTTTGAATGCCCATCTTTCTACGCTTTAACGTTTTAGCTCGAGTTCGAGCTTTGAAAGTCAGTTATTATCCCCAATAACTTTAGGCTCAGTCTTAGAGGATCATTCACACCCTAAAAAAAACCAAAAAGCATGTCCTTAAGACATCGCTTTTTTTGGTTCAACAAGTCACATTCATATTCTTCTTATAGACACGGCTGCCCACTTGGTCAATATGCAAACAATTAAATTTCATATGAGGCATTTCAACCGCAAGGCCTTGGGCCACTTCTAATCCCCTGCCTGGTGCCACTAAGCATAAAACCGTTGGCCCTGCACCGCTTAATGCAACGCCAAGTGCTCCAAGACTTGGTGCTAGCTTTTCTATTTCTTCTAGATGAGGGACGACCTGTTTCCTGTATGGATGGTGATATAAATCCTGCATCATCATTTTACCAGCTAGTTCATAATTACCGCTTAATAAAGAAGCAATCATTACATTTCCTACTGCTCCTGCCTGGACGGCATCCTTAAAAGAAAGGTGTTCGGGTAAAAGTCCTCTCGATTCCTTTGTCAAAAGCTCCGTACTGGGAATGCATGCAATGACCTCCACTTCTAATTCACGGAACACAACTGCGTCAACGTCAGTTTTTGATTGGTTGCCAATGACTAGTCCCCCCATCAGTGAGGCACCTACATTATCAGGATGCCCTTCAAACATAGCTGCCACCCTCAACTTTTCCTGCTTGGATAGATGTAATTCACATAGCGCATCAGCAAGCTCAATCCCAGCTACAATGGCTGATGCACTTGAACCTAAACCACGTGCAATTGGAATATCACTATCGATTATTACTTGGCATGGGGGAATCTCCGCTTGAAATTCCTTCGCCGTTTCTATTGCTGTTTGGATGATAAAATTTTTCTTATCAGATGGATACATGCTTAATTCTTCCGTCATGGGAATCACTTCCCACTGATCTTGTTTTACCACTTCCATACGCAAGTATAGATTGAGGGCTAAGCCAATGGAATCAAAACCTGGACCGAGATTTGCTGTGCTTGCTGGTACTTCAATGATGAGCCTTTCGCCCCCGATCATGCATGGACAACTCCTTTAATATGCTCTGCTACAGCATGCTCATCATTTGGCAGCAGAATTGGTTTTACTGGACTGCATTCTATCGCTGTGTTCGGATCCTTCAATCCATTACCTGTAAGAACTGCTACAATTCTTGCACCATGCTTGATTTCACCGTTGCGAAGCTGCTTATAAACACCAGCAAGTGAAGCGCAAGACGCAGGTTCAGCAAAAATCCCCTCTGAAGCTGCAAGCTTTCTGTACATACATAGAATTTCCTCATCACTTACTTCGTCAATTTTCCCATTTGATTCCTTTATAGCATCGACTGCTAAACTCCAACTCGCCGGGTTTCCAATGCGGATAGCTGTAGCAATTGTTTCAGGGTTTTCAAATACCCGATTGTGAACAATAGCTGCTGCTCCCTCAGCTTGAACCCCATGCATCTTAGGAAGACCTGAATCTTTTGCTTCATGATACTCCTTGAAGCCCTTCCAATACGCACTAATATTCCCTGCATTCCCAACCGGCAAAGCAAGAATATCAGGAGCCCCTCCAAGCTGATCACACACTTCAAACGCTGCTGTTTTTTGACCTTCCAAACGATAAGGATTTACTGAGTTTACTAGTGTAATTGGTTCAGTCTCACTGATTTTTCTAACCATCGCGAGTGCTTGATCAAAGTTTCCTTCAATGGATACAATCTCTGCACCATACATTACTGCTTGAGCGAGTTTACCCATTGCAATTTTCCCTTCAGGAATAACAACGACGCATCTTAAACCCGCTCTTGCTGCATAAGCTGCGGCTGCGGCTGATGTATTTCCAGTAGATGCGCAGATAATCGCATCACTGCCTGCTTCCTTCGCTTTTGCAACAGCCATAACCATCCCTCTGTCTTTGAAAGAGCCTGTTGGGTTTGCCCCTTCTGTTTTCACGTATAAATCGATGCCCCACTCTATTGACAGCTTATCCAGTCTAATTAAGGGAGTATTCCCTTCATTTAATGTAACCATCGGTGTATTCTCATTTATCGGTAAAAAATCCTTATAGGATTTTAATAGCCCTTCCCATCTCATCTTCTTGCGCCCCCTTCAACACGATAAGAACTTTTGATTTCTTCTACTGCCTCTAAATCTCTTAAACTTAGTAAAATTGTTTCATAATCATCGAGAGAAGCTTGATGTGTAACTAAAACAATCTCTGCAATTTTCTCCTTAACAGGTACTTGAAGGATTTTCTCAAAACTAACGTGATGATCAGAAAAGATAGTAGTAATATTGGCAAATACACCCACTTCATCACTTACATGCAATCTTAAGAAATACTTGGAAAAGATTTCGCTACCATCCTTAAGTTTCTTATCATATTGTGGTGTAACTGCGCTTTTTCCATTTACACCAAGACGCATATTCTTCATGACACCGACAACATCAGATACTACAGCCGTTGCCGTAGGTAAGCTTCCCGCTCCCGGCCCATAAAACATTGTCTCTCCAACCGCTTCGCCATACACATAGACAGCATTATATTCATCTTGAACACCTGCTAATGGATGGGATTCAGGAAGAAGCGTTGGCTGAACGCTGACTTCTACTTTCTCACCTTCTCTATGTGCGATCCCAATAAGCTTCATTGTATATCCTAACTGCTCGGCATATTGTAAATCTTCTTCAGTTATATCTGTAATTCCCTCTACCTTCACATCATCCAAATCGATATTCATAGAAAAGCCCAGCGTAGATAGAATCGCCATCTTCCTTGCCGCGTCAAGGCCTTCTACATCAGCAGTAGGGTCACTCTCTGCATATCCGAGATCCTGCGCTTCTTTTAATACATCCTCATAAGCGCTTCCTTCTTTACTCATTTTTGTCAAAATAAAGTTTGTCGTACCATTAACGATTCCCATCATTTTTGTAATCCGATCAGAAGCAAGACCATCCACAAGACCGCGTAGAATTGGAATACCACCCGCTACACTTGCCTCATAAAATAAGTCACAGCCGTTTTCTGAGGCTGCAGATAAAAGCTCCGGTCCGTATACTGCCATTAAATCTTTGTTTGCCGTAACGATATGCTTATGATGACTGATAGCCGTTTGCAAATATTCCTTTGTTTCTTCTAGTCCGCCCATTACTTCTATAACTACATCTATATCAGGATTTTTTATAATATCATCTGGGTTAGTTGTTAGAATATTGGAATCCACCTCAACTGCACGTTCTTTGCTCAAGTTCTTCACAAGAACTTTTTTAACCTCAACAGGGCAGCCTACCTGATGCATAAGCTTATCCTGGTGACTTTCAATTATTTTGACCACTCCTGAGCCTACTGTTCCTAGCCCTAATAAACCGATTGAGATTGCTTCCATTATCCGTTCCCCCTTGCACTGTTCTCTCTAAAAGTACATTTGTGTTTGTATAGTAGACATTATAGACCTCATTTGGAAGAAAGACAATAGGTTATTTTTCAATTTTCACAAAAAGACGCTCAATTTATCGATGACAAAGTATAGAACAATTTAGAAAAGATTTCACGAAACCTATTTTTTTACATTTGTGCAATTGAATGGCTTTTGCCCATAAAAAAGAAGCTGCCCTTGCAGGGAGCCTCTGATCATTTCAATGTGTAACTGCAGTGATTGGGTCTTTTCCAGATAGTACTGCATCAATATTTTTGACACAAAGTTTCATCATATCGTATCTTGTTTCTTTTGTGGCACTGCCGATGTGAGGCATTGCGACGACATTATTAAGCATTAACAATGGATGGTCCGCAGAAATTGGCTCATTTACAAACACATCTAACCCAGCCGCTGCAATCTCGCCTGTCTTGAGTGCTTCAGCTAAATCTTCTTCGTTTACGATCGGCCCTCTAGAGGCATTTACAAACACAGCCGTTCGCTTCATTTTTTGAAAAGCCTCTTTGGTGAACATATTCTTTGTTTCTTCAGTTAAGGGCGTGAGACAGACAACAAAATCAGATTGTGACAATAAGTCTTCAAAGTCTGTATAGACAGCACCCAGCTCAGCTTCCGCATCAGGTTTTCGTGAGCGATTATAATATAATATGTTCATATCAAATCCTGCTGCCCGTTTAGCCACAACTTTACCGATACTCCCCATCCCAACAATGCCAATTGTTTTATGATGTACATCTTGACCAGCTAAAAGAAGCGGGCTCCAGCTTTTCCAATCCCCATTCTTTACAAACTCAGACGCTTCAACCATACGCCTTGCAGCTGTAAGCAGAAGGGAGAAAGCTAAATCAGCAGTCGATTCAGTCAGAACATCGGGTGTATTTGTAATCGTAATACCTAACTCTGCTGCAGCAGCAACATCGATATTATCATAGCCAACAGCCATGTTGGCTACCACCTTCAATTTCTTACCTGCTGCTAATACCTCTTGATTAATATTCTCTGAAAGCATTGTAAATAACGCATCTGCGTGCTTTACTTCTTCAATTAAGGTTGCGTGGGGGATTGGCACATCCTCTTGGTCCCACATTTTTACATCATAGCTTTCCTTTAGTGGAGCAATCACGTCTTCCGGTATTTTTCTTGTAATAAAAATTGTTGGTTTCAAATGTCCCACTTCCCCTACTTTTTCTCTAATTATAGGGAAAAACTGAAAATATAGAAAGTTATTTACTAATCAACCATTCAGGTATTGGGATATTCCATTGCTGAAGGGGGCTTTCTGAAAGTTCAAAGAAATTCCCAACAAAACGCTCGTAGTCTCCTGATTGCTGAAGATACTTTTCCATCTTCTCCTTAAGCATATTTCTTAGCTGTTCAGAAGAAGTTCCATAATACGCCTCTACACATTCAAAATAATGCAAAGGAAAAAGTATCCTCGCATAATATAACCGCCATGAAAAGGGTGATAAAGGAGTGACACTCTCATATTCCTTAATAAATTGACGAAGGTCTGGCTCGTATGTTTTAATATTGTGAAAATACTTCTCCCTCGTCCATTCAGCTAAATCTCTTGTTGCATGGTCAAATACCCAATCAAAGGGGTTCTTGATATAGTATTGATCTCCCCATGATTTTGAGGATAACCTCACATGACACACAGTCCCACTATCCGTCATATACGGTTCATCGTCATATTCGGTATCAACTATATATTGTATCGCATTTTCCGCTAGTCCCATGTAATATGGGAAGGATTCTAAAAACAGCCGATCAAAGTCGTTCTCCCCATCGAATTGAAACAGCATTTCATTCCATACTCTTTCCATTTGATCCAATCGCGTTTCCCATAACTTTTTCCATTGTCCAATCCGGCTCGTCTTTTCAACGGCAAATGATACACTTCTGCCGCGATAATGAAATTTTGCCAGCTTCCTGCCAATTTGTTCATTTTTTCTCAGCTGTAACCGTTCATTGTTTAACACTGCATAACGCGCATCCTCCCACTCGCTAAAAGGTTTTCCTTCTGTCGTTTTTAAAAAATGTGCTATATTTCTGTCGCCGCTTGTTTTTAAATGCTCCGCAATTCGATCAAGCTCCTCTATCTCTCCCTCCCCCATATGTCCTGCAGGCACTAAAATATAAACTTCATCTTGTTTCTTGCATGCATTATAGTTGCCAAGTCTAAATTCCTCATCTGCATTAATTCCATATTTATCCTTTAATAACCTTCTGATCATTTTGACCCTCCTCCATGAAACCTCTTATGGGATATATATGAATTTACTATAAAAAACTTGTTGATTACTTTCATGAGGATATGATGCAGTGAAAGTTCGCAAGCTAAAGTGATCATCATATATTATAGAGAGCAAAGTGATTGACTGAATCCTAAATAGAAAAGGTGAAGACATGAGCGAAGAAAAAGTAGTGAATTTAACAGAACAAACCGCACGCAGATGGCTGCATGAAAGAGGCGTAGAAATTCGTGATATCGCCGATTTAGTGTATTTTCTTCAGGAAAGATACCATCCTGATTTAAAAATCGAGGTCTGCATCGAAAACGTTGAACGCGTATTATCAAAAAGAGAAGTTCAAAACGCAATATTAACTGGCATACAGCTCGATATCCTTGCTGAAGAAAAAAAATTACTGGAGCCGCTGCAATCCGTTGTAGAAGTTGATGAAGGATTATATGGAGTAGATGAAGTGCTCGCATTATCAATCGTCAATGTATATGGATCCATCGGTTTTACAAATTTTGGTTATGTGGATAAATTAAAGCCTGGAATCTTAAAGGCGTTGAATGATAAAAACTCTGATAGATGCCATACATTTCTTGATGATATTGTTGGTGCCATTGCTGCTGCTGCTTCAAGCCGCCTTGCACATAGAGCAAATAACACAAAATAAAACGCAAGAAAACTGCTCAAAGAGCGGTTTTCTTGCGTTTGTTTTTTTATTTGGCTTCTTCGTATACTTGGTTGCTTTTCACAGCAGTGGTTGATTTCCTCTCCAGGTGCTCGCTATCCGCGGGGCGGGCGGTGGCCTCCTCGTCCGCTTCACTCCTGCGTGGTCTCACCTGTCCCGCAGGAGTCACACACATCCGCTCTAATCAACTTTGTTATCAATGGTTTGTCTTATCAAAACCTATGAATAAACAACAATTTTTTAGAAAAGGAGCCTTTTATTTAAAATCCCATTGATCGAGGGTATCAACCTTATAAGTTGGTTTTTGTTCGTATCCTTCAAGAAGTATTTTGGATGTCACTCCCGTGTGAACGAGCAATGTGTCTATCCCAGCATTCATACCCGCCATGATATCTGTATCATAATTGTCCCCAACCATTAACGTCTCGTCTTTACTTGTCCCCAGCACCTTTAACGCCTGCTCCATAATAATAGATTCAGGCTTCCCAATGAAAATAGGGCTGGTTTGTGTAGATACTGTGATAACTGATGTTAACGATCCGTTACCTGGAAGCAGACCCCGCTCAGTTGGTATCGCAATATCCCCATTTGTAGATATAAAAACGGCTCCGTTTCTTACGGCTAAACAAGCCTGCGCCAATTTTTCATATGTGATGGATCGGTCAATCCCAGTTACTACATAATCAGCATTCTCACCAGCAAATGAAAGCCCTTTTTCCTTCAGAGCCGATTGTATTCCTTCTTCGCCAATAACATAAACGGATGCATCGCTTTTCTTCTCATAAATATAATTGGCCGTTGCCATACTAGTTGTAAACACTTGCTCTTCTTCTGCCGCTATACCAAAGTCCTTCAGTTTATCAGCGACTTGGTTTGGCGTTCTAGAGGAATTGTTAGTCACAAACAAATAAGGGATTCCAAGCTGTGTTAATTGATTAACGAAACCAACTGCTTCTGCAATCAATTCTGTTCCTTTATACATTGTGCCATCCAAATCGATTAAGTAGCCTTTATATTTATTCAAATCTTCATCACTCCAGCTTTATGTATATATTCTACAGGACAATCCAAACAAATGCGGGTCGCCACACTAAATAAAAAGACCGGTTTCCCGATCCTCAAATGATTATTTTCTAAAAGCGGAAACAGGGCCAAGCTCTTTTGTCAAATAATCTCTTACATTCGCCGGAAACTTTAACAGCATTGGCAGATGTTCTTTAAATACTTGATTTAAATGCTCATGATTAATCCCTGTATATGCCTGTACAAGCGTTTTACGATAATCGATAATACCTTTAAAGCTAATGCTCATTTCTTGATCAATCACCTTTTCATCATCCAAAATATCGATGATGTCTTCATAACTACCGGGATCTCTCATAATAAAGCCATCAATCATTGCATTCCCAACATCCAAAATGGATTCAATCATCATTTGCGCCATGCGTTCAAGCGCCATCTTTTCAAGGGGTGATTCAAAGGTTTCCTGCTGTTCAAAAAGGTTCAGTTGCTTTTCTAAATACACAAGTGTCTCTTCAATTTTTTCACGATCAACAAAATACATCTATCTCACCTTTCACTTTTTCAATCTAAGTGGTTTTTCTTTATTATACACTTTTCATCCTTTTCTATTGTAGCTCATTCGAACAATAGACGAAAGTTTGTCCAAAATCGTTTTGAACAAGAGTGGGTTCTGATAAGATAGAGGAAGCAGTTTTTAGCGGAAAAAGCCATTTTGCTGAAAGGGGAAAAATAATGTCAGAAAGATTCTTTTTATACGATGATTTAGTGGATACAAAAACCAGATTCATTAGCTTTATGGGTGAGAACCAACGCTTTGATCTCGCTCTTGTCCGCTCTGATCGCTATTATGGAAAACAGCTTGTACTTGATATTCAAGGCAGCCGATTTGCGATTATTGGCACAGATGATCTTGATGAAGAAGGATATCTAGAGCATGCCTTTCAGCTGTCTGAAGAAAATGCAGCTGAGCTAAGATCCTTCTTATATGAAGTGATATAGGATAAAATGATTCGCCTTAGCAAATAGTAAAAGAGAGCCATTTGGCTCTCTTTTTTAAGTGACGAATACGAAGGGGTGACCGCCTGCATGGATGAAAAAGAACAAGCTTATTCAGACTTCAGTAATGTCGAGTCACAGAAAAATGATCTCGCTGTTGAAGACCTTCCTGAAGGACCTTATGGGTCTCCTGTCGGAAAGTATAAACCTGTTGAAAATAAAAGCTCACCATGGCAAGAAGGTCAGCGCCAATCCAGCGCATTTAATTACGAAAATAAAGAATTACACCACAATAAACCAAGACAAATGGACGGAGCCCACCCTCCGCACGCGGAAGACGACTAATCGTCATTTGAGAGTGACTGATTATGGTCACTCTCTTTCTATTGATCAAAAAATAAACTTACTTATGAACCTTCCGCACAACAAAATATGGGCAGCCAAAATTACAAAATTCATATAGGTACTCTGTCAATGTGCTTATTTTTGTATCATACGTTGCTTTTTGGTTTTGATCGTCAAAAAAACCTCTTAATCGAAGCTGACCATAACCCCAATCACCAACAATATAATCATATCGCATCAATATATCGCTAAATCTTCCGCGGAATGCTTCTTCATTAAAGCCTTCTCGGCGATCTTCTATCACTTCGTAGCATGAGCTCTGTATACAAATCAATTGATTTCACCTCTTCTAATACAAGCTTATTTAATCAAAATTATATGATAAATTTCATATTCAATACAATGTCCATAATTAAATTATAACTTATTCCCCATCAATTACTAAGAAAAAAAACCAGTTAGCAGGAAAATATATAACTGAGGAGGTGTAAATGATGAAAAAGACTTTTATAATCATCGGGGTCTGCGGAATGGCGGCATTAACTGGCTGTCAAGGTCAAACTGACAACGCAAGAGGAGATATCTACCCCAAAAGCGGTAACACCATTAATGTAAATGACGAACGTGCAGATATTTATAATCAAAACACAGGACATTCAAGCGAGGACTTCGGTTACGTACGTCATCAAAGAAGTCCGATTCAGGGTGATCAAGTAGGAACTGACCACTATGCTTCCATTGATCGTGAAAAAGTGGCAGACATTATTGGAAAATACTGTACTGAGGTGCCGGATGTGGATGATGTATCCACTCTCGTTACGGATAAAGAAGTGATCATTGTATATGATACAGATTCTGAAAATCCAGAAAGTACAGCTAAACAGGTAGAAAAAATGGCAGAATCCGTTGTTCCAAGCTGGTATAACATTTATACGACAGATGATACGCATTTAAGAAAATTTGTTGAAAGCTACGCTACAACAGATTCAGATAGCTTAAACGTACATGATGGGATCGACCAGCTGATTAAAGAAATTCAGAGCTCAGCTCCGAATAGAAGTGGGCAGCCTCAAGAACCCACAACAAATGAAAACAATCTTTAATGTAGTTAAACAGCCGAATAAAAAAAGTTCAGCTTCAATTAGCTGAACTCTTTTTATTCAAAATTAAGCTTCTTGAACGTTTGTTTCTCCCATTAACTGCTTTTGCTTCGCTGCGGCATTCACTTGTTCATCAGCATGGTAAGACGAACGTACTAGAGGACCAGCTTCACAATGGCTGAAGCCTTTCTTCATAGCAATTTTTCTTAATTCATTAAATTCATCTGGGTGGTAGTATTTCACAACTTTAATATGCTTTTTGGAAGGCTGCAGATATTGACCAATTGTCATGATGTCTACATCATTTGCACGAAGGTCATCCATTGTAGCGATGATTTCTTCCTTTGTTTCACCAAGACCAATCATTAAGCTGGATTTAGTCGGGATTTCAGGTTGCATTTCTTTTGCTCGTTTTAAGAATTCCAAGGAACGAGCATATGTAGCGCGCGCTCTTACTCTTTTCGTCAATCTCTCTACCGTTTCAATATTATGGTTGAGGATATCAGGTTTCGCATCCATCACTGTTTTTAGGTTTTCGTAAACTCCGCCCATGTCAGAAGGCAGTACTTCTACACTTGTAAATGGGCTTTTTCTTCTGATTGCTCTAATCGTCTCAGCTAGTACACTTGAGCCGCCATCTTTTAAATCATCGCGAGCCACTACAGTAATAACAACATGCTTAAGATTCATTAATGCAACAGAGTCTGCCACTCTTTCCGGCTCTTCTAAATCTAATTCTGTTGGAAGTCCTGTCTTAACCGCACAGAATCGGCAAGCCCTTGTACAGATAGATCCAAGAATCATGAAAGTAGCTGTTCTTCTTACAGCCCAACACTCATGAATGTTTGGACATTTCGCTTCTTCACATACAGTGTGAAGACCTTTTTCTCTCATCATCTTTTTTAAGCCGGTATAGTTTTCATTCGTGTTTAGCTTTATTTTTAACCATTCCGGTTTGCGCATATACTCACTTTTTTCGCTCATAATTATCACTCCATCCTGTAAATCCATAGGAAGTTTTTATAATCATTATAAACTGAAACCTCACTGATGCAACTTTAACATATGAAAGTGTCTAGGACAAGAACTGACACAATATTCATTACCATAATTTTATATCTATTTTATTTTATATTTTTCACAAACTAATGAAGTAGACAAAGTTGAAGGGAGGGTTATCGTGCGAATCATCATTGGCTTTTTCACGTTCATTTTATTAATCAGCTCCTTACAATTGACTGCATATGCTGAAAACCAAGCCGAGGATGTTTATGCAAAAAGACTGACTCTATATAAGCGAGTAGAAGCGGTTACCAATATCCCATGGTACTACCTTGCTGCCATTGACCAATACGAAAGAAATGTACGCCAGTCGCGCAGAGATTTACCAAAAGCAGAAGGGACGACCGGCATCTATTTTAAGCAGGAAGAATGGGTTGGACTTTTAAACCCTGATTTAGATGATGAAAATCCTGCTACTATCCAATTTTTCCAAGGGATTGGAATGGATGGAGATGGAGACGGAAAAGCCAGTCTTCATAATGATGAAGATGTCATGCATGCGTTCGCTAACTTTCTTCTCAAATATGGCACAGACCATGATAATTTAAAAATTGGTCTTTGGAATTATTATAAAAGAGATAAAGCAGTAAGCATTATAGTCGGTAAAGCAAAGGTATACGAACATTTTGGTCGGATAAACCTAGATGAACATGCTTTCCCTGTTCCATTAGGTACCCATTATAGCTACCGCAGTACATGGGGGAGTGCACGTGGCTGGGGTGGAAGAAGAATGCATGAAGGCACAGATATCTTCGCTGACTATAGTCTTCCTGTACGAGCAACCAGTTATGGCATTGTCGAGATGAAGGGTTGGAATAAATTCGGCGGCTGGAGAATTGGTATTCGCGATATCAATAATAACTATCACTACTTTGCGCATCTAAGCGCCTTTTCCAAGGATTTAAAAGTTGGACAGATTGTCGAACCAGGGATGGTCATCGGAGGTGTCGGTAGTTCTGGATACGGTCCTCCTGGTACCTCAGGAAAGTTCCCTCCACATCTGCATTACGGCATGTATAAGGACAACGGATACACAGAATGGTCCTATGACCCTTACCCGCACTTAAAGCTTTGGGAAAGACAAGAGCGGGCGAGAAAATAAACCTTGGAGGAAAGCATGGCAGATCACTGATTGATTGCTATGCTTTCATTTATTTACTGGGTTTGCTTTTGAAGTGATTTGTTTTTCATCTGATTTTTTTGATGTTTATCACGCATGTGTTGTCACCTTGTGCATCATTAGCAACCTTCTCACACTAAACTCAAATTCGTCACAACAAAAATAAGCAGAGAGAGATTACATCCCCCTCTGCTTATTTATTAACCACCCAGATAAGCACTTTTAATTTCTTCGCTTGCTTGGAGATCTTTTGCAGAACCAGTTAGTACGACTCTGCCTGTTTCGATTACATAGCCTCGTTTAGCTACGGATAGTGCCATATGCGCATTTTGTTCTACTAGTAAAATGGTTGTACCGTTTTTGTTAATGTCTTCAATAATCTCGAAGATGGTTTTTACCATGATTGGGGCCAGGCCCATTGAAGGTTCGTCCAGCAAGAGCAGCTTAGGCTTTGCCATGATTGCCCTGCCCATTGCAAGCATTTGCTGTTCCCCCCCTGACAAGGTTCCTGACAGCTGTTTACGGCGCTCATGCAATCTCGGGAAGGTTTCATATACCTTCTGAATATCCTTTTGGATTTGTTTATCTTTTCTAACATAGGCACCCAGCTCGAGATTTTCTTCGACTGTCATATTAGCGAACACTCTTCGACCTTCTGGAACATGGGAAATTCCTGTCTTCACAATCGTTTGCGCTGCCTTGCCTGCTATTGATTTATTTTCGTATTGAATACTGCCGTTTTTAGGTTTTAATAAGCCAGATAATGTTTTTAAAAGCGTGCTCTTCCCCGCTCCATTTGCACCAATCAAGGTAACAATTTCGCCTTCCAGCACTTCTATGGAGACCCCTTTTAGTGCATGGATATTACCGTAGAATACATCAATTCCATCAACTTTAAGCATCCTTAGGAACCTCCTCTCCAAGGTAAGCTTCAATGACCTTAGGATTATTGCGTATGTCTTCCGGCAATCCATCCGCTATGAGCTGTCCATGGTCCAAAACATATATTCTCTCACAAATTCCCATAACTAAATTCATATCATGTTCAATTAATAGTATCGTTAAATTAAACTTCTCTCGAATAAAGGCAATTAAATTCATTAATTCATGTGTTTCTTGTGGATTCATTCCTGCCGCAGGCTCATCAAGCAGTAATAGTTTAGGACCCGCAGCTAATGCCCTGGCTATTTCTAATCTGCGCTGTTGACCGTACGGCAAATTTTTTGCGACTTCATCTTTCAATTTATGCAGCTGGAAGATTTCCAGCAACTCTAGAGATTTTGTCTCCATTTCCTGTTCCCCTGTAAAATGAGAGGGTAAACGCAGAATGGAACTGATAACAGAGTGCTTTGCTTTAGAATGATTGGCAACCTTTACATTGTCCAATACCGATAATTCATTGAATAGACGGATATTTTGAAAGGTACGGCTAATTCCTCTTCTTGTTACTTGGTAAGGTGCTAAGCCATTCAGACGCTCGCCCTCTAGTAAAATCTCGCCTTCGGTAGGTACATACACTCCTGTAAGCAAGTTAAAGCTTGTCGTTTTTCCCGCTCCATTTGGACCAATTAGACCAACTAGCTCCCCGCGGTTAACTTCCATGCTAAATCCAGAAACAGCTTTAAGTCCGCCAAACTGAATGCCTGCTCCTTTTACTTGTAACAATGGCTGTGCTTCCATGTTAGTTCCCTCCTTTTACACTTTTACGTTTAAAGAGGTCAGTAATTTCCCGCGTGCCCATAAGTCCTTGTGGACGATAAAGCATGACGAGTACTAATACTAGACTATAAATGATCATTCGTGTTTCAGGATAGCCTTGAAGGAAAGTCGAAACGACTGTTAAAAGGATCGCCGAAATGACTGCTCCTGAGAGACTTCCAAGCCCTCCTAATACTACGAAAATTAATATATCAAATGACTTCAAGAAGCCAAACTGAGCTGGTTGGATAATATAAAAATTATGGGCGTATAACCCGCCAGCAATCCCAGCAAAAAAAGAACCGATGGCAAACGCCATGACTTTATAATAAGTTGTATTGATTCCCATCGCATCCGCAGCGATTTCATTTTCCCTGATAGATATACAAGCCCTACCATGTCTCGATTTGGTAAAGTTCGTGATGACAGCGATTGTTATGAATAAACAGATAAAGGTATAGGTCCAAGTCGTTAATTTTGAGACCTGCATCCCTGCGGCTCCTCCAACAGCATCGATATTAAGGAAGACAATTCTGATAATCTCCGCAAATCCCAATGTCGCAATCGCAAGGTAATCTCCACGCAGACGCAAGGTTGGAATCCCGACCACTAGACCAGCAAGAGCAGCACAAATTCCACCAGCTAATAAAGCGATTGGAAATGGAAGCTGTAATTTCATTGTGACAATTGCGGATATATATGCTCCTACAGCTAAAAAGCCAGCATGTCCGATAGAAAATTGACCAGTGATTCCAATAACTAAATGAAGACTTACTGCCAATATAATGTTAATGCTGATAAAGATGAGCGTATTGGAATAAAAATTGTTTAAGATTCCGGTATTCATCAGAACCTGAACTGTTCCATATACAATGACGGATAAGATTAAAAACAGCCAAAACCCTTTAAACTTTTTCATCAGTCATCCTCACCTACACTTTCTCTCTAGCATTTTTACCGAAGATTCCCGACGGCTTAAACAATAGAATTAAGATTAAAATAATGAATGCAGCTGCATCTCTCCAAAGAGAATAGCCTAACGCACTGACCACGGTTTCTACTACACCAAGCAAGAGACCACCAACCATCGCACCTGGAATAATGCCAATACCGCCAAGTACGGCAGCTACGAATGCTTTTAAACCTGGAATGACGCCCATAAGCGGCTCAATTTTCGTATAGTAAACACCAAAAAATACGCCAGCCGCTCCAGCAAGTGCTGACCCAATTGCAAAGGTTGCAGAAATCGTCGTATTTACGTTAATACCCATCAATCTTGCAGCATCCATATCATGTGAAACCGCTCGCATTGCTTTTCCAATTTTTGTTTTATGAACGATAAATTGTAATAAAATCATAAGAGCAATAGAGGTACAGAGAATCATTAATGATTGACTGCTAATTTGCGCGCCAAAAAAGTCAAAACTCCTATTAGAAAGTACATTGGGATACGCTTCCGGTTGAGCCCCTCTAAAATAGATGACAACATATTGAATGAGAAGAGATATCCCTATCGCTGTAATAAGTGCAGCGATTCTCGTTGCATTTCGCAATCTCCGATAGGCAACACGTTCAATGATGACACCAAAGAGTGCACAAACTGTCATCGCTAATAATAAAGCGGGGAAGAAACCAAGACCCCAGCCTGATATTGCATAAAACCCTACAAACGCCCCGATCATAAATATTTCACCATGGGCAAAGTTAATCAATTTAATGATTCCATACACCATTGTGTAGCCTAAAGCGATGAGCGCATAGATACTTCCTAATGAAATACCATTTACTAACTGCTGAACCCATTCCATGAATTCTCACTCCCCCTGAATCCCACAGATCTTGCCTTGACGAACTTCAAAAAGACGAAGACGAAAGGCTTGTTGCACCGATACAATTGATGCCACTAAATGTCCTTAAGTAAAAAAAGAAATGGAAGGATAAGAAGAATCCCCCCATTTCGACAGCCTGCTTTTTAAGGATTAACCTTAGACTTAAAGACTTGCTCCCCATCTTTATATTCTAAAACAGTCGCTGATTTAATTGGGTTATGATCTTCATCTACTGTTACGATACCTGTTACAAGGGATAAGTCTTTTGTTTCAGCAAGGGCATCTTTAATTTTTGTAGCATCACTTGTATCACCTGCACGCTTCATTGCATCCACTAATAAATATACGGAATCATAGCCTAATGCATTGAAGGCATCTGGTGACTTCCCGCTATATTTCTCTCCAAATTTTGTAACAAATGTTTGGATCTTTTCATCTGGATCGCCAGCAGAATAGTGGTTCGTGATGAATGTATTATTTAGTGCATCTGCACCTGCAAGTTCAACAAGTTTAGGAGAATCCCAACCGTCAGCACCCATTAATGGAACATCAATGCCCATTTCACGTGCTTGCTTTACGATTAATCCTACTTCTTCGTAATAGCCAGGAATAAAGATAAATTCTGGTTTAGCTGACTTGATGCGAGTCAGTGTAGAACGGAAATCTGTATCCTTTGCTACATAAGACTCTTCTGCTACAACTTTTCCGCCTGCTTTTTCAACTGTTTCTTTGAATGAAGCAGCTAATCCTTTAGCATAATCACTTGCGTTATCTGCATAAATGGCTACATTTTTTGCAGATAGTTCATCTATTGCAAAGTTGGCAGCAACTCTACCTTGGAATGGGTCAATAAAGGATGTACGGAACACGTATTCATTGACGCTTCCATCATCATTTACTGTCACATTTGGGCTCGTACCTGATGGAGAAAGCAAGATTGTTTTAGCCCCATTTGCCACTTGAGCCTGAGCAACTGTATTTCCGCTTGTTGCAGAACCGATTATTGCTGTTACTTTATCATTCTCAGTTAATTTAATAGCCGCATTTGTTGCTTCTGGGCCGTCTGATTTATTATCAACTTTAGTAATCTTAATCTCTTTCCCATCGACTCCACCTGCTTTGTTGATTTCATCAACAGCAAGTTCCATCCCTTCAGCAATACCTTGACCATAGGATGCAACTGGACCTGAAAGCTCCAAGTTCGCACCAATTTTAATCACGTCGCTATCCTTAGAATCTCCACCCGCACCTTCACTTCCACAGCCTGCAAGAAAACCAGCAGCTAAAGTCGATGCTAACAATACCGCTGTAAATCTCTTTTTAAAAAACATATAAGATCCCCCTTTTTTTGACTATTCTAACAATTAAAGATATGCTAAGAGCTATCTATTTTGACCCCACTTTTGAAAACTCTTTTTCATACCCTTACTAATCTGACGAATTTCCTAAGAAATTGAATATATTCTCTAAAAATTCAATCAAATCTAAAAATAGTATAGTACTATTTGATTAATCTGTCAAAACAATCTTTTGTGAATAATATCAATATTCTAATAAATATTATTCAGGTAGAGTTCTAAAGAATTAAACTACTAAAGCAATATTCAACTATTTTAGTAAAATAATAAAAACTAGGGGAATAAAAAAATAAAAGGAAAGCCTTCTCAGGCTTCCCTACAAATACATTTATTTATTTGAAATTGCTCTTCCTATAAGCAGAAGTAAAAGTAATAAAACAGCTATTGTTATGAGAGCAAGCATTGTACTTCCAGTAAACCCAATGACCAAGAATCCTGCTGCTGCGATCACCGCAGAAATCAATGCATAGGGTAATTGAGTCAGTACATGATCTATCAAATTACTTCCTGCTCCAGTTGCAGAAAGAATGGAGGTGTCTGAAATAGGTGAAGCATGATCGCCAAAAACAGCTCCTGCCAATACTGCAGCCATTGCCGGAATTAATAGACTAATATCGGTAGAAACAGCAATATCGCCCGCGATCGGGAGCAGTATTCCAAACGAACCCCAAGATGTTCCCGTACTAAATGCCATCACGGCAGCGATAACAAATAAGAGAAACGGAATGAGTGCTGTATTTAAACTTGAATTGTCTATCACGCTTGCTAAATAATTACCTGTCCCAACCATTCCAATTAAATCGGCAAGTATCCATGCAAAGATTAGAATTAACACTGCAGGCAGCATTGATTTGATCCCTGCAGCAGTCCCTTTCATGATCAAGCTTTTAGGCATATGATTATGAGAAACAATCTGTTTAATAAATAACGCAAAGGCTACGACTAATCCAAGAACACCACCAATAAATAATGATAATGAAACATCTGTATTTTCAAAAATAGAGAAAATCGTCACGTTTCCTTCTGTCGCAGTATAGCCTGTCAAGAACATAGCACCTATTGTTCCAACAAAAAGCACAACAATCGGCCAAACTAAGTCGCCGACTGACCCTTTTTCACTTGTTGGTAAATCGTCTTGCAGCTCACCTGCCATTGATTTGTCAGGATCAAAGAGAATACCCTCATTTATAGCTAGGCTTTCATGCTTTTTCATAGGGCCGATATCCAGCTTTCCCATTGCAACAATAAGCACAACTGCTAAAGTCGCCCATACGTAAAAGTTCATCGGAATGATTTGCATAAATGCGGAAAACGCAGAGTATTCAGTGATGTTATGAGTTGCGAGTATAGATCCGATAATTGCAATAATAGATGCGCCCCAGCTTGAAATCGGTGCAACAACACAGATTGGAGCTGAAGTAGAATCAATCAGGTAGGCAAGCTTTACGCGAGAAACCTTTTGCCTATCTGTTACCGGACGGGAAATTTGTCCAACGGTAAGTGCGTTAAAATAATCATCAATGAAAATAATAATTCCTAGTACAACCGTTAATAATTGTGCACCTACACGGGTTTTCACTCGTTTCATCGCCCACTCACCAAAAGCACGGCTTCCGCCTGAAAGTGAGATAAAGGCAGTAATAACGCCGAGTATAAGCAGGAAAAGCAGGATATAAATATTCCCTGCATTCCATGCTCCATCTGCAAAAAATACACCCTTAACTGTTTCATAAATAATAGAGAATGTTTCTTTTATATTAAAATCAGCAAGAATAATTGCTGCAGTCACACTCCCTGCTCCCAGCGATAGAATCACCCTTCTTGTTAAAACAACCAGGATAATCGCTACCAAGGGAGGCAGCAAAGCAATAATCGTATTCGTCATGTAAATTGTCCCTCCGTATATTTTTTACAGGAACTAGGACAATGATGAAGGATCGAATAGCCTCTGTGACCTAAGCCATAGCAGCTAAACAATAAAAAAAGAGTAATGATAGAGAAGAAGATTCTATCATTACTCTTTATAAGTAATACAGGTTCTCCATCACGAACTGTAGCTCCCCATTATGCAAGTATATTTTCATAAAAAGATATACCTCATAATGACAGTGTTACTCTTTTTCAAAGTAACCCCAGCAAAATAAACACTGACATATTTATTTTACTTCGGCAGATTTCCCTTCCAGCTATGATCTTCGTTGTCATCCTCACATAGCTTACTAATGAATATCTGCTCCTCTACCCCATCGGATATGATAAGGTTTTATTTAATTAACATATATTATACCAAAATAACAAAACCCGAGCAAGAAACTTCATATAAGGTTGATCATACATTAAGAACTTCAGTTCATATAAGGATAGTATTTTGGACAACAAAAATACTCAATGTTATCTCTTGCTAATATACAAATGGGCCTATACCATTTTTAAAAGTGCCTCACGACCTATCATTCCCTCTGTAATACCCCATTCTTCTGCTTCGAATGTTACGGATTCCAGTGGAGCATCAATCAGCTGTTGTATCGTTTTTACACCTACTGCTCTGCCCGCAATCACTTTCCGGTCCTTCAATTTCTCATTCAGCAAAGCGACATCAAGTGCGCCGCACATAATATAGCCTTTATCATTGGTAACCACTAGCAAATTTGTCTTGGGCAGCTCAACTGAAACGGCTAAAAAGGTATGTCCTTCTATGTCTATTGGTTTTAAATCAACCATAAATCTAACGCCTCCTTCTCTCCTTACAATTTATGTAGAGAAAAGGGGAAGCGTGTTCTTCCTTATTAAAATAGACCAAGCTGGCGAGGGGCTAAGCCTTCATACTCAATCCCTAATAACTGAATCATTTGCTTAGCGTTATCAGCGGCATCTCCGCCAGAATTATTGTTAAACACAGCGTAAACATGCTTGCTTGACTTTTCAAGGTCCTTCAAAAAGCCTGCCCACTCGCGCAGTTCCGCTTCGTTATAACGATATAAATATCTGACCTCACGCCAATTCGCATGATTCCTCTTTTGCCAGCCGTGAATATTGCGTCCATGAAATCTGACTAGTACGGTATCAGAACCTGCTGAATCAAGGACGATAGGCACAGAACCCTCCCCGGACTGCGGTTCATCACAGATACTATGTATCCATCCTTCCTCTTTCATGAATTGTATGGTACCTTCACGAAAACCAGTTCGATACCATGATTGATGACGGAACTCTAAGGCACAGGGGATATCCCCCATCTGAACTTTACACCAGCGCAAATAGTTCACATTTTCCTTTTTGCAATCAAACCATGGAGGGAATTGAAAGAGAACCATTCCTAACTTTTTTGTTTCTATATACGGTTGTAATGATTCAATGAAAGCATGGAACATTTCCTCCTTCGATTCAAATGGAATCTCTCCCCTTTGATGGCCTGTCATTCCCTGATAGGCTTTAACGATAAAACGAAAGCCTTCAGGTGTATCATTTACCCATCGAAGCGCATTTCGCTGAGGCTGGACAGCGTAAAATGCCGAGTCTACTTCTACAGTAGGAAAATGTGCTGCATACTCCTGTAATTTATCACGCGGAGAAACCGGTGTTGTATATAACCGATCATGATCTCCCCATCCTGTTAAACCAATGGTAATCATTGTCCTCACCTCCCACCTTTACTAAAAAAAATATATTAAAAACATTATATTATAGCTCTAACAATTATTGTAGGGAGGTGCTTTCTTTCTCTGCAGGATAAATGAAGCCAACTTCTATTTTAATCAGAGTCACTGCTATTTTTTTTAGCAAGCTGTTTGATTGTTTCGTAAAGTTTTCTTGGACAACCAAAAAATGACTCAGAAAGTAACTTAATGGTCACATTCTGAGTCACTTTTATTAAATATAAGTAATGTTTAGCTATTTCGTTCTGCGCCCTGCTACCAATTGGAATATAAATACGACTAAGGCAATCACTAATAAAAGATGTACAAGTCCGCCTGCTATTTCAAAGCTAAACCCTAAAATCCACAGGATAATAAGAACTCCGATAATCGACCATAACATAATCATGTTCCTTTCTATCATGAATTTTTTTATTTATTTATGTGATACTTTTAGATACCCTTAATAAAAGGAACGTAAACCCGTTCTTAAGACTGACATTTTTAGTATCAGTTACTTTACTCGAATGGATGTTTAGAAACCCATCGGATACGGGAAATTAAAAAGATTAAAAGAAAAATACTAGAGGATTATTTTTAGAAGGGAAAAATCAAAATGACTAAAATGAAAGTATACGACTTTATCGGTATCGGAATTGGTCCATTTAATCTAAGTCTTGCAGCACTGGCTGACCCGATCGATTCTATTAATGGAATCTTTTTTGAACAGGAAGAAAAATTCATATGGCATCCAGGGATGCTTATTGAAGGAACTGATTTGCAGTCACCCTTCCTTGCTGATTTAGTAACATTTGCTGACCCCACAAGCCCTTTTACTTTTTTAAATTACTTACATAAGCATGAACGGTTGTATGCTTTTTATTTTTTTAATCGCTTTGCCATTCCAAGACGCGAATATAGTGATTATTGCCACTGGGCTTCTCAACAACTATCCTCATGTCATTTTAGTAAAAGAGTCGAAGATGTTAAACAATTGAAAGATGGGACATTTGAGGTGAAGGTAAGGTCATTGGATAATGATGAAACCTCAATTTTCCACTCAAAACATATTATCCTCGGAACAGGCAGTGTTCCTATGATACCATCCGATCTCGATCATGACTGGCCGAAAAGCGATGTGGTTCACACAAGCATGTATTTAGATCAAGAAGTGGCAATTAAAGACGGAAAATCAGTGACTGTAATTGGATCAGGGCAAAGTGCAGCTGAAATATTTTATGATTTATTACAGGATCAAAAAAAGCGTGGCTACTCATTATCATGGTTTACCCGCTCCACTGGCATATTCCAAAAAGAAGATGCCAAATTAGGTCGGGAATTCTTTTCTCCAGAATACATTGATTACTTCCATCAACTTGATTTCCCCAACCGACTTGAGGCTTTAGATGGACTGCACCAGGTGAGAAATGGGATTGATCCAGAAATGCTGAAGAAAATTTACGAGCTATTATACCATCGTTCCATTCCAAGCGAAGAGCTATCAGTGACCATCCAGCCACTAACCGAGGCGAATCACGTTACAAAGCACGATGACGGATATCAATTAAGCTTGCGCCAGTGGCAGATGGATAAAGAGTTTAAGCATATCTCAGACAAAATCGTCTTGGCTACGGGATATAAACCCGCGATTCCAGAGTGGATATCTCGATTCGCTGACGATATTATTTGGGAGGCTGAAAAACGTTTCAAGGTAACAGAGGATTATTATATTGCTTTTAAAAAGGAACAAAAAAATCGCATTTATACGCTCACTAACCTCGAGCACACTCATGGCGCCAGTGCAACAAATTTAGGTTTGTCAGTATTGAGGAATCAAAAGATCATTAACTCATTGGCAGGGAAGACGATATACCCTATTCCTGAGCGGTCAGTATTTCAACAATTTTCACAAGATGAATGATTTAAAAGGGAATGCACTGACCCTACTCTTATTAGGCAGGTGGATGGCACGTCCTCTAAAAATACTTAGAGCCGCAATGGCTAACTATTCAAGTTCTGCTCTATCCTGGATTATATGTGTTACTGGTCTCGCCTAATCTTTAATCGAACCTTTTTTCCTTCTAATTCAATTTGACTTGAAAAAACAAAAAAAGAGACGAACCTTTATAGTTCGTCTCTTTCGTATCTATTAACCGATTGAACCTTCCATCTCGAACTTAATAAATTGGGATTTCAGAGTGTATCAAAATTATCTGAAATTCTTATTCTTTCAGGGGAATCATTATACTCACTTCAAAATATATGATAGTTTATTAACTTTAGTCGGCACAAACAAATTGTATTTTTTATGAATATCCGTGTCAAATAATTACGATTGAGAGAATTCGAACCTCCACGAGTTTAACCTCACTAAGCCCTCAATTCCGTGGATCGGTGTTAAAACTAACAATCACTTGTTTTCGTTGCAAACAGTTACACGTTCTTCACTCAATATCAGTCACTAATAAAACGCGTGGTGAAGATATGGTGAACCTCAACATACCATTTACTTCACCACTCTGAGACCTTTTATGAATTTAACCCTACTATAAAACAAGAATATTATCTAGAATACATACAAAATTATTCGTTCCTCCGTGAAGTCGACTGGTAATAAAACCCACTTAATTAAATTTCACAAGTTTTCATAATTTGTGTTATAGCTTGGTCAATTGATATATAACTTATTCCATCTCTTGCCTGTGTAGAAATTCCATACATAAAAGCTTCTATCATCGTGCACAAAACATCTGACCTTATTTCTCTAGTTATCTCTCCGTTTTCTTGCCCTCTTATTATACAATCTTCTAAATTGATCCTAACTAAGGAACGTTCTTTAAAGACAATATCACGTACATGATTATTTTTTTCTGAACAAACATTTGCTGATAATACCAACATACAACCAGAAGGATGGCTAGAATCTGTCTGCATTTTGGCTGTCTGTCTTAAAGCTTTTTCTATTGCTACTTTAGATTTAATCGACGTGTCAGCTAAACAATCAGTCACTTTACCATAAGAAGTGTTATAACGATCAATAACTTCTTTGAACAGGTTCTCTTTAGAACCGAATGCTGCATAAAAACTTGCTGATGATATGCCCATCGCTTCTTTAAGCTGTGTAAGAGACGTAGATTCAAAACCTTGCTCCCAATATAAAACCATCGCTTTAGAAATTGCTAATTCTTTGTCAAATACACGTGGTCGTCCTGTTCGAGCCATACGCCCACCTCCTTGAATGCTTACTTATATACTAATTGATCCATAAATAATTGACAACCATAAAAAAATAGAATAATATATGGATTGATCAATCCATATATATTGAAAGGAGCCTTAGACTAAAAACATAAAATTACAAAAAGGAGATCTATTAGAATGTCTGTTATTAGCCACACTCAAGATTCTAACCCTAAATTGCCATGGCTTAGTTTATTGGCACTTTCAATGGCTGGTTTTATCTGTATAATGACTGAGACTGTTCCAGCCGGTTTACTTCCTCACATTAGTAATGGATTAAGTGTTTCTACTTCACTTGCAGGACAGTTAGTTACCTTATATGCAATTGGATCACTTGTAGCCGCTATACCGGTCACATTTGCAACCCAAAGCTGGAAGAGAAAACCACTACTTCTTTTTGCAATTGGACTGTTTTTTATATTTAATACTGTTACAGCCTTATCTTCAAATTACACTTTAACTTTAGTTGCTCGCTTTTTTGCAGGTGTAGGAGCTGGAATTGTCTGGAGCATGCTAACTGGATATGCAAGAAGGATGGTTCCCCAAGAATTAAAAGGTCGAGCTACAGCAATAGCTATGGTGGGAACACCTATAGCTCTTAGTTTAGGGGTACCGATTGGTACTATTTTAGGAGAATCCTTAGGTTGGAGACCTGTTTTTATAATAATGTCGATATTAGCTTTTATCTTAATCATATGGATTATAGCTAAAGTTCCTGACTTCCCTGGTAATTCAAGTGGAAATCGGGTAAGTATTTATAAAGTGTTCACCATTTCTGGAGTACGTCCTATTTTATCTGTTGTTCTCCTATGGATGATTGCTCATAACATCTTATACACATATATTGCACCATTTCTTGTAGAAATGAACTTAGGTTCAAAAGTGGGTATCTCATTATTTATCTTCGGTGGTCTTTCACTTATTGGTATATGGATTACTGGAGTTCTTATTGATAAAAAGCTTCGACTACTTATCTTATTAAGTCTAATTGGTTTCTCATTGACTACTTTGTTATTCCAATTCATGGGTGGATATCCAGCCAGTATTTTCGTTGGTATTGCACTATGGGGAATAACATTTGGTGGTGCTGCAACTTTATTGCAAACTGCGCTAGCTCAATCAGTAGGAGAAAATAATGTAGACATCGCAATGTCCATGAATACCACCGTTTGGAATGCAGCTATTGCAGGTGGAGGTATTATAGGAGGTATTTTATTAGACTCATTTGGAAGCAATTCTTTCCCACTAGCTATTTTTATACTTACCATTTTAGCGATTGTTATCGTCACCTCTAACAAAAAGCATGCTTTCGTAAAACAATAGTCTATTTATATAAACCCGACTAGAATTGTTGTAGACAAAGTAGTCGGGTTTTTTATTTGAATGAAGCTGAAGCCTTTTATTATAATATAAATATAAATTCACATGAAAATAAAATTAATCTTTTTAAAAAGGTAAGGTTATAATGTAGCAATGTCCACGGTACCCATAAATCCTATCGTTGAAATGAAGTTTTATTGATACAAATAAATAAGTACCAAAGCTTTAAAATGAACTATGCCCCATTCTTCGGACAGTATAAAAAAGTGCCTAAACAGCTAATAGGTGTCCCGTATTGTACCGGGGCCATTTTCTTTAGTCCTCATTGGTAACGACACACATTGTATTCAATAGGTAAGAACCCTGACCTAGTTGAAGAATTAGATCAGTTTAAATCATTACAGTATAAATTAATTTCAAAGTACCATACATTTAAGCCGAGCGATGATAATATCATTTTTCAAAACCCTTTGGGTAACTACTTAACGCCATCTGTGGTTAGAGAAGTCATAAAAGGTCACTGTACAAGTGCAGGTGTTTCAAATAAAGGTACTCATGGATTTAGACATACTCATGCAGTATTACTATTAGAAGCGGGTGCAAGCTTATTATATGTATCCAAATGGCTAGGACATAAATCAACAGACATTACTTCTAGCACCTACTTAGATGTTACTAATAAAATAGAAGAAGACGAACTAGAAAAGTTCGCCTCCTACACTAAAAGGTAATCTAAATCGGCACAAAATCGGCACGCTTCAAAATCCTCATATATAATTCTATCCAAAACCCGTTACAAATGAAGGTTTTAGCTTATTACCCGATTGAACCTTCCATCTCGAACTTGATTAGACGGTTCATTTCTACTGCATATTCCATTGGAAGTTCTTTTGTGAATGGCTCAATGAAGCCCATTACGATCATTTCTGTCGCTTCTTCTTCAGAAATCCCACGGCTCATGAGGTAGAATAATTGTTCTTCAGATACCTTAGATACCTTTGCTTCGTGCTCTAATGAAATATTGTCATTCATGATTTCATTGTAAGGAATCGTATCAGAAGTAGACTGGTTATCCATAATTAATGTATCACATTCGATATTTGAACGTGCTCCATCAGCTTTGCGTCCGAATTGCACGATACCGCGGTAAGTAACTTTACCACCGTGCTTAGAGATTGATTTTGATACAATTGTGGAAGAAGTGTTTGGTGCTAAATGAAGCATTTTTGCACCTGCATCCTGATGCTGACCTTTACCAGCTAATGCAATTGAAAGGGTCATACCACGTGCGCCTTCTCCTTTTAAGATAACGGCTGGATATTTCATTGTTAATTTAGAACCGATATTACCGTCAATCCACTCCATAGTCGCGTTAGCATCACATACCGCGCGTTTGGTAACTAGGTTGTAAACATTGTTCGCCCAGTTTTGGATAGTAGTGTAACGGCAATAAGCATCCTTCTTGATGATGATTTCAACAACTGCACTATGAAGTGAGTTTGTTGTATACACCGGCGCTGTACATCCTTCAACATAGTGTACATGTGCCCCTTCATCAACAATGATTAATGTACGCTCGAATTGTCCCATATTCTCAGAGTTAATACGGAAATATGCTTGTAAAGGCGTATCAACTTTTATACCTTTTGGTACATAGATGAAAGATCCACCAGACCAAACCGCAGAGTTTAATGCTGAAAATTTGTTATCTGTTGGAGGAATTACCTTAGCCCAGTGCTCGCGGAAAATATCTTCATTTTCGCGAAGCGCAGAATCAGTATCTTTAAAAATGATTCCTTGTGCTTCAAGGTCTTCCTGCATATTATGGTAAACAACCTCTGATTCATATTGAGCTGATACACCGGCTAAATATTTTTGCTCTGCTTCAGGAATACCTAATTTATCAAACGTTTGTTTAATTTCTTCAGGCACTTCATCCCAAGAGCGCTCAGTTTTTTCAGAAGGCTTTACATAGTAAGTAATTTCATCAAAGTTTAATGACGCTAAATCTCCGCCCCATTGTGGCATCGGCATCTTATAGAAATGCTCTAAAGATTTCAAACGGAAGTCAAGCATCCATTGCGGTTCTTCCTTCATTTTTGAAATTTCTTCAACTATTTCTTTCGTCAAACCACGTTTTGAGCGGAAAATGGAAACGTCTTTATCGGCAAATCCATATTTATAATCGCCGATTTCAGGCATCTTCTTTGCCATCGTCGTATTCCTCCATTCTTATGATTAGTAATTAAGACAACTAATCAATTTATTTTATATCTCAAGTAGATCGAGCAAAATCTTCTTTTATCCTTCGTTTATGCCTTTTTCCATCGCTTTCCAGGCTAATGTTGCACATTTTATTCTCGCTGGGAACTGAGAGACGCCTTGAAGTGCTTCGATATCACCCAGGTCAATATCATCCTCATATTCTTTACCCTGCATCATGTCAGAAAAAATATGTCCCATTTTTAATGCATCTTCTGTACTTTTACCTTTTATTGCTTGAGTCATCATTGAAGCCGAAGACATGGAAATAGAACAGCCTTCTCCTTCGAACTTGGCATCAGCGACCTTACCATCTTCAAGCTGTAACGTCAATTGAATGCGATCACCACAAGTGGGATTATTCATATTGATTGTTAGACTATCATCCTCAAGAACCCCTTTATTTCTAGGGTTCTTGTAATGATCCATGATGACTTGACGATAAAGGGTATCTAGATTATTAAAAGACATCGCTGAAATACTCCTTTGTTTTAATAAGCCCTTGTGTAAGCTTATCTATATCTTCTTCCGTGTTATATAAGTAGAAGCTTGCTCTTGCTGTAGCCGACTGCTTCAACCATTTCATTAATGGCTGAGCGCAGTGATGGCCTGCACGAACGGCAATTCCTTCAGCGTCTAGGACGGTTGCTACATCGTGTGGGTGAACATCATCAAGGTTAAATGTAACTATGCCCGCACGATTGTTAGCCGTCTTCGGCCCGAAAATTGTCATGCCTTCTACTTCAGATAGTCTTTCCATGGCATAAGCAGCAAGCTTATGCTCATGCGCTTCTATTTCATTAAGGCCAATTTCCTCTAAAAAGTCAATTGCAGCGCCTAACCCAATGGCACTTGCAATAATTGGAGTCCCGCCCTCAAATTTCCAAGGAAGTTCCTTCCAGGTAGATTCATATAATCCGACAAAATCAATCATTTCTCCGCCGAACTCAATTGGCTCCATGTTTTCTAACAGTTGTTTTTTTCCATATAATACGCCGATGCCGGTTGGTCCGCACATCTTATGCCCTGAAAACCCGAGGAAGTCACAGTCTAAATCCTGGACATCCACTTTCATGTGAGGCGTTCCTTGTGCGCCGTCAACTACCATAATGGCGCCATTTTGATGAGCGATTGCAGCGATATCCTTAATCGGATTAATCACTCCAAGTACATTTGAGACTAATGTTACTGATACAATCTTTGTTTGACCCGTAACAGTAGCTTTTACATCCTCAAGAGAAATGGTCCCATCCTCTTGAAGTGGTAAATATTTTAAAGTTGCACCCGTTTGCTTAGCCAGTTGCTGCCATGGGATGATATTGCTGTGGTGCTCCATATAGGAGATGACTATTTCATCCCCTTCATGGAGATTAGCTTTACCATAGCTTGCAGCCACTGTGTTAAGACTAGTAGTTGTACCTCTAGTAAAGATAATTTCTTCGGTTGATTTCGCATTAATAAATTTACGGACTTTTTCCCTGGCGCCTTCATAGCCGTCAGTAGCCCTTGTACCCAGTGTATGCACACCTCTGTGGACATTTGAATTATCCTCACGATAATACTTTTCAATTGCCTCAATTACCTGTCTAGGTTTTTGAGAGGTTGCTCCACTGTCTAAATATACTAATGGATGGCCATTGACTTCTTGATCTAGGATTGGAAACAGTTGGCGAATCTCCCGAGCATTCATTATCTTACTTTCCTTTCAATCACAGCAGTTAATTGCTTTTTAACGCCTTCGATTGGAAGTGCATTTACCACTGGTGCCAAGAATCCGTGAATAACCAAACGCTCCGCCTCTTGTTGGGAAACCCCGCGGCTCATTAGGTAATACAGCTGAAGCGGATCTACACGACCGACTGAAGCGGCGTGACCTGCTGTTACATCATCTTCATCAATAAGAAGAATTGGATTTGCATCTCCGCGTGCTTTTTCACTTAACATAAGTACGCGTGATTCCTGTTCAGCATTAGATTTAGAAGCACCGTGCTCAATCTTCCCAATACCATTGAAGATGGAAGTTGCCGCTTCTTTCATTACACCATGCTTTAAGATATAACCCTCAGAGTTCTTGCCGAAATGAACAACGGTTGTTGTAAAGTTTTGTGTTTGCTTGCCGCGACCTACAACTACAGTTTTAATATCGCCGTATGAACCATCTCCAACGAGATTTGTTAAATTATCTGAAACTGTATTACCATCGTTCATTAAACCGAGTGCCCATTCAATGCGTGCGTCTCTACCAGCTACACCACGACGGTTAACATAGACTGTCGTTCCTATTGCTAAGGTATCTACTGCTCCGTAAACCACTTTCGCATTTGCATTAGCGATTACCTCAGTTACGATGTTGAAAATGCCCTCTGCTTCA
Source organism: Cytobacillus purgationiresistens (assembly GCF_030813235.1). Taxonomy (GTDB): domain Bacteria; phylum Bacillota; class Bacilli; order Bacillales; family Cytobacillaceae; genus Cytobacillus; species Cytobacillus purgationiresistens. The sequence continues at coordinate 31,454 of NZ_JAUSUB010000032.1, read as the reverse complement.
TCGACTGTTGATACATAGTTTTCAACATATGTGACCGCGCTATTGTCTTCAGCAACCACTAGGACATGATTGAAAAGGTTTGTTTCTTTATCATCATGAATGAATACGGCTTGAATAGGTTCAGTAATTTCCACATTTTTAGGTACATATAGAAACACTCCACCATTTACTAAAGCAGCATGTAAAGCAGTCAATTTATTCTCGTCTACCTTCACGCCATCTTTCATATAATATTTTTGCAGTAGTTCTCCATGATCTCTTGCTGCTGTGAAAATATCAGTGAAAACACCCCCTTTATCCATTACTTCCTTAGATAAAGATATATAAGCTGGTCGGTTATTACGCTGAATATATAAGTTTTGATCTGCTGATTCAAGATTAACTAAATTTCTCACATCTTCTGGAAGGTCATTTAATGAAGCATAATCATCGCTTGCAACGATATGCTTTTCAAATTTCGTGAAATTCCACTTTGTTATATTTGTTTTATCCGGCCTAGGCATCGGTAAGCTTTCCGCTTGATCAAGTGCATTTACACGGAGCTCAGTCATCCATGCCGGCTCGCCCATTTCTTTTGAGAAGGAATTTACATATTCCTTGTCAAATGGTAACTTCGTTTCTGTTGACATAGTGATCCTCCTAACGCTTACGCTTCTTGCCCAACTGTTTCGTCTTCAATACCAAGTTCTTGTTTAATCCAGTCATATCCTTCAGCTTCTAATCGCTGAGCTAATTCTGGACCGCCAGATTTTACAACGCGACCTTGCATCATAACATGCACATGGTCAGGAGTAATATAGTTAAGCAGGCGTTGATAGTGAGTGATGATTAAGCAGCCGAACTCTTCTCCGCGCATTTCATTGATTCCTTTTGAAACAACTTTTAGTGCATCAATATCTAAACCTGAGTCAATTTCATCTAGGATAGCGAATTTTGGTTCAATCATCATCATTTGCAGGATTTCATTGCGTTTTTTCTCTCCGCCAGAGAATCCTTCGTTTAAATAACGTTGAGCCATATTTAGGTCCATTTCAAGATATTCCATTTTGCTGTCCATTTTACGAATGAACTTCATAAGTGAAATCTCTTCACCTTCTTCACGGCGGCTGTTAATAGCCGAACGCAAAAAGTCGGCATTGGTCACGCCACTGATTTCACTTGGATATTGCATAGCTAGGAATAGACCCGCACGAGCACGTTCGTCGACTTCCATTTCAAGCACATCTTTGCCGTCTAAAGTAACGCTTCCTTGAGTTACTTCATACTTAGGGTGGCCCATAATAGCGGAAGATAAAGTTGATTTACCCGTTCCGTTAGGACCCATGATTGCGTGGATCTCTCCACCTTTTATTTCAAGGTTTACACCTTTTAAAATCTCTTTACCTTCGATTGCTACATGAAGGTCTTTAATTGTTAGTGTTGATGCCATATCATAATACCTCCGTCAATAAAAAAGATTTGTATCCATCAGCATATGCCGAAAAGTCTCTATTTCTTAGTTTTATTCTCACTTTATTCTCATTACAATCTTATAACAAATTAAAAGTGATATCAACTCTTTAACCACATTAGACTATATTTCCACTATGACAATGTTGTAAACTGCATTCCTTATATATTATAACCCTTTTTTCTGTACTTGTTCTTGATATCAGCACTTAATTATTTCTTCCCTTAAAATGCCAATTTATGTAATGGAGCACAGTAGTAAAATTAAAAAAGGCAATCGGCCTGTATTGGCCAATTACCTTTATTCATTTTCAATATTTATGAATGTACCTTTCTGTCTAGATCAGCAACCATTCGTTGACTTTTCAAATAATCCTCTTCACGCTTTTGCTCTACTCGCATCCTCACATCTTGTTTCCGACTATACGTTTCATAACCTACTCCATAAGCACCGTGCATAGCCTTTTCCATTTCACTTGTGTAATTCAGCTGTAGCTGACTAATAATGAACCAATCCTTTCAAATTTTTCGCTTTCTGCGAAGTATTTAATACGTTAATAATCGTATCATTAGGAATATACCCTAAACAACATCGATAAAACCTCATTTCCATCCTTATATAAGCAACTCCATTCACATATCGATTGCTGCTCTGCCATTCTTACAATTCAGCCTGCATCCTCTTGTTTATTCAGTGATGCTCACAATTTGAATAAATATTCTGATTTTAATCATTGTACTTGGACAGAATACTTAAAAAAAAAGACTCTTCCTTTATTCGGAGGAGTCTTCTAAACCTTATTTGTTAACTGGCACTACCGCACCTTTATATTGCTCAAGAATGAAATCTTGTATTTCTTTAGAATGCAGCACTTCCAATAAAGCTTTAATTTCTTCTTTATTTTCATCGCCACTGCGTACGGCAATCACATTTACATATGGAGATTCTTCCGCTTCAATAGCAATAGCATCTTCAAGTGGATTTAACCCGGCATCAATTGCGTAGTTCGAATTGATTAGAACAGCGTCCCCTTCGCCATTATTGAAAATTTGTGGAAGAAGTGAAGCTTCATATTCTGTATCAAATTTTAATTTCTTTGGATTGTCTTTAATATCTTCTAAAGTTGCTTCCGTTTTTTCAACATCCGGATTTAATGTGATTAATTTTTCTTTTTCAAGCATTGTTAAAATACGTCCGTGGTCTGGAATAGAATTACTCATAATAATCGTGGCGCCCTCTGGCAGATCGTCTAAGCTCTCATATTTTTCTGAATATACGCCGATTGGTTCAATATGAATACCGCCTGCATTGGTGAAATCATATCCATGTTCAGCCTTTTGTGACTCCAGGTAAGGGATGTGCTGGAAATAGTTCGCATCGATATCTTTTGATTCAAGCGCTTGATTTGGCAATACATAATCTTGGAATGTAGTGATATTAAGTTCAATGCCTTTTTCTTCAAGAAGCGGCTTTGCTTCATTTAAAATTTCTGCATGTGGAACATTCGAAGCACCAATTTTTAATGTAGTCGTTTCAGATGATCCCTCTCCATCACCACTACCATTGTCATTCTCGTCAGATGTGCCGCAAGCTGCAATAAATAATGCTACTGCTACGATTAAAAGCGCTGATAACCATTTTTTCATCATAAATCTCCCCTATCTTTTATCTAATTTTGATGTGATAATGTCTCCAATAAATTGAATGATAAAAACGATGATAAGAATAATCACTGTTGCAACTAAAACGACATCGTTACGGCTTCTTTGGAAACCTTCGAGATAGGCAAGATTTCCGAGTCCACCCGCTCCAATGACCCCAGCCATAGCCGTGTAGCCAACTAGCGCAATGGCTGTAACTGTAATACCAGATACAAGTGCTGGCATCGATTCTGGAATAAGCACCTTCCAAATGATTGTACTCGTTCTTGCACCCATCGATTTCGCTGCTTCAATGACACCTTTATCAATTTCACGAAGGCCGATTTCCACCATGCGCGCATAAAACGGTGCTGCTCCGATTATAAGAGCCGGCAATGCAGCATTTTGTCCAATCATTGTGCCCATTATAAGCTTAGTAAAAGGAATTAAGAGAACAATTAAAATTAAGAATGGTATCGATCTAAATACATTGACAAAGGCGGCAATTACTTTATTAATCACCGGATTTTCCCATATATTACCTTTTGATGTCAAGAAAAGCAATAGACCTAATATAATTCCTAAAATGAAGGTAGCAACAACAGATATACTTGTCATATAAAGTGTTTCTCTAGTCGCTTCCCACATGGACTCCCACTTCACATTTGGCAGCGATTCATTAATCATGGGAAATCACCTCCACTCCGACATTCTCAGAATGGATAAACTCAATTGCTTTAGCAACCTCATCCTTTTCCCCATCCACATGGATGAACAATGTCCCATAAGAACCGCTATGTGTTTGCGAGATTTTCCCTTGCAATACATTCACAGTGACTTGATAATTTCGAATTAAATTAGTAATAAGAGGCTGCTCTGCTGAGTCTCCCACAAAGGCAAGCTGCACAATTTGTCCGTTCGGATATAAATCCACTAAATGCTGAACAGTCTCTTTTGTTTCCTCAGGTTCTGTAACCTGTTGGACAAATCGTTTCGTAATCTCAGCTTGGGGCTTTTTAAAGACATCCAGAACTTTACCCAATTCAACGATCTTCCCATCCTCCATCACTGCTACACGATGACAAATTTTTCGAATCACATGCATCTCGTGGGTGATTAGTACAATCGTTAAGCCAAGTCTTTCATTAATATCTACAAGCAGCTCTAAAATAGAGTCTGTCGTTTGCGGATCAAGTGCAGATGTCGCCTCATCACATAAAAGCACCTTAGGATTATTAGCAAGCGCTCTGGCAATACCCACACGCTGCTTTTGTCCTCCGCTCAACTGTGATGGGTAGGCATCTTCCCTGCCATCCAAACCAACAAGTTTAATTAATTCATTTACCTTTTTAAGCCTTTCACTTTTATCCACTCCTGCTATTTCAAGTGGAAATGAGATGTTTTCTTGAACTGTTCTTGACCAAAGCAGATTAAAATGCTGAAATATCATGCTAATTTCCTGCCTTGCCTTTCTCAGTTTACTTCCTTTAATACTTGATACTTCATTATCCGCAACAAGTACTTGACCTTCAGACGGCAGCTCCAATCCATTTAACATCCGGATGAGCGTACTTTTCCCTGCACCGCTGTAGCCAATCACACCGAAGATTTCGCCTTCAGCGATATCTAGGTTGACATCATCAACCGCACGGACTTGACCAGATTTAGTTGAAAATATTTTCTTTACATTTTTTATTGAAATCAATTTCCTTATTCACCTCTTCTATCCATAAAGCACAAAACGGAATAGCTATCATTAGCGTTTCCAAAAAAACAAAAAATACCTTTCTGCAATGAGCAGAAAGGTATGTATGCTTAATTCCTTTCTCTCATTTGTCAAAGCTATGCTTTGAGTGAATTGGCACCATTTCATAAATGACGGTTGCCGGGCTTCATAGGGCACTTCCCTCCACCACTCTTAATAAGAGTAAATCTATATTTAATTTCATTTTAATTGTATATACTCGTGCTATATTATCATGGATAAGAAGAAAGTGTCAATTATACTAATTACATTTTTACTTATAAAAACAGCTGTTATTACACGCTCGCTTTTAAAGAGTTCTTTCCAGTCGCTGCTTCAATTGCTTGCTCAAGGTCTTCTATTAAATCATCCACATTTTCTATACCAACAGATAGGCGGATAAGATCTTCTGGAACACCCGCTGATTTTAAACCCGCTTCATCAAGCTGCTGGTGCGTAGTACTAGCAGGGTGAATAATTAAGCTTTTCGCATCACCGACATTCGCTACATGGGCCCAAAGTTCAACTTGATTAATTAACTTCGCTCCGGACTCCCTGCCGCCTTCAATACCAAATACTACAACAGCTCCTGCACCTTTAGGGAAATATTTATCTGCCAGGTTTTTATCTGGATGGCGATCATCACCAGGATATAACACCCAGTCAACTGCTGGATGACCTTTTAGATACTCAACTACTTTCTTCGTATTTGCTATATGTTCCTTCATTCTCACATGCAAGGTTTCTAATCCAAGGGTAAACTGAAATGCATTTTGAGCACTTAAAGATGGACCTAAGTCTCTCAGCAATTGAACACGCGCCTTGGTAATATAAGCAACAGGACCAAGCGCTTCGCTATAAACGATATCATGATAGCTTGCATCCGGATCATTTAATCCTGGAAATTTTGGTGACTTCCAATCAAACTTTCCACCATCTACAATAATACCTCCCATTGTTGTTCCATTCCCTAACAACCACTTTGTAGCTGAGTGAACAACAATATCTGCTCCATGTTCAATTGGTCGGCACAAGTATGGAGTTGCAAAAGTATTATCAACTATTAATGGTATCCCATGATTATGAGCTACCTTTGCAACTGCCTCAATATCCAATACCTTTAAACTCGGATTCCCAATTGTTTCTGCGAAAACGGCTTTGGTTTTCTCAGTTATTGCCTCTTCAAAATTCTTCGGATCACTAGGATCTACAAGCTTTACAACGATTCCATACCTTGGAAGTGTCACCGTGAAAAGATTATAAGTCCCTCCATACAAATTGGCTGCAGCCACTATTTCATCACCTGCTTGGGTGATATTTAACAATGATAAGGTAATGGCAGCCTGACCGCTTGAAACAGCTAAAGCACCTGAACCACCTTCTAGCAACGAAACCCTTTCTTCAAAAACCGTCACAGTAGGGTTATGTATCCTGGAATAGATATAACCTTCCTCTTTTAATCCAAATAGGTTCGCTGCATGCTCGGTGTTTTTAAATTGATAAGCATTATTTTGATAGATAGGTACAGCCCTTGCTCCCGTAACTGGATCAGGCTTCAACCCTCCATGAACACCAATTGTTTCAAATCGTAAACTTTTCTGTTTTTCTGACATCTTACATCTCTCCTTTCTAATAGTTGAAAAGAAAAGACTTAAAAGCCCTCTTCATCAAGAAGAGGGCTATATCATCTCTTCTTATCTTTCAGAGCATTGCTCTGCTGGAATTAGCACCGTGTTATTACCGGTTGCCGGGCTTCAAAGGGCCAGTCCCTCCACCTCTCTGGATAAGAATATTAAATTTTTTATTTACAACCTGATATTACCAAATAGTTATTTAATCGTCAAGATAATTTTTAAATTTTCCAAAATTTATATTTGGTTTATTTAAAAAAAGGATGGATTCTAGAAGCAATGCATTTCTAAAGGTAGATTGAAGGGTTAACTCTTCATTTGCTTGTGCTTCTCTTAGTCTTTTTTCACCATTGAAAATAGCGGATATTATCTCTCTTGATCCCGAGAGCAAAATATCATAATCTTGCAGACTATTTCTTAAAATCGTTAGTTTATCGGGTGTAAGCCTTAATGAGAATTCCTCTTCCATTTGAATATAGATGGTAACAGGATTTCTCAAAAGCAGATGACTATGTTCCCTTTCGATATATATTTCATTAAAAGCAGAAGCCAGCTTTAGCATTACACCACTCCATTTCAACATAACTATCCACAATTTTATAGAAACAAAGTATTACCCCCTTAGTATTTCTCAATATATCCTTAATTTCCTCTTCTATCCATTCGACTTTTTAATTAAAAGCTGAACGAAAATATGAAGGATTCCCCCAGCATTCTTTTCATTTCCCGAGAAATATGTCAGTTTGAGTTCTGTAGCTATTTAAATATAGCGGATATTGTAACTCTCTGATGTAAAATAACCTCAAAATAAATTTCTTTTCACATTGGATACAAGATGGAAATAACGTTCAATATATATGCAGATGAGAGTGAGGAAGGGTAATTAAATGTCCGTTTATCCTATGGTGAGGCTGATTAAGACCTTCAACATTTCCTTTAGATGATTGTCTAGATTCGATTCACAAACAAAAAAGGCCAAAGATTTTCTTTGACCTAGACAAACTGCTTCATTTTTATTTGTTCTAATAGGTAAGGAACAGAGTGAAATGCATAGATTTTATCTATTGGTATCCCATCTTTCAACATGATTAAACAGGGAACACTTTCAATTTCCCAACGTTCTGCTAACTCAGGAAAGTAGTTTAAATCAGCTTTCCCAATCTTTAGGTGGGGAAGCAACTCCTCTGTAATAGTAAGCATTTTCCCAGCTACTTGGCAGGTTCCGCACATGGGTGTGTATAAATAGAATAAAACTGTTTGATCTTCCTTAATTATCCGATTCAGTTCCTCTTGTGACCACTCTTGCATGAAATCATCCTCTATCTAAAAACTCAGTGTAAATATCAATATCTGCACCAATTAACACAGTTGCTAAATGATGCTCAGGAGCTGTTGCAACCTCTTTATACATTTTATCAATGTATAAATGCTCAGCTTCTGGAAGTTCGCTCTTAAACTGTCGACGGAGCTTTTCACCAGCCGCATCTGCATCCACCAATATATATACATCCTTATCGATCAATATGTCAATCAATTCGTCTAACTTCGACAAGCCTAGCGTACCATTGGTACATATAATTTCAATCGGCTCTCTAATAATATTTTCCACTTTCCGTTTATCAGACTTGCCTTCAACAATTATTACCTTCTCCAACAATTCTCTCTTCATCTTCATCACCTAAAAACTGTGTAGTATAGTGTCACATTGCAGCTTTTTTCAATGCCAGATGCTTTATCTTACTATATTCAGTATTCGATTTAATCGTGTTGAAGTCCTGCTTAATCATGCTAGTTAGGTTGCCCGTTTTTTTAGAAACGATAAAGAAAAGCAGACTCGTACTTGTCATATATGTGGGTAACTTGTGTATAAACCTATCATGTTTATACATGATCCTTTTTAACAAGATTTCTGGTGGCTTTCATGCCTTTTTTTCCCTGTTATTCACAAGTTCTCGATTTTGAAGCAGCTGATTTTCAGTCGTTTAAATTTCCATGATCTCTACAGGTATGGGCATGGATTTTCATGGAGTTAGATACCTAGAATTGTTTCTTCGTCAGGGGACTAAATACTTTAAATAGTTCCCCCAACGGCATAATTCTCTTCGTTTGGGGCATTAGTTGACCCAACTAGTTCTCTTAGCGAGTTGATTCTCTTCGTTTAAGATGCTAGACGAGCCAACTAATTCCCATTACAGTTTGATTTTCTTCACCCCTATATTAGCACCATTTCTCACTCTTCGTTATAGACATAAAGAAAGTGAGGTTAAATACATATTCTATCCACAATATAAGGATATTCTCTAATCAGCATGTATTTATGCACAACTATACCCACAATTCTTAAAATTCTGGGGACAGTTCCTACAATATGGTTTTTCATTTTAACATTATATTGTGGATAAGTAGCTGTTCAATGCATACCTTTTAGACAAATTAAAAACACCCTAACCGAATTCGGCTAGGGCGTGGTATATCAAATTAGTCTTCTTTAACCATTTCTTCGTATTTCTCAGCACTCATAAGGTTGTCCATTTCACTTGAATCCGAAGGCTCAACAACAATCATCCATGCTTTTTCATAAGGAGATTCGTTAACAAACTCAGGGCTGTCACTTAACTCTTCATTGATTTCTACAATTTTACCACTGATTGGAGCGTAAAGCTCAGAAACGGTTTTAACAGATTCTACACTACCAAATGGCTCGTCAGCAGTTACTTCGTCTCCTACTTCAGGAAGCTCAACGAAAACGATGTCTCCTAATTCAGATTGCGCAAAGTCAGTAATACCAATACGGACTTTTTCTCCTTCTGTTTTTACCCACTCATGCTCTTCTGAATAACGTAATTCTTTAGGTGTGTTCATTATAATACCCTCCATTGATGGTTATTTATTTTATGATCGAATGATCGATCTTTCCCAAATTTTTGACGCAACAAAGCCTATAATATAAACTGCCTGTGGTCAGTTTGAGCTCCATACTTGATCAAACTCTTCTTCTTTAAAACCTACAGTTACCTTTTCTCCATCATACATTAGCGGACGTTTAATCAACATCCCATCAGACGAAAGCAGGTCAAGGAGCTCTTTATTAGAAGCCGTTTTTACCTTATCCTTTAATCCAAGCTCACGATACTTCTGTCCACTCGTATTAAAGAATTTTTTTATATCCAATCCGCTTTTTTTGTACATCTCTTCTAACTTAGCACGAGATGGCGGATTTTCAACAATATGTATCTCTTCATAAGATATTTGATGTTCATCGAGCCATTTTTTGGCTTTTCGACAAGTCCCGCATTTGGGATACCAATAAAAAGTTAGCGCCATGTTTTCACCACCCTATCTTATCATACCTTAATATTTTTATACCATAACCTTGAATTAGAATACCACATTTTCTTTCATTTTCATAATGATAATTATAATAATTCTTATATAAAAACAAAAATAATTAGAAATGCGGAAACGCCTTGTTCAGCCCCGACAATCTTCATTAAACAGATAAAGCTCCCCTCATCGTGAAGGGAGCTCTAACTCAACATTCAATTACAGCACATACCGCTCTGTATCAATGAGTTTCACTGATGCTTCGCGTTTTTTCGCAATGACATTAGTTGGGGTGTGGCGAGTGAATTTGCGAAGAGCTGACATCATCATGCGCAGACCATCACCATCTTCAACTGCTACAAGTGTTTCTTTCGCAATTTGTTCAATTTCATTGAACGCCTCTTGACAGAAGATTTGAGTATAAAGGAGTTTTTGGTTTGCTTTTTCTACTCCGTCTTTTTCAATTGCTTTTTCTGTACGTAGCACTGCTGATTCCATTGCATACGCATTTGATACGAGATCAGCAATATTCACAAGAACCTCTTGTTCGCTTTCAAGTGCCTTACCATATTTCTGCGCACCTAGACCCGCTGATAATAACGCAATTTTCTTCGCGTTTTTCACCAAGTATTTTTCTTGTGCCAATGGCTCATCACCTGGCTCTTCAGGCATCATCATCATTAGTTCTTCTTGAAGTGCTTGTGCTTTTTCAAATAGTGGCAATTCGCCTTTGAAAGCTTTACGCAAGAATGTGCTTGGTACTAAGAGACGGTTGATTTCATTTGTTCCTTCAAAGATACGGTTGATACGAGAATCACGATACGCTCTTTCCACTTCATATTCAGCCATGAAACCATAACCACCGTGAAGCTGAACTGCCTCATCCACAACATAATCGAGTACTTCTGATGCGAAGAACTTATTGAGTGAACATTCAATAGCATACTCTGCGATTGATTTCGCCACTTCTTTTCCGTCTTTTACTTCTTCATCAGACAGTTTGCTCATACGATCCTCGAATAAACCAACTGTACGATAAACAGAAGCTTCAGCTGCATATAATTTTGATGCCATTGAACCGAATTTTTCTTTTGTTAAGTTAAATTGAGAAATTGGTGTTTTAAATTGTTGGCGCTGGTTCGCATATTGTACGCCCAATTCTAAACCGCGTTTTGATGCTCCAACCGCTCCTACTCCTAATTTATAACGTCCGATGTTAAGAATATTGAAGGCGATTACGTGACCACGGCCAAGTTCACCTAACAGGTTTTCTTTTGGAACAAGTGCATCTCCCAAGATTAATGTACGAGTAGAAGAGCTCTTAATACCCATTTTCTTTTCTTCGGCACCAACAGATACGCCAGGGAAATCTCTTTCCACGATGAATGCTGTGAATTTATCTCCATCTACTTTCGCATATACAACGAATACATCAGCAAAGCCGGCATTTGTAATCCATTGCTTTTCACCGTTTAATACATAATGTGTACCTTCAGCATTTAATTTCGCTGTTGTTTTTGCTCCAAGTGCATCAGAGCCCGAACTTGGCTCAGTTAAAGCGTAGGCTGCAAGCTTTTCACCAGTAGCTAGAACTGGTAAGTACTTTTGCTTTTGTTCTTCATTTCCGAATAACACGATTGGTAATGAACCGATTCCTACATGCGCACCGTGAGAGATTGAGAATCCGCCGGCACGAGCCATTTTTTCTGAAATTAATGCTGAACTAATTTTATCAAGACCTAGTCCGCCGTACTCTTCAGGAACGTCCGCTCCTAATAGCCCTAACTCTCCTGCTTGTTTCAATAGCTTAACTGAGCGATCAAACTCATGGTTTTCAAGATATTCTACTTGAGGAAGCACTTCATTAGAAACAAAGTCCTCTGTAGTTTTGGCAATCATTTTTTGCTCGTCATTATAATCTTCGGGTGTAAATACTTGATCATTTGTCACATCTTCAATTAAAAAGCTTCCACCTTTGATTAAGTTATCTGTTTGGTTCGACATCTTTCATTCCTCCAATATTTTATTAGACTAACCACAGCTGCCTCCTTAGTAAAACCTTTTGGGAAGGCTGAGGTTTATAGAAACAAGAGCCATAATTAAAGTAGTTCAAACACGCCTGCTGCGCCCATTCCGCCGCCAATACACATAGTTACAACACCGAACTGTTGGTTCTGACGTTTCATTTCATGAATGAGTGATAATGTTAACTTTGAACCAGTACATCCTAGTGGATGACCTAAAGCTATCGCGCCGCCATTAACATTGACCTTTTCTTCATCGAGGCCAAGCTCACGAATGATTTGGATTGATTGGGAAGCAAAGGCTTCGTTTAGTTCAAATAATCCGATATCTGAAATCTCTAATCCAGCAAGTTTTAGCGCTTTTGGAATCGCAACGATTGGCCCAATTCCCATAATTTCAGGTGGAACTCCCCCGACTGCAAACGACCTGAATTTCACAAGTGGTTTTAATCCTTGGGCATCAGCCTTTTCTCTATCCATAACCAATACTGCTGCTGCTCCATCACTTGTCTGAGAAGAATTTCCTGCCGTTACAGATCCTTTAATATTGAATGCTGGTCTAAGCTTTCCTAATGTTTCAGCAGAAGAATCAGCTCGAACACCTTCATCCTGGCTGAACTGGATCATTTTCTCGGAAATCTTGTTATCTGCTCCAACTTTTCTAATCGTTACCTCAACTGGCACGATTTCATCAGCAAATTTACCTTCACTGATAGCCTTTGCTGCTTTCTGATGGCTGCGAACTGCGAATGCATCTTGATCTTCTCGTGAAATACCGTACTTCTTAGCTACTTCTTCAGCTGTATGCCCCATACCCATATAGTATTCAGGCGCTGTTTCAGCTAATTTAGAATTTGGACGGACGACATGGCCCATCATCGGCACAAGGCTCATCGATTCGGCTCCGCCAGCAATGATTGTATCTGCGTGACCAATCATAATTTTCTCTGCTGCATTGGCAATAGATTGTAATCCAGATGAACAATATCTATTAATTGTGATGGCTGGGACAGTATGAGAAAGTCCTGCTAAAGCCCCTATATTTCTCGCCATGTTCAGGCCTTGCTCAGCTTCAGGCATTGCACAGCCTATAATTAGATCATCGATATTTCCTCCGTAATTACCTGCTCGTTTCAATGTTTCTTTAACAACTAGTGCACCTAAATCATCCGGTCTTACGTTAGCGAGTGATCCTTTTTTCGCCTTGCCAACCGGGGTACGGGCACCTGCGACGATTACCGCTTCTCTCATCTTGTTCCCTCTCCTTCTATTGGTTAGTAATCTATTAATCCATTAATTGCGGAGTGGCTTTCCTTTTAAAAGCATGTGCTGCATACGTTGCTGAGATTTTGGCTCGGCAATTAGCTTCAAGAAAGCTGCCCGTTCAAGGTCCAGCAAGTATTGCTCATCAACCTCTGTTCCGTATGGTACTTTTCCGCCTGCGATAACGAATGCAAGCTCTTTTGCAATTTTTAAATCATGGTCGGAAATAAAGCCGGAATAGTACATCGATTGTGCACCTAATAATAATGTTGCATATCCTGTTTCACCGACTACAGGATATTTCACTCTAGCTGGAGCTCTATATCCTTTTTCATCTAGAGCTAAAACCGCTTGTTTTGCATCATATATTAAGTGGTCTCCATTTACACTAATACCATCAGCTAACCCAAGGAAGTTATTGTCGCGCGCTTCTGCACCGGAAGTTGATACCTTTGCCATCGCAATCGATTCAAATACTTTGTTTGCAACGTTCTGCAAATCAAAATTAACACCTGATGGAAGCCCTTCTAAATGCTTAAGGTAAAGCGACTTATTACCTGCTCCTCCTGGGATTAAACCAACACCTACTTCAACCAATCCCATATAAGTTTCACTGGAAGCTTGGATATGAGCAGCACTTAAGCACACCTCTGCTCCTCCCCCAAGTGTCATGCCGAACGGAGCGACAACGACAGGTTTTGGACTATATTTAATTTTCATCATCGCATTTTGGAAATGGCGAACAACCATATCAAGTTCATAAATATTGTCATCCTGTGCTTCCATAAGCATCATGCCTAAATTGGCTCCTACACAGAAGTTTTTACCTTGGTTGGAGATGACAAGTCCTTTATAATTCTTTTCCACTTCATCAACAGCAAAGTTGATCATTTGAATGATGTCCAGGCCGATAGCATTGCTCTTAGAATGGAACTCTAGAATGGCAACTCCGTCTCCTAGATCAATTAAGCTTGCACCTGTATTTTTCTTGATTACACCTTTTTGCTGTTTCAGCTGCTTCAAATTTATTACCTTTGGATTTTGTTTAATTAAGTGATAATCTCCATTGCCGTAAAAATGAAGATTTCCCTCTTCTTCTTTATAGAATGATGTTACTCCTTTATCCAGCATGTCTTGCAGCCATGCAGGAATCTCAGCTCCTTCAGCCTTCATCTTTTCAACCGACTTTTCTACACCGATAGCGTCCCAAGTCTCAAATGGACCCATCTGCCATCCGAAGCCCCATTTCATAGCCTTATCAATCGCCACAATGTCGTCTGCAATTTCTCCAAGCAATTCTGCTGAGTAGAGCAATGCCGGACTTAGAACATTCCATAATAACGAGCCTGCCCGGTCATCAACATATACAAGCGCTTTCATTTTGTTAGCTGTACCCTTTTGCTGTTTAGCTAGTTCTACCGCTTGTGTTTTAAGTTTTTTGCGTGGACCATACTCAAATGTTTCAGGATCTAATTCAAGAATTTCTTTTCCTTGTTTGAGGAAGAATCCTTGGCCTGTTTTGCTTCCAAGCCAGCCTTTATCAAGCATTTTCTTGATGAAGCCAGGTACTTCAAATACTGCCTTCTCTTTTCCCTCCACTTGCTCATAAACGTTATTTGCCACATGAGCGAATGTATCCAAGCCGACTACATCCAATGTTCTGAATGTCGCACTTTTTGGCCTGCCAATTAATGGACCAGTGATTGAATCAACCTCTCCAACACTGTAGCCGCCCTTAATCATCTCTTGTGCAGTGACAAGCAACCCATATGTGCCAATGCGGTTTGCAATGAAGTTCGGTGTATCCGCAGCGATAACAACACCTTTGCCTAATACGTCCTCACCGAACTCCTTCATATATGTAAGGACTTCAGGAGCAGTCGCTGATGTTGGTATTACCTCCAAAAGCTTCAAATAGCGTGGCGGGTTGAAAAAGTGTGTTCCAAGGAAATGCTTTCTGAAGTCGTCTGATCTTCCTTCAGCCATTGCCTCTACTGATATACCTGATGTGTTTGAACTAACAATACTGCCTGGACGGCGATATTGATCAACTTTTAAAAATACATCTTTCTTTACATCAAGGTTTTCAACAACTACTTCGATAACCCAATCCACTTCTTTTAAGCGAACCATGTCATCTTCAAAGTTTCCTGCCTCGATTAATGCAATATTCTTTTTAGATGTAAGAGGTGCTGGTTTTTGCTTTAATAATTTTTGCTTGCCTGATTCACTGATTTTATTTCTGATTTGCTTATCTTCAAGGGTCAAACCCTTTGCTTTTTCAGCATCTGTTAATTCACGAGGAACAATATCTAGTAGTAGCGTTGGTATCCCAATATTAGCTAAATGAGCTGCAATGCCTGAGCCCATGACTCCTGACCCAAGGACAGCAGCTTTTTTAATTTGTTGGATCAACTTTATTTCCTCCTTCGATTTTGAATGAATACTCATTCATTTTTATTCCAAAAAAATATTTAGAATGAGTATGAATGTCGTTATATACAATAATAAAATATTTGAAAATTTTAAGCAATCATTTAAGTCGAAAATTTTAAATTTTTTCAATTTTACTTTTCACAGAAAATAACAGTAAAAATAAATGGTTTGGATATCCTATCAATGGAGGTGATTAATAATAATGGCAAAAATGAAAAAGAATCCTTCAAAAGCTGGCGTTAGTGCAGCAAGTGTAAAAGGCAATGCAGGACCAGGGGTTGAAGAAACCAATAACAAAGTGAACAGCCAAAATAATCAATTCAAGAAATAATCTTCACATTTTTCCATTTAATTTTCACACTTTCCGGATTTGCGAAATTATATAACAATAGAAATGGAGGCTCCTTATGGAACAGCAAAATACGAATTTCACAAACCAGCAAGGGATTATGCAACAGCCGCCTGTCATGGTATCTACAAAAGATGCTCTATATTTTAATGATATGCTTTCCTGGAATTTACTTGCTATGAAAAAAGCCCATTTTTATGCAGAGCATTGTCAGGACCCACAATTAAAGGCTGCTTTTGATGCTTGCGGTCAAATGCATCAACGACATTATGAACGTATTCTTTCGCATTTAAATGAACAGAATCCAAAATTCACTGGAATGCAACAATAAATAAGGAGGGGAAATCTCTTGAGCTCAAATCAGAAAAAAGTGCAAAACCCTGAAAAACCAATTGCAAAAACACCGCAAATGAACGATAGGGATCTTACAAATGATTTACTTGCAACGGAAAAGTACATGAGTGATTCCTACTCTATTTACTTAAATGAGGCAAGTAATCAAAACCTTTACGAAGAGTTCTTAACCATATTTACCGAAACAAAAAATGAACAGCGCCAACTCTATAACTTAATGTTTGAAAGAGGCTGGTATTCACTTGATGCAGCTGACCAGCAAAGCTTGCAACAGTCATACCAGAAATTCCAAGGTTATTCGAGTCAATTCCCTTATAGAAATAACGGCGGAATCCAATAACTAAATGAAAGCCGTACCAGTTATTAGGTACGGCTTTCATTTCATTATTTATTCGCTCTATTTTCCTCATTTAATTGTTTAATTTCCATAATAATTTCTTTTATATCTTCTTTTCCATCCGGATACATCTCATTCCAATGCTTCACTAGTTGCGGCATTTGTTTTGCAATAAAAGAATAGGTTACCCACAATTGCACCTTATCCTTTAGCTCCTGATTCGATTCGCCTAATAAAATCTCAGTATATTTTTCAAGCAGACCATCTACTTGCTTAGTTAATTTATTATCCATCGATATACGCCCCCCAATTCTAGTGTTTCTCAATCATTCAATGAGTTCGATTAAATTAAAAACACGCTGTCATTTTCCACTTCCATTCATAACCTTACCAAAGTTGGAAACAATAAGTGAAACATCGAAACATCAGCGGTTAGTACTTGAGGCATTGAATTCCTACTGCCACTGTAACATACGACACAAATACCTGCATTCTAAATTGATGGTGATACTTATGAGCATTTGGGATAAATTCAAAAAAAATAACAATGATTGGCAAACCCTGTTAAAGCAGTCAACCGATTATCAGTCTACTTATTATATCAATACCAAAACAAACAATCGCTTTGACTTTCACTTTTTTTCCACGTTAATCGATGAACAAATTGTCCAGGAAAGTGCATTGCCTGCTTTATTGAATGAGGAATTACACACTTTAGATGATATCAAAAAAATCGTTCCCATCGCTGATGTACAAATATCAAAAGACCCGTCGGATATCGAACAAAAGATTTTTAATGGTTATGTCTTAATTACACTTGACTCAGACAAAAATCGATATGGCTTTATTGCAGCGCAAAAGGAAATTGTTCGTGGACTAAGCCAACCTGAGATAGAATTCTCTGTTATCGGACCGAAAGAAGCATTCGTTGAATCTATCGGGCAAAATCTCAATCTTATTAGAAAAAGACTTCCAATTAAGGAATTAATTTCTGAAGAGTTTACTGTTGGTTCACTTTCAAAAACTCGGGTAGCTGTTTTGCATATTGAAGGAATCACCAACTCGGAAAACGTCGAAACAGTTAAGCAACGCCTTACTAATATCGAGATCGATTCCATTTCTGACAGTTCTTATATCGTTGAACTGCTCAGTGACAATTCTAATTCACTATTTCCACAGCTGCTGGATACAGAAAGACCTGACCGGGTCGCCGCAATCCTTTCTGAAGGGAAAGTAGCAATTGTTGTAGATGGATCTCCGCATGTGTTAATCGCACCGACAACGCTAATTGAATTCTTCAGTGCATTCGAGGATTATTTTTTAAACTGGATTGTCGCTTCATTTTTCCGATTGGTTAGGGTATTTGCTGTTATTTTTTCCATATTAGTCACACCTATTTATGTAGCAGCCCTTACTTATCATTTTGAGCTCATCCCTAGTGACCTTTTAGGGACTTTAGTTACATCCAGGAGAGCTATCCCTTTACCTCCTATTCTTGAAGCTCTATTTCTGGAACTTACTATTGAGCTGTTAAGAGAGGCCGGGGCGCGGCTGCCAACTAAAGTCGGACAAACAATTGGTATCGTTGGCGGTATTGTTATTGGAACGGCATCTGTTGAGGCGGGACTGACTAGTAATGTTCTCCTCATCTTTGTTGCCTTAGGAGCACTTGGCTCCTTTACGACTCCTGTTTATAAAATGAGTAATACCATCAGACTGCTGCGTTTTCCGTTTCTCCTATTTGCTCAGCTATGGGGCGTTTTGGGGATTGTCTTTTGCTTTTGTATTTTAACCGCACATTTGCTGCGTTTAACTTCACTTGGCAGGCCTTTTCTTGCCCCAATATATCCTTTAAGAATCAAAGATATGAAGGATTCTATTATAAGATCACCGCTTCAGGATATGAGCAGCAGACCAACTGTTTTGCGAACTCAGAACCCTAAGCGTTTTAACAAAAAGAAAGCTAAAAAGGTCAATGATATTGATGAGGAATCAGCCAAATAATTACCAGGAGGTGAGAAGAAAATGGAAAGCCATGTAGTCCCAGATAGTGCAAAGATTTCACCTTTTCTCGTCTATTACGTCATTATCTCATTACAAGTGGGCATTGGCGTACTAAGTTATCAGCGTATTCTCGCAAAACAAGCTGGACATGACGGATGGATATCCATTGTGATTATTGGCATCGTTATTCATATTATTATGTGGATGATGTTTAAAATGGCCGAAACTGCTGAGGGGGATATTATCAGTGTTCATCAATACGTAATTGGAAACATGGCTGGAAAAGTGGTCAGTTTTCTTCTTGTTTTTTATTTTATGCTCTATATCATCATCGTCCTGTTAAACTTTATCGAAGTCATTCAAATCTGGATGTTTCCTGACTTAAGCACATTTTGGTTCTCTTTAGCTCTTATGATTCTCAGCACATATCTAGTATTTGGAGGTTTTCGAACAGTTGTTGGTTCAAGCTTCTTTGGATTGGTTTTACCTGCGTATTTAGTTCTGACATTCGTATTTACTTTTAGATACACTGATTTCACTCAGCTCCTTCCTATTGCCGAGCATTCCATAACTGATCTACTTAAAGGCTCTTATTATATGTCACTCACTGTCGTAGGCTTCGAGATTTTGCTATTTGTTTATCCATTTATTAAAGAGCCTAAAAAGTCCAAAAAGTGGGCACACCTTGCTGTATTGACCACAACTGTGTTTTATACTCTATTGGCTCTTATAAGCTTTGCCTACTTTTCTGAAGCCCAGCTGCAGAAAACGATTTGGGGCACCTTATCGATGTGGCAGATTGTGCAGCTTCCTTTTGTTGAAAGGTTTGAATATATCGGTGTAGCCAATTGGATACTCATCCTCCTCCCTAATATTGTCATTTCACTTTGGGTTGCTTCCCGTCTGCTCAAAAGGACTACCAAACTAAGACAACGAAAAGGAACGATACTTATTTCAGTTATTGTTGTAATCGTCGTTAAATTTTTTGATACCGGACAGGAAATCCAAGCGCTAAATGACCTGACTGAAAAAATAATTTTTGGGTTTGCCTTCGTGTATATCCCTCTATTATTTTTTGCAACAATGATTACTAAAAGGGTGAAAAAAAGGTGAAAAAAAGGATTGTAATTTTATTAATTGCTGCCTCCATTTGTTTAACCGGTTGTGTTGAAAAAAAAATCGTAGACGAAATCAATATTGCTATTGCAGCTGGCTTTGACTCAGGTGATGAGAAAGACAAATTTAAAACAACCTTCCTTATGCAAGATTTCATGAAAGATATGTCCGTGCAAAATCGAACAATCACAACAGAAGGTAATCTCCGCCGAGAAGTGCTCTCTGATGCTCACAAACAATCCCCTGCACCTGTTGTTGTAGGCGGAATGCGTTTAACACTTTATGAAAAATCATTAGCAGAGACTGGCCTTGGCGAATACGTAGATACGTATCAGCGAGATGCTTCAATTGGTACAAGAATCTATTTTGCCACAACTGAAGGAAAGACGGAAGATGCACTAAAGGCAGACTATGGACTTCAAGGAAACGGATCCTTTATTTCTGATATGATCGAACATAATATTAGACAAGGTGATGTTCCAAAGACGAACCTTGCCGTTTTTTTACATGATTATTACCAGCAAGGAAAAGATGTCTACTTACCTCATCTTAAAAAAATTGATGATCAGAATATTGATATAGCCGGTTTGATGTTATTTAAAGATGCAAAAGCCTTATTTGTCCTCCCAAGTGAGAAATTGTTCTATTTCAAGCTGCTCGTCGATCAATACAGTAAGGGAGATTTCACAGTCACCTTAGATAATAGCGAGAAGGCTTCTATCCACAGCATTATATCTAAACATAAATTTAAGATTGAGAAAAAGGATCCAACACATTTAACCATTAATATAAAAGTAAAGGGAAATATAAAAGAATACACAGGTCATTCATTGTCGCCAAGTAGGATTAAAGAAATCAGTAAGGAATTAGAAAATAAAGTTGAGAAAGAATGTTACGAACTAGTTGAAAAGTTTAAAGAGGAAAATATAGATCCAGTTGGCTTTGGCGCTTTTTACAAAACGAAAATTCGCCACTTTGATTTTGAAAAATGGAAAGAATCATATGGTGATTTAACTGTTGATGTGAATTGTGATGCAGCCATCCTCGAAACAGGTGCTATTTATTGATTATGTAAAAAAATAGAGGTCTCTGCTTGAAGCTATAGACAAACTCATAGCAATATCAATTGATGGAAAAGAGTGGTATGGGATTTCCGACTCTTTCCGCGAGGCGAGCGACGAGCGGACACATCTCCAAATCCAAGGAAGTTGACTTACTTTAATTTTTCGACAAGCTGAAGCAGTGACCTCTCTTCCAATAGAGGTCACTGCTTTTTTTATAAGATAAGGCTCTTTTCTAAAAGATCGTTGTTTTTCATAGGTTTTGACAAGACAAACCATCGATAAAAATGTTGATTGGAGCGGATGAGCGAGGCCCTTCCGCTTTTCTTGTTAATTTGTATTTGAAAACATATATTTTTTATAATGGTACCGAATAGAAAATATTAAGCCCATTGCAAGCATATTTCCCATTAACGAGCTTCCCCCATAACTGATGAACGGGAGAGGTATCCCGGTTATCGGCAAAACACCAATCGTCATTCCAATATTTTGAAATACGTGAAACGTAATCATACTTATAACACCCACACAAATATATGTATAGAATTGATTTTTCGTATCCATGCCCACTTTTGTCAGGTGGTAGATTAATAAGAAAAAGAGACTGATGACCACACTGGCCCCAATAAAACCGAATTCTTCTCCAATAATACTAAAAATAAAGTCGGTATGACTCTCTGGCAAGTACACCTCTCGCGTACCGTAGCCCTTGCCAGTAGTCTCTCCCGATCCAATCGCAAGCAATGATCTCGTTAACTGAAACCCGGTGGAACTTTGATAATTATAAGGATCAAGCCACGAATAAATTCTTCCTAGTTGATACTGCTTTACACCTAAGTATTTCTCCAGTAATTCCGGATGCCAAATAACGAAATAAAAAATAGTAGAAACAAGCACTGTACCTGTACCTACAATTGGAGCAAGAATCTTCCATGAAATACCAGAAATAAAAATCATTCCAAGCATAATCGAAATAAACACAAGTGCTGTCCCTAAATCTGGCTGCAGCATAATAAGCATAAGCGGGAGTGCTGTAAGAATAAGAATTTTCATCAACAACAGCAAATCAGTCTTTACCGTTTTCAGCAAATGCTTTTGATGATGATCATCTATGGTTTTGGCCAAGATGAGAATTATAAAAACCTTTACAAGTTCTGCTGGCTGGATTTGCCCCATCCCCGGAACTCGTATCCATGCCTTCGCTCCATTGATTACCGGAGCAATACTATCAGGTGCAAGGATAAGGAAACCTAAAAGAAATAATCCAAACCCATAGGCAAACCATGCTATTTTCTTTAATTGATCGGAGTCAAATGTTATCACAGCTCCAATGATACCAATACCCACTACATACCAAACAATTTGCTTAATTAAAAAGTTTTCTCCATATTGACCAGTAGTCTGAGCACTGTAAATTGAAATACAACTGACAATTAACAAAAGAAATAATATTAAAACTAACGTATAATCCAACTTTGGCGGTGTCGTTCTTTTTGAAGTCATTATCCAATCTCCTTATAAAAAGGCACAGTAAACCATTGCTCTATGATTCCTATGCAAAACAAAAAAACCCAAAAAAATCTCTCATCCAAACAATCACTTTATTATATTTAGATTGTGTACAATATTTCATTATATTTTTAATATGAAAAAATCACAACTTCTAACATTAAATTGGATTATTTTTCATTATTTTCTTTATTCTTCTTTCGTTACTTGTTCCTCTTACTAAAGTAGCGGTTTATTATATCATCTCTCATCCACTCAATATTATTTGGGACTTGAGGAATGGCATAACCGATGTATATTGGTGTTGTAACATATCTAGGGACAATTTTCGTATATATTTCCTCTCCCTGTTTGTAAAAGAACAAATTATAGCTATTACAGTTAAAAGGAAAATCATTTAATATATAATATGCTGCTAATTGAACATACTTTGCAAAAGCAGCTACATGATTCATATCCCCTAGCTTCACATTCAATTCATAAAAACCAATTCTTGGAGAAGTTGAAAGCGAGAAAACAGCTCCATCCTTTTCATCAATGACAAGACCTTCAAAATCTCGATCAATTACTTTTTCTTTATAATTAATATCATGCAAACCAACAATTTGCATATGGGGATGCGCAATGCTCCCTCCGGAAAATGGCCCATGGTTTTTAAAGAAAATAACCGATTCAAAATCGCCTGTTTTCTCTATCTCTTGCCATTGTTCCAATCCAAAAGTCATCAACTTGACAAGATGCTCTTCCGAGTAAGAGGATAACTCCGCATCACAATCGTCGGTTTCGATTAACACTGTTTGATAAGCATTTTCTAAGACTGGATACTTATTTTTCAACAATATGATTGAATCTTCTACTGCAAGAATATTGGTTAGTTTTTCTCTATCGCAGAAGGGACATTTTTGCTCTTTGTTTCGAATACTATTCGGTTTTTTTACTCCAATGCCTGTATTAAAAAATAGATGAGTATTTGACATTATTTTCTCTCCCGATTTTTATACTTACATATTATATTATAAAGCTCTTCTGCAAAAGAATGTGATATTTCTTCTTTTTTTAAATAAATGAAAAAAGGCACCTGAAAATATCACAGATGCCTTTTACTTTTTATTCAACTGTCAACTCAACATCTACATGCTCATGCAAGCCTTCATCATTTTCCACATGGACGACAA
This sequence comes from Cytobacillus purgationiresistens, assembly GCF_030813235.1. Taxonomy (GTDB): domain Bacteria; phylum Bacillota; class Bacilli; order Bacillales; family Cytobacillaceae; genus Cytobacillus; species Cytobacillus purgationiresistens. Next base: position 8,037 of record NZ_JAUSUB010000032.1, on the reverse strand, counting down.
CGATATATTTTCCACTTGCTGTAAAGGTATGGGCAGTCACATATTCGCCAGCTTTAGCTTCTTCCATATCCACCCATGCAATATTATGCTCATCTGAGTCTTGAACTACTTCTAATCTTACATTAGCATCTGCAAGTGCTTTATCCTCTTTCAAGATCTGCACTGTCATTTCTGTTTCCTCTTCAGCTTTGATACCTTCAGACGTTATTAGCTCAATCTTAACATCTTCTGCATGGCTATGGTCAGATCCCTCATCACCATGATCATGCTCTGCTTCAACATGTCCAACTGTTAACTGCTGCTGTGGCATTGTATGCATGCTTCTTGCAGTTACATGTGATTGAATCATGTACACACCGTCTTCAGTGAACGTTTTGGCAGCAACATACTTTCCATCTGATTCATGCTCTGCTTCGATTATTTCACTCTCTTCCTTTTTACCTTCCATCCAAACTTCAAACTTTACTTCATTAGCATCTTCGACTGCCTCGTCACCTTGAGTAACAACTACGGTTAAAGGAACCTCTTCATCCTTTTCAGCTGACTCGGGCACCTCAAGGCTCGCTTCTAGGGCTGCTGGTACTTCACCATTATTTGAATCTGATTCCTCATCAGATTGACTACATCCCGTAATAACAAGCATGCTGATAAATAAAACAAACATCCACTTTTTCAAAAGACTCCCTCTTCCCTTTTTATTATTATCTTAAATGTACCTATAAAATGTGATATAACAATGAAATTTTTTAATAGATTTTACAAAATCTATCGTTATCCCTTCCCATACCATTTTACCTTATCCCGTTCTCATTATCCTTCTTTAACTTCTAGCCGCTTATATTTCTCCATATATATGGATTTGATATTTCATTTTTCTAAGAAGGGCAGAGCTGAGTCATGAGTAAACTTTTACGGACTTCTATTTACTGGGTAGCGTGGGCATTTTTCAGCACGTTATTATTATTTAACCTTTACGGTTTAGCACCTGTAACTATTGCTGCTTTCTTATCAGGTGTCACACTTTCATCTATTCTTTTCATCGAAAGTGAATTAAAATGGTAGGTTTCAGCCTTTTTTTATGGTTTAATGAATGAAAAAAGGAGATGAATCACCTTGAAATTAGCGATCATTACCGGTGCATCGAAGGGGCTTGGTGCTTCCATTGCTGAAAACCTATTAAACAAGGGCATTGGCATTCTAACACTATCCAGAACAGAAAATAAGGAATTGCGCCTGAGGGCTTCTGAAAAAAAAGTGAACTATAGCCATTTCTCTTGTGATCTCACATCTGCTTCAGATCTTGAGCAAACGATGATTACAATGATTGAAGATATTATAACGATTAATCCTGAAGAATTATACGTTTTTAATAATGCTGCTGTCATTTCGCCTATTGGGAATATCGGAACAATTGACCATTCGGAACTTTTAAAACATACGCAAATAAATTTCAACGCCCCTGTAATGATAACTAATATGCTTCTGAAATTAACTCTTACTAACATTCAAATCATCAATATTTCTTCTGGTGCTGGAGAAAGGCCTATTCAAGGATGGAGCATTTATAATAGTACTAAGGCAGCAATTAATATGTTTACTAAAACCGTTGCCTTGGAACAGAAAACTGCTGGTACAAACCATCAAATCATCGCCTTTAATCCAGGCATTATGGATACTGGCATGCAGGAATCCATTCGTTCCTCCTCACAGGAAAATTTCTATGACCTTGCAAAGTTTAAAAATTACAAGCAAACTGGCCTGCTAAAACATCCCGAAACGGTTGCTGCCGCCCTCATTCATCTTTGCTTGAATGAACCGGTTGAAAGTGGCACAGTCTATCAAATAGCTGACTTATTAAAAAAATAAAATCTTTATGTATAATATGAATGATTCATGGTGATACTAATTTTACAAGTGTAAATCCCCCTTTTATTCGCTTCCTTTTGGAAGCATTTTTTTTTGAAAAAAACTACAATTGCTAGATGATATACTTCATAATCCTAGAGTTCTCGGACAAAATAAAATGAGAAATCGAAAGGAGACATCACCATGACCAAAAAAAATAATCACGGCAGTAAAAATCAAAACGCTCCTACAGCAAACCAAACTGATATTGTAAGCGGCGATAATAGTAAAGGCAACAAGCGTAATAAGGATCAGAAGGATAAGACAGAGGGTCAATAACTACAAAAAAACCGGCTTAATAGCCGGTTTCTATTGCAGTTTTATCTTTATTTCTTCTTCTATCCAGGATGGGTAATAGTTTAGTTCTATCGTTAGGGGATTTTTGTATTGAGCTTTATCTATCCCCAATCCGATCAATCCAATCCCTTCTTCATCAGTAGAGGAGATCCCATGAGCAATATGAATTTCCTCTCCGTCCGCATCTATTACAGTACCAAATGGAAAATAACTAAATTCTTTTGTTTTCATCCTAATTGCTATTTCCGATCCCTCTAATTGCGCAAAGGATAAAATACTTCCCTTAGGCTGTTTTACTATCTCTTCTTTATCGGTATCAACAATAACCTGCAATTCATCTTTATCTAAGGCTTGTAGCTTGCTGAATGTTAAATATAGCTCTTTAGGCTCTTTGAAATAATTGCTCTGTAAATAAACCACCCACTCATTGTCGCTTATATGACTTGCAGTCACTCCATTAGTTATTTTCGTCCAGGATTCTCCGTGTTCATCCACCAGTCTTAGATCGTTAAACTCGAAGATTTTCTTGCTGTTTTGCAAATCAAATTTCACCCTCACCGCTGCACGTAAAGGATAAATCTTCATTTCCTCAAAAGTGATTTTTTGCCCTTCTACTGATACTGTTTCGTTTATTTCATAAATCTTATTTGGTTTATAAGATTGTTTTAGTGAAAAGGGTATTTCAAACAAATTCTGACGCTTATTCGCTTTTACGTTCATTTCTATAATAAAATCATTTGATTGCAGGGGTTCTTGAAAAAATAACTCGATAGAAGAAGTATACTTTTTCTTATCTTGATCTAAATTGTTGTCAAAACCTGAAGAACTAATAACCGGATTCGGTCCTGATGCACTTTTCAATTGAATACTTTCCAAGTTAATAAAAGGATGGTTCTCTTCAAAACCGTTATCAGACTCAATGGTATAAAATAGTATCATCCCATACTCATCCGCAATGACCGAATCTATAGTAACCTTCATCCCACCCTTTTCCTCTGACACATTAATCTCCTGTACATATTCATTCTCAACAGCTGCCAACAAACCTTTATCATGTCTTATCATATCCACTATTTTTTCCATGCCTGGAATCACAGCAACGTACTGGGCAAAAGCTGGAGACACCTTAATCCCAGTGACAAACAACAGCACTAATACAGCAACGGCCATTCCTGAAGTAAGCCATTTCTTCAACGAACGTCTATTTTTCTCATCCTTTCCTTTATTAAAACCAGCAAATATCGCTGCATCAATCTTTTCTACTGGATGATGCCTATTTGTATAGTGTTCATTTAATTTGGTTAAGTCCTTCTCTTCTTTTTCAAACATTGGAGATTCCTCCTTCATCAGCGAGTTTGTCTCTTAATGACTTCAATCCTTTATGCAGCCATGTCTTTACTGTGCCTTCTGGACAATCCAATAGAATGGCTATTTCACTGATCTTTAAATCATTGAAGTACTTCATCGTCAAAACCTCTCGTGAACGTTCATCTAAAGATTGCAATGCATCTTCTATCTCCATTAACGTAAGGTTTTCTGAATAACCCTCCAATTGAAGCAGCTGGTCACCCAATACAAATTTATTTCGCTGTTTTAATGTATCATTGCAATAATTAATCATGATTCTAATAATCCAAGTCTTAAAGTACGCTGGCTTTTTTAATTTTTTTATATTTTGATAAGTCCGGTACGTCACTTCTTGAACTGCCTCTAATGCATCATTTTCATTACGCAAATAAGCAAAAGCTGTCTTATATAAATCCAATTTCACTTCATGAATAATTTTCAGAAAGGCAGCATCGTTGCCTGATATCGCCTTTTTCACTAGTTTGATTTTTTCCATCCAATGCCCCCCTTCATGTAAGCTATAATCATTAGACTGTCAGAAGCTGAAAAAGTTTTTAAAAGAAAAAGCTTTTCCATCCGTATTTTTCCATTATAATCAAATAAGGTGACTAGGTCTGCGGTCTTATAGCATATTCATTCTGTAGCTCAATACTTTATTCTTTGGATTTTTTATACAATGAATATAACTTAACAATAGAAAGCAGGTAAATGATGTGAAAAGAATTTTAATCATATTTGTCATAATGATTGGGTTATATATTATTTTTACCAATGCAGCAAGCTGGTTCTCATTTGGCAATAAAGGTTCCAGTGCATCAGGGATCAATCAAGTGGATCAAATTAATATTGATGTCTCCTCAGCTAACACGACAATCATCCCTGAAAAAAGGAATGATATTGAGGCGACCGTAGATGGCAAGGGCAGTGTGAATGTAAAAAAAATCGGGAGTGCAGTCGATGTTGAGTATACACGCAATTGGATGGACGGCTTTTCATTCTTCAACAACACCGCCAAAGTAAAAATTTATATACCTGAGGATTATAATGAAGATTTGTCTATTGATGTAGGTTCAGGAGCGATCACTCTTGCAGGAGCTTCTAAAGAAAATCCCATTAAGCTCAATAAGCTTCAAGTTGATATGAGCTCAGGGGCAGTTAAACTATCTAATATAGAGACTGATTCTTATGATCATGATGGCTCTTCAGGTATACTCACAATAGATCATATGAAAGCAAATAAAAGTGAGATTGAGATCAGTTCCGGAATGGGAAAGATCAAACATTTTACTGGAGGAATGAACGCAGAAATTTCTTCAGGGAAATTAGATATTCAAATAGATAAGCTCAAAGCCGATGTGAATGTAAGTGCTAGCTCCGGTGTTGTGAACCTTGATTTACCTGATGATGCTGACTTTACTCTGAAAGGCAAATATGGGAGCGGCTTTATCACATCTAAATTACCATTAAGCAGTGAGAGCGGGTCAAAAGGTAAATTAGAAGGTACAATGGGAGCAGGAACTTACAATGTCAACGTAACTGTCTCTAGCGGCCTTGCAGATATACGCTAAAAAAAAGCTAACAGCCAAGAGGCTGCTAGCTTTTTATTGTCGACAAAAGTAAAAATAAGCAAACTTCAGTGGATTTGGAGGAGCGTCTGCCTCCTGCGGGAGAAGCAAGATAGGAGAGACCCTGCAAAGCGGCTCGACGCTCGCCCCACTGAAAGCGATCAGTAAGCTTCGGAAATTCCCTACCACTTCTAAATATTTAAATCAGTTTGTCTATATTTTAGTTGATATATTAAAAGATCCCTAATCCAAAAAGGATTAGGGACTTTTTTTACGCGCCTTAGAGGATTCGAACCTCTGACCGACAGCTTAGAAGGCTGTTGCTCTATCCTGCTGAGCTAAAGGCGCAAGTTATGTATGTTAAAAAAAATGGCTCCGCAGGTAGGACTCGAACCTACGACCATTCGGTTAACAGCCGAATGCTCTACCACTGAGCTACTGCGGAATAGTAATGGTGGGCCTAAATGGACTCGAACCATCGACCTCACGCTTATCAGGCGTGCGCTCTAACCAGCTGAGCTATAGGCCCACTATCTGGAGCGGGTGAAGGGAATCGAACCCTCATCATCAGCTTGGAAGGCTGAGGTTTTACCACTAAACTACACCCGCTTTTCTTTAATATCAAGTTTCCCATTTTTACTTCGCTTGAAACGAAGTAAAAATAAATACCGGTGGTCGGGGTCGAACCGACACTCCGTGAGGAACACGATTTTGAGTCGTGCGCGTCTGCCAATTCCGCCACACCGGCATAAAAAAGGCAACACCCGGATTTGAACCGGGGATAAAGGTTTTGCAGACCTCTGCCTTACCACTTGGCTATGCTGCCGCTAACTGGGCTAGCAGGGTTCGAACCTGCGAATGACGGAATCAAAATCCGTTGCCTTACCACTTGGCTATAGCCCATTAAAGCTTAAAATGGGGCGACTGATGGGAATCGAACCCACGAATGCCTGAACCACAATCAGGTGCGTTAACCACTTCGCCACAATCGCCATAATAAAATTGGCAGGGGTAGTAGGAATTGAACCCACATCAAAGGTTTTGGAGACCTTCGTTTTACCATTAAACTATACCCCTAAGAATGGTGGAGGGGGGCAGATTCGAACTGCCGAACCCGAAGGAGCGGATTTACAGTCCGCCGCGTTTAGCCACTTCGCTACCCCTCCATATATAAAAGAAAGTCTGTTTAATTTAAAATGGTGGCTCAGGACGGAATCGAACCGCCGACACAAGGATTTTCAGTCCTTTGCTCTACCGACTGAGCTACTGAGCCACATGCTATAATACATAAGCAAATAAAATGGCGGTCCGGACGGGACTCGAACCCGCGACCTCCTGCGTGACAGGCAGGCATTCTAACCAACTGAACTACCGGACCAAATTGCGGGGGCAGGATTTGAACCTGCGACCTTCGGGTTATGAGCCCGACGAGCTACCGGACTGCTCCACCCCGCGATAATAGTATTTTATGGAGTTTTGTCTATGCTCCATGCATAGCATTACTGTTTCTTCCTCTGCAAGTACCTCAAGGAAGCTTATGCGTCGAAACAACTCGCAGCAAATTTTCTGATGATTCGCTCGTTGCTCCACCCCGCGATAATAGTATTTTATGGAGTTTTGTTTATGCTCCATGCATAGCATTACTGTTTCTTCCTCTGCAAGTACCTCAAGGAAGCTTATGCGTCGAAACAACTCGCAGCAAATTCTCTGATGATTCGCTCGTTGCTCCACCCCGCGATAATAGTATTTTATGGAGTTTTGTCTATGCTCCATGCATAGTTTTAAAAAATGGAGGAGGAAGAGGGATTCGAACCCCCGCGGGCTGTTACACCCCTGTCGGTTTTCAAGACCGATCCCTTCAGCCAGACTTGGGTATTCCTCCAATATAACAATAGCGGCGGAGGGGATCGAACCCCCGACCTCACGGGTATGAACCGTACGCTCTAGCCAGCTGAGCTACACCGCCAAAATTTCTTCATTTATAAAACTTATGGTGGAGCCTAGCGGGATCGAACCGCTGACCTCCTGCGTGCAAAGCAGGCGCTCTCCCAGCTGAGCTAAGGCCCCAATATGGGATAAATGAAATGGTCGGGAAGACAGGATTCGAACCTGCGACCCCTTGGTCCCAAACCAAGTGCTCTACCAAGCTGAGCTACTTCCCGTTATATGGCGCGCCCGAGAGGAGTCGAACCCCTAACCTTTTGATCCGTAGTCAAACGCTCTATCCAATTGAGCTACGGGCGCATAAACTATTGGAGCGGAAGACGGGATTCGAACCCGCGACCCCCACCTTGGCAAGGTGATGTTCTACCACTGAACTACTTCCGCGAAAAAAATATGATGCGGGTGAAGGGAGTCGAACCCCCACGCCTTGCGGCGCTAGATCCTAAGTCTAGTGCGTCTGCCAATTCCGCCACACCCGCAAATATAAATATGGTGAGCCATGAAGGACTCGAACCTTCGACCCTCTGATTAAAAGTCAGATGCTCTACCAACTGAGCTAATGGCTCTAAATAAGTAAGATGGTGCCGGCGAGAGGACTTGAACCCCCAACCTACTGATTACAAGTCAGTTGCTCTACCAATTGAGCTACCCCGGCCTGAAAAACTTAATGAAAAATAAAGATGGTGGAGGATGACGGGATCGAACCGCCGACCCTCTGCTTGTAAGGCAGATGCTCTCCCAGCTGAGCTAATCCTCCACTAATGATGACCCCTACGGGATTCGAACCCGTGTTACCGCCGTGAAAGGGCGGTGTCTTAACCGCTTGACCAAGGGGCCACATTATAAAATATCATGAAAAAATAACCCCAATTTAATGGGGTATATTGCCCGGCAACGTCCTACTCTCACAAGGGGACAGCCCCTAACTACCATCGGCGCTGAGAAGCTTAACTTCCGTGTTCGGTATGGGAACGGGTGT
>NZ_JAUSUB010000031.1 GCF_030813235.1 Cytobacillus purgationiresistens | reverse complement strand
GGCGTTCTCTTTTAGTCATGTAGATTCTCCTTGAAAGTATTATATGTAGTCTACTTGACCTTAAAAATTCTGTCTAACTAAGTGTAGCCTATCCACCAATTCAACAATCTATCTATGGTGGATTACCTAAAGTACAGGGAGCATTAAACCATTTACTAACTGTACCTACTTTAGATACAACCATGGCTAATGGCGTAAACACATCTAAAAATTCTGGGATTGTAAACCAATTTAATATCAGTCAATTGGTTGTACGTGAAGAAGCCGATATTAAATTAATATCTCAACAATTATATCAACAACAAAAACGAGTTTTACGTGCATCGGGGGTGAATACTTAATTATGAGTTTTGGATTTTCATATGGAGGTAAACATAGCTCTGAGTTTGGTATTTTAATTACTAATATTGAAAGACCAGTTCTTCCTAATATTCAATCAAAAACTGTATCTTTACCAACTAAACATGGTATACATTATGTCGGTTCACAGTTTGATTTTTTAGAAATTAACTTTGAAATTCTGTTAAGTGAACATTCAATGAAAAGGTTACAAGAAACTCGTAGGAATATAGCTGCATGGCTTAATCCTGCAAAAGGTGCTTTACAATTAATCATTGATGACGAGACTGATAAATACTATGTTGCTGTATTATCTGGGGAGAGTAGTCTAGAACAAATACTCACACACGGCAGGGGAGAAATTTCATTTTTAATTCCTGACCCATATGCATATGCAGTATTAGATGATGTATATTCCTATACTCAAAAAGGGGAGTATACATTTATCCGTAAAGGTACAGCAGAATCATATCCTTTTATAAGTGTCAAAGGGAATAGTAGTGAACAAGGTACATTAAACCTGCATTTAAATTCTAGTGAAATTAAATATAAAGGTGAATTACTTCAAACACAAGAATTGATAATCGACTATGGCCTTAAAACGGCATATATAAAGGAAAATGGTGTAACAATAAAAAGCGCTATAAATCAACTTGTAAATTTGGATTTTCCATTTAGTATCCCTGGAAATAATAGTTTTAAGATTACGACTACAGAAAACTTTAAATTAAATGGGTTATCAATCTATTGCAAGAGTAGATGGATTTAGGAGGTAAAAATGATTACACCTTATAGAGATATAAAAAGTACTGATATTTTAGCAGCACATATTTCTGGACTACAGCATTCCATTAATAAGATTGAATCAATTATTGATATGAAAACACAAACAGTTGCAGGTCATAAGCTTACTGCTGTAAGTGATCAACCTGACTCTTCATATCACTTTAGAATATATGAAGGGACTATTAGAAACTGGCTAGACACTCCATCACCAAGAGTTTATAGAAATAACTCAGAAGTTGCAAGTTCAGAATATACTCTTCAACCTGCTTATGGAGTTTTAGTATTTCATGAAGCACAGTCACCCTTAGATGTAATTACTGTTGATATAAACTATATTGGAAATACCAGTTTTTTAGACGAAAAACTATTAGGAATAAGTCCATATCTCCATAGCCCCGGAGCATGGAGGACAAATTCTATTAGCGCTACCAGTATTACGCCTAATATTTTTATTGCAGAAAATTTAATGGATGCTTTTCCATTTCCAGTTTCAGAACCTACTACTTTTGATGCAATCGCTATTAAAGTTGACGGAGGTGCAACTAATACGAAAGCAAGATTAGGAATCTATAAGGATAATGGTAATTGTTATCCTGGTAAACTTATACTAGATGCTGGTGAAGTTGATACTGCTACTACTGGTGTAAAAAGCATTCCTATTTCTTTAAATTTAGATAAAGGCCTATATTGGCTAACGAGAAACTCAAATGGAGGCCCTAGTATTTCAGGGATTTCCAATAATAATGCAATTAACTTAGGGATTGATGGTAGTTTAACAGGACACCATTCCGGCGCTTATAGGATTACTCAATCGTATAGTACTTTTCCAGACCAGTTTAGTGCCGGTGCAGACCTTTTATTTAGAACATCTTACGCTACCCACTGTCAATGGTGTATACAAAAGTACGGTGAAAGGGATGACACTTTACACTTTTGCTGGAAATTGGGGCCAACTTTTGTTTCTCTTTTTTATAGGAATTGTCCTTTTTTTAGGACCAATCCTAAATTCCGCAAATACAGAAATTATGGTGGGGTATACTCTTGCTATCTTATACATGATGACACCATTAATCACGATTCTCAATATCATGCCTAACTTTGGTAAAGCTAACATTGCATTAAATAAAATAGAAAGCTTAGGCCTAACAGTGGATGATAACATATTGTCAGAAGAAGGAAATAAGCATCCTAAATTTCATACTCTAGAATTTAAGAAACTAGAGCATCAATATTACAGAGAAAAAGAAGATTTAAACTTTACTCTTCAAATAGATAGCTTAACTTTTGTACCAGGAGAGCTTGTTTTCTTAATAGGAGGAAATGGGAGTGGGAAAACCACCATCGCGAAAATGTTAACCGGTCTATATTATCCAGAATCAGGTTCTATCTTATTAGACGGCATAGAAATAAAAGAACAGAATTTAGACTCCTATAGACAATTATTCTCTGTTGTTTTTAGTGATTTTTATCTATTTGAAAATATGTTAGGAATCGAAAGCTCTAAAAGTGAAGAAGCACAATATTATCTAGAACTTCTACAACTCAACCATAAGGTACAAATAAATAACGGCCAACTTTCGACAACTAAGCTATCACAAGGACAAAGAAAAAGACTCGCTCTACTTACAGCTTATCTTGAAGATAGACCCTTCTATGTATTTGATGAGTGGGCAGCAGATCAAGATCCTATTTTTAAGGAAGTCTTTTATACTCATCTTTTACCGGATATGCAAAAAGAGGGGAAAACCATTCTTGTCATTACGCACGATGATCAATATTTTCATCTAGCTGAAAGAATCATAAAAGTAGATTACGGAAAAATTGTAAGTGATAGTAGTACTGTAAACAAGCAACATCTAGAATTTGTCCCTGAATACTAAGTTAATAGACACTTCATTTAAAGGAGGTGAAAAAAATGACACAGGAATTATTATATAAGGTTGTGTTCAATCATGAAGAGCAATATTCCATATGGCCTGCACATAAAAAAACACCTTCAGGATGGACAGAGGAAGGAACTGTAGGAGAAAAGGAGACATGCCTTCAGCAAATTGAAAAAGTTTGGACCGATATGAGACCACTTAGTTTGCGACAGGCAATGTCCCCTTCTAAATAATTTAATTTCTAAAGGTAAAGGGGGCAATAATCATGTTTAAGGGCCAAAAAATCATCGTCACAGGCGGTTCTAGAGGCATAGGGAGAGCTACTGTAGAGGCCTTAGCTAAAGAAGGGGCTGAGGTAGCATTCACATATCATAACAATCATGCTGCTGCAGAAGAAGTCTATCAATCTACAAATGGTTATAAAGGAAGTGTTCAAGGCTTTCAATCAAATGCTAAATCATTAATTGAAACAAAGGCAGCCGTAACGCAAATGAAAAAGCATTTAAATGGATTGGATGCATTGGTGATTAATGCAGGTATTGTACGTGATGCTCCTCTTATTATGATGAATGAGGAGGATTGGGATAATGTCATATCAACCAATCTTGGCGGTACTTTTAATTATGCCAAGTCTGTTATTTTTGAAATGATGAAACAAAAAAAAGGAAGAATCATATGTATCACTTCAGTAAGTGGGATAAAAGGAATTCCTGGACAAACCAACTATGCAGCTTCCAAGGCTGCTCAGATAGGCTTTGTTAGGTCCTTATCCAAAGAAACCGCTAGATATAATATCTTGGTTAATGCAATTGCACCCGGCTTCATAGAAACTGACATGTGGCACAATATTGATCCAGAAAAACAGAAAGAAGTGCTAAAAGAAGTACCTTTAAGGAGGCCTGGTACCCTAGATGAAATTTCAGGCACTGTGAAATTCTTATTATCTCCTGCAGCAAGTTATATGACTGGCACTGTTTTAGTCATGGATGGTGGTATCAGCTCTTAACAATAAGTTATTAAAATTTGAACGGAGGATATTATAAATGGAAAACTTAAAAGAAGAATTAAGAAATATTATTGCTGAAGTGATTGAGGAAGAGGATTTTGCAGATAACGATGACTTTGTCATGAATTTAGGTGTAGATAGCATGATGGCTTTAGAAATCATTGCTCAAATTGAACAAAACTACAATTTAACAGTTGATGAAGAATATATCACTAGAATTCGTTCTTTAAATGAAGTTTACGATCTTGTCATTGAATTGAAGGACTTAAAAGTAGAGGATCAACCAGCTAATGTCTAAAAGAGTAGTAATTACCGGTATTGGTGTCATTAGTCCAATTGGTATTACAAAAGAACTATTCTGGGATAATCTCTGTACCGGAACAATTGGTACTAAGGAGGATATTAAAGCATTTAACACTGATAAATTCGATACTCATATCGGTGGGGAAGTAAAAGATTTTGATCCATCTCCTTACTTTGAATATCTTAATCCTAATGACTATGGGAGAACTACTCAACTAGCTGTAGCAGCAACAAAAATGGCTATTAAGGACGCCCAGATTGATACTACAGTTCTTTCGGAGGAGACATCGGTATGCATAGGTACTACTATGGGAAACAATTCAGTCATTGAAAACTATCATGATTTAAATAATGCAAATCAGATGGTAAAACCTGAATTTATCTCCCACTACCCAGCTAACCATATAGCTGCTGCAATATCTGAGGAATTAGGTAGTATGGGAACAACTATGGTTATTCCAACTGCTTGTGCCGCAGGCAATTATGCAATTGGGTTTGCTAGCGATTTAATAAAAGATGGAAAAGCTACGATAGCCATTGCAGGTGGTGCAGATGCCATGTCTCGAGTTATCTATACTACCTTCCATCGCCTAGGGGCTCTATCAGATGATGCATCTAAACCTTTTGATAAAAACCGAAACGGTATCAATGTTAGCGAAGGTGCAGGAATTTTGATTCTTGAAGACTACGAATACGCAATAAATAGAGGGGCTCGTATTTATGCTGAGCTTAAAGGCTACGGTTTGGCATGTGATGCTCACCATCCTACTGCCCCTCACCCTGAAGGAGAAGGAGCAATCCAAGCTGCATTAGAAGCATTAAAAGAATCTGGATTATCAAAAGAAGACATCTCCTATATAAATGCTCACGGAACAGGAACTAGAGCTAATGATCATACAGAGTCAATTGCAATTAAGTACTTATTCGGAGAACGAGCGGATACTATTCCAGTTAGTTCAATTAAATCGATGCTAGGGCATACTATGGGTGCTGCTAGTGCAATAGAAGCTGCTTGTTGTTCTCTAGCAATTTATCATTCAGTTATTCCTCCAACCATGAACCATGAAGTGGAAGATCCAGAGTGTGTTAAAAACGTTGTACCTAATAAAAGTTTAGCCACCAAAGTTAATTATGCACTTAGTAACTCTTTTGCATTTGGAGGAAATGTAGCCAGTATTATTTTGGGGAGGTACACCCATGCTTAATAAAGAGGAAATTGTTATATCAGGGTTGGGGGTTATTACCCCATTTGCAAGTACCGTTGATCACTTCTGGAAAACACTGATTAGTAATTTGGATACAAAAAAACAGTTAAAAGACTTCAGTAACCAAAAAGTTTGGAAAATTGGTGATGAATGGAAACCAGAAGAGCTAATGGGTAAAAAAGGCATCCGTTATATGGTGCCTAGCTCTAAATATATTATGGGAGCATCAATCTTAGCTCTTAAAAATTCAAATCTTTTCGAAAATAAACCGGAAGCTAATGAAATAGGAGTAGTTGTTGGTTGTAACTTTACTGGAATGGAATCAGCAATAGATTATGATTTAACAACCCTAAATAAAGGACCCAAATTTGTAAGCCCTATGCAAGCACCAAATGCGTTAGCTAATTCACCTGCATCACAATTAGGTATTAGATTTGGTGCAAAAGGAAGTAATACAACCATTACTACAGGGGAAAATGCAGGGCTAGATAGTATTGGTTTTGCTCTAAATTTACTATTAAAAAATCGAGCCAATTATGTTATCTCAGGGGGTGTTGATCATATCGATCCATCAACAATGTGGTTATTCAAAAAGTCTGGTTTAATTCCATCAGAATATAGTAGTGAACAAGGAAACATCTATTCAAATGATTCAAAAGGAATTATTACAGCAGAAGGTGCTGGCGTAGCTGTTCTAGAGAAACGATGGACTGCAGAAAGTAGAGGTGTGGATATTTATGCAGTTGTTGAAGGATGGGATAGTAGATATGCCCCTTCCAGGAAACCAAATAGTCGTAAATACACCCTTCAGAAAAGCATATCAGCGCTACTTCAAAATAATCAATTAACTAATGATGATATAGATTTAATCATTTCTGGAGCAAATGGGATGCCAGAAACTGATTTACAAGAACAAGAGGCATTATCCGAGCTTTTACCTGAGGTACCCATATTCCCGATCAAAGAATTAATTGGTGAAGCTTTCGGTGCCAATGGATTATTACAGTTAGTGGCTGCATCAGGTATTTTGGTTAATCAAACATTACCTTCAAATACAGTCAAGAATGATCAAAAACAGATGGTTACACCCGCTGGACTGGTAGCTAAGCAAAATTCTACACTAAATAGAATTCTACTAACTTCTCAAAATCAATCAGGTGAAATCAGTACGGTGATGATTAGAAGTAATTAAAGGAGAATAAATGAAACAAATAATATCTTATGACAAGGTTAGAGAATTACTACCACAGGAATATCCATTTATCTTTATCGATTTCGTCACTGACTTCAATCAGAGTCAAAGTATTATCTGCATAAAAAACTTAACTGGAAATGAATCATTCTTTCAGGGTCATTTTCCACAGAATGCTATTTTCCCAGGAGTGCTCATACTCGAGTCAATGGCACAGTCTGCAATATTACTAAACAAGTTAAGTTCTCCGGAGAAATCACAAGATAAAAAATACATGCTTGCTGGTACTAAGGTAAGGTTCCTACAAACAGCCATTCCAGGGGACCAATTAAAAATTGAAACCGAAATGATTAAAGAAACATCTGGCGGAGGCATTGTTAAGTCTTCTGTATGGGTTGCGGATAAAATGATTGCAAAAGCAGATTTAACCTTTGCAATTAGTTCACAGGAAAAAATAAACGTTAAAAAGGAGACATTTCATGACTTTTGCTAAGATCTTAACAGAACTTCCGGGTCCTAATTCAGTAAAAATATTAGAGAAAAAAGATTCTGTTGCTCGTGCCTTCGGGACTTTTGTGCCATCTATTGTTGATTACGCTAAAGGTGCACGAGTTTGGGATATGGATGGAAATGTATTTATCGATTTAGCAGGTGGTGTTGGTTGTTTAAATGTAGGTCATAGCCACCCTAAAGTTGTAAAAACCATTCAAAGAGAAGTTGAGCGATTTACGCACACAGATTTTACAGTCATCCCTTATGAATCATATATCGAACTAGCAGATAGACTGTGTAAAATGATGCCTGGTAATGACTTACAAAGGGCCGCCTTTTTTAATTCAGGTACAGAAGCCGTTGAAAATGCAATTAAAATAGCACGAAAAGCCACAGGAAAAAGAGGAATTATTTGTTTTGATGGTGCTTTTCATGGTCGAACCATGTTATCACTCTCTCTCACTAGTAAAGTTAATCCTTATAAGGAAAAAATGGGTCCATTCTTTAACGACATTTATCGTGTACCATACCCAAATCCATATCGGTGGAATGGAACAACTGATCCTGAACAAGTCTCTCAAGAGGCTATCAATAGTTTAATGAACCTATTTATAACTCAAATTCCACCAAGTGAAGTGGCTGCACTTATCGTAGAACCAATTCAAGGAGAGGCTGGCTTCATCACTCCACCTAAGAGCTATTTACAAGCACTACAAAAAATATGTAATGAAGTTGGAATTATTTTCATTGCCGATGAAGTACAAACGGGTTATGGACGGACAGGAGAATTCCTAGGTTCAGATTATTTTCAAATTGAGCCAGACATCATTACTCTCGGAAAATCCATCGCAGGAGGATTGCCACTCTCAGCAGTAATTGGGAAAAAACATATTATGGACAGTGCTGGTGATGGGGCAGTTGGTGGAACATTTGTAGGTAATCCAATCTCTTGTGCAGCAGGGTTAGCAGTATTAGATATTTATGAAGAAGAAAAACTAGGGGATAAAGCAAGAGTAATAGGAAATCAGATTAAAAATAAGATTAATGATTTAAAAGAAAAGACACCATTAATTGGAGATATTAGAGGTGCAGGTGCAATGATTGCTTTTGAACTTATTAGAGACCACGAAACACTTGAACCTGCCGATGAGGAAACACTTGAAATCATTCAGAAATGCTTGCAAAAGGGAGTTATTCTCTTTAAGGCTGGCCTTTATAACAACGTAATTCGTTTCCTGGTTCCATTGGTAATATCTACAGAAGAATTAGCTGAAGCACTTAATATAATAGAAGAAAGTGTAATAGAAATAACGGAAAAGTATCAATCAGACAAGCTAATTGGAGCGGAGAGATAACTTATGAATGAATGTATGAACTTTATAGGAGGGAAATGGATAATCGGCAAAGGGGAGGTTAATTTTACTAATCAGAACCCAGCGACGTTTGAAGATTTCTCATCAGGACAGACGGCTTCACATGAGGACGTACTTGAGGCTATTGGTTGTGCACAGGAAGCTTTCATCAAGTGGAAACAAATTCCTGCACCCAAAAGAGGCGAGATTTTATTTAGGATTGGAGATGTTCTTAAGAATAGGAAAAGTACTCTTGCAAAAATAATTACAAATGAAATTGGAAAAACAAATTTAGAAGCCGAAGGAGAAGTTCAAGAAGCCATAGACATGGCTTATTATATGGGCGGTGAAGGAAGAAGGATGTTTGGTCAGACAATTCCTTCGGAACTACCTAATAAATGGGCAATGTCTGTACGAGAGCCTGTTGGGGTTGTGGGGGCTATCAGTGCCTTTAACTTTCCAGTCGCTGTTCCATCATGGAAGATACTACCCGCGATTATACTCGGGAATACAGTAGTTTGGAAACCATCATTAGAAACAAGCGCAATAGCGAATGAATTCATAAGTTGTTTTGAAGAAGCGGGACTTCCATCAGGCGTAGTTAACCTCATAATTGGTGAAAAGGATGTTGGAGAGGCCTTAGTTGATGATCCACGAGTCGCACATATTTCCTTTACAGGTTCAACAGAAAGCGGAAGAAAAGTTTATACACATGCTGCCTCTCTATTAAAGAGAGTATCACTAGAACTTGGTGGAAAAAATGCAGTCATAGTCCTAAAAGATGCAAACTTAGATTTAGCTGTTGAAGGTGTAGTTTGGGCTGCGTTTGGTACAAGTGGGCAACGTTGTACATCTGCTAGTAGAGTTATCGTAGAATCAGCCATATATGATGAATTTATCAACCGGCTAATTGATAAAACTGCAGAACTTGTTGTAGGTAATGGTAGTCAAGATGACGTCAATGTTGGACCACTTTTAAATGAAGCATCCGTTCTTAAGATGGAAAAGTTTATAAAAATAGCAAAAGAATCACGGATCCCTATTTTGTATGGTGGGAAACGCTATGAGGATAGAATAGGTCATTTTTTTAAGCCTACGATACTTGGCCCGGTAAGCCCGGGTGATCAGTTAGCAAACGAAGAGATTTTTGGCCCTATTCTATGTGTAATAAAAGCGGAAGATCTTAATCATGCCTTACATATAAACAATTCAAGCCGATATGGGCTGTCTACAGCTCTTTTTACTGGAAATGTAAATCATTCATTTAAAGGGATAAAAGAGATAGATACAGGAATTGTTTATGTTAATCATGGTACTACTGGAGCTGAAATTCAATTACCTTTTGGAGGAACAAAAGATACTGGAAATGGCCTAAGAGAAGCTGGTCAAGCAGCACTAGATGCTTTTAGTGAATGGAAGAGCATCTATATTGATTATAGCAACCAGCTTCAAAAGGCTCAAATTGATACAGATAGATTATCATCAATGATTTAAATAACATAGGGTAAGGGGGAAATCCCCCTTGCTGTTCTTTATGAAATTCTATATTTCTTACTAAATAACTTTAAAGTCAAACCACTTAATCCAAAAGCGATTAGAACGTTGATTAATATAACTAACAGATTCCACCATAAGTAGTTTGATACTTTAAATAGATGAAATGCAAATCCATAGTCTGGTGCCAATACAGGGGTAAAGAGAAGAACACTAGAAAACTGAAAGAGAAAATAATAAACACCACTTAAAATCAAGAAGAGGAGGGTACCTTTAATGGGTAATTCTTTTTTATATGCTTGATGGTTTGAATTATTCATTTTGAGTGATTTTTGATCTTCCTTAGCAATGGCTGTATCCATAAAGTGAAGTGCAAAGTCTTCTGGTGATCCTAAATCATCGCGAAAATCCTCATTTTGAATCCGGGCTTCATTAATATGTTCAATGAGTTGAACCTTTGCATCTTCTCTATATGAGGGACTTACGCCACTCGTTTTTAAAATATCTAAAATTTGACTTACGTATTGTTTCTCATAAGCAGTTAATTCAGATTTCATCTTACTACACTTCCTCCTTAAGATTATTAGCATTCTTTGTAAGTAATGAGTGAATATCCTGCTGTATTTCATGCCATTCTTTAATTTCTTGTTTAAGGAATTCAATTCCTTTGTCGTTTAATTCATAGTAAATTCTTGGTCTCTCGTCTTCACCGAATTCTTTAGAAACATTCACTAATTCTTTTTCCTTAATTCGAGTGAGAATTGGATAAATACTGCCTACTCCTTTCAATTTAATATTGAATTTTTCCAGTTCTTTCATAATCTCATAACCATAACTCCGCTTCTTATACAAGATGCTCAGTACACAAATTTCTAAGCTGCCTTTAACAATCGTTATTCTATCCATGTTTACATTATAACCTCAACTATATACTTTAGTCAAATATATATTTTTTTGAAAAATATAATTGTATTAAGTAACTAAATAATGTAAACTGTTTACATAATCTTCAAACTAACTATGGAAGAAGGGAATTTATGGGTTGGCTAAAGTTACTGTTAGAAAGAAAATTAATTGTTGGACTTGCATTTTTAATGCTTATCGTTGGAAGTCTATTCTTCTTTGATAAACTGGAAAACCAGTTTTATCCTGAAGTAAATTACGATACAGCTACAATCTCAGCACATGCTGATAATATGCCTGCGTTAGATGTAGAAGAGAAAATAACCTTTCCTATTGAAGAGAAAATATCTGGACTCGAAGGGATAACTTCATATGAATCCGTTTCATCTGAAGGGTTAAGCTCTATCAAAGTAAGCTTCAAAGAAGGTGATGGGGATGAGGCATATGAACAATTAAAAGACGCAATGAGCGATATTCAAAATCAAATACCAGTTACAGAGTTAGAGACACTTCGAAGTACAACTGCACAACTTTATGAGATGTTTATGGATATGCATTCAGGCGATCTAAGTGTAATGACCAACTTTACAGAGAGTGTACTAAAACCAAGGTTGGAATCCTTATCAGAGGTACAAAGAGTACGTATTATCGGACAAAATGAACAGCAAGTACAAATACAACTGAGTTACGAACTATTGAACAAACACAATTTAGAGTTTGAGGATATTGAAAAAATACTGCAACAAGAAAATTCAAATGTATCTTTAGGGAATTCTGATAATAATTCAGAATTACCAACACTTCGTTGGGATACTCGTTTAGATTCACTTAAACAAATTGAAGATATCCTAATCCCATCTGATGAAGGGGTCATATCTTTAGGAAATATTGCTGATATTTCATTAATTGAAAGTCGAAATAATCAAGAATTATGGCGTGATGGTGATAATAATTATGTTTGGGTCTCGATAGGAAGGACCAATGATGTTACTCAAAGTGAAATGACTAATGCTGTTAGGGATGAAATTGAAAAAATAAAAAATGAAGGCCACCTTGACGGCTTTATCTTAGAAGAAACCATTGTACAGTCTGATTTTGTAAAAGACTCTATTGGTAGTCTTCAAGGGAATGTGATTATTGGGGCTGTTTTAGTAATTATTGTTTTATTAGCAGTTCTTAGAAACTTTATGGCAACAGCAATTATTGGTGTAACAATACCAATAACAGTCCTTCTAACTTTCTTGCTAATGGGATTATTTGATGTAAGCATTAACTTAATTAGTATTTTAGCTCTTGGAATAGCACTTGGAATGATTGTCGATTCATCTATAGTAATCCTGGAATCCATTTATAAAAAGAAAGAGTCTGGCCTTGATCCGAGAACTGCCACGATCCAGGGTACAAAAGAAGTTTTTACACCTGTTCTAGCTTCTACACTAACTACAATTACAGTCTTTTTGCCAATAGGATTAATTAGTGGTCAGGTGGGGGAGTTTGCTAAGGTTTTATCATTAGTTATTGTTTTTAGTCAAGTAATCTCAATAATTATTTCCTTTACATTTATTCCTGTTCTTTCTGAAAAGATGCTAAGGGTAAAGAGGAAAGAAGCTATTTCAAAACCTAATAAGATAATGACTAAATACAATCAATATATTGACTGGATAAGTAAAAATACAAAAAGAAAAATAGGTGTGGTATTTTTATTTTTACTCATAGCTGCCAGTTCACTTCTCCTTACTTTTGCTGTACCATTAACATTAATACCTGATTTTTATAACAGACAGGCAGAATTTTATGTTGGACTTGAACAAAATACAACTCCAGAAGATCGAGAGAATGTAGCTCAAGGAATATCAGAACACCTCTCAAGCACTCCAGATGTTGAAGGATATAATGTACGTACATTAGACCGTAATCGTATGTATGTTTATGTAAAAATGACCCCAGAAGATCAAGCAACTATGTCCCAAGATGAAATTAACGAATTGATTTACAAAAAATTAAGAGAAATGTCTGATGATTATCCAGTAACTGCTTCAGGATCCGTTACTTACCCAATACAAATTTCAATAAGAGGGCAAGAAATGGAAAAAATACAAGCAGTAACAGATGACCTGGTCAGTGAACTCTCACAAATAGATGGAATTCAAGGACTTACAAGTACAATAAATAATAGTAATGAAGAAAAATTAGTTTCAATTAATAAATCTAGCCTTATAAGAGATGACTTAACTCCCTCCAATATTAAAAATACACTTGACCTCTTATCAACAAACAGGGAAGTTGGATCGGTCAATACGGATGAAGGAATCATACCAATGAACCTTTCTTTTAATACAGATTTGCATGATGAAGGTTCCTTAAATGAAATAATGGTAAGCACGGAAGATGGGGAAAGGCCGCTTAGCTTATATGTAAATTACGAAAATGGTTTTTCTCCATTAGAAATAAATCACCATAATGGAGAGAGGACAATTCAAATTGTTGGAGATATACAAGGCCGTGATTTAGGCACAGTAAGCAGTCAAGTGTTTGATGTAATTAATGATTACTCAATCGATCCAGGATATTCTATTGAGGTTGGAGGGGAAATTCAACAGCAACAAGATGCATCAAATGAAATGTATCTAGTTCTAGTCTTAGCCCTGCTGTTTGTTTTTGGGATAATGGCAATACAATTTAACAGTTTAATTCACCCTTTAGTAATAATGTTTATTATTCCTTTAACATTAACTGGTGTGTTAATTGGATTGTTCAGTACTCAAACAGAACTAAACTTACTTTCCGCTATGGGAATGTTAATATTAATTGGTATAGTCACTAACAACGGTATATTATTAATTGATCGAATTAAACAATTAAGGCTTGAAAACATACCAAGATATGATGCAATTAAGCAGGCATCAAAAGAAAGAATTCGACCAATTCTCATAACATTTATCACAACAGTATTTGGTGCAATACCGTTAGCTATTACTTCTGGTCATGCAGGACAATATCAAAAGCCAATGGCTATAGCTTTAATATTTGGACTTTCTTACTCTGTATTTATCACGCTAATGTGCCTGCCAGTAGTGTATTCTTTATTAGAAGATTTTTCAAATAAAGTCAAAAATATATTTAAAAAGAAAAAAAACCACTCATCAAAGGATGAGACTTCATCGCTATAAATTTGATAGGCCCTATAGGTAGAAGTATAGGGTCATCCTTTAATATTTATAATAAAGGAAGATACTTTCAATATTCAGTTAGTTTTAATTGTCTCCTAAATAATACTGCTATAGACTAATAGTGGAACAGGAGGGATATAATTGGAAGATGAATGGTTAAAATTAGTTAAAGATATCAAAGACCAACATTCACCCGAAGAAGTAAGAAGAATTCTGTATGTCTATCACTCACTTAACATATTGGATGAAAAATCTAAGGAAGTTTTTTTAAAGCACCCCACTAAAACTTTTTAGACCCATAAAGTAATAAACATACAAAATAAAAGGATCAGAAGGACATGCCTTCAGATCCTTTTATTCCTTTAATATAACAAAATCATAGAGGTAAAGCTGTTTATTGAATGTACGTAATTTGGGTAGGTTTTTAATTTTATCCGCACGATTCTTTTTCTCTGTAACCAAATCATATTGTTCAATTAATCCCGCCTGCTCTTCATGATTAAGTGTGACCAAATATAACGTATCATTTTTTTGATATATTTCTAAACTATCCCCAATAAGTGCTTCTTTTGATAAAGAGAAAGCCAGCTCAGATTCATAAGTGTCTGTATCAATCTTAAACACTTGACCAAACCCATCAATAAAGTAAACAAATTGATTATACAAAAAAGCACATCTTTTAAAACTAAATGGTGTCTGCTGATATAAAATCGAATTATCATTGTCATATTTTGTTATCGGAATACTTTTATATTCTTTAGTTGTTTTATTTATTTTGACCATATTTGTATTGGCACCAGCTTGAACAATAAAGAATATGTTTTCATCGTCTACTAATAATTGACCGAAGGTAGTAGATTCCGCTTCTTTTTCGACCGAACTAAAAAGTTTTGGTTTAGTCTTCGCTCCAATTTTAGTCTCATAAATATCATATGAATTTTCATCTTCAGATGTAGACTGCAAAAATAAAATATTACCTTGTGTTCCCGAAGCTTCTATAAAATGTGGAATCACACTTTTATTAAAATCATTACCTTCCTCCCAATACAAATCAGATCGATAATCACCCGTTTCCTTATCGTAACCAGAGTTGAAAATAGCGTAAAATCCTTCATTGTGCTCTACATACCCGACACTATCTCCAGTATGCTGATATCCATCTCTTTTTACTTTTTTTAAACCTTCCCCAACCAAATAAAAACGCTCTTTATCTTCTAATAATACTCTATATCCATCTACTCCAATATTTCCCAACTCAAGCCCACCCATCTCAAATGATGACGATAAACCTTTATTATTCACAAATACTGCATAACTTTTCCCGCCCCCATCGATATCTTGATCAGCAGTAGTTGAAAAATAAAGAATTGCATCCTTGTCTTCTAAAAAGTCCTTTTGATTTATAACCTCTTCAGAGACAATATTTTCTGGGATTCTAAAGAATAAAAAAGAAGTTAATGCGACTAGTAAGATACCAACGAAAGTAATTATAACCATTATCCATTTTTTCTTTTTCATATTACCTTCCTTATTCTAGAATATTTTGAAACGAAAAAGAAATGCACCAGAATGATAACACCATTCAGAAGTGCACTCCTTTAGTCATTTTATCGTTGCAACCGTAGTGGTATATGATGAAGAAGTAATGTCTCTAGGATAAACACCTAACCCACCATTTCCGTCTATATCAATATTTGCTTTAAGTGTAAAAGCTGACCACAGGAGTTTAGAGCAGTTTTTATCACCATTATGCCCAGTTGATCGATTAGTTGCGAAGTTAAATGAATATGATGACCCTACCTGAGACACCGCCCAGTCTGCTGCATTATTCTTTTGATTAGTTGTAACGTTTATTTTTTGGATAATACTATTTTGTTCTACATTTCTAGCATTATATTTAATCTGCCTTGTTCCATCCCCAGGAACAGCTTCTACAATCTTATCAGATGACGAATACATACCAACATGACCATGGTTATAGAAAGCGGTGTAAGAGTCTGTATAATAAATATTGCCTTTAGTGCTTAGCGGTAATTTATAAGTACCTGATGAACCACCATAAATTGAATATCCATCCTTTACTTCATTACCATTTTCTTTTGCTACTCGGTCTCCGTCTTTTTTATCCTTTATTATTTCTTGGTGGATAGTAGCTAGTACATCTGAGACTTCTAAATTATTCTCTTCTGCATAACTTTCCACAGATAACAAGATTTCTTTCTTTGTTGTTCCCGGTTGCAACTCGACAATTTCATCTAAATACTTATTGTTTAATCCTGTATCTGCTGATACCGCAGATGAAAAAGAAAATAGCCCCCCAATCATGATTGCTGAAATTAGAATCTTTCTCTTAAACACAACCAATCATCTCCTCATTCATTATAAATTTAGATAAATTTAGAATTTATTTACCTATAACAAATTTTACCTAATTTATCTTATGTTGGGTATTGAAAAAATAAGTAAAAATGGGTACTGTACCTCGTGACTTTCAATTATGTTTTATCAATATCGAGGAAATTAACTAATACAAAAGCACTGTAAATTAGTTAAATCAGCCATAGTAACTTTAAAAAAAGAAAGAGGATACACACTGTGATTCTTAATAAGTGGTTACGGAACATTCATCAACCAAATCTAAAATGGATATGATGAAAACCTATAAATCCAGTCGACTAAATAAACCAAGCTACTATTTAAAAATTCAAATAGCATGTGAGACTTCCCTAGATCTATATAAGATATTTTTACGTTTTTCAATTAATTTAATATTCATACTCAAAACAATCATTTGCTTCTATTTGAAAAATATATCACCTTAAGAATAGTACTATTTTAGAAGCAAAGATTTGAGCTTTAATGACAGTAGAAGCATTATTTAGATTAACAAGGTCTACATAATCTTAACTCGATCTGCAACTCTTGCAACCAATAATTTCTTAATAGGAAGGAGGGGGCTTCCAAAAAAGTTATATTAATATCTTTATCTTTATGATTGAGACTTTTCGCATTGGAACCAAAAATAGTAGTATTTGTCAGATCGTAAGACATTTATCAAATTATCATAGAGTGGATAGAATGAGAGGGGAGAATTGAAGAAATCATATAGCAACTTAAACGTTTGAAACAGCTATCCTGCTCAATTGAATCATCTTACTTTTTTAGTTTCCCTTGAATAACGGGAAGTTACGGATCGCGGAGATGAGTTTAAAAATAAACATGATGGCTGCTTAAAAACGTATAATATTATTTTTAAGCGAAGGTACGCCCATATGACAATACAATAGCTGATGCGACGTTCAAAGAATAAATTTTATTTAAAACATAAATTCAAATCCCATCTCAAAATTACAAGTATTCTCTTTGTTTTGAGACAACTATTTTAATGAATAAATAACTTCCGATAATAAACATTATGTAAACTAGAAATTATATAAGCAATAATTAAGTTGAATTAACAATGCCCTATTTAACTCCTCGAAAAAAATAATGCTACTAGGCCTAAGCTAGCAGCATTATCTTATATTACATTCATTCTAAATAATATTTATAATATCTAAAAGGATTTATCATTACTAATAGTATGATAAAATGGAGCATCTGTATATTTTTTGAAAATGATTAGTTCGTTAGTAGTCATCTATTCTATTCCCCCGCCGAACACCTGTAAAATTATAGACATTTTTCCTGCTATTTTACCATATAAAAACAAGCTCTGCGTGCCAATATTTTTCAATTATCTAACATTGTATGACTATGAAGATTAAAACTTCTTTACAAGGTGGCATGCTTGTCCTTTGTCACATACATTTATATTGATAACACTCTTAAGTGTCTATTTTGAAAAATAAAATAATAAATTAGGAGTGGTAACAATAAACATATATCAATTGCTAGAAGATGTCGTTCGTTTTCTAGTGTTTCATTTGATTCGTAATCTACCACGTGTATATTTTCACTAGGATCGTTGGTTTTAACTAGTTCATAAATTTGTGATTTAATATTTCGCATTACCTTCATACTATATTTTCGCTTATTTTTAGAAGGTGCTTTGTATACATTTTCATATCTATCTGTTTTCACTCTTGTAATCGGTATTGTTAGTTTATTAATACTCATCGATGAGGATTCAAATGCTTCTACTTGGTCATTTGCTCTTTCAATAAAAATTAGCCTATCTCTAAGTTTATCAGCAACCATGCAGTTATTGACTATAATATTTGGTGTATACTTTTATCTGATAATGAGTATCCAATAAAGATTATTGGAATGGTCTATAAAAATTGTTAGTAGCATAGCAGCTAAATCGGGTTTAGATCCCGTCAGCTAAACAGTTTGCCCCCTAACTTGTAGAAACATGATTGAGGCTGGTGGGACATAGATCTCGTATAACAAGCGAAGCTGTGACACTGCAAGAAGCATTGTTAACATGCAGAAAATAACTGCCTGGATACTACAGAGAAATACTGAGAACCCTACACATGCTAGTATTGACTGAACCACGATAAGAGTGCCTGCAACTCCTGTAGCAAGTGACCCCACCAATAATGGGGTAGCGTCAAATGGTGGGACCCCATTTAGTAATTTGTATCTTCTTTAATGTTCTTCCTTTCACCTCTAAAATTTTAAACGTTAGATTATTTCGTTCTATTACTTCTCCCTCTCTAGGAAAATGGTTTAATTCTTTTAATATGTATCCCGCAAGTACGTCATCTTCTTCTGGTAAGTTTGTATGAAAAATAGAATTTAATTGATACAAAGTTATTTTTCCATTACAGATTATTTCGTTTTCCGTAAGTTTATTAATAAGTCTTTCGTTTTCAAGGTCCATTTCATCTTCGATTTCCAATCCTATCATTGCCTCTATAATATCTTCATGCGTTACAATCCCTTCAGTTCCACCATATTCATCTAAAACAATAGCTATATGCTTTTTCTCTTTTGTCATTTGGCGAAAAACCCACTCAAGGGAAGAAAACTCATAAATAACCAAAGGATCTGTATCACAATAAGATTCTAGTGACTTGCTTGGTTCTGTCGACCAGGATATCAAGTACTTTGAATGGAAGACAGCCACTATACTATCAATATCTTTCCTATAAACAGGGTATCTTGTAAAGGGATTTTGAATAACTATATCCCTTACTTCTTCAAATGTAGTTGTAATGGGGAAGGAGACAATCTCCATTCTTGGTGTTTTAAGTATATCTTTTACATTTAGATTATGAAAATTAAGCGCTCCCTTAATACGATGTGACTCTTCCTGTTTAAACACCCCTTCAGAGTCAGCAATATCAACCATTGCTCGTAGTTCTTCTTTTGATAGGGACATCTCTTGTTTCTTGCCCTTGGAAAGAACACTTGTAATAAACCCGGTTAAACCATTTAAAACAACCGTGATAGGCTTCAAAACGATAATAATAAATCGAATAACTGGATAAACAAGATAGGAAATTCGATCGGGAAATGCTGCTGCGATTGATTTCGGAATTACTTCAGAAAATATAATAATCACAACTGTTAAAATAGTAGAAGCAAGCGCTACATTAAATCCATATGAAATAGCTAGTGTTGTCACAAGTGTCGGTAGCAAAATATTTGCAATATTATTCCCAATTAAAATAGAGGTAATAAATTCACTTGGTTTTGAAACTAAATTAAGAAGCTTTTCAGCCTTTATATCATGATTATTCGCTTTTGTTCGAAGTCTCATCTTATTTGTAGCAGTAAGTGCAGTTTCACTCCCGGAAAAGAAGAATGAAACAAATAATAGAAAAATGATTGCTATGATCAAGTGAAAATTCCTCCTTATATATCAATCATATTGTATTTGCTAAATCCATTATAAAAAAATGGAAATTGTTTGAGAACCCACTCAACAAATATTTTATAAACGAATACT
Organism: Cytobacillus purgationiresistens; assembly: GCF_030813235.1. Lineage (GTDB taxonomy): Bacteria > Bacillota > Bacilli > Bacillales > Cytobacillaceae > Cytobacillus > Cytobacillus purgationiresistens. Next base: position 42,106 of record NZ_JAUSUB010000031.1, on the reverse strand, counting down.
AAACAGTATTCATTTCTCATTTGGTTCTCTATTAATTATTTACCTAATTCCTTCTTCAACAAACCTCCCTCTTTTGTTCCATATAAAAAAGCCAATACCGTTGAGGCTTTTTACAATGGACAATACTAATCCTGTACTTTTGCCTGAATAGGATTCAGTACTATATAATCCATCAAAAAAGCGATCACATCTCTTTCAGTTAATGAATGCTTTCCAACAGCTGCCAGAGTATGAGTTAAAATCGATGCTTTGTCATGTGCATAAATGCTTAAGAAAGCAATCAAATCTGTATAGCTCCCCCAGCTATCCCTGTAAAAATGTGCAAAACTACCGCAAAGCTAACTCATTCTATTGATGGTTCCCATAACATTATACTTACAAATGCCAATGGCAATGCCCCAATAACTGACACTATTCCTAAAATAGCAAACCTCTTTAATTTTGTTTGATACTTAACATGCTCATCAAATGTTCGTTTATGAATAGCTCGATACAAAGGGGGAGAGTCAGGAAAATGCCGATTTACAACAATAAGGAGATTTTCCCATTAAAAAAGACGATTTCTTGAGTTTAGAAATCGTCCTTTCGATTTATCTTGTGCCTTTAGTTAAACAAGCTCTTCACTAATACTTTTTCTTATAAAAAAATTGAAAACCATATAAAAGCAAGGAATTAACCATAAATCCATACATACATTAATTGAATTTATTTCATTCGTACCAAGGAGAATATCTATAAATCAAACCATAAGTAAACATTCCATAAACAATCAGGTTCCATAGCTGATAGCGAAAAAAATTGCCGTATGTCCATTTTAAAATCCCAAAGAACCAATTAATAACAGTCCCCACGTAAACGGAATTACCCAAGTTACCTTCGGAGAGAGGACTTTATACCACCCCCACCACCTTGGCTTTTTGGCGATAAAATTAATAATCAGTACGACAAATGAAATAAATATACCAGATGGTAAATGAAAACCAAGAAAGAATCATCATCATTGAATACAAACAATGATCGAGAGCTAATGTTTACCGAAGAAGAAGCTAACTTCAAATATGTTTCGTCATACATTTTGCAAGTGGATTGTTAAAAGCAACAATAATGATATAGAGAAGGTAAGGGGTTTGCTGACAGCAATATAGCAAATACTAGTCGATATTCAAAAGATTCATATAGTGACTTGGAAGTGAAGTTGCATTAATTTCAATTACTAAATTTTAACTCATTCATACCATTTAATATTAAAAATCATATAGTACTAGTTATCACAATTATTTATCTAAAAAAAATAAAAAACAGGCATCAGCCTGTTTTAATTGTATTTTTCAAATGTCAATTACCTTTGTACTTGTAATGCAAAAGAAACCTTCTTGAATTCATCGACAATGATTAACGTTGATTTTAAGTAAAGTTCTTTGTAAAGGGAAAAACCTTTGTACTTAGAATGTTTTCGACCACGATCCCATTCTTATCTGCATTCTCAGTAAACAACATTGTATTATGCAAACCGTAACCCTCAACATGGCTAATCTCTCCATTTGTTGATAAGAACCACTCTTCATATTCGTAATGCTCATTACGCTCATAATCCGGCGAATGTATCAGATGAATATTAGCCTCTATTTCCCCACTTCCTTCCAGTGAGAATACATATCGCATAAAATCCCTAATTCTATCCTTATCACGGTCACTAAAAAGAGCACCTTTCAAGTATTCGCGTGTCGGATTTTCCATCAAGATCTTCAGATTGTCTTCTATTGATTCCTCGGTCATAGCATCTGTCCTTTTAACACGATATGCTTCTATCATAATCATATCGGCTACAACCCTTCGATGAACTTGCTCCAATTCTTTTGCGACTTCAAACGCAATTTTTCCTCCTGCCGAGTAACCCATCAAGACGTAAGGTCCCTCCGGCTGTACCTCTATTATCTTTTGTGCATATAACTTTATCTTATGGGTATCTTTAAGATAATCAAACGAGTAGATGGTATAATTCCCAAGGTTTCGCGCCAACTGATAATAGGCTACACCGAATCCGGTAACAGGCGGAAAGCAAAAGACTATCGGCTTTCCTTTCTGAGTAAGGAACGTTCCGATCCTTTGCTCCTCGTCTTCATCCGTTATTGGTTTTAGATAAAAACATAAATCTTTTAATACAGGATTCAGAAATATTTGCTTCATTTCAAATTCCCAACCATGTTTATATAAACTAGAAGACACTTGGATTGCTTTCAGTGAATCTCCTCCTAAGTTAAAAAAGCTGTCTTCCAATCCTATATTCTTAATTCCTAACACTTCTTCCCAGACTAATACCATAATTTTTTCACTTTCACTAACAGGACTTATATAGTTTCTTCTATCTTTGGAAACAATATCAGGCTCAGGTAATGCCTTTTTATCTAATTTTCCGCTGTCCCCTATAGGTAGCTTGTCAATCCTGACGTAATGAGAGGGAATCATATAAGTGGGAAGCTGCTTCATTAAAAAAGCACGTAAGGTCTCTTCGTCCACCTCTTTCGTCGCCTGATAGTAAGCACAGAGAAACTGGCTATTAATGCTATTACTTCTTGACATTACCACTGCTTCTTCAATATCAGGATAGTGGCTCAGTACCGTTTCAATTTCTCCGGTTTCAATCCGCACCCCTTTAATCTTTACCTGGTCATCTTTCCGACCAAGAATCTCAACTTTCCCGTCGGGTAGCCATTTGGCGAAGTCTCCTGTCCTGTACATGTATTCTCCATCTCTAAAGGGGTTTTTTATAAATTTTTCTTTTGTCTGTTGTTGGTTGTTTATATATCCTCTGGCTACGCCTGCTCCTCCAACATAAAGTTCCCCTCGCACACCTGTAGGAACCAGCTGCTGTCTACTGTCGAGAATATAGACTTTCGTATTCTGGACCGGCCTACCAATGCATGACGGTTTGTCATCATACTCAAAATCATTTGCTAGGACATAAATCGACGTTTCTGTTGGACCATAAATATTGAGAACTCTTCTGTTCTCAGTTTTCCAGTCTCTGATTTCAAGCGTACACGGTTCTGCACCTGTTCCCATCGTATTTACCGAATCTGGAAGCTGATCCGGACTGATGCTTGAAATGATGGTCGGTGTCAGCATCATGGTAGTTACTTTCTCTTCCGTGATATATTGGATTAGATCCATGCCCCCGGCCCGAGCTTCAATAGGGGCAATGCATAACGTCGCACCCGAAGACAGGGCAGAAAACATCTCGGCTATTGACGTATCAAAATTTATCGAAGACAACTGGAGCATCCTACTACTCTCTGCAAGTCCTAAAAGGGAAACAGAGTGTTCAATTAAGTTACAAATCCCACTATGTTCAAGAGCAACACCCTTCGGTTTTCCAGTTGAACCTGATGTATACATAATATAAGCAAGGTCATAGGCAGAAATATCTGTCTGGATGTTACTGTTACTTTCATCTTTGATTGCGCTCAAAGTATGGTCAAGATAAATCTTTCGTTGCGCATTCACAGCATTTCCTACGTCTGACTTTGATTGAGTGACGAGAACTTCTACCCCGGAATCATCCAAAATATACTGAATCCGGTCTTCTGGGAATGAAGACTCAACCGGAACGTAGACACACCCCGCCTTGAAAATTCCGAGCATTCCTATAACCATTTCCAATGAAGTATCCATAACCATACCGACCTTCACCTGCTTTTTGACGCCGGAATTGATTAACAGGTGGGCAAGTTGGTTAGACCTTTCATTCAACTCCCGATAAGTCAAAGTAGTATGACCATATTTTATTGCAATGGTTTCCGGTGTTTTGGCGGCCTGTTTTTCCACCAATAAATGAAGAAGTTGATCAAAGGACCGCTGTTTTTCTGTCTTGTTCCAATTCAGCAGCTGCTGTTTTTGTTCCTCGTCTGACAGCATCTTCATATCTGAAATTTTCATGTCAGGGTTTTTAATTATCTCTTTTAATAGGCGGCAGAAATGTTCTTTCATGTTCTTAATCGTCTCTTCACGGAACAAATCAGGAGAATACTCAAAAAATCCTTCTAACCCTTTTTTGCTTTCGGTAAAGCCAATTGTTATATCATACTTTGCTGTCATGCCGTCAATGAGTTGGAATTCTATTTCCACTTCAGGCAACTTTAGTTTATCTTCGTGCTCCTCCACGTATACAAATACTGCTTGAAAGAGAGGGTTTCTGCTTGGATCTACAGGCACTTTAATTTCATCCAACAGAAGGCCGATTGGCAGGTCCTGATTCTTGTACACACCTATCGACGTTTCCCTAACATTCTTCAGAAGTTCTCTGAAAGACATGTCCCCAGAGATATCAGATCGAAAAGCCCCCATCGTCAAAAAGTAGCCGATCACCTTTTCTAGCTCCAATCGATTACGGTTGGCCAAAGGTGAACCGACAATGATATCAGATTGTCCAGTATAACGATGAAGCAGAACCTTGAACGCTGTTAGAAAAATCATAAAGGGAGTAGCGTTTTCCTTTTTCGCTATCTCTTTTAAACTGTCTAGGTCTTCTTTAGAAATGTCTATAAAAGAGCGGGCTCCACTATAAGTCACCGCAGGGGTACGAGGGAAATCGGTTGTGATGTCGAGTACATAATCAGACCCCTTTAGCTGATCTCTCCAGAAAGAAAGCAAATTTTCTTTTGTTTCTCCCTGAAGATATTCACGCTGCCATTCTGTATAATCAGCATATTGAACAGGTAAATCAGGTAAATGAGCCGTTGTGTCATCCAAAAATGCTTTATAGCTTGCAACCATCTCTTCAAAAAAGATAGAAAAGGAAAGGTGGTCCATAACGATATGGTGAACCGTCATGACCAACATCGCTTCTGTTTTGCTTTGATAGAAAAGCTTAAATCGGACAAGAGGGCCTTTTTCCAGATTAAATAATCGCTGAACCTCTTCCTTTACTAGTCGTTGAATTTCTTCTTCTTGTTTAGGGGGATTTAAGTTGCTTACGTCAACAGTAGGGATTTCTATTTTTAATTCCGGTAATACAACCTGCAAAGGCTCTCTTACATCAAATACCGTCCTCCATGCTTCATGACGCTGAATAATTGTATTAATACTATGTTCCAATGCTTTATGGTTTAATTTCCCTTTAAACTTAGCCACACCGTATACATTATAAGCAGAGACTTCGGGATGCATTCTATTAAAAAACCATAATCGTTCCTGATCAATAGAAAGCGGGCTAGGAATCGTATGATTACGACTTGGTATGCGTTTGCTTTTTAAGGTTGATTCTAATTTTGAGTTTAATTTTTTCTCGTTTAACTGACTTTCGAACAGTACTCGTTGCTCGGGAGTCAAAGCATTAATTCTCTCACTTAAACTTTTCATATTTCTTCCCCCCATTGGTAAAATTATTTTTCAACTCTGACAATACATGTAAACCTTCCATTGCTGTATCTTGATCTACTCCGAAATCTATTAAACAGGCAATCTCGTCGACTCCTATCTCTATCAACTTTTCGACAAACCCTGCGCACTTGTCAAGTGTACCTAATAGAGCGGAGTCCTGATAATATGCTTCAAAAGCCCTTGAGACAATTAAATCAAAATCAGTCGACGACAATTTCTCATAATCTTCATGAATGTATTCATGCTGTTTCATAAATGTCTTCAGGTACTCTTTTAAGGGCTTTTTAACCTTTTCTTTAATAACACGGTCATCTCTACCCAGACAAGTATGCAGCATGACAGCAACTTTCTTTGATTCAGAATCAAATCCATATTCATCAAGAGCTCTCCGATAATTTGAGATTTTCTTCTCTAACTCTTTAGTACCTCCTTTAGGCATGCCTGTCAAAATGTTTGCACCTATTTTAGCTGCCCGCTGGAAAGTGTTTGTATTGCCATTCGTTGCTATCCATACAGGAATCTGCTTCTGTAAAGGACGAGGCAGTGTTTGTATTTTGTAAGAAACTCCATCACTGTCTTCAAATTGAACATGTTCACCTTCCCATAATTTTTGTACCTTATCAATGGACTTGAACATTTCTTCTTTTCTTTCCAAGTAGTATGAACGGTCTTGGTTCGCAGCAAGTAAAAAATCGGCCGGATGCCATCCTGTGGCAAACGCTACAGACACCCGTCCTTTTGAAAGGTTGTCCACTACGGACCATTCTTCGGTAAACCGAATGGGATGATGCAAGGGGAGCACTACACTTCCTGCACGCAGCTCAATGTTCTCGGTAACAGCCGCCAGCGCCGCACTTAATACAGAAGGGTTAGGGTACAATCCGCCAAATTCTTGAAAATGCCTTTCTGGTGTCCAAACCGCTGAAAACCCGTTTTGATCTGCAAATTTGGCGCTATTGAGGAGAAAATCGTACTTGTTTGCTTCGGTAGTGGATCCGTTACCAGAAAAAAAGAAAAGACTAAAATCAATTTCTTTTATCGGTTGGCGTTCTGCTAAAAGCTCATTTTTACTCTCCAGAATTTTCTTTTCATTTATTCCTTCAGTAATAGAATAGGGGTTTTCCAGCCCCTTTTCTATTAGCTGTTTTTCAAGCAAATCACGTTGTCTAGGAGAGAGCGCAGCCATTCGTTCGATTAATTTGCTCAACCTTTTAGCCCCCTTATCATTTCTGCTTCACACCTTCCGACATTGCTTCAATTTCTCTTAGCAGCTGCTCCACCTCGGTTAAGTGCTCTTCCTCTATATCCTCTTTTCCTATTTCTCCCGCCATCTCAGCTATTGTTGGAAAGTCAAAGAATATATCCATTGAAATTTCTTGATGGAAGGTTTCTCTTAAACGTGTGACAAGCTGTATCCCCATTAATGAATCTCCCCCGAGATCAAAAAAGTCTTGCTTTCTTTTTATTCCTTCAATACCTAAAAGGCCCTCCCAAATCTGCCTGATTTTTTCCTCTACTTCACTTTCCTCTCTCGGCGCAGATGCAAATTCCTTTCCATAAACGTTGTTAGAAGATCCGTTTACCTCAGTGCTTTTTTGCATTTCCGCAAAGCGGTCGAGGAAAGAGTTCATTTCAATGAAATATCTGTTCTTCTCATAGGGATATGTCGGCAATGGAACTCTCTTAAATTCCTTATCTTTATATAAAGCCATTCTGTCAACTACAGTCCCGAAACTCCAAATCTCCCCGACAATTCGAAGGGCTTCTTCAAAAGCAAAACTCTCGCCTTCTCCCGGTAGAACACAAAAACTTCGAATCTCTTTATCTTCTCCATTATTAGATTTGACAAGGGATTCTAGAGAACCTTCATTCCCCATCTCCAGAAAGCTGTTATAGCCTGTTTTCAAAAGCTCTTGCGTCCCTTCGCTCATACGTGGATTTTCCATTAGATGCCTCAGCCAATAATGGGGATCTGTAGCTTGATTATTAGTAATCCATCCGCCGGTTATACTTGAAATATATGTAATTTTTGGATTCTTCAGCTGTACTTTAGCCAATGCATCCTTAAACACTTCCAATTTCGTTGATTTCTCCTCAGTTTCGGACCATGGAATGTCATCCTCTAGGAATCTAGCCCTCTCTACGACCATTCTCAGGGCATCTTTCATATTTAAAACACCTGAAAGGCAAGCTACGACATATTCACCAGTTCCTTCACCAATCATTGCCTCTTGTCTAACGCCCCATTCTTTCCATTGAAGGGCAAGTGCATATTGAATGGTGAATAAAATAGGTTCATTATATATCTGGAGTTTATGGAAAGCTTCGTCCCTTTTTTCATCCGAAGGATACAAGATATCCATAATATCCAGGGAAAGATAGGATTTTAAATAATCTACGCATTCATCGACTATTTTTTTAAATACAGGTTGGCTCTCATATAATCCCCTGACCGGTTTAACCACTAGCGAATCTTTTCCGGGAAACAAGAAGACGGTGTGCCTTGAAGAATTCAAACCGGCTGCATTACCATTCCATTTCTCTGCATTCTCCTTTAGTGAATTTGCAGCACTTCTCCAGTCATAACCCACAGCTGCGAGCCTGTATTCAAACTCATCTCGTCCGGATGTCAGTGTACAAGCTATATCAGAAAGTCTAGTTTGCTTGTTTTGCTCCAGATAGGTGATCAAATTTTCTACCATCGTTTTAAGGGCGGATGGAGTTTTGGCTGAAAGTGAAAGTAACTGTTCCTCATAACCGTCTCCGCTGAACTGCACATCTCTTTTATCATCATATTCTTCAAGTATGACGTGGGCATTGGTACCGCCCATACCAAAAGAACTTACTCCTGCTCTCCTCGGAGACCCGACGGAATCCCAGTCTAGTTTTTGAGTATTTACGTAAAAAGGGCTGTTTTCAAAATTAATTCTTGAGTTTGGCTTCCTAAAATGCAGTGTCGGAGGGATTTTTTTATTCTGAAGGGAAAGAACTGCCTTTATGAGACTAGCTATCCCAGCTGCACTGTCAAGGTGGCCTATATTGGTCTTTACGCTGCCGAGAGCGCAAAAACTTTTTCTAGAGGTATGGCCAAACGCCTCTGTTAGAGCTGCGACCTCCACTGGATCACCCAGAGCCGTACCTGTACCATGAGCTTCCACAAATGTGATGGTCTCCGGGTGAACATCTGCAACCGCTAAAGCTTCTTTAATTACATCTACCTGCCTTGTCACACTGGGTGCGGTGTAACCTATTTTTTGTGAACCGTCATTGTTTACTGCTGTTCCCCTTATTACTGCTAAAATTTGGTCTCCCTGTTTCGCAGCATCTTCCAAGCGTTTAAGAAGAACTACCCCTGCCCCATTTCCGATAACCGTCCCGCTGGCATCCTCATCAAACGCCCGGCAGCGGCCGTCTTCCGATAATATTCCTCCTTCCTGGTACTTAAGGCCTTTAGCCTGATCTGCTTTGACCGAAACACCTCCTGCCAAGGCCATGTCACATTCATAAGTGAGCAAGGCTTGAACGGCTGTATGAACGGCCACGAGCGAACTGGAACACGCTGTTTGGATAGCCATACTTGGTCCATTTAAATTAAATTTATAAGACACGCGAGTAGTCAAAAAATCCTGAAGATTCCCTATTGATAGTTGATATTCTCCTATACTATCAACCATCTCTTTCTGGCTCAGAACATTAAGAAGGTATCCTGACTGTCCGCTGCCAGCATATACGCCGATTCTCATATTCGGTTCAGGTTTTCCATAACCAGAAGTTTCCAGAACTTCATGAACACACTCTAAAAATAATCGATGCTGAGGATCCGTATATTCTGCTTCACGTGGAGACATTTCAAAAAAAGCCGCATCAAAGTTATCTGCCCCTTCTATGATTCCTGACCCGCTTCTACGCCCGCCTTCTTCCTCAAAAAAAGTAATGGATTCTTTTCCATCCAGCAGATTCTCCCAAAATTGAGTTGTGCTGTTCGCCCCTGGGAATCTGCCTGTCATGCCAATAATCGCTATTCCCTGTAATTCATCACTGTTCTGATCATTATTTCCATTCACTTCTGAACCCTCCATTGCTTTCTAAGACTTTTTTGACGGTTCCTCTGTTTTTCTCTAAGCTGTGTCACTTCCTTTTGTTCTTTGACTGATACTTCCTCCCTTTGCTGTTTATCTAAAGTGATATGCTCTGCATAACTACGGATGGTAGGGTAACGGAACATGTCCATTACGGTTAAAGAACTGTCGACCATATCTTGGGCTTTTTGATGCACCCAAAGTAGAGTGAAAGAATCTCCTCCCAAATCAAAAAAGTTTTCTTCAGTGCCAACCGCCTTAATTCCTAAAGCCTCACTCCATATGGAGGTCAGTGTCTGTTCAAGTTTGCTGACAGGTGGTTTATTTCTGCAAGAGGCTTCTTCCATCTCTATGTTTTCGTATTGGAGCTTTTGCCTATCGACTTTCCCATGGGGAGATATAGGCATCTCTGTCATAAATTTAAACTGGCCAGGAACCATGAAAGATGGAAGGCGATCTTGAAGGTACATACGTAGTTCCGATGCACTTGTTTTAGTAGAAGACTTCGGAATAATAAAGGCAGCTATCTTTTTCCCGCTTTTTTCATCATCTTTTGACACTGCCACCGCCTGTTTAACCAAGGGGTGCTGCTCTAAAACATTCTCTATCTCACTTAACTCCACCCTTTGCCCCCGGACTTTAACTTGGCTGTCATTGCGGCCGAGATATTCAATCCTTCCATCAGGCAGGAAGCGGGCTCGGTCCCCTGTTTTATATAGACGCTTCTTACCTGCATCTTCTCTATTAAAATCAACAATCACATAAGCTTTATCTGTTAGATCAGGCAGGTTCCTGTAGCCCCTCGCAAGACTTGCTCCTCCTAAGTAAATTTCACCGTTCACGCCAGGAGGGACTACTTTTTGATTCTCATCCAAAATAAAAGCTGTTATATTATTTAAGGGACGACCGATATCAACGTTCTCTCCTCCTCTGAAATCGCCTGTTGTTGACCAAACGGCACATTCTGCAGGACCATATCCATTTACGAACCTTCGATTTTTGCTCCAGTAAACAGCTATTTCCAGCGGACAGGCTTCTCCGGCTGATTTAATAGTTTTAAGATGAGGCAATTTTTCATTCAGTTTTCCATCTCCGTAGGAAGACAGTTTCATCAGGACAGACGGGGTAAGTGTTAACATGTTGATTTCTTTTTCTTTTATTACGTCTACCAAAGGCTTGCCTGGTAGCAGTGAATCCCTGCTTTCCAAGATGAGCGTTCCTCCGCTGCAAAAGGTAGGCAAAATCTCAAACACTGAAGTGTCAAAACTGCAGGAAGCATTTTGCAGCACTCTGGATTTTTCGTTTAAGTTCAATTCATCGAGTGTATTATAAATCAAATTGCTTAAGGCTCGTTGTTCCACCATTACTCCTTTCGGTCTTCCTGTGGAACCAGATGTGTATATAAGATAGGCAAGGTGTTCTGGTTTAGGAAAGCGGTGGTACTGCTTTTCAGCTTTCATGAACAGTGAGTCATTATTCAGTTGGAAGCCCTTAATATCTGCAATCTGTCCTTTAAAAGCAGACATTCTTTCTTTAAAAGGTGCAGAAGTCAAAAGAATATCAGACTGCGAGTCCTTTAGCATATAAGTAACGCGTTCTAAAGGGTAATTTGGATCAATGGCGAGATAAGCGCCGCCTGCTTTTTGAATTCCTATTATACTGACTATAAGATCCAACCCTCGGGGAAGCATAATTGCTACTACTGATTCCGTGCCAATCCCTTTGTATCGTAGTCTGGTTGCCAGCCTTCCTGAAAGCTTGTCTAGCTCTTGATAAGTCAGCTTTACTTCCTTATATTCAAGAGCAACCGAATGGGGTGAGGTTTTTACCTGTTGGTGAAACAAATCTACAAATGTGCGATCGAGGCGGTAATCCCGCTCCGTTTGATTCCAGTCAACAATGATTTGTTTAGCCTCAGGTTCTGGAAGTAGGTTCAGTTCCTTAATCAATTGCTCTGGATGTGCCAATGCATCTTTTATCAGTTCCATATATCGATTGGCCCATGCGTTAATCTCACCTTCATTAAATAGAAATGACTGATATTCAAATTCAACCCGGTACGTTCCCAAGTCACTCCGGTCTTTGATATGTACGACCATTTCTTGCTCCAGTGATCCACAGGGGTGGGTTTCTATTACATAAGGGAGGTTTTTATGCCGCTGGAAATCTAATACCTGAAATTCGACCGAAATATTAAATAACTGGGGCACACTGTGGAGCTTTTCCCGTAAGCCCGACAGGATGTGGTTATAGGGGAATCTTTGATGGCGGAGCATTTGACGCTGCTTATCCGAGAAATGTCGGCATGTATCCTTAAAGGAATCTGATGGACTTATCTTACAACGAAGAGGAACTATATTTACAAACATGCCAAAGGTGCTTTTTTCCTTGATACCTGTGCGATTTCTGGTCACTTGTCCCAGAGTGATGTCCTTCTTCCCACTTATCCGATAAAGGTAGGCATAGAGACATGCATTGAAGAAGGCTGCCGGTGTTACATCATTCTCCAAGCAGAATTGATCGATATTATCCCTCAATTTCCTATCCAGGCTGATTTCATACCTAGAACTCTCAATCGTATTCTTATGGACTCCTGATCTTTTCAAAAAGATAGAATCCGGGATATTTTCAAAGTTCTTCAACCAATACTCTTTGTCGCTTTTGTATCTTTTAGATGCAATATATCGTTTCTCCTTTTCTATCATGTCAGTATAAAGAGGTTTCTTGCTGATTTCTCTCAGCTCACCCCTTACTAGGTTTAAATAAAGGTCTGCAATTTCATTGCAGGTATAATGTAAGCTCACCCCATCTGAAATGATATGATGTGTTTTCAAATAAAGCCAAATCTCTGTTTCTGAAATCTGAAGTATTGCGAACTGAAACAATGGACTGTTATTGAACTGAAAAGGTAAAGAAGTGGTTTCTACAATCCAGGCTTCAGCCATTTTCTCAGGTTCTGACATACCGCTGAAATCCAGAAAAGGGATATCATGAGGAATATCTTTTGCTTGCAGCTTTTGGTAAACTCCTTCTTCTTGCTGTATATCCTGAACAACTTGGTTCTCGATCGACTCGTTCTCTTCAATAAATTGCTGAATCGCTCTACTAAGTAGTGCGGGGTCAACCTTTGAAGCAAACCTAACTGATCCAGCTAAGTTCATTAGACCTGAATTCGGATATATTTTTTCAATAAACCATACTCTTTTTTGAGCGTTAGTGAGAGGGTAAAGGGTTTGAGTCATTCGTTTCACAAATATCCACCTCTTTATTATCAATTCTAGTCTTATAACTTGCCTTTCTTCTACAATATTGAATATTCATTCTATATACACGCTTTCCCTTTTAATCGTATGGCTTTTCTTTAGATTTAAGTTTTTTACAATTACCCTTCACAACGGCTCTGCCAGAATCTTCTAAGTAAAAATGGATGTGCTTTTCATCTAGTGATATCGGTCAACACAGCATTTCTATAACTCTCATCAATTTTTTTAGCTAAAAATCAAAATATAGTTTCCTAGATTAGATGAAATCTATCCTATCACTTTTAACTCCTACTTTTTATGGACTTTTCCTTTTATCACTGTCCCTCCTTAAACGTATAATGAAGCCACCTATAATCTTTGCCCTGTTACCTTTTACATGTTATATCTTAATTGAATTTCAAATATTTTACTATTGAGAAAATTAATAGATAAAATCACTCTAAACTCTTATTGATTTCAATTATTTTCTCAATATTGAAAATTGATGAAATAATAAAAAATAAACTCTTAAATAGATTTACATAAGGAATTAATCAAATCAGAAACTCCGAAAATGCTAGTCGAAAGCAGGTGTTTTTCAAACATATAGAAAAAGAGTACTCTAAATCTGGATTTGTTCCATCACTTATTTGAGTAAGTTGAAATATTTAAAAATAATCAAATACCAGGAAACCATAAAGGAGATTTTCTTTCAGAGTACGATTGAACAAAATTTAGTAAGCAAAAACCCCATCCATTTATGGAGGGGGTAAAATATATCTCAAATCGTTTTTATTATACAATTGTAGGAATTTTATCAGGTATTAAAATAGATACTATTTTCTCAAGAACTTTTTGTTCACTTTCCCGAATAAAAAAGTGTCCACCTTCAAAAATGTGGTCCTCAAAGTAACCCTGAGTATGGCGCGACCATTCCTTTCTTAGCTGATAAACCTTAAAGTCAGTGTTTCCGGTAAAGATGTGGAGGTTGTTTTTCATTACAATCTCTTTCGGTTTATAGATATACTGAAACACCAACTTATAATCTGCATACAAAATTGGAATAAATAAATTATACAAATCCTTGTCTAGAAAAATAGATTCAGGGATATTACCACCTTTTCTCATTTTCTCTGCAAAATCATCCATTGGGAGCAAGTGAATGTCCCCCTCAAGTTTGATATCAGGAGGTTGAAAGGCAGACACAAAAAGATTCTCTGGCAGTGGCAGACCTAACTCATTTATCTTTTGACAAAACTCATAAGCTAGCAGTCCCCCCATACTGTGTCCGAATATGTTGTAAGGGTTCCCATCCTCCAAGAGACTTTTATTTTTTTCAATCATGTCAGCTACAGCTTCTTCAACTGTCCGGAATAATGGTTCCCGGATTCTTCTTCCCCTTCCAGCGAGTTCTAAAGGGATTACCTCAATATGCTCTTCAAGTTTTTTTTTCCAAGATAAATAGATAGATGTAGCAGATCCTCCCGCATAGGGTAGGCAAAGCAATCTGGCTTTCTTCACAAATTCACCGTCCGTTAAATTATTCTTTTTGAATTTGAAACTTTTAGTTAGTTGAGTGCTTGATGATTATCTAGTATGAAGGGGCTTTTAGAGAACCCATAAACAGGGTGTATAATTCCTGAGGAGTAAGTATTTTAAGATTTTTAAAGCATCCGGATGTGGAGCTGACTGCCATCTTGTAAAAGGAATCAAGATGATAAACCTTCAAATATAATTCTTTTTCTTTTAGGTGAGACTTGTAGAGATTGCATTCGGACTTTTCCAGAATAAACGAATTCAACGGTAATGCCAATCCTTTTCCTGCTGTTTTAAGGTAGCATTCCTTTAAGGTCCACCACTCATAAAATAAATCCGCTCTTTTATTTTCTTCCTTTTTCAGCAGCTCCATGTATTCACTTTTCCTATAAAATCGTTCAGCCAATACAAGGTCAACTTCTCCCATTTCTTGAACATCGATACCATTTTCTTCAGTATCCAACGCAGCGACTACCCAATAGCCGGAATGAGATAAGTTGAAATATAAAGGATTACCTTCTAAAAATGGCTTGCCGAACTCATTTTGGTAAAAACTTATCTCACTTGGTTTTTTTTTCAGGTGGCTACCAACCATATAACGCACCAAGATATCGCCAATCAAGCATCTCTCTTTATCTTTATCATGATAAAAAGAATCAATTCGCGATTGTTTTTCTTTATCAATATAGCATAATAAGTTTTGCATCTTTTCTTTGGGTAAAGGTTGATTTAGTTTTACTGCAACTACTTCCAAGATTTTCACCTCCAACCGCACTAGTGTGATGATTATAAAGAAAAAGATTGACGAACACCAAATGAAACCCTAGAATCGAAAATATACACTCACTTTCCCCTTTAGTTGGTAATTATATTAGAATTTTCCTATAATTGAAAGATTTTTGTTATTTTTATTTTTTTGGTTAATTCCATATGAGGCTTGCCCGCCTTCCCTACCTTTTTTCACTGTTTTTCCTTCTTAAAACAATTTAGTCTATTCCTACCTTTTACATTTAAGTATTTACTATTGTTAAATGAAGGAGTGAGTAATTTTGTTAAAGCAGAAGCTTAAACCTTATTGTTATTCTGAGAATGGAAGTTTAAAGGAGATTATTGTTTGTTCCCCGGCGAAACACAATGTATTAGGGCCTGAAGTTTCTGCTGTTGGTTTTGCAAAGGAGTTTATTGCCGAAAAAGCTTACGAACAGCATTGTCAAATGAAGATGAAACTTAAAGATTTTGGCTGTATTGTCCATGACCTTAGTACGGAAGTTAGCTCTTCTCTTTGGGATCGGTTAGTAAACCGTATTTTCATTAGAGACGTTGGAGCCGCATTTGGAGAACGTATGCTTCTTGGTGCTTCCGACAATGAATTGAGGCAGCCTGATTTTTATTTTTCTCAGACTTTCCTAAAGGAATTTTTAGATAAAAGCGATATACACCTGGCTCCCTCTTCAAGTTCACTTGAATTTGGAGATTTCCTGATAATTAACCCTGATTGTGTTCTAATTAATACCGGCCATCGTTCAAAAAATCGGCTAGAACTTGCAAATTTTTTATTCGCAATAGGCATCGAAGAAGTTGGATTTGTTTCTCTCCCGAAAACTATTGAGTCTCTTCATTTGGATGTTGTCTGCAATATCCTTGGAAAAGATATTTTTGTAGCAGCTTCTTTTTTAAGGTTTTCCGCTGTTTCAATTTTCAAATCTTCATCCGTTAGCTATGAACCTGAATACAGCACCATTGACAGTTTTATAGGGCGCCATGGGTTTTCTGTATATTGGCTTCCAAACAAAGAATACCTCCTAGACTATACAAACTTCATTAATCTTAATAAACAAACAGTACTGATCAGTGATGAAACAGCCGCTTATTACCAGGAACTTTTCCCACATATTGAATTTATCGGAACAGAGGTCAATCAGCTCCAGCATGGCGCTGGTAGTATTCGTTGTCTTACCATGCCGTTTGTTAGAGAAGACGATTAGCGAATAACTCTATAAGGATATACAATAAACCATGACAGCCCTAGGTGTTGTCATGGTTTAGTTGAAACAATATAATCTATTGCACCAAGAGAAAGTTGAATAGCCAGGGGTAAAGATATTTGATTTCGAGAAGTTGAGATCTCTTAATTAGAATGGTGTATTTAATGATAGTAATATTACAAATGGGTCTATTCTAAACTAACTAATTCATCTCCTTCAGGCCCTAATTATTAGAGTTTATGGGAATTGCATATTATAACTTGGACAGTCTATTTGTTTATTTAATCTGGCTTATATTTTATCTTGTAAGAATTGTATTTTTCCCTCAGGTAATCTTTTTCAAAAAAATCTCTAACGAATCAAAATCTTGTATTTCATACCTTCTACGAATTTTCTTTGGAATTACAACTCTTCCTAATCCATTGAATTTTCTCTCACTATACCAGTACTCTTCATTCAATATTTCTCCAATATAAATTCTAGAAAACTACTTATTTATAGATAATTGAATTAAAATGAAATATCATTGTAAACAAAATAATAAGCATGAACATTGTATGTTCATGCTTTCGATTATTACTTAAGAAAGAATTCGTACTAAATCATAATTACGGTACTTTTTATTTCTTTTGGTATGCCTATCAGTGAATAAAAGCCCGTTTTCGACTAGGAAATTCAATGATTTTCTTGCTGTATTTGGAGATATATTCAGTGCTTTTGCAACGGCAGCCGAGCTTGTAAAAGGATTCGAAAATGTATAAATCCAAACATGTTTATCTGAATTAGTTTTACATATCTTTAGCCCTCTTGTAGCTAGCTCCTCCGCTTTGTCTAGTTTTTCATTAATTTTATCTGCCATTCTATTACATGCATTTAAAAAGAATAATATCCAGCTCCCCCAATCTGGGTTATCTCCTCGAACACCATTTAGTAAGTCATAATATCGCATTCTTTCTTTTTCTAATTCTTCAGAGACAAAGAATACAGGCTTAGAAACAAGGTTAGATTGAACTATATAAAGTACAATCAATATCCTGCCCAGACGTCCGTTACCATCTAAAAAAGGATGGATTGATTCAAATTGTGCGTGCATAATAGCAACCTTTATTAGAGGGTTGCTATTTTCATCGAATATATAATGATTTGTTCCGTTATCAAGGTGGCTGGTATTAAGTTTCTGATTGTACGGATGTCCATTTATAAACAACTCAAGATTATTCATATATTCATCAATTTTTTCCGCGGAGACAGGAATATATGATGCATCTTCGATTTTATTGGTTGGTCCTATAAAGTTTTGTATTTTTCTAAAAGAGCCACTTGCTTGTGCTGCCCCTCTGGCACCTTGCATAAGTACTTGATGAAGGTCCTGGATTAATCTAGTTGAAATAGGATACCCCATCTTGATTCGCTCGTATCCTTGGATTAGTGCTTCTTGATAATTATTAACCTCTATAACTTCCCACCGGGGATTTTTATCATCTTTTTCTTCTACCATATCGGTAAATGTAACTTGTGTCCCTTCGATTCGTGTGGATTCCACTGATTCACTGAGTGATAGTATTTGGACTAACGCTTCACTGACAATGGAGTGTTTAAATTTTTCCTCTAAAGTACCTATTTTTAATGTAGTTTCTGATAAAACATTTAGAATACTGATAGCATCATTATTGAGTACTTCTACAGGTAATTGTTTTACTCCTTTTAGCGTCACTTAAAATCACTCCTTTTATAAAAATGCTCTTATCAACAATAATACCCCATTATAACGCAAAGAATACGAAAAAGTGAACTATTGTTAATTAATTTTTGCTTTCATGAATTTTTTCTTATCTCAACAGACTTTTCAATCGTAAATTAACAGAACAAAAAGTGATAATTGTCCATTGATATATTCTCCTCCAATAAAAAAGCTCTTATTTGAACTGGACTTAAGTCCTTTTCAAATAAAGAGCTTTCTACATTAAGTTATTATTCACTTGATATTAATTCGAATTAATGATCCTCACAGAAATATTTTTAATGTACGGCTTCCTTTTTAGTTCTAAGACGTACATAAGGTGAAGGTCTTTTAATTAGTTCATACGTAGCCGCTTCACTTTCTTCATTTTGAAAAGCCTCATAGCGGTAACGTGCAGTACTAAGTAAGACATCAATCTCCGCTTGGATCTTAATCCTTTCTTTTGTATTATGAGCACTTAGGAGTTCAACTTGAAGTTCCTCAAATTCTCGAATCTCTTCTTCATTAAGAAAATCTTTAAGAGTCATCATTGAATTTGCTCCTTCCATTCCTTTTTTCTATATGACACCGACTGTGTAGTTACTTACAGTATATCACAAAATACTCCCTAAATATGTAAAGAAGAACTGCACCTAATTTATTCTTCTTTATCTTCAGATTTAGTTGATTTTTTAGGTGCAGGCAGCTTCTCATTGAGCTGTTCTTGATTAATTTTGAATTGTTTATTGTTATCTAGTAAATTGGTAGCTTCTAACTTTGACATAGCTCCATCAGCAAAGAAGCCCGCTAATAAAGAAGTCAAAATCAGTCTTTCCATTGAACTAGGATCTGCAACAATAACTGTAGCAACTGCAGCAACAGTACCATATCCCATATCCGTTAAAAAGCCAGGATCGAATGTTCTTTTTGTGTTTCTTGGCTTCTTAATCGTTTTGTTTCGTTTCGCGTGTGCTAATAAACCCATTAGAGAACCGATGGTAGCACTTGTAATCAAATCTAAAAGCATTGACATCACCCTTTCTAATTTTAAAATTTGGCACAAAAAAACGACCAGTGGGTGATGGTTATTATTTGCTCATAAAAAAAGCAAATAAAACGATCAACCCAAAGGTCGTAATTGTTAGTTCACCGCTAATCCAAGTAGGATAGCAAAAAATAAAACAAAATAAATATGTATTAATTTTACTATAATGCTAGTATTTATTCAATGTAATTTAAAATGAGCCAGGCTTTTATACCGTGTATATTACTCTTTTGATTCTTTATCAATATATCCATTACCCCTTGCAATCTCTCTATATGAGCAATACCGCTTTGACTTGGCTGCTGTCTCTTTGAAATCCTTTTTTATGAGATGGGCCAGTATACAGATCTACAAAGTTCATGTACTTAAATATCCTTATCTCTTTTTCTATGTAACTGGTATTCGAGTAAATGTCGAAAATAAGTTATCCTTTTCCTTCCTTTTCTATTCCTTGTAGACAATTTAATCAGTATTGAAAGAAAACCAACTGATAATATTAATGCCATGAATCCCAATACCAAAGAATTAGTTATTTGTGATAAAGCAACATATGCAGTTATAAAGATTACTATTAACGTGACCGTAGGTGTTAAATGAATAGAACTGTCCATTTCCTCTTCTAGCCCTTTTAGTCTAGCAATACTTCCTACAAGAGTATATTCCTCTAAATGGTCTAAATGCTTGTGTATATCGTAATATGAAGCAAGAGAATAATTATTTAATTCACTAAATTGATCTATTAAATCTAAAATCTCTTCATCTTCACCAATTAAAAGTGTTCTTTCTATTCTATTCTCGAAATATATTTTTTCTTCTTGTTCTGACAATAATGCATGTAAACGCTTCTCCAACAACTTAACCTTTTTTTTAAACCCAAACCATAACAAATTAGATCACTCCTTTTAAAAAAGATAAACAAAGCATTCTTAAGAGGATGCTTTGTTTTATCCCCATATTTTCAAGTATTTTGCAGCATCTGGAGGTCATTGATTATATAACTTTTTAACAGCTATTTCTATCGCATCTTGTTTATCGTAAGCATTTCCTATACTTAGGCATCAGGATATTCTCTATAAATGGCTGTTAATCAATATTTCCCAGTAAGCGGTTCATAATGAGTAATTACTTCAATAACAATTCCGTCTATTAACCCTTCTACTTTCATAAACTTCTTTTAATTTTACATTTTTCTATCATGGAGTGATAATTAGCAAAAAAATAACCGCCCTATTGATATGAGTACGATGATTATTTATTAATTACTTCACCAAGTAGTTCGATTTCTTCAATGATGATGGTTTTCGATTCATTATTTGTGCTTTCTTTATATTCGTCTAGTAGTCTGCCTATTTCATTAATAAATATTAAATACTCTTCTTCATTTATATTCACTATAAACCACCTTACAAACTTATTGCCTATGAATATTGTATCATAAAATTTCATTCTAATTACCATTTATGATATTCAGTATAACCAATAATATAAAAGATATAAAAAAAGTTCTTGGTTCTTTTCAAGAACTTTTTTTATATACCTCTTTAATAGGCTAATTGTTTCCAACTATCTTGATACAGCTTAAATTCTTCATACAGCCATGATAATAGTGCATCAACTACACTTTTAATAAATTTGTTGAGTGTGAAGGTGAGGAGGTTTATGTAGTTGGGTATATGCAGCTTAATTTCTTTTTCTAATGACAAAGGTAGTCCTTTTTCAATCATAGCCGGTTCAATAGAAATATCGTATGGTTTAAGCATCTTATACCAATGAATATCACAGTAAAGATTAAGAGGATAGAGTTGTATTTTATCTATTAAATATTCTTTGAAATTTTGATGTTCAATGACAACCTCAAAAGATCCTATATTATTCGGACACATGTTAAATTCGATATACCACATATTAAATAACCTCATAGTTTATTTGATTTTTGATCGTATAGTAATTCAGGAATTGAAGGAAATCCTTAGCTAGCAGCCATTGATTACGAATAAACGTAGGTGCATTATCAGGATTAATCTTAAGATTGTTTATTGAGGAAGCTGTTTTTCGAAGTAAATTCATTTTTCCGTATTCCTCCCTTTTCTAATTGGTTTAAGAGCTGATCAATCTCTTGTGAGATCCTTTCCTCGATACATATCAGAAGATTATTCATCCTACGGCTCTCCTTTCACGAAAAAAAACACCCAAATAACCTCAAAGAGGTTATCAGGGTGTTTGTCCTGTTAATGTTTATTTTATTAATTACATCATAACATAAATGTAAGAAAATACTAAATAACAAATATGAAATTAAGATAAAGTGTTTTACAGCTACCTTTTATTACTTACTACTATTACCGTTCCTTAAATAGATGAGGACTAGTCCCACATTGATGAGATTAGCCCTCTTTTTTGGTTACATAACTTTTATTGGAAGTGTCAATTCCATTAAATTCACCTCCTTTAATTAGATAATAATTGAATTTCACAATCTAATTTAATGACTGACATTTTTTCATACTGTTCAATTTCAAGGATATATTTCAATACTTTATCCTTTAATGATGTTATATCTTGGGATAATGATGCTCTTAAAATAAGGTTAGCTGTTATACCCCATTTTTGAGATAACTCAAAAAAATGTTTGGATAAGGTATCTTTCGAGAAATTTTTTAAGTAAATATATAGATTATATCTAGAGTTTGAAATATCTTTGAATTCTTTATAGATCTCAGACAATAATAAATTTGCTTCGTTCTGAGGTAATTTAAAGATTGATAATATTTTATTATAAATAATGGGTAATGTTTGAATCCCAGTGATCGAGTCTTCAACTCCATAAAAATAACTGAAGTCGTCTTTTTTTTCACCTAATAAAGCATATTTATTATCCTTTACAACTTTTAATAAATCGTTAGAATTATACTCGTTTTTACTATAGTCATTTAATGTAAAATAATATAGGATACACTCATGGAAACCAAAATTTTCTTTTGTTGAGTTAATTGCTTTTCTAATGTCAGCTATGGATAGCTCACCATAGTATTGGTAATAATGATCACAGATTATAGCTTTGTCTTGTCTTATTTCAATTACTTCAATATCATGAAAATCATGATTTTGATTGTAATAGAAACTATATGGAAGATGAAATATATCAACCATTATTGCTGTATGGTGACCAGATTTAACTAAATGAATTAACTTCTGAGTAAATTCATTTACATCAACAACAAATTCTTCATTATAATTAATTCCATGGTTCTGCTTAAAATCAGCTGGTAATTCTCTATAATATGGTGAAAACACTAACTTTTCTGGTAATTCTTTATAATACAAGCCAGCTTGATACCAGAGATAGTCTAATTTTACACCTAGTCTTTTTAACATTGCGCTTATAGTTGCGTTGCGACAATTGTGATATTTATTCTTATATATTGTAAATTCCATCATTTAAGTATCTCTCCATACTGTAGTGTTAGAGCAAAAATATGCATAGAGAGATTCTCATATAATAGGATATTAGTAATTTCAGTGGGTTCTTTTAAATGAATAACGTTATACCATAGTGTTGGCTTTACATGAGGGTACTTACCTTGCTTAGAATGTGTACATGAAAATTGAAAAAAGGGAAGGTCATTATAATTAGGTTCAGAATAGAGAAAATCTGTAAAGAATAATTTATCACTACCAACATGAACATGGTTTTGATATATGTCTACATTGGTATAAAAATCACCATTACAACATGCACCTATAAAGTGGACCTTTTCTACTTTTTTAGCCCTTACCAAGATATTAGTTTCGTTCGATAACTCAATATTATCAACATCTTTACCATTTAAAATATTGAAAGGAATATCTTTATAAATTATTGGACTAATTGGCAGCTCTTCTGCTGGAAAAGAAGAACCTCCAAAACTAAAATTACCTTTAAAACATTCTTCTTCGAATGTTATACCTTTGTTATTAGTATATTTATCAATTGGAACTGGAAAATAAGTCACGTTATCACCTAATTCCTTTTTAAGATTTTTCATATATTTATCATAATATTTTTTATTTATTGGGACTCGGCATCTTTTTCGAATAATAGGGATTGTTTTGTGTAAATAGATTTTCAAGTGTTTTGTTGTTAATTATTCCTTACTTACCAGGCTCCTCAATCCCTTTTTTTATGAGAAGTGTATTAATTCTATTTAATGTCATAAAGTTTTCTATTAGTAGTTCTTCGTCATCAAATTCGATTCCGTATTCAGTCTCAACTTGCACAATTAACTGCATAAACAATAAAGAATCGTATCCGTAAGAATCTAAATCTTCCTCTGGATCAATCGTTCCATTGTAACCAGAAATTTTTTTGAGTATTTCAATTAATCTATTTTCCATTTAAATAATCCTCCTTTAGTTTATTCACATCAATTTTCCCTCCAATGGTTAATGGGATTTTTGTGATCATTACAATTTCCATAGGAATCATATAACTAGGCAAGCTTTTCTTTAAGTAAGTGTGTAATTTTGGCTTCTTTTTCAAACTTTTCATCTCATAAAATCCAATTATTCTAGAGACTCCCTTAATTTTCATTGTACAAACAGTTGCATTATTGATCGACTTATGCTTTAAAAGGACTTCACGGATTTCACCTAATTCAATTCTATGACCACGTATTTTTATTTGAGAGTCATTTCTTCCAATAATATAAAGTTCACCATCTTTCCAATAACCTAAATCTCCAGTTTTATAACACTTTTCTCCAGATTTTAGAGTACCAAATCGTTTAATTGTTTCTACTTTTGAAGTTTATCCTCTACTTAAGCAATCACCTAAAATGCATATTTCTCCTATTGATTCCTCATTTTCTTTATTATTATTTTGAAGTATTTTAATTGTAGTATTTTGTATTGGTTTCCCTATATTAATAGGACCGTCTTTCGTTAATTCCTTAGTAGTACACCAAACCGTTGCTTCAGTAGGTCCATACATATTATAAATTTTCGCATTGGTTATTTTATTTAGCATATTTTTTAATTCAATACTTAATGGTTCTCCACCAATTAGAAGTATTTTTACTTGGCTGAGTCCTAGTGGAATCTTCTTATCAGTTAGAATTTGAGATAATTGAGACGGGGTTAACTGAACAATATCAATGGATTTTTTTTGTAGAAATCGGTTTAGGAGTCTAGGATTTTGTTTTAATGAATCTTGACCAATTACAATCGTTAATCCAAGTGAAAGTGGTAATAAGGCTTCGACAATAAAAATATCAAAGGAGATACTAGTAAGAAACATTATGTTTTTATAAAAAGAAAAATCTATTCTTTCCTTTAACCCAATTACTAAATTCAACAAAGATTTATGTTCTACCTGTACTCCTTTGGGCATTCCGGTAGTTCCGGAAGTATAAATAATATACGAGAGTTGATCATTTTTTATGGTGGGTAACACAGTAGAAATCGGTGTTGAAACAGGAGCTAAAAATTGATGAATAGAAACATTTTTAGTTTTGGAATTAAAATCTTCACTTGCTGTTATTATTAATTGGGCATTACTATCATTTAACATAAAGTTAATCCTGGTTGTAGGCAAAGAAGTATCAATTGGTAGAAAAGCTGCCCCAGCTTTCATTATTCCAAGGATTGCTACAATAAATCCGTATGACCTTTCCATGCATACGCCTACAACTGCCTCTTTAGGAAAGTTTAAATTCCTAATGTATTCTGCTAATCGATTACTATGATCTTCTAAATCATGGTAAGTAAATAATTTGCCTTTGTCATTTACTGCAATCTGGAATTTATCTTTTTTTGGTAAATTCTCTATTAACGTCAATATACTCTGATGATTATTAATCATTTAATTTCCCTTCTTAATTCTTCCCTAGAAACTTTCCCATTTCTAGTCATTGGTAGCTTATTAATTTTTATAAATGATTTAGGTATCATGTAATATGGGAGTTTTTTAGCTAAATATTGTTTAACTTCTTTTGTTATTGTAATAGAGGAGGTATAGAAAGCTAAAAGTTGGTTATTACCATATTCATCTTCTTTATCAATGACAACAACTTCTTGAATATAGTCTATTTCATGAAGTATTGATTCCACTTCACTTAAGTTTACCGTACAACCTTTTATTTTAACCTGGTCATCCAATCTTCCTAAAACTTGTATTTCATGGCTTTGCATTAAAGTACCTAAATCTCCAGTTTTATAAGCTCTCTTTCCATTAGGTAATCTGATGAATTTTTTTGATGTTTCGTCTTTTGAAACATACCCTCTACTTAATCCATCTCCTAAAATATAGATTTCCCCAGGAACACCAATATCTACTTGATGATAATCTTCATCTAGTACTACGATACTTGTGTTTGTAATAGGATTTCCTATGGTGATATTCTCTGCATTAGAAACTTTTTTAACACTTGACCATACTGTTGTTTCTGTAGGCCCATACATGTTATAAATATCACAATTTGAACGTTTTTGTAGACTTCTTACGATCTCCTTCGGAAGCATTTCTCCACCTACAAGGATAAGTTTAATGATTGATAAACTATCCATATCTATTGGTGAGTTCAACAGTTGTCTAAGCCTTGATGGGGTTACTTGTATTACGTCAACATTGTTCTCCTTTAGTAATTGATTTAATATCCTAATATTTAGAAAAGCTGCATTATGTGCAATTATTATGGAGAGTCCGTAACACAAAGGTACTATTGTTTCTACTATAAAGATATCGAATGAAATAGATGTTAAAAATAATATAGATTTATATTTTTCCAGTTTTACTTTTTTATTAACACCATCAATTAGATTTGCAAGGGATTTATGTTCAATTAGAACTCCTTTGGGTTTTCCAGTGGTACCCGAGGTGTAAATTATATAAGCTAGATCATGCGGTTGAATGGATATAGGTGGTCTGTACGTAGGAAAGGATTTCAATCCAATGTCTTCCAAATTAATTAAAGGAGTATTTTCTAATGATATAGATACATTAAACTCTCGCCTTTCTGTCATAATGAGCGTGGCATTACTATCCATCACCATATACTTTATTCTGTCACTTGGAAATTGTTGGTCCAATGGAAGAAAAGCAGCTCCTGATTTTAAGATGCCTAACATTGTTATAATCAATTTGTCTGATCTTTCCAATAGCATGCCTATAACATGTTCGGAGGTTATCCCTTTGCTGATTAAATAATGAGCTATCTGGTTACTTTGATCTTCAATTTCTTGGAAAGTGAAATGAGTGTTCTTATATTTTACTGCTATTCTTCCACTGTTATATTTGAGGATTCTATTAAATTGAGTAATTATATCATTAAATGAATTCATTGAAATTCCCCTTATCTAACATATTTACTTAGAGTTGAAAATAATCTATTTTCATTTTCATAAATGGAAAATAGATAATCGCTTATACGATTAAATAAATTTTGTGGATTCTTTTGAAAAGCTGATTTTAAAATCAAATGTTCAACTGTTTTCCAATCATTTGCAACCTGGTTTGTAATATTAATTGCCGCCTCTATATAAGGATTGTTGACTTTACTGTTTGTATATGTGAGGAAGATAGAGAATTTTTCTCGGTTGTACTGAGTATTTGAGAGTTGAAAAATAAGTGGTGCTGTATTAAGTGGAAAACCATCCAGTTCATCTTTAATATTAATTCCATCTCTTACTTCATAAGCAAAATTTTTAATAGATTCAAATGTAGATATTTTCTTTTCTATTTGCTGATTTAGAGACGCTTTTATCAATTGCGTGTAATTGCATTGTGAAACATTAGACTTTTTAACTGTTGATACAGTTACATCTTTACCTTCTAGAAAATTCAGGTTGATTTTTTTATGGTGGAGATGAAACTTTGGATCTAGACATGTAAGAACATTGTCTTCAATTCCTAATATAATAAAGTCATGTGATAAATGTTGTTTTTGATATACAGGATGAAACGGACAAAAAAATGCATCCATATTAATAATAGAAGGTGCTCCTTTTTTGACTTCTGATGTTATTAGTTCTTTTAACTGAGAAAAATTGTTAGTATTTACTTGCTCTATTTTCATACCAATTTGCAACTCAACATCAAGAACATTTTGACTTCCATTGTATATTCGATTTCCAAGTAATTCAGGATGAATATGATTGAACTTTACATGCTCAAACCCCCAACTTTTAGAATAAAGCAGATAATACTCCAGATTCCACCACTTAGCAATAGTAACTTGCACTGCCTCATAACAATGGTGACGTTTGTCTTGTACCGGTTCCATATTGATAAGTTTCATAAAATCTCCTCACTTATAGCCACCGATTTTTTGTGCCTAGGATACCAAGAAAATCTTTAGCTAACATTTCATAAATTAAGTCTTGTTGTGGAGCATGGAAAATAGATGCTTTAATATCTTTATAGTGTTTCGAAAGATGGTTACTGAGAGATAAACTTTTTACTCCATGAATTTTCATTGCCTTGTTTATAATTTCTTCAACTGATTTACTCACATTAATTTTAGTAATTAATCCAATTCTATTTTTTAATTGGTTGTTACTCTCTGGATTATCCAAAATGCGATAATATTTTTCTAAAATCGAATAAGCTGTTTCATAACAAATTAGAATTTCAGCAATGCTAAATTGTATTCCCGGAAAAAAAGCTAATGATCTATTAGTGTGAGGAACTTTTTTATTTTTCACTTTCGTCAACTCTAAAATAATCTCCTTCGCCATCCCTAAATAAACTGAGGACAATGATAACTTATATAAATGACTTAACCAAGTGGTATTACTGAAAATATTGGTTTTTGTAACTATAGATTGGTTAATTGGAACTTTTACATTTTTAAGTTCTATTGAGTTACTGTCTGTATCAGGCATTGAGATACTATCCCAGTTATTTATAGTACTTACTCCGTTAGAGTTCTTATCTATTATAAAAATACCTATCTTTTTAGTGTCTGTCTCTTCGTCTATTAATAAACCATAGACTGGAATATGTGTAACTAATGGTTCTAAGGAAACGAAGTGTTTAATTCCATTTAATAAGTATCCAGTTTGAGTTTTCGTTACAATGACTGGATAATCGTTTGGATTAATTGTTTTTTCATCTATAAAATATACATTGGGGTCATTAATGGAGCCAAAGATTCTTCCCTTTCTAATTTCTTGTTCATATCTTTTTTGTTGTTCTACACTAAATAAATCCCATAATCCTCTTACTGTATACAAATGCATACTAAAACTTAATGCAGTATTAGAACATATACTCGCTAATTCCATCAAGAAATTTGAGTACTCCTCGCAACTAAAAGATTTTTTAAACGTAATTAAATGATACCCTTTGTTTATGAGTATTCTTACTTTATCCTTTACTTCATTTGTATCTTTTAGCTCCTTTTTCGTCAATGAATCCAATATACTCAATTTATTATCTCCTTATCATTCGTTTTGATATGTATTTAAAGATTAAATAAATATCAATATTTTTTCTCAGCTTTTATTGGGGTTTTCACTAATGAAAGGCCCTACTGTCCTTTCAGACTGTAGACAAACTCAATTAAAATTGGGGTTGCCTACTGTCTTTTTTGATTTAAACTGAAATAAGAAACTCTTGAGGTGATGACCATGCTTTCGAAACATAATTCCATTCAACGAGATCAAATTGAAATGATCGCTTTAGATCAACTTGTACCAGCGAACCATTTGGTCCGCAAAATTGAGTTGCGATTGATTTATCCTTCATTTATGATTTGGTGAAAGATATGTATTCAGAAGTAGTCGAACAAGTATTGATCCGGTTATTTTGATTAAACTGACCTTCATTTGATATACATTTGATATCCGTATGATGCGTAAAACAATCGAAGAAATCGATACAAATATGGCCTATCGTTGGTTTTTAGGCTACGGCTTCCATGATGAAGTACTTCACTTTTCGACTTTGGTAAAAATTACGAGCATCGTTTCAAGGATACAGACTTGTTTGAACAGATTTTTTACCGCATTTTAAAAATGGCAACTGAAAAGAAGCTGATTAGCGCAGAACATGTTTTTGTCGATTCAACGCATGTGAAAGCGAGTGCAAATAAACATAAATTCGAAAAGTAAGTAGTGAGCAAAGAAACACGTGCTTATCAAGAACGCCTTCAGAAGAAATCAATCAAGACCTGAAGATCATGGAAAAAAACCATTCCCTGCGGATAAGTTTGAGAATGAAGAATCGAAGGAAATCAAGGAAAGCACCACGGATCCAAAGTGTGGTTACTACATCAAAGACGAACGTACAAAACAGTTCGCCTATTCTTTCCATGCGGCCGCAGAACGTAACGGATTTGTGCTTGACGCGACTGTAACACCTGGAAACACACATGACAGTCATATCCTAGAACCATTAGTTGATAAGGTAATTGAGAAAGTAGGAAAACCTGAAGTTCTTGCGGCAGATGCAGCTTATAAAACTCCTTCGATTACGAAGTACTTATTTGAAAATGAAATAACATCGGCATTACCATATACACGATTAAGCGTGTATTCGCAGATGCAAAAGAAAAGCATGGTATGCGTTGGACAACTTTAAGGGGACTTAAAAAATTGTAAATGCAGGCGATGCATACTTTCGCTGCCATGAATTTGAAGAAGATGGCCAACTGGATATGGGAAGGTCCAAAAATGGCCTAATATAGTAGCTAGGAGAGGTCTATCCTAGCTCATTTGAGGTAAATTTCAAAGAAAATCGCAAAAGGCCCTACATTAAAGTAGGACCTTTTGTTCTATGATTTTAAATCATAACTTTTCAACCTTAAACGCTAAGTTCGTTTTTATGTTGCCAAAGCTTCCTTTGATATTTTTTGAAGGGTGTATAGTCGATAATAGTATTCTTTTTTATTTATTAATTCTTCATGCCTGCCCTCTTCAACTACTTGACCATTATCCATCACTATGATTTTATCGGAATTTTTTATTGTATTTAACCTGTGAGCAATAATAATAGTAGTCCTTCCTGATACTATTTTATTAAGAGCTGTACTAATATCTTCCTCTGATTCGGAGTCTATTTTCGCAGTTGCTTCATCTAAAATTAATATAGATGGATTATTTACTATTGCTCTAGCGAAAGTTATTAATTGTTTTTGACCTGATGATAACTCTGAGCCTCTCTCAGATAGTACAGTATGATATCCTAGTGGCATTTCGCTTATAAATTTGTCTGCACCAACGATTTTGGCAGCAGTTATTATTTGATCATGATTATTCTGATTATATAGGCCTATATTAAAGAATAAGTCTCCAGCGAAAATATGAGGGTCTTGTGAAACATAACCTATATTCTTTCTTAATTCCTGAGTAGAATACTCGTTTATATCCACCCCATCTATCGTTACATTCCCTCTATTCGCTTTATAGAACTTTAATAATAAATTTATAATAGTACTCTTACCTGAGCCTGTTTTTCCTACTATAGCTACAGTTTCTCCAGGTTGTATATCGAATGAGGTTTGTTTCAGTACATCTTGCTTATCGTCATAAGAGAAGCTTACATTTTTAAATATTATAGAACCCATTTGAAAAGGTTTATGATAATCTGGATTATCAATAACAGATTCATAGTTTAAAAGAACTAATGATTTATCAGCTGATACTACAGCTCGTTGTACTTCTGATAGTTGCT
Organism: Cytobacillus purgationiresistens; assembly: GCF_030813235.1. Classification (GTDB taxonomy): domain Bacteria; phylum Bacillota; class Bacilli; order Bacillales; family Cytobacillaceae; genus Cytobacillus; species Cytobacillus purgationiresistens. Next base: position 11,470 of record NZ_JAUSUB010000031.1, on the reverse strand, counting down.
CTAGCATACTTACCATAGGATTAACCATTCTGCTAATATAATCCAGAAATGCGTACATAACTCCAACTGATATTACATTTTCTGTGGATAAATATTTTGTTCCAAAATACCAGATAATGAAAGCAAAGAATAAAGTTTTAAGTAAATCCACGATATTCCATCCAGATAATTTTTCTACTTGGATTTGTTTTAAATTAGAGATATATCTATCTTGGTTTAATTTGGCAAATTGGTCCTGGAATGTCTTTTCACTGTTAAATGCTTTAATAATAGATATCCCACTAACTATTTCTTTAAATAGGGTATTAATTTCAGCGACTTTAATTCTCACTTCAGTAACAAATCTTTTTGAGTATTTTACATGTAAAAATCCTGCAAAAAAGTAGAATGGGAGTAAAAATAGAGCAAACAAAGCTAGTTTGACATCAAGTATAAACATAAAAATGAATATTCCTATTAAAGTTACAATATTTACAACATAAGTAGAAATAAAATTAATATATAGGCGTTTTATTTCTTCAGTATCATGTGATACTTGAGTTATAAGTTGACCACTAGTAGTTTGATCTATAAATTTTATAGGTGTATTGTGAATTTTTTTAAATAAATCTAGCCTTATTCTTCTCACAGCATCAATAGCTGTTGTATTAAAATAATACTCTTGCAGAACTTTTAAAAGGTTACCTAAAAGAATTAACAATAAAAATATTCCTAATAGTATTCCAATAGGTTTATACTCGTATGAATAGAAGGGGTGAATAGTATCAATTGAATATAATTGCGAACCATTATTGGTAACTGAATATTGGTTATCTATTTTTTGTATATCAACTTTTTCCCATGAGCTATTTGGTGAATCGACCCAATCTTCTCTTATGAAAAAATATTCATTGTACTGTATGTTTTTTGTGGTTAAGTTTTCGTTTGAATTAGACATATACCAAGAATAGTTCATGACACCATTTATGTGATCATCTATGATTTTCTTGATAATTACGGGACCACTTATTACACAGACAGTGGATAATATCAGAATAAGAAAAGCTAAAATGAATTTTTTCTTATACATCGTTGCATAATTATACAAAATATTGATGGTCTTCAAATTAGTCACTATTAAAACTCCTTATCTTCGAAGTTTAATAATTTATTTTGTAATTTCTGTTTCATATATTGCTGCATGTACCAACCTTCTTGATTTAATAATTCTAAATGTGATCCTTTTTCTATGATTTCCCCGTTGTCTAAAACAAATATCTTGTCCGCATCTTCTAATATTTCCATTCTGTGAGTACATAGAATGGTGGTTTTTCCTTGTCTATATTTCTTCAAATTATTAATAATTTGTTCAGCTGTGTGAATATCAACTGCAGATAGTGGATCATCTAACAATAAGAGCTCTGGATCTTTTAGCAATGCTCTAGCAATTGAAAGCCTTTGTTGCTGTCCTCCTGAAAGCTTCGTACCTCTTTCTCCAATTAGAGTTCGAAGGCCTTGGTCCATAAACATAATTTCGTCCCATAGGCATACCAGTTTTAGCACACTTATTAATTCCTCTTGATTTGCTTTACCATTGGCATATTTCAAGTTATCTTCTATGGACCCGGAAAAAAGAATATGGTCTTGAGGGACATATCCGATTAACTCTAAATAATTGGATATGGGAATTTCATTAATTGGTATACCAGAAACTAAAATATTATTAGCAGGATCGGAATAACTTTTTAACAAAAGTTGTAATAAAGTAGACTTTCCAGAGCCTGTTTTACCTACAATACCTATCATGTCTCCTTCTAAAATCTTAAAACTAATGTCCTTAAGTACCGTAGTATTGTTTGATGGGTAGTTAAAGGTGAGATTATTGAAATTGATACTTTGAACTTGGTTTAGGTTTCTTATTTCTTTATTATCATTTTCGTTATTATAAGATTGTTGATAGACTTGGTCCATTCTATCATCGGAAGCCTTCGCACTTTGTAATGTGTTCACTAATGAACCAAAAGCGAACATAGGAAAAGACAATTGTGCCTGATAAAATGTAAATGTAACTAATTCGCCAATAGTTATTGTGCCGTTTATAATAAGATAAGTCCCATAGATTAAACTAATCGCAAGGCTAACACCCATAATAATTGAAATAGATGGCCAAAACATAGCGTTTATTAAAGATAATTTTTTGTTCTCTTTAGCGACTTCATATGAAACATGGCGGAAAGCATCAATATTCTTTTCCTCATTAACAGTAGAGCGGATTACCTTCATGCCGGTAATACTGTCTACAATGTGGTTATTCATTTTACCAAAGGATTGAAACATGCTGGATGCTCTTTTATTGATTAACTTTCCTAGATAATGTATTGATATAGCAATGAGTGGTAGTGGAATAAGTGAAACCAATGTTAATCGCCAATCCACAAAATAAATCATTGCAAATATATACATAGGTGTGGTTATCATAATGTTATTGACACTTAATATCCCTTCACCCATTATATGGCTTATTGATTGTGTATCATTGTTTAAATTTGTCAAAAGATCTCCACTTTTATTTTTATTAAAAAAGTGTAAATCACGTGATAATACAAATTTATTGAATTTCCCCTTTAGAAGCTTTTCAAGTAATATAGAATTCCTGAATAAGTACTTACCCCAAATAAAACTAATTAAAAATAAAATAAAGGATAAAGTAATAATTTTTGTTGTCTCTAATTTTAATGAATTTGTAGTGAGAGTTCCGTTTAAAATAGAGTCAAGTATGTTTCCTAAAATGAAAGGTATGTATATTATTATTGCATTCTCAAATATCATCAAAGATATAACTAAAACCTCTATTGCTAAAATACTTTTTAAGAACCATCCATACTTGTGAAATATCCAGTTCATTTAATCACCTAATCACCTTTTTTAAAAATTCCTTTGAGTTTATCGGATAATAAAACTGACTTTTTAAACCAAATCTCCTTTCTGTAAAATACTCATTCCAGGATGCCACTGATAGACTATTTTTAGAATTGGCAGAAAATTTTTGATTGTGGTCAATCTGTGACTTCAAAAGAGTTTCCGCCCTCTTCGTTTTTTCACACTCATATGTGTAAACAGCCAAGGGCGATAAAATCCTTAAAAGCTTCATTTGAATGAGTTTGAAGCTTGCTATCTCATAATAAATAAGGTTAGTTTTTCATGATGTGCTATGGATACATTATACGGAAAATTTCATAAAAGTTAAATGTTTTTGAAAAAAAAGGTAATAAGGTATCAACTATATTATCATTCTAAATTTTGTTCTTTAAATGGTTTTTTAACACCATCATTCTCCTTCTTACCTTTTTTGCTTCTTTTTTATTAGTAATATCTAGATAATCATTAGGATAAGTAGCTTGAAGTATTGGGAAATATTCTAAAAGATCAGTTGGTATATGATGAGGGTTCAATTCTTGTCGTAGTTTCTCTTTTTCTTCATTATTAAAGATTTCAAAATTAATAGCTCTTTGAAGTGGTGTTTTTGTTTTATACTCGGAATGGTTTTGCAATTCAATCCGAAATCCATTTATATATATGACAGGGAATTGCTTTCGCAGTGCAAAATTTAATGCTTCTGCAATTGTGTTTATAATAGGTTCACCCTTATCATTAAGGGATGTGTTACAAAGCATTGGTATGCCAGTAATTTCTTTAAACCTTTTTATTATTAAGTAAATATCTTTATTTTCATTCATCTCTAAGGATTGAACTCGAGCAGTATTATCAAGGTGACAAATTGCCGGAACAGCTGCTTGCTTTGCTTCCTTAACTTTAAAGGTATGTAGCATATAATTACTAACAAAAGAATTTTCAAACCATGAAGTTAAATCTTCTCGTAATACTATAGGTGCTACTGGCCTCCACCATTCTCTTTGCTTTATTTGATTCAAATAATCTTTACTAGTTGTTTTTGTGGGATCAGCTAATATAGATCGATTTCCTAATGCTCTTGGTCCAACTTCTGCACAACCATTAAACCAAATTATTGGTGACCTTTTTATATCTTCAACTACGATTTTTGAATGGGATTTAGTAATACTTTTTATAAAATAACTATCCTCGGTAGAGTTTAATACGTCATTTAATGTAGGATCATAATGACCCAAATAAGGAGTAGTGAATTTAAAGTTAATTCTCTCATTCATATTTTTATAAAACCCATACATTCCAACTCCCAATGCTAGGCCGCTATCATTAGTACAAGGAGGACAAATGAAGCCTTTAAACTTGTACTTATTCATCAGATAAGTATTGGTTGGGCAATTAAGAGAAAAACCACCAGATAATGATAAATATGTATCTGAAGGGTCTACGTTGAACCTACCAGATATATAAGAAATATTTTCTTCCATTATTTTTTGTGACATTTCTTGAATGATTTTCATAATCATGCTGATCTTATTTTCTTTTACAGTAAACCTGTTATCAAAATGGTTGAACCGATAAGGCGCATCTTTTTCTGTATATTTTAAAACTTCTTCGATTTTATTAATGAATTCATCTACATATGAATCTTTAATTCGATTTTTTAATTGTAATACTTTTTTTATTTGGAAATTTGCCTTACTGTTGCTTGCATTTGCTAAAGCCATCAATGTACCTGGGTTTAGCTTGAATTTTTGTGATGCCCAGTTCCATAGCCAGCCTGGTGAATTAATTGGGAATAAAGTTATTTTTCCTTTATGGGGTCTCACCAACATTTAGCGAAAAACATACGCTAAGCAAAATTCGACTAGCAAATTACGTTTTTTTATACGCTAAGACATTAAGGATGTTCACAAACTTGATATTCTAATAGTTGTTGAACCTTGATTGTTTAATGGGTTATTGGACACTTTTAAAGGTAATTAAACATTTATAAATCCCTTACCCAAAAGGTGTTCAGTGACTCTTGGTTTTTAAAACAATTCCTTAGCGTATGTTTTCAGCGTTTTGCTGGTAGTACCCCTATTAGGTCTTGAATAGAGAAATATTGGAATAAGATGCAGTTACTTAAATTAAATTTCAATAATTGCTATCATATAGATGTTTTATTATTCTATAAACTATCAATGTTAGGCATAAGATAAATACTAAGTACCCTAAAATAAAATAGTCAATGTTATTACTACGATTTAGATTTATGAAGAAAAATGTAAGTGGAAGTGCTATTAGTCCAATTATTATTTTACCGATCCATTTTAAATTTTTTAATTGAACTTCATTCCATTGAATCTTTTTTGATTGCAATAAAAAATATCCTATTACCATTGCAAATAGAAAAGGAATTACTATACCTAAATCAATTTCTGATTTCAGAATAGGTACAGATAGTCCACCAATAGAACCGACTAGCAACATAACCCCGTATGTAAAATAACTATTCCCTACATCAGAGAATTCGTTTTTGGAATCATGCGAAGTTAAATCTTCTGCTAATTTTTTTGGGGGAACAAAATTTTCCAGTGTAATTCTTACTGCCTCATTAACATTGTTACCTTCGTTAATCTTGTTTTGAATTTCAACATATAAGTGATCTTTAATTTCAGAAACTTGCATATCTCTTTCATCTTTAGACAACTTTTTCAGGCTTGAATCTAATTCTCTAAGATAGTTCTCTAATTGTGGATCACTAATTTTTCTAACTACCATTTACTTTTTTCCTCCATTACTATACTTTCTATTGTTTTGAACATTGAATTATAAATTTCCCAACGTTCTGCTATTATTCTTTCTCCTTCCATAGTTATTTGATAATATTTCCTCCGGGGGCCTTCGCTTGATTCATTCCAATAGGAAATAATCCATTTTTCTTTTTCTAGTCTCTTTAATATAGGATAGATTGCACCATTTGTTAAATTTAAAAAAGGGATATCTTTCATGCATATAGTAAGCTCATAGCCATACATAGCCCTTTTTTTTATTTGTAACAGAATCACAATTTCTAATAATCCTTTTTTTAATTGCATGGACCATTTATCATTAATTATGTGTGTATTTTTCATAATCACATTATATATCATATATATATATATATCAATGACATATAGTAAAACTAAGTAAAACTAACTAAATTTTTAGTTAGTTTTACTTAGTTTTACTATGCTTTAATTACATGCAAGCAACAACAAATGCTGCACCACATATAGCATCACATATTGTAGCACAAGCTGGTGCTCCAGGGCCACACGCTACACCCACTACACCACAATATGTAATACACAATAAGACTCCAGACATTCCACATGCAAATGTTTTACCGTTCCATTTAAATCCTGAAGCTGAAAAATCCTCACCAGGTAAAACTTTTTCGAAAGAAGCTAGTTCGTTATATTCTCCGGGATTATCTTTATCGAGATTACCAACTGTGTATTTGATTAATTCATTATTGTCCATATCAACCCAAGTACTAACGAATAATAGATCACCTTCTTTATTGCTACTTCGATAAGGCAAGTGGGAAAGATTTTGATCGTCCGCAGTATCAATTGCTGCGTAAGGTCCTCAACGAAGGGGATATTGTCTATATGGATGCACTTGATCGTATGGGACGGAACTATGATGAGGTTATTGCAGAATGGAAGTACATTACAAGAGAATTGAAAGCCGATATTATCGTACTAGAGAATGAAACCTTATTTGACAGTCGTAAGTTTCGTGAAATGGGCGATATGGGACGATTAATGGAAGACCAATTTTTATCTTTACTTTCGTATGTTGCTGATCAAGAACGTAAGAAAATTCGCCAAAGACAAGCTGAGGGTATCGCAGTAGCTAAATCCGAAGGGAAACACTTAGGTCGTCCTCAAATGAACTTTTCAAATCTCAGCAAGAAACAGCATCAAATAATAGAAGAAAACCATTCAAAATGGAGAAACGGAAACATAACAGGAGTTATGTTTATGGAGATGTTAGAACTAAAGAAAAACACGTTTTATAAAATAATGAAAGAATATGAAGAAGTAAGGAATAGGTAGCTATTTGGAATACTTTTTGTCCCATTTCAAGTTAATAAAAATAACTTTTAAGGGAAAATGGCGACACAATCATCGGATGCTACCTCTACTCCTATAAGGTAATCAAGGAATTTGAGATTGGAATGCTCCCTTGATTTTGGAAGCTCCTTATTGTATTGGGGAATTCTTCATAAGCAGTAGTTCATTCCCTGAATTGCTCACATACCCATAAGGAAAGGGTAAATATGAATATGGAAAAAAACATAACTAACCAAAAACGTTTGAGGATTCTTAGTGAGGATGAAATAAAGATCATTTATGACAGACCAATCTTCACATATGAAGATCGATGTTCTTATTTTTCTCTCTCACAGCCAGAGAAAGATTTGCTACACACATTGCGCTCTATCAAATCTAAGGCTTATTTTGTTCTACAATTGGGGTATTTCAAAGCTAAACAACTATTTTTCACATTCGACCTCCATGAGGTGGAAGAGGATCTTCAGTATGTTCTAAAGGAATATTTCAACAATAGTAAGGTCGATGACTTGAGTTCAATTGATAAGTCTACTAGGTTAAAACAACAACAATTGATTCTTAACTTATTTAACTACCGTAGTTGCGGTGCCGAAGAACGGCGTAAGATGGAGGAAAAAGCTCAAAAGGCTGCAGCATTTTGTGGTAAGCCCATTTATATCTTTCGGGAAATCATGAATTATTTGTCTGAAAGCTGCATTGTTGTTCCTGGCTATAGTTTTATGCAAGATATGATAGGACAGGCAATAATCCATGAGCAAAACCGATTAATCACATTGATGCAGGATTATCTTAAACAGATTGATATTGAATCCTTAGATCGATTACTTGAAGACTCTTCAGGTCTGTATGAAATTACACTACTGAAACATGAACCGAAAGACTTTAGCGTCACTGAAATAAAGCTTGAAATGAATCGTGGTAAACAAATACAGCATTTGTATCACCTTGCTCAAGAACTGTTACCAAAGTTAGATATTTCTAATGAAAGCATCAAGTATTATGCTTCATTAGTCAGTTACTACTCTGTCTACAAGCTCAAACGACTGAATGTTTGGATTGTTTATGTTTATTTGTTATGTTTTGTATCCCATCGTTATCAACGGATGCACGACAATCTGATCAACACCTTCATCTATAGCGTAAGAGTTTATACAGATGAAGCTAAATTGGTAGCAAAAGAACGAGTTTACGAATGCTATACAGAGAGCAATCAAGACATGAAAAAAGCAGGGGAACTGCTCAAGATATTCACTGATGATCATATCCCTGCTGATACTCCCTTTAAGGATATTCAAGGTCGTGCATTTACTATTCTGGAACGTCAGAAACTGGAATCCATAGCTAATCAGATCACTACAAATATAAAATATGATGAAACTGCCTTCCAATGGGAACATATTGATCAGCAGGCACGAAGATTTAAACGCTATTTAAGACCCATATTTTTGCAGGTTGATTTCTTAACTCCTTCACATAATGATCCCTTAATTAAAGCAGTCAATTTTATGAAGACCGCTTTTAATAAAAATAAATCGTTAGGACAATATCACTCAGATCATTTACCAAATGGTTTCATTCCCGATGGTGTGAAGCGTTACATCTATCAACAAAAGGTAATCTTAGTGGATCGCTATGAATTTTTAGTCTATCGCCTCCTACGCAACCGTTTGGAAGCAGGGGATATTTTTTGTCGTGACAGTATCCGATTTCGCAGTTTTGAGGATGACCTGATCAATGATCGTCAATGGCAACAGAAAGAGACGTTGATAGCTGATACTGGTCTGACGATTTTCAATCAACCCATTCATAGTCATTTAGTAGAGCTTGAGAGGAAATTAGAAGATAGAATTACTGAGGTTAACCAAAGCATTTCATCTGGCAAAAATGAACATCTTCAAATCAAAAGACGGGGTTCACATACCCGATGGACACTACCTTATATCCGGGACACAGACTCTATTAATCATTCATTCTACGATACATTAAAGCAAATAGACATTACGAGTGTCTTGCATTTCGTTCATCAACACTGTCAATTCCTTGACTCATTTGAGCACATTCTAGGACGTTATGCCAAACAGAATAAAGACAATCGTATTCTTGTCGCCTGTCTGATCGCTTGGGGAACCAACATGGGGTTAGGTAGAATGGGAGAAATTTCTGATATTAGCTATCCATTTCTGGCTGCCACATCTGATAACTTTATTCGTCTGGAGACTTTAAAGGAAGCGAATGATTGTATCAGTAATGCAATCGCCAAACTCCCAATCTTTAAACATTATGACATTGGTGAGACGATTCATTCTAGTAGTGACGGACAGAAAATTGAGACTCGAATCAATACCATTAATTCTCGTTATTCACCTAAATACTTCGGTCTTGGTAAAGGGATTGTTTCCTACACAATGGTAGCCAACCATATCCCTGTAAATGCTCGAATTATTGGGGCCAATGAGCATGAAAGTCATTATGTATTTGATATTATATTCAACAACACAACTGATATCCAGCCTGATGTGCATTCCACGGATACACATGGAACCAATGAGGTGAACTTTTCTATTCTTCACTTTTTTGGTTATCAGTTTGCGCCTCGCTACAAGGATATTCACGATAAAGTTAACAAATCTCTTTACGGATTCAAACATCCAAGCCAATATAGCGATAATCTGATCAAGCCAGTCCGAAAGATTAATACGAATCTCATTATAGAAGAATGGGAAAACATTCAACGAATTATGCTATCCCTTGCAGTTAAAACAACCACACAGAGCATTATAATTGGTAAGCTGAGTGCTTATGCACGGAAGAACAAAACCAAACGTGCTTTATGGGAGTACGATAATATCATAAGAAGTCTATATTTTTTGAATTATATTGATTCTCCACCTTTACGCCGGAATGTTCAAAAGGCATTAAATCGGGGGGAAAGTTATCATAAATTACGCAAAGCAGTATCCTTTGCTAATTTTGGAAAATTACGTTATAAAAATGAAAATGATCAACATATCTGGGGTGAATGCAGTCGCTTACTCTCCAATTGCATTATTTATTACAATGCCAGTATTTTATCTAATATGTTGGCCTACAGAGAAACAAAGGGACTGGATTCATATGTTATGAAACAAATCTCTCCAGTAGCATGGCAACATATTAACTTCTATGGAAGATACGAGTTTGATATACAACAAGAGTCTGTTGACATGGATGCAATCATTCAAGAATTAGCCCAATTAAACGTAATATCAGATACAGAGTAAGCAATGTTTAAGGAGTACCTCCCTAATCTTTCAGTGAAGTGCTCCTTATTCCACCTTTTCGGGGGGATGGGCAAAAACACCCATATTGTAAGGTCATTTCAGGAGAGGCGTGAGCCATCCATTTTTGAACATGCAGTATATTCATTCCGTTATTAAGAAGCTCAACACCCTTGGTATGTCGGAAGGCATGATTTTTAATGAAAAAGGGATTCCCTGAATCGTCAACTATGTTTTGTTTTTCGGTAAATCGCTTCAAACTTCTGTGAATGTCATAATAATTATAGGGTCTGCCTCTTCGGATACCTTCCAGCTGTACGAATAAATAATGTTTAGGATTATTAATCATATTGCTTTGATCTTTAGTCATTTTTATTACAGCTTCCACTATCTCTGATACCTCTTTTGTAATCGGTACACGATGATTCATTACTGGGGTACCACCAACATTTTGACATAAAAACCACGGTAATCCATTTATTGGATAATAAAATTCAATTTCCCTTAAGCTGGTGGGAAATTGGGTATATTCTTTAACTTATTAGAATAAATATAATGCCATTGCACTTTCTTGTTTCTCAAACATACTACAAAGCAATCTATACCAGGTGTTCACATCTAAAAGAAAGATGGTTGGGAAATAAAAAAATTGATAGTAAAAGACATATATCTTCTCCTACTCTATCGCTTGATGAATTTGTTAAAATAAATAGTAAAAATTTTCAAAAAATATTGATATTCAATTAAATACTATGTAATAATTATTATAATAATAAAAGGAGGTAGTATGATATGATGAACTTCGCCAATACTTTTAGACGTGATGGTTATTTGGTAATAAGGAATGTTTTTACTAAAGAAGAAATAGCTGAAATGAAAGCAGAAATTGACATAGCAGCAAGGATGCAAAGACACGAAGACTATATAAAAATTGCAGCAGGTGGAGCTATTACAATAGAGCCATTAAAAGATCGAGTATCTGAAACATCCCAGACCTTACTTGAAAATAACTTTACAGAAAATAATAATCTTGTAAAGGCTTCAGGTGTAGCCCAGATTCTACCGAAGTATGACCCCTCAGAAGATGATAATCTTGTAAAAGCTTCAGGTGTAGCCCAGATTCTACCGAAGTATGACCCCTCAGAAGATGATAATCTTGTAAAAGCTTCAGGCGTTGCTCAGATCTTACCGAAGTATGACCCCTCAGAAGATGATAAT
>NZ_JAUSUB010000030.1 GCF_030813235.1 Cytobacillus purgationiresistens | reverse complement strand
CGTTCCCATACCGAACACGGAAGTTAAGCTTCTCAGCGCCGATGGTAGTTAGGGGCTGTCCCCTTGTGAGAGTAGGACGTTGCCGGGCAAATGATGAAAAGAGTACCTTGGAGAAGGTACTCTTTTTTGCGTGTTTTTTAGAATTGAAACCGAAAAAACATTAACAAGTTTGTCTTGAAAGATCTATCCTCCGCTTTCAGTTTATAAAAATACAGCGACAAAAGTTGCGTCTAATAAACGTATTCAACTATTAGTTTTTCCGCTTGCCATATTCCAATAATGTATTTCTCTCTGTAAGAGAAAGTTCTCTTGCTGCAAAGAGGCTGTAACTCTCATTATACTATTCATATCCTTTTGCAGGATTTTAATTTGCTCTTGCATCTCTTTTATCATTTTCTGTGTCTCGAATTTTTCTTTTTGATCTTTTTCTTCTATTTTTTGTGAAGCGTTAATTCCTTTTGATATTGCAAGGGTTCCAAGAGATTCTCCTATGGCGACGATAATTGCGCCAAACAAGGCAAGATTAAAGCCCCCTTCACCAGATGGATCCGGTTCACCTTGTGAGCCTACTGCTCCCCCTTCAATTTCTTCTACATCCTCAATTTCAACGATAATACCAATTACGGCAATAATACTCCCGATTGCAGCTAATGCGGAGGCGAATAAATCAAGGTATTCACTTTCCCTAAGCTCTTCTGAACCGTCCTTAAGCATAAATATTGGGTACAAGCTACATCACCTTCAATATAAATTTAAGGCAATCTGCGCCCCCTTAAATCAGAGTATTCTTCGACGACAAGAGTGTTCATTCAGCTTTTATGTTTAGATGATATTAATAAGGGAATCATCAATAGAATAGGCTAAATTCCATTTTTTACACATTAGGTATTGAAAATAAATGGAATAGGACATCCTAATTTTATTACGATACTGGGGGAGACATCAAACTTGTTAGAGAATAGTTTAATGATGGTTGCAATTATTTTGATTATTAACGTAGTGTATGTATCATTTTTTACGATTCGAATGATTTTAACATTAAAAGGGCAGCGATATCAGGCAGCCTTCATTAGTATGATTGAAGTGGTTGTATATGTAATCGGTCTTGGTCTCGTATTAGATAATTTAAACCAGATTCAGAATTTAGTTGCTTATGCAGTTGGATATGGAATTGGCGTCATTGTAGGAATGAAAATTGAAGAAAAGCTTGCGCTTGGCTATATAACTGTTAATGTAATAACGAAGGAATATGACAAGGATTTGCCACGAACTCTACGAGAATTGGGATATGGTGTAACTTCTTGGGCGGCAAATGGGCTTGAAGGCGATCGCATGGCGCTGCAAATCTTAACGCCCCGAAAATATGAATTAAAGCTTTATGCAAAAATTAAAGAGCTAGATCCAAAGGCGTTTATCATTGCCTATGAACCAAAAACGATTCATGGTGGATTCTGGGTTAAATCAGTTAAGAAAGGTAAATTATTTTCATGAAAAAAAAGAAGATGGTATTTGAGGTTTTGGAAAGTGAGACAATTGATCAGTGCTTAAACCGGATTAAGGAAGCCGGATATATGCCAGTCAGGCGTACGGAAAAGCCGTACTTTAAAGAGGTCTCTAAAAATGGTAAGGTCGAATATGAACCTGCTGGACGACAAATCGTGTTCGAAGCAAAGGTTTTAGAGTGAAAACACGAACATTAATTTTCTGACTTCTTATATTGTTCGAGATTATCATTGACGGACTATTCGGAAGTTGTTAAGATGAAATTGAAAGATAATCTAACATATTAAAACCCTCGTATAATAATGGGAATATGGCCCATGAGTCTCTACCCGGTAACCGTAAATCTCCGGACTATGAGGGAAAGTTTCGTGACCAGGCATTTCCTTAGATGTTTGCAGTGGAAACATCTCTAATAAACCTATGTTTATTTCTGCCCGGACAGGTACCTTTCCTCTCATTAATAGAGCGATGGTATCCGTCTGGGCTTTTTCCATGGTAAGAAAGTATAAAATTTTCAATTAGGATAATGTCTAGCTTCAGCGCCTATCGCCTATCAAACTTCAGGTCTCCTCCCTAGGATAAGTCAACATCGGTTCGCTCTCGCTCACCGTGTTTCCTTTATCTCGGTCGAAGCCCTTCTGCGTTTGTACGGGGATGAGCAAGGCGCTTACGCTTTTCTTATTTATTGATAGATACCTGAGAATGGGAGGAAAAGATGAAGATTGAAGTAGGAGTGATCATGGGAAGCAAGTCTGATTGGGAAACAATGAAAAATGCTTGCGACATCCTAGAAGAGCTTGAAATCGGATTTGAAAAAAAAGTCGTATCTGCCCATCGTACACCGGATCTCATGTTTGAATATGCAGAAACCGCGCGTGAAAAAGGAATAAAAGTAATCATTGCCGGTGCGGGAGGGGCCGCACATCTGCCAGGAATGGTCGCTGCAAAGACGACCTTACCAGTAATCGGTGTTCCGATACAGTCCAAAGCGTTAAACGGGTTGGATTCGTTGTTATCCATCGTTCAGATGCCAGGTGGCGTTCCTGTGGCAACGGTAGCCATTGGGAAAGCGGGTGCTACAAACGCTGGCCTCCTAGCAGCACAAATTTTAAGTGTCTTTAATCAAACAATTGCCAATCGTCTTGAGGAGAGAAGACAGAGAACGAAACAACAAGTGTTAGAAAGTAGTGATGAGCTTGTTTAAAAAAACAATATTGCCAGGACAAACGATCGGTATCATCGGTGGCGGTCAATTAGGACGTATGATGGCGATGTCAGCAAAAGCTCAAGGATTTAGAATCGCTGTCCTTGATCCTATAGAAGACTCCCCATGCGGGCAAGTGGCAGATGTGAAAATCATTGGCGAATACGATAATATGGAGGCCATTAAACAACTAGCAGAAGTGAGCGACGTCATCACGTATGAATTCGAGAATATCAATGCTGAAACCCTTAACTGGTTATGTGAGAATGCTAATGTTCCACAAGGCTCATCTGTACTTTCTATCACACAGGATCGCGTGAAGGAAAAGGAAGCAATACAAGCAGCAGGAACAAGGGTAGCACCTTATGCGGTGATTCAGTCAGTGGAAGATTTTTATGCTAATATAGAAAAGCTTGGTTTTCCTGCTGTACTGAAGACAGCAACAGGTGGATATGATGGAAAGGGTCAATATGTAATCAAAGACCAAGAAGATATTGAGAAAGCAAAAGATCTTCTTGGTCATGGGATTTGTGTACTCGAGCAATTCATCCCGTTCGCTAAAGAAATATCGGTGATTATATTTAGGAGCCCTGCTGGTGAAACAGCGGTCCTGCCAGTTGGGGAGAATATTCATCAAGATAATATTCTTCATCAAACGATTGTCCCTGCAAGAATATCGGCAACAGCAGAAGGAAAAGCATTAGATGCAGCGGCACAGATTGCTGAGGCACTTGAACTTGTCGGAACGCTTGCAGTGGAAATGTTCCTAAGTGCAGATAACGAAATTTACATCAATGAGCTGGCACCTCGTCCGCATAACTCAGGCCATTATTCCATTGAGGCTTGTGAGACTTCACAATTTGAACAGCATATCCGGGCAGTATGCAACTGGCCACTTGGCAGTACCAAGCTATTAAAACCGGCATTGATGGTCAATATATTAGGAGAGCATCAAACGCCATTACTGAATGAAATCCCATCGTTAACAGATTGGAAAGTTCATCTTTACGGTAAAAAGGAAGCAAAATTCAAACGCAAAATGGGTCATGTAACACTTTTACGCAATAATGTAGAGGAAGCTCTAAATGAAGTCGGAAAAAGTAATATATGGGCTAAAGCAGCAGAAAAGATCGGAGGATAAATCATGATAGATCGTTATACTCGTCCAGAAATGGGCGCCATCTGGACAGAACAAAATCGTTTCCAAGCGTGGTTGGAAGTTGAAATACTCGCGTGTGAGGCATGGGCAGAAATCGGGGATATCCCAAAGGAAGATGTGCAAAAAATACGCGAAAACGCTTCTTTTGATATCAACCGCATTAAAGAAATCGAAGAAGAAACAAGACATGATGTTGTTGCATTTACACGCGCCGTATCTGAAACGTTAGGTGATGAGCGCAAATGGGTGCATTACGGATTAACTTCAACTGATGTTGTTGATACAGCTCTTTCTTACTTAATTAAGCAAGCCAATGATATTCTTCTTAAAGACCTTGAAAGGTTTGTAGAAATTCTTAAAGTGAAAGCACAAGAGCATAAACATACAGTGATGATGGGCCGTACACATGGCGTTCATGCAGAACCAACTACTTTTGGTTTAAAGCTGGCGCTTTGGCATGAAGAAATGAAGCGAAACCTTGATCGTTTCAAAGAAGCAGCAGCGGGCGTTGAATTCGGTAAAATCTCCGGTGCGGTTGGAACATATGCCAATATTGATCCATTTGTTGAGCAATATGTTTGTGAAAAACTAGGCATCAAAGCTGCTCCAATCTCTACACAAACATTACAACGCGATCGTCATGCTCATTACATGGGTGCCATTGCATTGATTGCAACATCTATCGAAAAATTTGCAACAGAAGTTCGAGGATTGCAAAAAAGTGAAACAAGGGAAGTTGAAGAATTTTTCGCAAAAGGCCAAAAGGGCTCTTCTGCAATGCCGCATAAGCGCAATCCAATTGGTTCTGAGAATATGACTGGGCTGGCAAGAGTGATTCGCGGTTATATGATGACTGCTTATGAAAATGTATCATTATGGCATGAGCGCGATATTTCACACTCATCTGCAGAAAGAATCATCCTTCCAGATGCAACGATTGCATTGAATTATATGCTTAATCGCTTTGGTAATATCGTAAAGAATTTAACGGTTTATCCTGAAAACATGAAGCGCAACATGGATCGCACACTCGGATTAATCTACTCTCAACGCGTCCTGCTTGCCTTAATTGATAAAGGTTTGGTGCGTGAGGAAGCATACGATACGGTTCAGCCGCTTGCGATGGAAGCTTGGGAGCAACAAGTGTCATTCCGCAGCTTAATTGATCAGGATGAAAAAATCACATCTATGCTTTCAGAAGCTGAGATTGATGATTGCTTTGACTATCATCATCATATCAAACATGTCGATACTATTTTTGACCGACTAGGCTTATAAAATGTAATAGGAGGTAAGGATTCATCCCTTACCTCTTATCTAACTAAATAAACTTGCAGATAGAAAATTGCTAATTTTCACATATGAGGAGGCGCTTGGCATGGAAAAAGGTGCACTGCTATACGAAGGCAAGGCGAAAATGGTTTACACAACAGATGAGGCGTCAGTTGTCTGGATTGAATATAAAGATGCAGCTACTGCCTATAACGGGGAAAAGAAAGCGAGTATCAATGGAAAAGGCAGACTAAACAATGAGATTACTAGTTTGCTATTTTCCAAGCTTAAAGAACTTGGCATCGATTCTCACTTTATTAAACGCATATCAGAACATGAACAGCTTGTGAAAAAAGTAGACATTATTCCACTTGAAACAGTCGTCCGTAATTATTCCGCAGGCAGTTTCTCAAAAAGGCTGGGCATAGAAGAAGGAAAGCCATTGCCAAGAGCGATTGTTGAGTTTTATTACAAGGATGATGCCTTAGGCGATCCGCTTTTAACAGAAGATCATATTGAAGTAATGGCGCTTGCTTCTAAAGAAGAAGTAGCGGTTTTAAAAGAAAAAGCACTGCAAGTAAATGAAGTGTTATCGGAATTTTTTGAAGAGTTGGGCATTCGCCTCGTCGATTTCAAGCTTGAGTTCGGTAAGGACGAAACAGGAGCCATCCTATTGGCAGATGAGATTTCCCCAGACACTTGCCGATTCTGGGACATTGAAACAAATGAAAAGCTTGATAAGGATGTATTCCGGCGTGATCTTGGCAGTTTAACAGATGCGTATGAAAATATTTTAGCGAGACTTGGAGGAAAGCAAAATGTATAAAGTGAAAGTATTTGTCACATTAAGAGAAAGCGTACTAGACCCTCAAGGAACAGCAGTAAAGGATTCTCTGCATTCCTTAAACTACAGCGAAGTGTCAGATGTCCGTATCGGAAAATACATGGAACTTTCAATTGAAAAGTCTGATCGCCCTGTTGAAGAAGTTGTGAAAGAAATGTGTGAAAGACTTCTCGCCAATGTGGTCATTGAAGATTATCGTTTTGAAATCGAGGAGGCTGTTGCTCAGTGAAGTTTGCCGTCATTGTTTTCCCAGGGTCAAATTGCGACATTGATATGTACCATGCAGTCAAAGATGAGCTCGGCTGTGAAGTGGAATATGTGTGGCATGATGCAGGGAGCTTAGAAGGTTTTGATGGAATCCTTTTACCTGGCGGCTTCTCTTACGGGGATTATCTGCGCTCAGGTGCTATCGCTCGTTTTAGCAACGTCATGAAGGAAGTTGTAAAGGCGGCAGAAGCAGGAAAGCCAGTGCTGGGTGTATGTAATGGTTTTCAAATTTTATTAGAGGCTGGTCTGTTGCCAGGCGCGATGAGACGCAATGAAAGCCTGAAATTTATTTGCCGTCCAGTGAAGCTGAAAGTGGAAAATAACGAAACAATGTTTTCCGCTGTATATGAAGAGAACCAAGTCATCACGATACCGGTTGCACACGGTGAAGGGAATTACTATTGTGATGAAGAAACGCTTGTCAGACTAAAAGAAAACAATCAAATTGTTTTCACGTATCATGAAGAAAATCCAAATGGAAGTCTTGAACATATCGCTGGTATCATGAACGAAAAAGGAAATGTTCTCGGTATGATGCCTCACCCTGAAAGAGCAGTTGATGAGCTTATCGGGGGAGCAGATGGTCTGAAACTTTTTCAATCAATCGTAAAACAATGGAGGGAAGCACATGTCGTTAATGCTTGAACCAAATCCGGAGCAGCTAAAGTCACAGAAGGTATACAAGGAAATGGGTTTATCCGATGAAGAATTTGCGATGGTTGAAAAGATTCTGGGGCGTCTGCCAAATTATACAGAAATCGGGCTGTTTTCAGTCATGTGGTCAGAGCACTGCAGTTATAAAAACTCTAAACCTGTATTAAAAAAATTCCCGACTACTGGTGATAAAGTGTTGCAGGGGCCAGGGGAAGGGGCAGGTATTGTTGATATTGGAGATGAGCAGGCGGTTGTATTCAAAATTGAAAGCCATAATCACCCTTCTGCGATTGAGCCTTATCAAGGCGCAGCAACAGGTGTGGGCGGCATTATCCGCGATGTATTTTCAATGGGGGCGAGACCTGTTGCACTCCTCAACTCTCTACGCTTTGGAGAATTGGATTCTCCTCGCGTTCGGTACCTTTTTGAAGAAGTAGTCGCAGGCATCGCTGGTTATGGCAACTGTATCGGTATCCCAACAGTTGGCGGAGAAATACAATTCGATGCATCCTACGAAGGAAATCCATTAGTCAATGCGATGTGTGTTGGACTCATTGACCATAAGGATATTAAAAAAGGGCAGGCACATGGTGTGGGTAATACGGTGATGTATGTAGGGGCAAAAACTGGACGCGATGGCATTCACGGCGCGACCTTTGCTTCAGAAGAACTTACGGATCAATCCGAAGAAAAACGCCCGGCTGTTCAAGTAGGCGATCCCTTCATGGAAAAGCTGCTGCTTGAAGCATGCTTAGAACTAGTTCAATCAGATGCCCTTGTCGGCATTCAAGATATGGGTGCAGCTGGTCTAACAAGTTCATCTGCAGAAATGGCAAGTAAAGCAGGATCTGGTATAGAGATGAATCTTGACCTTGTACCTCAGCGTGAAGCAGGCATGACAGGTTATGAAATGATGCTTTCAGAGTCACAAGAAAGAATGTTGATTGTAGTTACAAAAGGCAGGGAACATGAGATTGTTGATCTATTTTCAAAATATGATCTAGAGGCTGTTTCCATTGGTCATGTGACAGATGATAAGCAGCTTCGCCTCCTTCATAAAGGTGAAGTGATTGCTGATGTACCAGCTGATGCGCTTGCTGAGGAAGCGCCAGTCTATCACAAGACTTCTATTGAACCAGCATACTATCGTGAGTTCCAAGCAATGAACAATGATATTCCAGCTGTTGAAAATTATAAAGAAACATTAACAGCATTATTGCAGCAGCCAACGATTGCAAGCAAAGAATGGGTTTATGACCAATATGATTATATGGTAAGAACAAATACGGTTGTAGCCCCGGGCTCAGATGCCGCAGTCATTAGAATTCGCGGAACCCGTAAAGGCTTAGCGATGACAACGGATTGCAATTCGCGCTATATGTATTTAGATCCTGAAACGGGCGGAAAAATTGCTGTTGCAGAGGCGGCTAGAAATATAATCTGTTCAGGTGGGGAGCCGCTGGCAATTACAGATAATTTAAACTTCGGCAACCCGGAAAAGCCCGAAATCTTCTGGCAAATTGAAAAAGCCGCTGATGGGATTAGTGAAGCATGCAGAACCTTGAACACGCCAGTAATTGGCGGAAATGTATCATTATATAACGAAACAAATGGTACTGCCATTTATCCAACACCAGTGATTGGAATGGTTGGTCTAGTTCAGGACGTTGATCACGTTATAACTCAGCCTTTTAAAGCTGCTGGCGACTTAATTTACTTGCTTGGTGAAACAAAGCCGGAGTTTGGCGGCAGTGAACTGCAAAAGCTGACTTACAAAAAAATCTTTGGCAAAGCACCGGCGCTTGATTTAGATACAGAAGCAGAGTATCAGGAAAAAGTATTAGCAGCGATTCGTTCCGGCTTGATTGCTTCTGCACATGATCTCGCTGAAGGTGGATTAGCAGTTGCTGTGGCGGAAAGTCTATTCTCTCCTAAAAAATTAGGTGCGGATATCCATCTTTCCGGCGATGCTACAACTCAATTATTCAGTGAATCTCAATCAAGATACTTGCTAAGTGTAAAGAAAGAGCATCAGCAAGAATTTGAAAAGCTAACGGGTGCAGCGTTAATTGGCGAAGTCACAGATACACATACGCTCCAAGTTTTCATCAATAACGAAGTGGTTCTTGAAGAACAAACGGAAGTGCTTGAAAAAGCCTGGAAGGGAGCTATACCAACATGCTTGCTGAAATAAAAGGATTAAATGAAGAGTGCGGTGTTTTCGGTATTTGGGGTCATCCAGAAGCAGCTCAAATTACGTATTACGGTCTTCACAGTCTTCAGCATCGAGGGCAAGAGGGAACGGGTATCGTTGTGACAGATGGCAAAAAATTAAAAGGTGTAAAGGGTGAGGGCCTTGTAACAGAGGTTTTCTCCTCTGATGCGATTCAAGAATTAGAAGGCACGTCTGCCATTGGCCATGTGCGCTATGCAACAGCAGGTGGAGGTGGCTATGATAATGTTCAGCCGCTTTTATTCCAATCGCAAAACGGCGGTCTTTCGCTTTGCCATAATGGGAATTTAACGAATGCAACAGCATTGAAGCATCAGTTGGAAGCACAAGGCAGTATTTTTCAAACGAGCTCTGATACAGAGGTTTTGGCGCATCTAATAAAACGCGGCGGAGTTTCTTCCCATAAAGAAAGAGTGAAAAATGCTTTATCCATGGTGAAGGGGGCGTATGCTTTCTTGATCATGACAGAGGATGAAATGATGGTTGCGCTCGATCCAAATGGAATGAGACCACTGTCTTTAGGCAAGCTGGGCGATGCTTATGTAGTTACATCTGAAACATGCGCTTTTGATATTGTAGGAGCAGAGTTTATTCGCGATATCTTGCCAGGGGAGCTTCTTATTATTGATGATAATGGCTTCCGTTCTGAAATGTTTGCGATGGCTTCAAATATTGCGATGTGTACGATGGAGTATGTCTACTTCTCCCGTCCAGACAGCAATATAAACGGGATCAATGTCCATACAGCAAGAAAGAGCCTTGGCAAACAGCTGGCTATTGAAGTGCCAATTGAAGCCGACGTTGTTACAGGAGTGCCTGATTCAAGCATCTCAGTAGCTATCGGATATGCAGAAGCAACCGGCATTCCTTATGAGATGGGATTAATTAAGAATAAATATGTGGGTCGAACATTTATTCAACCTTCACAGTCTTTAAGAGAACAAGGTGTGAAGATGAAGCTGTCCCCAGTTAGAGGCGTTGTTGAAGGAAAACGTGTGGTAATGGTTGATGATTCGATTGTACGCGGAACAACAAGCAGAAGGATCGTATCCATGTTGAAAGAAGCAGGTGCGACAGAAGTGCATGTCATCATCAGCTCACCACCGATAAAAAACCCATGTTTTTATGGAATTGATACATCTACGAAGGATGAGCTCATTGCATCAGATCGTTCTGTAGAAGAAATTCGTGAAATCATCGGAGCAGATACACTAACATTTTTAAGCGTTGATGGAATGGTAGAAGCGATAGGACGGAAGGAAGATGGCGAGAATCGCGGTCAATGCCTTGCTTGCTTCACAGGTAAATATCCAACAGAAATTTATCCTAGTACTTTACATCCTTATGAAAAAGTATAAAAGCGGCAGGCAGTCATGCCGCTTTTTTTCCGAAAAAACTTGTGAGGTGGACATAAATGGCGAATGCGTATAAACAAGCAGGAGTAGATATCGAGGCAGGATATGAAGCGGTTACCCGCATGAAAAAGCATGTGGAGAGAACCATTCGACCTGGCGTCATGGGCGGATTAGGCGGATTTGGAGGCATGTTTGACCTCTCTGTATTGCAATTAAAGGAGCCTGTTCTCGTATCAGGAACCGATGGAGTAGGTACAAAATTGATGCTCGCTTTTATGATGGATCGTCACGATACAATTGGCATCGATGCAGTGGCTATGTGTGTAAATGATATCGTTGTACAAGGGGCAGAGCCGATTTATTTCTTAGACTATATTGCTTGCGGCAAAGCTGAGCCTGAGAAAATTGAGGCGATTGTCAAAGGGATTTCCGACGGCTGCGAACAAGCTGGCTGTGCGCTGGTTGGCGGAGAAACAGCCGAGATGCCTGGCATGTACAGCGAAGAAGAGTATGATCTAGCCGGTTTTTCAGTAGGAGCTTGTGAAAAAAGCGGTTTGATTGATGGGTCTAATATTAAAGCTGGCGATGTGTTAATTGGACTTGCTTCAAGCGGTATTCACAGCAATGGTTATTCTCTCGTGAGAAAGCTGTTTTTTGAAGATGCAAAAATGTCTTTGAATGATTATGTAGAAGAACTAGGTTGCACATTAGGTGAAGAATTATTGCGTCCAACCCGCATTTATGTGAAATCAGTTTTATCCGCCCTGAAAGAGTTTGAAATCAACGGATTGGCACATATTACAGGCGGTGGATTTATTGAAAATATCCCGCGTATGCTGCCGGAAGGATTGGGAGCTGAGATTAAAGAGGGCAGTTGGCACGTTCCACAAGTATTCTCATTAATGGAGTCAGTTGGAAATCTAGAAAGAAATGATATGTACAATATCTTCAATATGGGAATTGGCATGGTTGCTGCGGTCGATCCTCATGTAGCAGATACACTAGTAACTCACTTTAATGCTCAAGGAGAAAAGGCAAGCATCATTGGTAAGGTAACAAATCAAGCAGGAATCGCGATTTTGTAATCAACGGGGGTAACCATGAAGAATATCGCAATATTTGCTTCCGGAAGCGGAACGAATTTTCAAGCCATAGTCGATGCCAATCAACAAGGCAAGCTAGATGCGAATATTAAAGTCTTAATTTGTGATAAGCCGCAAGCCAATTGTATAAAAAGGGCAGTGGACGCAGCGGTTCCTTCCTTCGTATTCAATGCAAAAGAGTTTGCTAGCAAAGAAGAATACGAGAAAAAAATATTGCAGGAATTGCAACATGCTGAAGTCGAGTTTATTGTGCTTGCGGGTTATATGAGGTTAATTGGAAGTGTTCTTTTGCAGACATATGCAGGCAGAATCGTGAACGTCCATCCATCATTATTGCCAGCTTTTCCAGGGAAGGATGCCATCGGACAGGCACTTGAAGCGAGGGCGAAGGCAACAGGTGTCACCATTCATTATGTCGACGAAGGCATGGATACCGGCCCGATCATTGATCAATATTCCATAACGATGGATGAAGATGAGACGAAGGCAAGTCTACAGAATAAAATTCATGAGGTAGAACATCAATTTTATCCAATGGTGCTTAATAAACTACTAAATCAATAACGACATAGAGCAGCTATTCACAAGGAGGAAGTTGGGAATGAAGAAACGTGCACTCATTAGTGTGTCAGATAAAAGCGGTATTGCAGAATTCGCGCAACAATTAAATGAGCTTGGATTTGAAATCTTATCTACAGGCGGTACAAAAAAAGCATTAGAGGCAGCGGGCATCCCTGTCATGGGTGTAAGTGATGTAACTGGTTTTCCAGAAATATTAGAAGGCCGCGTGAAAACGCTGAACCCAATGATCCATGGCGGGTTGCTTGCTAAATTTGATGACCCTTCTCACAAGGAACAGTTGGATGAGCATCAAATTCAACCCATACAAGTCGTTTGTGTGAACCTGTACCCTTTTCAACAAACGATTGCAAGACCAGATGTAACGGTTGAAGATGCGATAGAAAATATTGATATTGGTGGCCCAGCAATGCTTCGTGCATCAGCAAAAAACCATGAGTATGTAACAGTTGTTGTTGATCCAACTGATTATGAAACCGTTCTGTCTCAATTAAAAGAAGAAGGCATTGTAGAAAAAGCGACAAAGAGAAAGCTTGCTGCTAAGGTTTTCCGTCATACGGCTGCCTATGACGCAATGATTGCCGAGTACATGACAAATCTTGCAGAAGAAGAAACGCCTGAAAAGCTAACAGTAACTTATGAATTAAAGCAATCGTTAAGATATGGAGAAAATCCACATCAAAAAGCAGCATTCTACCGCAAGCCGCTTGGCTCTGAATTTTCCATTGCTAATGGCACGCAGCTGCATGGTAAAGAACTATCCTATAACAATATTAATGATGCAGATGCAGCGCTGCAAATTGTGAAAGAATTCTCTGAACCTGCAGCGGTTGCTGTGAAGCATATGAATCCATGCGGTGTCGGAACAGGTGTAAACATTTATGATGCTTTTTCAAAAGCATTTGCAGCTGATCCTGTTTCCATATTTGGCGGCATCATTGCGCTGAATCGCGAGGTGGATACCGAAACAGCGAAAAAATTATATGAAATATTCTTAGAGATTATCATTGCACCATCGTTCTCCGAAGAGGCATTAAGTATTTTAACAGGTAAGAAAAATCTTCGGTTATTAACGATTCCTTTTCATGCTGAAAAGAAAACAGAAAAAAGATTTACGGCGATCGAGGGTGGCTTATTAGCTCAAGAGTACGATCTATACAGCTTGGAAGATGCGAATATTTCCGTTCCGACGAAAAGGGAGCCAACTGAGGAAGAATGGAAGGCATTAAAGCTTGGCTGGAAAGTGGTTAAACATGTAAAATCCAATGCGATTATCGTGAATAACGCTGATATGACTTTAGGTGTGGGTGCGGGTCAAATGAATCGTGTGGGCTCAGCGCAAATTGCCATAAAGCAGGCAGGAAAACAAGTCGATGGTGCAACGATGGCATCGGATGCGTTTTTCCCAATGGACGATACCGTCGAAGCAGCTGCCAAAGCAGGTATTACTGCGATCATTCAACCCGGCGGATCTATTAAAGATGCGGATTCAATCAAGAAAGCGGATGAATATGGCATGGCCATGGTATTTACCGGAGTAAGACATTTTAAACATTAATGATTTTACTGATCGGAGGAGAAAAGAATGAACGTATTAGTGATTGGCCGAGGTGGACGCGAGCATGCGATTTGCCGAAAAATCAGTGAAAGCAGCACTGTAGAGCATGTGTTTGTTGCACCAGGGAATCCAGGAATGGAGGATGTAGCAACATTAGTTGACATTGAAGAGCATGAACAAGACCGATTGATACAATTTGCTTTGGAGAACGAGATCGGGTTAACAGTGATTGGTCCTGAAGTTCCGCTTCTTGAAGGATTGGCTGATCACTTTTTACAGGCAGGGCTGAAGGTATTTGGACCGCAAAAGACAGCTGCAGAAATAGAAGGAAGTAAATCATTTGCTAAGGAATTAATGAAGAAATATGTAATTCCAACTGGTGAATATGAGGTATTCTCTGACTTTGAGCAGGCAAGTGCTTATGTTAAGGAAAAAGGAGCTCCAATTGTAATTAAAGCAGATGGATTAGCTGCAGGCAAAGGTGTAACAGTGGCAATGACTCTGGAGGAAGCCCTTCTGAGCCTAGAGGAAATGCTATTGGCAGAAAAGTTTGGTTCAGCCTCTGCGACAGTTGTGATTGAAGAGTTCTTAGCGGGAGAAGAATTTTCATTAATGGCTTTTGTAAATGGAGAAACCGTCATCCCGCTTGAGATTGCTCAGGACCATAAGCGAGCCTATGACGGGGATAAAGGACCAAACACTGGTGGCATGGGAGCTTATTCACCCGTTCCTCATATTCCTGATGAAGTGGTGCAAACAGCGATACAGACGATTCTTCAACCGGCAGCAAATGCACTTGTTCAAGAGAACAGACACTTTTGCGGAGTTTTATATGCAGGGCTGATTGCGACGGAAAAAGGTCCGAAGGTGATTGAATTCAACGCGCGTTTTGGTGATCCTGAAACACAGGTGATTCTGCCAAGAATGACATCTGATTTAGCGGAAGTGATGCTGAAGGTGATTGATGGTGAGAAACCAGCCATTGAATGGGACCCGCAGCCGATGCTTGGTGTGGTTATTGCATCCAATGGTTATCCAGAAGCATATGAAAAAGGAGCCATCCTGACAGGGGTCGAAAAAACGGCTGAAGAATTACTAGTCTTTCATGCTGGAACAGCTAAGAATGAAGCAGGACAATTTGTAACGAATGGCGGCCGTGTTCTCCTTGCTGGTGCTAAGGCGAGAACCCTGCAAGAAGCGCAGGGAAAAGTATATGCAGGCCTTAGCCATTTACAATCAAATG
This sequence comes from Cytobacillus purgationiresistens, assembly GCF_030813235.1. Taxonomy (GTDB): domain Bacteria; phylum Bacillota; class Bacilli; order Bacillales; family Cytobacillaceae; genus Cytobacillus; species Cytobacillus purgationiresistens. The sequence goes on along the minus strand of NZ_JAUSUB010000030.1, from coordinate 47,182 downwards.
AAGTTTTTTATCGTCATGATATAGGGTTTAAAGCCATCCGACATGCAGAAGTGAAATAAATATGGAAGCCCCCGTTTTCGGGGGCTTCCATATTAAAAATCGGTATCCTTTAGGAGGTCATGTGGCTTTTTATCAGTATCAGCCATTTCTTGAGCGGCTTCCTTCCCTTTTTCAAACAGGGCGATTACTGGACAGAATCGGACAATTCCTTCTGCAACTTTCATGGCTCCTAGCATGATGAATAAAAGAAAGCGATCCTGCCAAGGCTTTTTGACAAACTTTGCCGTGCCCCAAGCAACAATAGTCAAGCCGCATGTAATACGGAGAAGTGCTTGGATAATTCCTATGTTTGGCTTTAAATTCATGTAATTGCCTCCTTCACAAAAAATTAACAAATTTTTGTCATTCTTTAATGCGTTAAAAAGTGATATATGTTATGATAAAACACAAACAAATGAATGATACCTCAGTGAATATGCACCCTACTGAATTGAATAGGATCTTTGACGATATAAAAAATGAGAGAAATATTTTTCTTTTACACATATCCCGAAAACATAAATAAAAGGAGGAAATAGAGTGCTGGAACAGCGATACCGTTGGAAGAATAAACATTTGCGTGAGCATGTTTCCGTAGTTGACGGAAAGATATCACCAACGATACTATTGAAAAACGCCCGTTATTTAAATCAGGCATTTAAAAAATGGATGACAGCAAACATATGGATCTACGGTGATCGCATCGTCTATGTCGGTGAAAAGCTCCCCGAGAAAACCGATGGCTGCGAAATTGTAGACTGTGAAGGCCAGTCGCTTGTTCCTGGTTATATCGAGCCTCATGCACACCCATTTCAATTATATAATCCCCATTCTTTTGCCAGCTATGCAGCCCAATTTGGAACGACAACATTAATAAATGACAATATGGTGCTTGCGTTACAGTTAGACAAAAAGAAAGCGTTTTCATTATTAAAAGAAATGCGAAATATCCCGACAACGATGTATTGGTGGTGCCGATTTGATGCCCAAACAGAAATCCAGCATGAAGAAACCACCTTTTCACATGGCAATATTAAATCATGGCTAGAACATGATGCAGTGCTGCAGGGCGGGGAATTAACAGGCTGGCCAAAACTGTTGGACGGCGATGATATGATGCTTCACTGGATGCAGGAAGCCAAGAGAATGCGTAAACAAATTGAAGGCCATTTTCCTGGTGCATCAGAAAAGACTTTAGCAAAGTTAATGCTCTTAGGTGCTGATTGCGATCACGAAGCCATCAACGGTCAAGAGGTGTATAACCGCTTAATGCAGGGTTACACCGTCTCTTTACGCTATTCATCTATCCGGCCGGATCTGCCGCTGCTCTTAGATGAAATGCATGAGCTCGGAATCGATAACTATGATCAATTTGTTTTTACGACAGACGGATCCTCTTCTTCATTCTCAGAGTCTGGGATCATTGACCAGATGATTAGAATTGCAATAGAAAAGGGTGTTCCAACCATTGATGCTTATAATATGGGGACCATTAATGTCGCTAAATATTATAATATCCAATATCTCCATGGGAATATCGCAACCGGCAGGGTCGCGAATATCAATCTATTGGAAGATGAAAAGAACCCTACTCCAGTCGGTGTAATTGCCAAAGGTAAATGGGTGAAAAAAGATGGCGTCAACCTCGATAACTATGAGGATATGGCATGGGAAGAATATGGCTTTGAACCATTGGAGCTTAACTGGGATCTAACGAGTAATGATATGCAATTCTCCATGCCTTTTGGAATCAAAATGGAGAATTCCGTTATCACCAAACCTTATTCCATTGCGATTGATATCTCTAATGACGAGCTTGACCGAACACATGATGAATGTTTCTTCATGCTTATTGACCGAAAAGGGAAATGGAGGGTCAATACGATTCTGAAAGGGTTTGCCGATAATTTGGGCGGCCTTGCAAGCTCCTTCTCTAATACTGGCGATATTATTATTATCGGAAAAGATAAAGAAGATATGAAAAATGCTTTTTATCGTATGAAGGAACTTGGCGGAGGAATCGTCGTTTCAGAAAAAGGCAAGATTGTAAACGAAATCCCTTTGAAGCTAAAGGGAATCATGTCTGATAAAAAAGTAGAAGACTTAATAGAAGATGAAAAAAGCCTTTTGCAATATTTGAAAAACACTGGCTATAAGTTTGCGGACCCTATCTATACCTTATTGTTTTTCTCATCTACTCACCTTCCTTATATCAGGGTGACACAGCGTGGAATGTACGATGTGATGAATAAAACTGTACTCTTTCCAACGATGATGCGTTAAAATGTAAAAGAAGGGTTTTGAATTCGGTAAGGGGTGCATCATGCTAAAAAAATGGATGGCTGTTTCAGCGATTACAATGCTTTTAGTTTCAGGATGCAGCAAGAGTGAAACAGATGAGGATTTAAAAGATGAAAAAAGTGGAGCGCCTGAACAAGCAGTAGATGCCAACGAAGAAGGTATGCCATCTCCGCTAACAGGACTTCAAGATAATAGGGAAGAACCCAGACGATCATTTGCGGTGATGATTAATAATCATCCAAACGCAAGACCGCAATCGGGGCTTGATAAGGCTGATATCGTCTATGAAATGCTCGCAGAAGGCGAAGTAACAAGATTTCTCGCCATTTATGAAAGTGAACAACCACAAATTGTTGGACCTGTAAGGAGTGCAAGGGATTATTATATTGAACTTGCCAAAGCCTATGATAGTATATTCATTGCCCATGGCAATAGCCCTGAAGCGAAAAAACTGCTTGACCAGGGATATGTTGATAGTTTAAACGGTCTATACTATGATGGCACATTGTTTGAACGAGTAAGCTTTCGCAAAGCTCCCCATAATTCTTATATTACCTTCGATCATATTAAAGAAGGGGCGCTGGAAAAGGGCTATGATATGGAGATAGCTCCGTCACCTCACCTATTTTTAACGAAGGAAGAGGCAGGTCAGATTGATGGGCAGCAAGCAACGGCTGTTTCTATTGAATATTCAACCAAGAATCCATTTTTTAATGTGACCTATCAATACGATGAATCACTGGAAAAGTACAAAAGAGCTTCTAATGATGAATTAACTGTTGATAATGATTCTGGAGACCCGGTATTACTAAGTAATGTCTTTATCATTGAGACCCCTCATCAAGTAGTTGATGGCGATGGAAGACGCGACATTGATTTATCTTCAGGGGGAAGGGGATATCTTCTTCAAAGAGGTAGGATGTCTGAAGTAAACTGGATCAACAAGGAAGGAAGAATTCTTCCGGTCATTGATGGAAAAGAACAAGGACTTGTTCAGGGGAAGACATGGATCAATGTCGTGCCTGCTGATCCTGGTTTAGAATCGTCCATTGTAATAGACAATGCAACTACAAATTAAAGGAGTTAACTATATATGCAAATAAATAAACTAAGAGGACAAGAACTAGATCAATTATTTAATGCAGTCTTATCCTTAAAAGACCTTGATGAGTGCTATCGATTTTTTGATGACCTATGCACAGTGAACGAAATTCAATCATTAGCCCAAAGGCTGGAAGTTGCCCGCATGCTGCGCGAAGGAAAAACGTATCATAAAATAGAAACAGAAACAGGCGCAAGCACAGCAACCATCTCTCGTGTAAAACGTTGCTTAAACTACGGAAACGATGCCTATGAAATGGCATTAGAAAGAATTAAAGAAGACGGACCAGAGACAGAACAATAAGCAGCATGACACTTAAACCGAGGGACACTCCCACGGTTTTTTTTATTCGTTGAATGAGATGAGAAATGGGATGCAGAAATTGAGTGAACAAGTGCCCAAGAGGCGGAGAAAAAGAGAAAAGGGTTAACTAGTTGAGTGAACTAGTGCCCGAGTGGAGGAGAAAAAGAGAAAAGGGTTAACTAGTTGAATGAACTAGTGCCCGAGTGGAGGAGAAAAAGAGAAAAGGGTTAACTAGTTGAGTGAACTAGTGCCCGAGTGGAGGAGAAAAAGAGAAAAGGGTTAACTAGATAGGTGAACTAGTGCCCGAGTGGAGGAGAAAGAGAGAAAAGGGTTAACTAGTTGAGTGAACTAGTGCCCGAGTGGAGGAAAAAAAGAGAAAAGGGTTAACTAGTTGAGTGAACTAGTGCCCGAGTGGAGGAGAAAAAGAGAAAAGGGTTAACTAGTTGAGTGAACTAGTGCCCAATTAGCGGAGAAAAAGAGAAAAGGGTTAACTAGTTGAGTGAACTAGTGCCCGATTAGCGGAGAAAAAGAGAAAAGGGTCAACTAGATCGAGGAACTAATACCCTAAAGAACAAGAAAACTGACAGCCGGGTAACTAATCAGGTAACCAAACTATTCCCCAATTAATCACGCAAAATAGCCTCCCTATTCGCACGAACAGCGATGGAAAGATATCGACGAGATAACAATTTAAATAACAAAAATCCCCTCCATCTCTTTCCTTTTTGATTGTTATCACTAGTGATATAATGATGGAATGGAATGATAGAATGGAGGAAGTTTGCATGTACGAGGTTAGCGAGTGGCACCATGTGTTTAAGCTCGATCCTGATAAATATATTTCTGATGAAGATTTAGAAAAAATTTGTGAATCTGGTACGGATGGGATTATCATTGGAGGTACAGATGGTATTACACTTGAAAAAGTGCTGGATTTAATGGCACGAGTGCGCAGATATACGGTGCCATGCGTCCTTGAGGTTTCTGAGATTGACGCCATTACGCCTGGCTATGATCTGTTTTTTATCCCAACTGTTCTAAATAGTACGGATACAAAATGGGTGAAGGGCCTTCATCATGAAGCAGTTAAAGAGTATGGAGAAATAATGAACTGGGAAGAGATACTTGTTCAAGGATACTGTGTATTGAATGCGGAATGCAAAGTGGCTGAATTAACGAATGCAAAAACCGATTTAACTGTTGAGGATGTAAAGGCATACGCAATGATGGCAGAAAAAATGTTCCACTTACCCATCTTTTATATTGAATATAGCGGAAAATACGGTGATGTTGAAATCGTTAAGGAAACAAAAGCTGTACTTGATGAGACCGTGCTTTTTTACGGCGGCGGCATCCAAAGCGTGGAACAGGCTCGAGAGATGGGCGCTCATGCAGATGTTGTGGTTGTAGGGAACGTTGTTTACGAAGATTTAAAGGTGGCACTTCAAACTGTCGATGCAGTCAAACAATAACACATTAGGACTTGTAAGTTTAATATCATAAAGTTAAAATAAAAATAAGAACATTTGTTTGTATGGTGGTGACGGAAACAATGCAATATTTATCAGATAAACTTCTAAAAGGTTTAAACCCGCAGCAGCAAAGTGCCGTGAAATCTACGGATGGTCCGCTGTTAATTATGGCGGGTGCAGGTAGCGGCAAGACAAGAGTGTTAACTCATAGAATCGCCTACTTAATGGTAGAAAAAAGTGTGAATCCATATAATATTTTGGCGATTACCTTTACTAATAAAGCAGCAAGAGAAATGAGAGAGCGAATCCAAAACATGATGGGCGGAGTAGCCGATCAAATTTGGATTTCCACCTTTCACTCCATGTGTGTGCGAATTTTAAGAAGAGATATTGATCGAATTGGCTATAACCGCAACTTTACGATACTAGATCCAACTGATCAGCAGTCTGTTGTTAAGAGCATACTGAAGGAAAGAAATCTAGACCCGAAAAAGTTTGATCCTAGAGCGATACTTGGTTCAATCAGTTCAGCGAAAAATGAATTGATCAATCCGGAGGAATATGCAAAAACCGCGGGTGATTATTTTCAGCAAGTCATAAGCGATGTGTACACAGATTACCAGAAGCGGTTGAGAAAGAACCACGCATTAGACTTTGATGATTTAATCATGCTGACAATCCTTCTGTTCGACCGTGTACCTGAAGTGCTTGAATACTATCAGCGCAAATTCCAATATATCCATGTAGATGAGTATCAGGATACGAATAGAGCACAATATATGCTGGTCAAGCTATTAGCAAATCGGTTTAAAAATCTTTGTGTAGTAGGGGATTCAGATCAATCCATCTATAGATGGCGCGGAGCGGATATTGCAAATATCCTCTCATTTGAAAAGGACTATTCAAATGCCGAGGTTATCTTGCTTGAACAAAACTATCGTTCGACACAAAGAATCCTAAATGCAGCAAATGGTGTAATTGAGAAGAATGCCAACCGCAAAGCGAAGAACCTATGGACGGAAAATCCTGAAGGGAAAAAGATTCATTATTTCCGTGCGGATAGTGAGCAGGGTGAGGGACAATTTGTTGTTAGTAAAATTAAAGAATTGATGGCAGCTGGCGATAAAAAGTTAGCAGATTTTGCGATTCTGTATCGTACCAATGCACAATCACGTGTAATGGAGGAAATGCTTTTAAAGTCAAATATTGAATATGCGATTGTTGGTGGAATCAAGTTCTATGATCGTAAGGAAATTAAAGATATTCTTGCTTATTTACGCTTAATTGCGAACCCGGATGATGACATAAGCTTGCAGCGTGTCATTAATGTACCGAAGCGTGGAATCGGTTCTGGCTCGATAGATAAAATCGCCAATTTTGCAACGATGCATGATCTAACAATGTTTGAGGCTTTAGATTCCATTGAATTAATCGGACTAAGCCCTAAAACCACTAAATCAGCGAGAGAGTTTCGCGATTTAGTAAAGAATTATACACAAATGCAAGAATACCTGTCTGTAACAGAATTGGTTGAAGAGATTCTTGATAAATCTGGATACAAAGATATGTTAAAGGCAGAGAAATCAATTGAAGCGCAAAGTCGTCTCGAAAACTTAGATGAATTTTTATCAGTTACAAAGAACTTTGAGGATGGGGCAGAAGATAAAACACTAGTGGCCTTTTTGACAGACCTCGCTTTGGTTGCTGATATAGATAAACTAGATGATGATGGACAAAAAAGCGATGCTGTTATTCTCATGACACTTCATTCTGCAAAAGGTTTGGAATTCCCGACTGTCTTCTTAATGGGCATGGAGGAAGGTGTCTTCCCACATAGCCGCTCACTAATGGAAGAGGCTGAGATGGAAGAAGAGCGCAGATTAGCGTATGTAGGTATAACGAGAGCGGAAGAAGAACTATTTATCACGAATGCACAAATGCGTACCTTATTTGGCCGGACAAACATGAATCCGCCTTCTCGATTTATAAAAGAGATTCCGGAGGATTTAATTGAAGGTATTGAACCAGCAGCAAAAGCAGGTGGAATGGGGAACTCTCCATTTGGGTCATCTCCTTCTAGAATGCAGCCTCTCCGAAAGGCAGTTGTGCGTCCTTCTATAGAAGCTACAGGCGGCGACGAAGTAACTTGGAGTGTTGGAGATAAAGCAGTGCATGGTAAATGGGGAGTTGGAACCGTGGTGAGCGTGAAGGGTTCGGGCGAAGGAACAGAATTAGATATTGCCTTTCCTAAACCAGTTGGCATCAAGCGATTACTCGCTAAATTTGCTCCTATTACAAAAGGCTAAATTGAAAATAAAATGGCAGGCGTGATTAAAAAGCATCTGCCGTTTTGAAAGGGTTGGAAAAAGTGGATCTTAAAGCAGCTGAAAATAGGGTGAAAGATTTACAAAATCTGCTCAACCAATACAACTATGAATATCATGTGCTCGATCAGCCGTCCGTACCTGATGCGGAATATGATCAGCTATTACATGAATTAATCCAACTTGAGGATGAATTTCCACATCTAAAAACGGATGATTCCCCTACACTAAGAGTAGGCGGCACAATCCTCGATATGTTCGAGAAAGTCGAGCATCGGTCGCAAATGCTAAGCTTAGGGAATGCCTTTAACGAACAGGATTTGCGTGATTTCGATCGCAGAGTACGTCAGCTTGTAGGCGATGAATTTTCTTATGTATGCGAATTGAAAATTGATGGACTGGCTGTTTCTTTACGCTATGAAGATGGATTATTAATGATTGGTGCAACGCGAGGGGACGGCTCGATAGGAGAAAATATCACTGCGAATTTACGTACAATCAGGTCTATACCTCTTCGGATTAAAGAAGGGTCTACCTTAGAAGTTCGAGGAGAAGCCTTTATGCCTAAAAAGTCCTTTATGGCGTTAAATGAGATAAAGGAAGAGAAAGGCGAAGAACCTTTTGCAAATCCGAGGAATGCCGCAGCTGGTTCCTTAAGACAGCTGGACCCCCGCATTGCGGCATCAAGGAACCTTGATATTTTCGTTTATGCCATCGCAGACGTGGGAAATACTGGCGTTGAATCTCATAGTGAAGGTCTTGATTTTCTTGAAAAACTAGGCTTTAAAACAAACAAAGAGCGAAAAAAATGTGCCAATATTGAAGAGGTTCTCGCTTTTGTTCATCAATGGACAGAAGAGCGTCCTAATTTGCAATATGATATAGATGGCATTGTCATTAAAGTGAATGCATTCGAGCAACAAAGACAGCTAGGTACAACAGCAAAAAGTCCGCGCTGGGCCATCGCGTATAAGTTTCCTGCAGAAGAAGTAGTAACGACTTTAAAAGCGATTGAGCTAAGTATTGGGCGTACCGGCGTCCTCACTCCAACAGCCATTTTAGAGCCTGTTAAGGTGGCGGGCACAACGGTGCAGCGTGCGTCGCTTCACAATGAAGATTTAATTCGTGAAAAAGATATTAAAATTGGCGATTATGTAGTGATAAAAAAGGCCGGGGATATTATCCCTGAAGTCGTTAACGTTCTTTTAGACCGAAGAACAGGCGATGAACAGGAATTTAATATGCCAACGCATTGTCCCGAATGTGAAAGTGATTTGGTGCGACTAGACGGCGAAGTGGCATTGCGCTGCATTAACCCAAAATGTCCAGCACAGATCCGTGAAGGTCTTATCCACTTTGTGTCGCGAAATGCGATGAATATCGATGGACTAGGGGAAAAGGTAATTAGTCAATTATTTTCGGAGAAGTTAATTGAAGATGTGGCTGACCTCTACAAACTCACATATGAACAGTTAATTGGTTTGGAGCGGATGGGTGAGAAATCCGTCAATAAATTGCTTCAAGCGATTGAGGCATCCAAACAAAGCTCATTAGAACGCCTTTTATTCGGTTTAGGTATCAGACATGTTGGAGCTAAAGCAGCGAAAACATTAGCACAGCAATTTGAAAATATTGATTCATTGAAAATTGCCTCTCGTGAAGATTTAACAGCAATTAATGAAATCGGTGAAAAGATGGCTGATTCTGTAGTTACGTATTTTGAACAAGAAGAAGCTGAAGAACTCATAGAAGAACTGAAGCAATCAGGACTCAATTTAGAATATAAAGGACCTAAGCCATTGACAGCTGAAGAATCTGATTCAATCTTTGCCGGTAAGACAATTGTATTAACCGGTAAGTTTGAGCAGTTTTCTCGAAATGATGCGAAGGAAAAGATTGAAGCGCTTGGCGGGAAGGTATCTGGCAGTGTCAGCAAGAAAACAGATTTTGTCGTTGCTGGGGAAGACGCGGGATCTAAGCTGACAAAAGCACAGGAATTAGGGGTTACCGTCTGGGATGAAGAGAAACTGACCAAGGAACTAAACTTGTAAGAGGTGGGAAACCGTGAAAAAAATAATGACATTATCATTGGCAATGCTCCTTTTACTCGCTGGCTGTGCACCAAATTTTAGCAAGCAGGAAGAAGTTATTGAAGAGAATGAGGATTCCGAAGAAAAGGCGATTATCCCGAATTTTAAAATTTCGGATTCTTATTATCGCACCCTTCTTCCATTTAAAGCGAGTGAAGCAAGAGGCTTAGTCGTTAATAATATCAATACGAAGTATGATCTGAATGAATTTGAAACAGGTCTGATGAGAGTCGCACAGAATAACTTTGATACAGAGAAGTTCTTTTTCCAGGAAGGTCAGTATCTTGATCGAAGTACGATCGTTTCATGGCTTAATCGTGAGTTCACAGATGCTCAATTAAAAGAAAGAAAAATGGAAAAAGAAGAAAATATCGGTCTTAACCCTTTAGATAATGGAAAGGGAGATATTGAAGATCGTAATGAGAAAGCACCGATTTATCTCGCTCATATCCTTGAGCATAACTATCGTGTTAAAGATGGGGATGATAAGGTGAAATTAGGTGGAGTAGTCATCGGATTAGCCTTGAATTCTGTGCATTATTACCAAAAAGAACAATATGGCGCGACATTTGAAACGAAAATTGACCGAAAAAAACTTGAAGCAGAAGGCAAGAAGATAGCAGAGGAAATCTTGCCTCGTCTAAGAAAAATAGAAGGGCTGGAGAATATCCCAATTACAATTGCAATGTTTGAACAGCAAAGCAGAACATCAGTTGTGCCAGGAAATTTCTTCGCTTATGCACATGCGGGTCAGGGAAGCAATAAGCTTGGCAGTTGGGAAAAAGTGAATGAAAAATACGTGCTCTTTCCATCAAACACTGCTGAGAAGGATCACCGTGAAGACTTAACATCATTCCTAAATTTTAAGCAGGATATTGAGAAATATTTCCCGAATTTTAATGGTGTCATTGGCAATGCCTTCTATGCTCAGGGCCAGCTCCAGCAATTGGATATTAATATACCAATCCAATTTTATGGTAAAGCGGAAGCGGTAGGATTCACTCAGTATGTAGCAAGCAGAATCATGACAAGCTTTCCAGAGTATATTTCTGTTCAAGTAAATATTACTTCCGTAAACGGTCCTGAATCATTAATTATTAAGAAAACCGACCAATCCGAACCTTTTGTCCATGTTTATCAATAATTTAAATGATTTATTTCCACTTAGGGAAAAGTAAATAAGTAACGGAAAGAATCATTTGATGAAATTTGTCGAGGTATGATAGAATAACGGATGTAAAAGAGTTTTAAATAATAACACAGCATATCAAACGAGTATATCACTTTAAAACTATTGCGAATTTTTTGCAATAGTTAAGTATGGTTGCTGTTAGTACACAGGAGGATGAAAAATGGTACAACCTTACAAACATGAGCCATTCACTGATTTTAATAAAGAAGAGAATAGTGAAGCATATTTAAAGGGTCTAGAAACAGTTAAAGGCTATTTAGGCCAAGATTATGACCTTTTAATCGGCGGAGAGCGCATTTCTACAGAAGATAAAATTGTATCGGTGAATCCTGCCAATAAAGAAGAAGTCATTGGTCGAGTGTCAAAAGCAAACCGTGACCATGCTGAACAAGCGATGCAAGCTGCAGTTGGTGCTTTCAAAACTTGGAGAAAAGTTAAGGCAGAAACACGTGCAGATGTGCTATTCAAAGCCGCTGCAATCATTCGCCGACGCAAGCATGAATTCTCAGCGTTATTAACAAAAGAAGCAGGTAAACCTTGGAGCGAAGCTGATGCAGATACAGCAGAAGCAATCGATTTTCTTGAGTATTATGCTCGCCAAATCTTAGAAATCAAAGACGGTGTGCCAGTTAACAGCCGCCCGAATGAATATAACCGTTATGACTATATTCCATTAGGAGTAGGAATCATCATTTCTCCATGGAACTTCCCATTAGCAATTATGGCAGGTACAACTGTTGCTGCTATCGTTGCAGGGAACACAGTATTATTAAAACCAGCTTCTACAACTCCAATTGTTGCAGCGAAATTCGTTGAAGTAATGGAAGAAGCAGGTTTGCCTAAAGGTGTGCTTAACTTCGTACCAGGAAGCGGTGCTGAAGTAGGAGACTACTTAGTTGACCATAAAGATACTCGTTTTGTATCCTTCACAGGTTCACGTGACGTGGGTCTTCGTATCACTGAGCGTGCGTCTAAATTAAGCGAAGGTCAAATTTGGATCAAACGCGTAATCTCTGAAATGGGCGGAAAAGATACAATCGTAGTAGACAAAGAAGCAGATCTTGAATTAGCTGCACAATCAATCGTTGCATCTGCATTCAGCTTCTCTGGTCAAAAATGTTCTGCATGTTCACGTGCAGTAATCGTTGAAGATGTTTACGATCAAGTATTAAACCGTGTAGTTGAAATCACAAAAGAGAAAAAAGCTGGTAATCCTGAAGATACAAGCAACTTCACAGGCCCTGTTATCGATCAAGCAGCTTATGACAAAATCATGAGCTACATCGAAATCGGTAAAGAAGAAGGTAAATTAATGGCTGGTGGAGAAGGAGACGACTCTAAAGGCTTCTTCATCCAACCAACAATCTTTGCTGACCTTTCACCAGAAGCACGCATCATGAAAGAAGAAATCTTCGGCCCAGTTGTCGGCTTCACAAAAGCAAAAGACTTCGACGATGCGATTGAAATTGCAAACAACACAGAATACGGCTTAACAGGTGCTGTTATCACAACCAACCGTGAGCACATCCAAAAAGCGCGTGAAGATTTCCATGTCGGAAACCTTTATTTCAACCGCGGTTGCACAGGCGCTATCGTAGGCTACCAACCATTCGGCGGATTCAACATGTCAGGTACTGACTCAAAAGCGGGCGGTCCAGACTACATCATGCTTCACATGCAAGCAAAAACAACTTCAGAAATGTATTAATATAATGAGAGAGCCATCCTTTTAGAGGATGGCTTTTTTTTTGTGACGGATAGAATAAGGTGGATAACAGCGAGAAATAAGCTGACCCAACGCCTACAACCAACTCAATAACCCAATCTCTTCAATTAAACTGACCAAAAAAATCAAAAGAGCCCCACATAAAACATTACATTCCCATTCATCAAGCAAAACCAACTATTTCATCAAAAACTGGCTCATAAAACCCATCCACGCAATAATCTTCTACAACCAAATCCCAGCAAGGTATTTTATCATTAGTCAAATGGAGTGTACAAACTAACCCTGTCGAAAAATGACGAAAATAATTTGAGATAATTTTGAATAGGAAGGTTCCATTTATGAAAAACCTGTTATATAATACAAAATGTAAATAAATAATTGTATTAATACAGTGAAGACGAGAATCAAACCTATTGATCATTTTAAAGGAGGATTTTTAGAGATGGCAGATGAAAGAATTCGTCAATTAGAAGAGAACTGGGCAATGGATGCGCGCTGGAAGGGTGTCGAAAGACCATATTCAGCGGAAGAGGTTATTAAACTTAGAGGATCCATTGATATCGAACATACACTGGCACGCAGAGGGGCAGAAAAACTGTGGAAGCTAGTTAACGAAGAAAACTTTATTAATGCGCTTGGGGCGTTAACAGGCAATCAAGCTGTGCAACAGGTTAAAGCAGGCTTGAAAGCTATATACTTAAGCGGATGGCAAGTGGCTGCTGATGCAAATCTTTCAGGTAATATGTATCCGGATCAAAGCTTATATCCAGCAAACAGTGTGCCGAATGTTGTAAAAAGAATTAACCAAGCATTGCAGCGTGCTGATCAGATTCACCATTTGGAGCAAGATCAATCTATTGATTGGTTTGCACCGATTGTTGCGGATGCTGAAGCTGGGTTTGGCGGACAGTTAAATGTATTCGAATTAATGAAGGGCATGATTGAATCAGGAGCTGCAGGGGTTCACTTTGAGGACCAGCTATCTTCTGAAAAGAAATGCGGACACTTAGGCGGTAAAGTTTTGCTGCCAACACAAACGGCAGTGAAGAATTTAATTTCTGCTAGATTAGCAGCTGATGTAATGGGTGTTCCAACTCTAGTAATTGCAAGAACAGATGCAAATGCAGCTGACTTAATCACAAGTGATGTGGATCCATATGATGCACAATTTATTACTGGTGATAGAACACCTGAGGGCTTCTTCCGTACAAATGCTGGTTTAGATCAAGCAATTGCTAGAGGCCTGGCGTACGCACCATATGCAGATTTAATCTGGTGTGAAACATCTGAACCAAGCCTTGAAGAAGCGCAAAGATTTGCAGATGCCATTCATGCGAAGTACCCTGATCAACTATTGGCATATAACTGTTCACCATCATTCAACTGGAAGAAGAAGCTCGATGAAGAGTCAATCGCGAAATTCCAAGTGGAGCTTGGAAAAATGGGCTACAAGTTCCAATTTGTTACTCTTGCGGGCTTCCATTCATTAAACCACAGCATGTTTGAACTAGCACTTGGCTACAAAGACAGAGGAATGGCAGCATACTCTGAACTGCAACAAGCTGAATTTGATAGTGAAGCAGCCGGCTACACAGCAACAAGACATCAGCGTGAAGTAGGTACCGGATACTTTGACCAGGTGTCAATGACAATCACTGGTGGAACTTCTTCCACTACAGCATTGAAAGGATCGACAGAAGAAGAGCAATTCTCAAGCGAAAAGCTTGAAGTGTAAGTTACGATTTATGTGATTTTTTCAACCTTTACTATTCTCCAATTTTTAACCTCTCTTTCTAGAGAGGTCTTTTTTTTATGAAAAAATCAACCATTATAAGGTTCGTTGGCATAGGAAAAATGGGAGCACCGCTATGCTCCTATTCTTACTCATATCGGAACCTTTTAGAAAAAACTACATACATTTTTAGTACTGAATCAAAACAGGGCATTTCATTTTTTTCAGGAGCAAGAATAGGCTATACTAAAGCGAACATATCCATTAATCAAACATTTGATTGAATGCGTGGAGGTGCGGTCGTGGCGGAAAAGATTGATGAATATTTAAAGCAAGGGATGTATGGGCAAAAACAGACGAAGCCGGATGAGCGAAGGCGGTTTCTTGGAACGCTAAGAGAGCGGACGGTCATTGCTTTGAAACAGCCGCAAGTAAGGAAGCCTGGCATTATTGCTGAAGTTGAGTCTGCACTTCAGGACCATTCAAAAGCAAGGCTCTATTTAAATGGTCATATGAGTTATCAGGACCTTTCTAAATATATAAAAGTGGCCACATCCAATCATGTTGACTATACGATTGTTACAAATAAGGATTTTAACTCTGAGCTGGGTCTAGTGCTGGCTTATGATTATGCGATAGATCATGAGGAAATCTATGTGACTATTGAAGAAAATAACCAAACAAAGCCAGAAGCAAAATCGAAAACAGGGCTGTTCACTTTAATAAAAAAAGTGCTGAGGCGAGGCTGACTAATTCAGGTCAGCTTTCTTTCTTATGTATGAAAATGCGATCTCCATCAAGTCATGGTAAAATAGTCAAAGGGAAGAATGAATCAATCAAAGCTTCATATTGCTTTAACGCGTGAAAGTTTGATATGATCAATATAATTGCGTATTTTTTAAGAAGATATGGAGGTGGCTTATATGTCCAGAATTACAACAGACCAAGTAAAGCATGTGGCGAACTTGGCAAGGCTTGCAATATCAGAGGAAGAAGCTAAAGCGTTTAAAAACCAGCTTGATGCCATCATTTCGTTTGCTGAAGAGTTGAATGAAGTGGATACCGATCATGTGGAACCGACTTCACATGTATTAGATATGAAAAATGTGTTAAGAGAAGATAAAGCAGTAAAAGGACTTCCGCAGGAGGAAGTTTTAAAAAATGCTCCTGAGCATCAGGACGGCTATGTGAAAGTACCGTCTATTATCGAATAGCTGGAGGGAAAAAGTGTGAGTTTATTTGATCATAAAGTATCAGAGCTTCATGAGCTTTTACATAAAAAAGAAATCACTTCATCTGACCTTGTAAGCGAATCATATAAAAGGATCAATGAAGTGGATGGCAAGGTACAAGCATTTTTAACATTAGATGAAGAAAATGCGCGTGCTGCAGCAAAAAAAATCGATGAGAAGCTTGCTGCTGATGAAGGAAAAGGGCTTCTTTTTGGCATGCCGATCGGTGTAAAAGATAATATTGTAACAAAAGGCTTGCGCACGACATGTGCAAGTAAAATCCTTGAAAACTTCGATCCAATTTACGATGCTACCGTTGTAAATAAATTAACAGATGCAGAAACCATTACGATTGGTAAATTAAATATGGACGAGTTCGCAATGGGATCTTCCAACGAAAACTCAGGCTTCCAAGCCACTCGCAATCCTTGGAACTTAGAAACTGTTCCAGGTGGTTCTTCTGGTGGGTCAGCCGCATCGGTTGCAGCTGGAGAGGTTCTGTTTTCACTGGGATCTGATACAGGCGGTTCAATCAGACAGCCTGCATCATTCTGTGGAGTTGTTGGATTGAAGCCTACATATGGACGAGTATCACGTTTTGGACTTGTTGCATTTGCTTCATCCCTTGACCAAATCGGACCCATTACTCGTACAGTTGAAGACAATGCTTACCTGCTTCAAGCAATCTCTGGCGTTGATCCAATGGATTCTACTTCAGCGAATGTAAGCGTACCGAATTTTGCAGAAAGCTTAACTGGCGATGTAAAGGGATTGAAAATAGCGGTTCCAAAAGAATATTTAGGTGAAGGCGTACAGGAAGAAGTTCGCCAATCAGTCCTGGATTCATTAAAGGTGCTTGAAAAGCTAGGTGCGACATGGGAAGAGGTTTCATTACCGCACTCAAAATACGCGTTAGCTACCTATTACTTATTATCTTCTTCAGAGGCATCTGCAAACTTATCAAGATTTGATGGCGTTCGTTATGGCTACCGTACGGAGCAACCTGAAAACTTGATTGATTTATACAAGAAATCGCGTTCTGAAGGCTTTGGCGATGAAGTGAAACGCCGTATTATGCTTGGAACATTCGCATTAAGCTCAGGTTATTATGATGCTTACTATAAAAAAGCGCAAAAAGTGCGTACGTTAATTAAGAAAGATTTCGAAGACGTATTTGCTAAGTATGATGTAATTATCGGCCCAACAACTCCGACGCCAGCATTTAAGCTTGGAGAAAAAATCGATGATCCGCTTACAATGTACGCGAATGATATTTTAACGATACCAGTCAATCTTGCAGGCGTTCCAGGAATTTCTGTTCCATGTGGGTTCTCTAATGGTCTTCCACTCGGACTGCAAATTATCGGCAAACACTTTGATGAAAGCACGGTTTATCGTGTGGCCCATGCTTTCGAACAAGCAACAGACTTTCATAAACAAAAACCGGAACTGTAAGG
The DNA here is from genome assembly GCF_030813235.1 of Cytobacillus purgationiresistens. Classification (GTDB taxonomy): domain Bacteria; phylum Bacillota; class Bacilli; order Bacillales; family Cytobacillaceae; genus Cytobacillus; species Cytobacillus purgationiresistens. Next base: position 30,209 of record NZ_JAUSUB010000030.1, on the reverse strand, counting down.
GGGGAAAGTCATGGACTTTGAAACAGTAATAGGATTAGAAGTACACGTTGAATTGAAAACAAACTCAAAAATTTTCTCAGCAAGCCCGAACCATTTCGGTGCCAAGCCAAATACAAATACAACAGTTGTTGATTTAGGCTACCCAGGCGTGTTACCTGTAGTGAACAAAAAAGCGGTAGAATTCGGAATGAAGGCCTCAATGGCCCTTAATTGTGAAATCGCTCCAGTCACTAAATTCGATCGCAAAAATTATTTCTACCCAGATAACCCGAAGGCATATCAGATATCCCAATTCGATAAACCAGTAGGGGAGCACGGCTGGATTGAGATCGAAGTGGACGGCTATAAAAAGAAAATCGGCATTACGCGCATTCATTTAGAAGAGGATGCAGGAAAACTGACTCATGAAAAAGGCTATTCATTGATCGATTACAACCGCCAAGGAACACCGTTGATTGAGATCGTTTCTGAGCCGGATATCCGTACGCCGAATGAAGCCTATGCTTATCTTGAAAAATTAAAATCGATCATCCAATACACAGGGGTTTCTGACTGTAAAATGGAAGAGGGGTCACTGCGCTGTGATGCGAATATTTCCCTTCGTCCTGTTGGCCAAGAAGAATTCGGAACTAAAACAGAGCTGAAGAACCTAAACTCTTTTAACTTTGTACGCAAAGGTCTTGAATATGAAGAAATTCGTCAGGAAGAAGTTTTGAGCGCTGGCGGCGTGATTGAGCAGGAAACACGCCGATTTGATGAAGCAACAGGCAAAACGATTCTTATGCGGGTAAAAGAAGGCTCTGATGATTATCGCTATTTCCCAGAGCCGGATTTATTAGACATTCATATTGATGAAGACTGGAAGGCGCGCATCCGTGCAGAAATTCCAGAGCTTCCAGACGCTCGCAAAAAACGCTATACAGAAGATTTCGGTCTTCCGGCCTATGATGCAGCTGTTCTAACTGTAACAAAAGAGAGTGCAGATTTCTTTGAGGCGACTGTCGAAGCAGGAGCTGATCCCAAACAAGCATCCAACTGGGTAATGGGTGAAGTTTCCGCCTATTTGAAGGCAGAGCAGACAGAGCTTCATGAGACAAAACTGACTCCAGCAGGCTTAGCAGGTATGATTCAATTGATCGAAGATGGCACCATTTCTTCAAAAATTGCCAAAACCGTTTTTAAAGAATTAATTGAAAACGGTGGAGAGGCTAAGAAAATCGTTGAAGAAAAAGGTTTAGTGCAAATCTCAGACGAAGGGGCCCTCCTGACAATCGTTACAGAAATTCTGGATGCCAACCCGCAATCCATTGAGGATTTCAAAAACGGCAAGCAAAAAGCAGTCGGCTTCCTTGTTGGTCAAATGATGAAAGCAACAAAAGGACAAGCAAACCCTCAATTAGTTAATAAACTATTGATGCAAGAAATTCAAAAAAGATAAGAGCTAATGCTGACAGATTTTCCGTCAGCATTTTTTTGATTTCAATCTTATTTAGGAAAATCGCATAAAGCAGATAAGAAAGGGTCGGATTCTCATCTAAAAACAGGAATGTCGCCTAAACCAGATAAGAAAGAGCTGGATTCTCATCAGAAAACAGAAAAGTCGCCTAAACTAGATAAGAAAAAGCCGGATTCTCATCAGAAAACAGGAATGTCGCCTAAACCAGATAAGAAAGGGCTGGATTCTCATCAGAAAACAGGAAAGTCGCCTAAAGCAGATAAGAAAGGGTCGGATTCTCATCAGAAAACAGGAATGTCGTATAAACTAGATAAGAAAGGGGCGGATTCTCATCTAAAAACAGGAATGTCGCATAAACCAGATAAGAAAGGTTCAGATTCTCATCAGAAAACAGAGAAGTCGCCTAAAGCAGATAAGAAAGGGTCGGATTCTCATCAGAAAACAGGAATGTCGCCTAAACCAGATAAGAAAGGGCTGGATTCTCATCAGAAAACAGGAAAGTCGCCTAAAGCAAATAAGAAAGGGTCGGATTCTCATCAGAAAACAGGAAAATCGCATAAAGCAGATAAGAAAGGGTCGGATTCTCATCTAAAAACAGGAATGTCGCCTAAACCAGATAAGAAAGGGCTGGATTCTCATCAGAAAACAGAGAAGTCGCCTAAAGCAGATAAGAAAGAGCCGGATTCCGGATTCTCATCAGAAAACAGGAAAGTTGCCTAAAGCAGATAAGAAAGGGTCGGATTCTCATCAGAAAACAGGAATGTCGTATAAAGCAGATAAGAAAGGGCCGGATTCTCATCAGAAAACAGGAATGTCGTATAAACTAGATAAGAAAGTGGCGGATTCTCATCAGAAAACAGTGAAATCGCCAAAAGCAGATAAGAAAGTGGCGGATTCTCATCAGAAAACAGGAAAGTCGCCTAAACCAGATAAGAAAGGGTCAGATTCTCATCAGAAAACAGTGGAATCGCATAAACCAGATAGGAAAGGGCCGGATTCTCATCAAAAAACAGTGAAATCGCCTAAAGCAGATAAGAAAGAGCCGGATTCTCATCTGAAAAAAGGAATGTCGCCTAAAGCAGATAAGAAAGAGCCGGATTCTCATCAGAAAACAGGAAAGTCGCATAAGGTAGATAAGAAAGAGCCGGATTCTCATCAAAACACAGGAAAATCCCCTAAACCAGATAAGAAAAAGCCGGATTCTCATCAGAAAAACAGGAAAGAGAAGTAAAAGGCAAATACTGCCCTAACTCATACAAAAATAAAGAAGAAAGAGAAATAAAAATTGAATCCCCCCAATCAGATGCCAAACGAGAAAAGGTAAATAGAAAATCGTTTTTCCCCTCAAACTACCCTAAAAAAATGCCTGTTCAGAAAATACAAATAATGTATATTATGGGTGATTTTCTCTTTTGTTTTCCGACAATATTTTTGTGTATTTCCCAGGAAAGGATACAATGGGACAAGCTAAGACAGGATATGTCATGAGTTGTACTCAATATTTCTTACAAATAAATACAAAGCTGATATAATATTAGAAAAGTTTACTTTTAAGGTGATGATTTCGTGGGGATATTGAGAATTTCAGAATTAGAGAAGCACAATGAACATACGGTTGTATTTCCAGCATTTAATTTAGAGGTTTCAGAGCGTGAAGTGGTTGCCATTCATGCAAGCACCAATGTCAGAACCACTTTACTTAATATAATCATGGGCGGGGCGTCTGCCTCGAATGGTGTAGTTTACATAAACAACGAAACAATAGAAAAATCGAGAGGAACTTTTTTGGCGAAAATCGGGGGCTTCTTTTTGCAGGATGGATTATATGAAAGGTTGTCAGTAAAAGAACATCTTTCATTTTACCAATCTATATATGGATCAACTCTTGCTGTCGATGAGGTTATCCGAATGGTCCAACTAGAGGGAAAACGTAATCAACGGGTTGGGAAGCTAAGCTTTTCTGAACAGAGAAGAATCCATTTTAGCCGATTGCTATTTCAGAATCCGGATTTTTTGATATTTGAAGAGCCCGACCAAAATATTGATTTAGAAACGAAGCGCATTTTTCTTAAGCTGGTAAGGGCTATAAAGGAAAAGGGCAAAGCGATGCTCGTGCTGACAGGAAATATGGAAAGTGCTCTTGCCATAACAGATACTGTCTATCGCTTGGATGACAAAGGGTTCCATACCCTGGATATACGTGCAGAAGATAATGAAAAGGATCTAGCTGAGGAGAAGAGCAAGGATGAACTGGGAAATGATGAAGTGATTGTTCAACCAGTAAGATTTGAAAAAATTCCAACGAAAGTTAATGAAAAAATCGTTTTATTTGATCCGCCTGAAATCGATTATATCGAAAGCAGTGATGGACAATCACTCATTTTTATAAAGGGAGAATCCTATCCTTGTATGTTTACGATGACAGACCTTGAAATCCGACTTCATCCATATGGCTTTTTTAGATGCCATCGTTCTTATATCGTTAATCTGCAAAAAGTCCGTGAGGTAGTGACCTGGACACGGAATAGTTTTACTCTTGTATTAACGGATGATAAAAAATCGTCCATTCCGCTTTCAAAGACCAAAATGGCAGAATTAAAAGGAATGTTAGGCTTAAAATAGTCTCCATTCAAACTTGAAATGCTCCATTCACCCCTAAAATCGCTCTTTTCATCAATAAAATAATGTGAGGGTTGGATTTGTTGTTTACTATTGAGACATGGAAAACAAACGAACCGATCAGGGGGATAAAAAATGGAAAGCATAATTGAAGTGAAATCATTAGCGAAATTATTTAGCAATCAAGCCGCTTTAGAAAATGTCTCATTTAGTGTAAAAAAAGGAGAAACATTTGGATTTTTAGGACCGAGTGGATCAGGCAAAACAACAACTATTAAAATTCTTACTGCACAGCTGGTACCAACTGACGGCGAAGCATATGTCTTTGGCGTACCAACGTCAAAGTTAAAGAATCCGGAAATGAGGAAAAAAATCGGTGTACTTACCGATAATAGCGGGCTTTATGCAAGGTTGTCTGTATTCGATAATTTAAAACTATATTGTGATTTATATGATGTTCCTTATTCAAGAATAGATGAAGTGTTGGAAATGGTTAATATGGCTGGAGAAAGAAAAAAGGTCATATCAAAGCTCTCAAGGGGAATGCTGCAGCGCGTCACCTTGGCGCGAGCGTTTTTGCATAAGCCTGAGCTTCTATTTCTAGACGAGCCGACATCTGCATTGGACCCGGTTAACACGAGACATATCTATAGAGGGCTAGAAAGACTGAAAGAAGAAGGTACAACAATTTTTTTAACTACTCACGATATGAATGAAGCAGAGGAATTATGCGATCGAGTGGCCTTCTTAAACAAAGGGAAGATACAATTACTTGATTCCCCTTTGGCTTTGCGTCGGAAGTTTGCGGATCATACGGTTACTGTCGAGCTTTCAGGCGGGGAAAAAGAAGTAATTGATATGGGACCTGCTGGTGCAAAGGCATTGCATGAATATATGTCAGAAAATAAAGTGACTTCTATCTATTCGAACGAACCGACTCTTGGCGATATATTTGTTGAGGTGACAGGGAGGAAATTATCATGACTTTTTCAATGAAACGTTTATTGGCCATTTTCAATAAGGATTATAAAGACTTAACAAGAAATTTGTATGTTTCATTTACATTGTTAGTACCACTCGTGTTAGCAGCAGTTTTTGGCAGGCAAGGAATCGATTCGATTGACCTGTATTACATGGTATTTAACATGGCGCTATGCTTAGTTGCAGCTTACATTCAATGCTCATTAATTGCAGAGGAAAAAGAAAAGAACACACTGAGAGGTCTTATGCTCTCACCTGCAAGCACGATGGAGATTTTAGTTGGAAAAGGGTTATTAAGCTTTGTTACAACCATTTTAGTGATTGGAATCTCCGCTTATTTCTTAGGTTATATGCCTGAGAACCTACTAATTGTAAGTTTGGGTATCATACTTTCAACCGTCTTTTACATCGCGTTAGGAACAGCGCTTGGCTTAGTCACTAGATCAGTTATGGAAGCTTCAGTGATCATTATGCCGTTTGTATTCATATTCTCCTTTGGGACATCGTTATCTGTCTTGGCTGAAAAATATCCCATTTTACAAGCAGCTGACTATTTGCCAAACTCTCAACTCATTATGATAGCGAAGGAAGTAGAGATGGGAACTGGACTTGCAGAACTATGGAGTCATTTCGGCATCATTGGACTATGGGTTATTGGTATGGCACTCATCACGATGGTTATTTATCGGAAGAGAATGGTGGATTAATATATTTTAAGAGACGTCCTTGTATCTTTCGGGGGCGTCTTGTTTCTATTTTCAAACCATGAACTCTCCTGATTGCAAAAAAGATGATAAAAAGGCGGTATATAAAAGGATATCAAAAAGTAAAGTCTAATATACTTAATCAGTGAGTAAAAAAAGAAGTTCAATCATTCGATAAAAACCTTTTGCGTTTTAAATATTAGAAATAGGAGGTTAAATCCATTGAAAGACAAATTCAGATACTTTCTCTCACTTACCATTCTGGGTGCAGTAGGGGTACCTGTAATGGTTTGGAATTACATTAATGCAGGGTGGTCAGCTCTCTCTTCTATCGTTGTTTTAGTAAATAGCAGTTTATTAATTGTCGGTTTGGTCGGCTTAATCGTTTTAAAAAAGAAAAAATCAGCAAAACATGAGAGGTAGCTGCCGATGTACCAATATTTCAAGACTATTTTGGCACTCCAACTGTTGGCGGCTTAGTGGTAATAGCAGCGATCATATTGTACATCATTTTTAATTGACTTGCCGAAAGGGCTAGACTTATTCTCGGCAGGGGATTCTTCGATAGCGATCATAATTCAAACATAATCAGGGGTGCATCATGCAGTTAATTGGACATGTAGGCAAGATCTTAAGATATCCGGTGAAATCACTTGGTGGAGAGAGTGTGTCGAGCGCACGCGTAATGTACTATGGGATGTATGGAGACAGAAGCCACACAATATTAGATGAGAGTAGACAAGGAAAGTATCTGACGATCACACAATTCCAAGAGATGGTGAAATATAAAGCTCGGTTTATTGGAGAGGAATCGGCCGATCGATACCCGGCTGTAGAAATTATTACACCTGACGGCAAGGTTTTTGTTTGGGAAGATGAAGAGTGGAGAAAAGAGCTGGAATCAAAAAGTAAAAGAAGATTGTCATATAAACAATATTCGCCAGCACACGTTCCTATTGGGGCGATTGAAGAAGAGCCTCTTTTAGTGGTCTCTGATGCTTCATTAAAGTCTTTGAGTGAGATGACAGGGAAACAACTGATCGATGAACAGCGATTTAGGCCGAATATCTTATTGGATCTGATTGATAAGACACCGTTTTTAGAAGAGGAATGGGTTACGAAGCATTTAACAATTGGGGAAGTTGAAATCCAGGTGGACCGGTTTTGTGAGCGCTGCATGATTATCACGGTCGATCCTCAAACAGGGGAAAGAGATGCGAATGTGCATAAGCAGGTGATTAGACATCGAAAGAATAACTTTGGCGTTTATGCTAGTGTAATCAAGACTGGGAGCATCCATATTGGCGATGAAGTATGGATAAAGGAGAAAGTATAATGAATAAACAAAGGGAAAACATTCTCCAGCATTATGAAGTATCGATTAAATTTGTAGAATCATTATCTGCTTTGATTGAAGACCAATGGCGATCCCAAATCGCGGAGGGCAAGTGGACGATTGCCGAGGTGATTGGCCATTTGGGACCGTGGGATGAATTTGTTTTAAACAAGCGGATTCCATATCTATTTTCGAAAGCTGACTTGCCTAAAGGGCCGGATGCCAAAGAAATGAATGCAGAATCGGCCATTCGAGCGCGTCAACAGAGTAAAGAAATAACCATTAATCAATTTATAGAGGTAAGAACAGCGCTATATGAAACGATGAAACAAATACCTGAAACACGGTGGGAAGAGGAAATCCATATAGGGAAAAGCACGCTCACATTATCCGATTATTTTCTTGGATTAGCCGAGCATGATCAACATCACTTTAACCAGATTCTTTCCTTAAGAGGCTAATTATCATTCACAGTCTTTTTGATTAATAATCTTGGTAAGAAAGATTGCAGGAGTGGTATCATAAAGGAAGATAGAAGTTACTAGAAAAGCAAAGGAAGTGCAATTAAATGGCATTGAGTCAATGGTTTGATAAAGGCTTAACAGCACAGCAGTACATAGCAGGAATGAAGGTTAATAAAGAGGCGATGAATACCATTTATGAAGGCTTTACTTTAGCTGATGAAGAGAAGCAAGCGCTTATGGCAGTGGCTGATGCAGGTTTAACAGCCATTGTGCTCACTGAGGATTGGTGTGGAGATGCGATGATCAATAATCCAATTCTTTTAAACATTGCAGAGGAAATCAATATGGACGTCCGTTTTGTCCTACGAGATTCAAACTTGGAATTAATGGATCAATACTTAACGAACGGAACTTCACGCGCGATCCCCATCTTTATTTTTATCGATCAAGAGGGCAATGAAAAAGCGGTTTGGGGTCCAAGAGCTCCAAGATTACAGGAGCTTGTAATGGAGAAACGGGCGACGCTGCCGGATAAAGAAGATCCTTCATTTGAAGAAAAACAAAAGGCTGTATATAAAGGATTGGGTGAAACCTATCAAATAGATGCAAGCCTTTGGCATGCGGTGGCAGATAGCATTATCAATACTCTAGTTGCAAAAAAATAAATAGAGAAAGGTGTTGTGGGAGTTGGATTGGAATCGAAATCGCGTCACGGAGCTACTGAAAATTGACTATCCCATCTTTCAAGCGCCAATGGCAGGGGGAGCGACTACAACAGAGCTTGTAAGCGAAACCTCCAATTGCGGCGGGCTTGGGAATCTGGGAGCAGGCTATATGAATCCTGAAGATATCACAGAAAGCATTAAGCAGATTCGCAGTATGACCAATCAGCCATTTGGTGTAAATATATTTGTGCCGAATCATGAGGTTATCTATACAGACAATGATGTGAAAAGAGCAATTAGCGTTCTTTCTGAATATAAGGATGAGCTGAGGATTGATGATGACCTGGTCCTGCCGGAAAAAAATCATATGCTCTTTTATAAACAGCAGCTTGAAGCCGTTTTGAAAGCAGCGGTGCCTGTATGCAGTTTCACTTTTGGTATCCCCGATTCTCATATCATCTCAGAGATGAAAAAAGCCGGAACGATCATTGTCGGGACTGCCACTAATGTGAAAGAGGCGCTGATTTGGGAAGAAAGCGGAGCGGATATGATCGTAGTCCAAGGCAGCGAGGCAGGGGGACATCGCGGAACATTCACTGGGGAAGAAACGGGTTTAATTGGCTCAATGGCCCTTATCCCTCAGGTTCAAGATGCCGTGACGATTCCTGTGATTGCTGCAGGCGGTATCATGGATGGCAGGGGCATTGCTGCAGCCCTGATGCTGGGTGCAGAAGGAGCGCAGCTTGGTACAGCTTTCTTGACCGTGCAGGAAAGTGGAATCAATCCCACCTATAAAGAAGCACTGCTTCAGGCAAAAGGCGAAACTTCGCTAACAAAAGCCTTTTCCGGCAAGATGGCAAGAGGCATAACCAATCGATTCATGAAAGAGATGGAAAAAGAAGCGGTTCTTCCTTTCCCGCTGCAAAATGATCTGACCGGTGTCATTAGGAAGCAGGCAGCGAGTTTAGATAATCCTGATTTTCTGTCCTTATGGGCAGGTCAGGCAGTGTCGATGGTTAAACAAGTGTCGGTTCAGTCATTGATGGATGAATTAATAGAAGGAACAAACAAATTGCTTAAGTGAGAAGTGAGGTGGCTGTGATGAAGGCAAGAAAGATCATTCTAGAGGGCCGGCATGGCTTAGTTTTATCAACAAATCAGAAAAAGACTGAAGGCCATGCACGGTTCGACCACTGCTATAAATTCATTTATGCAGTGAAAGGAGCCATGCACTATCAATCTCAATCACAGGATGTATCGATTGCAGACCACCAATTCATCCTCTTTAATCCATTGGAGGAGCATCGCCAGCTCGCAGCAGATAATCATAAGTTTCTTATTGAGATCCACCCGAACTTTCTTATAGAATTATCCGCTCAGCTTGACTATACTTCACAGATTCAATTCGCCAATACAGTGCAAAAAAATCCACAAATCACCAGATGGGTACAGTTTATGAGTCATTATATCGAGGAGGATTCTGCTCATCAGGATGTATTTATCGAGCATAGCCTGACACAGCTAGTCCTGCTATTATTGGAGCAAACAGCAGGCAGCCACTCCACCGAATTAAATGTGACGCCATTTAAGAGTATTCAGCCTCATGTGGCTCTGGTGATGGATGCACTGAAGCAAAGCTACAATGCACCTTGGTCGCTTGCGGAAATGGCGCAGGTCGCCCATATGAGCAAATATCAATTTGCCCATATCTTTAAAGAGACAACAGGCATATCCCCCTTCGCATGGCTGCAGCTTTATCGGGTTGTACGCAGTCAAGAGGCGCTTATTCATTCAGACGAACGCATTCTTATCATCGCATTATCACATGGATTTTCCTCTGTATCGGTGTATACTCAACTGTTCAAACGGTTATATGGTGTCACGCCCCGTGATTTTCGCCAGAAATTCAGCAAGTAAGCCGCAGCACATGTGAGCATGAAGGCACCGCAAACCTTAAATAGCAGCGACGTTGATAGATAAGAAGAAAAAAAGCCAAAGAGCGCCAACGATAAAATATTTGAAAGGTAGAGCAGAACGGCATTAAAGCTGAAGCCTCGCCCGAGCTTATCAGGAGGTACAAGTTTTTGCAGCAGATACACCCTTGTAAGACTGGCAATCGGCAACCCTATGCCGGCAATACAGACCCCAATGAAATAGACTGGCAAACTGGCTGCAAAGCCTAAGATGAAGATCCCCGCTCCCCAAATCATAGAACCATACATATAAATCTTTAAATTGAGTGAATTCCAAATAAATGGAATCAAGAGATTTGTAACAATCACAATCCCTCCGTACAAACTCAGTAAAATGCTATACCACTCCTGTCCGTGAGCAGTCGTATCAATTAGTTGCAGTAGAAGTCCTACCTGCCATACCCAGGTATTTGAGAATACTATGATAAACGTGACTGCAAATAAAGTGACTAAAGTGCTTTGACCTTTTACCCAAACGACAAAGTCAATAATAGAACCATAAATGTTGGATAGACCCCTTTTTGTGGTGATCACTGTTTCCTCCGTAACATAAAGACGGCTGATGAAAAAGGCGCTTAATAAATAGGCTAGCGCGTGAATGGTGAAGAAATGAATAACCCCGATTGCATGCATCACACTCAAACTAACTAAAGGAGATAACACCTGTATGCCTCTAGTTGCAGAATCGAGCAGGCTATTCACAGCTGACCTTCTTTCCTCCGCCACAATCAAGGGCAGCATTGCTCGGTGTGCAGGGTTGAAAAAGCATCCCAATGATTGAATTAGAAAACTGACCAGAAGCAAGTAGGTGAATGTAAGCATCTCAAGATAGCTGAAAACAACGATAGACAAGATAAGTGGCGTCCTTAAAAGCTCCATGCAAATGAGGAGCCTTTTTTTGTCAAACCAATCAGCAATCACGCCCCCAGCCAGCCCAAATAATAAATAAGGAATCGCTTGAGCAATCGCAATACCAGTGATTTGCAGGGAAGAGGCCGTAAGTTCATAAGCTATAAAAAGAAACCCTAATCCTGACAGAGTGCTTCCTAAGCTGGAAGTCGCTGCACCCGCTATATAAAGGGAAATATTCCGATCTTTTAATACATGAAAAATCATGTGAATCACCTCATATATAGTGTAAAACGTATAAGGATTGGTTTCTGTATACATATTGCTGAGTTTTTTGGCAAGATGAATGGGTTATGGAGGGAAGGGGCTTTTTCAAGCGTTAAAGGTCATTTAAAAGTAAATTGATGAAAACTATAAATGAATTAGTTCTGTTAAATTGAATCAATGTTTTGGGAGGGTTTCTTTCTTTTTATCGATTTTAAAATAAATTGATACTTTTCATTAGGTTTTAGATGTCGTTAAAGAGTGCATTTCTTAGGGAATCGCCATTTTATTATGCAGTTAGCGCAGTGAGGTTAGACCAACTGGTTTTTCTTGCCTTAATCATTGCTTAAAGGAGGTATAAGAGTAAACCGCAAGTCATAATTGAATGGAGGCATACGTAAATAATATAGTATCAGAGAGAATTAACTAGTGGACATGGGAGGTAGGGATATGGAAGAAAACAATGGATGGTTCCAATTAGAAGCAAAAGACCCTCTAAAAAGCACAACGCCCCTAAAAAGTACTATATCCAAAAATACACAGGATCTAGAGCAAGAGAAGAAATCCAAAAGAAGAAAGACCAATAATCAGCTAAAAGAATCCAAAAGTCAGGCTAAAGGAATGGCTTCACGAAGACCTTCAGTACAGAGTGCTGTGGAAAATGAGAAAACTAAAAGAAATCCTAACCATTATCAAACAGCATCAAGAATACAGAAAGAGGAAATGCCTTTTCAAAGGACCTCAGTAAAGAATGAGGTACAAGATGAGCATTATCAAGATCGCGGCCTTTCAAAGTGGGCAGGGGATTTGCCAGCCGAAATACATTCGCAGACTGTAGGTGAAAGAGGTCCCGTCCTAGAGCAGGATAATATTTTGCATGAAACCCTGGAGATTTTTGTCCATGAAAAAATCATAGAAAGACCGGTACATGTAAAAGGCTATGGTGCTTTTGGCTACTTTGAAACGATGAATTCCATGGCGGAATATACAAAGCTCAGTTTCTTGCAAAACCCAGGACAGCAGATTCCTGTTACGGTGAGGTTTTCGCTTGCTGTTAGCACGAAAGGCACCCCGGATACTTCCCGCAATGTGCGTGGGTTTTCAACCAAATTTTATACTGAAGAGGGGATATTTGATTTGATCTGCAACCATATCCCTGTGTTTTCCGTACGTGACGCCATTCGTTTTCCCGAGTCCATCAAAGCCTTCTTGCCATCGCCGAAAAACAATCTGATTGATCCCGAACGGTTTTGGAGCTTCGTCGCAAGGGCGCCGGAATCCACTCATTTTGTTGTCAGGCTCTATTCTGACGCAGGCACTGTAAAAAGTCTTCGCCACATCCCCGGCCATAGTGTGAATACCTATGTCTGGAGAAATGCGCAGGATGTTCGCCGCTATCTGAAATACCGTTGGGTTCCTTTGGCTGGCGAAAAGTATATAGACAGCCAAGAAGCCTCCAAGTTGGCAGGCGAAAATCCTGATATTGCCGGCCAAGATTTATTCGATACCATTGCCGCAGGAAAGACTGTAGAATATGGGCTTTATGTGCAGCTCATGAATCCTGAAGACGAAGCCAAGCTTCCTTTTGATCCGCTCGATGATACGAAGGTATGGGATGAACAGCAGTATCCTTTGAAACCAGTTGGCCGAATGGTGTTGAACCGCAATCCGGATAACTATATGGAGCAGGTGGAGAAAGTGGCCTTTTCACCGTCCAATCTTTTAGAAGGTGCCGAACTATCAGACGATAAGATGCTGCAAGGACGCGCCAATATCTATTGGGATTCTCAGCGCCGCCGCCTCGGACCAAGCTTCCGTGGCATACCTGTAAACCATCAGCAAGACTGGTCGCCTGCGAACCTTGTAACAAGCGGAGAAGGAAGATATGTGAAGGGTCAACTTGAGCGGTCTGATTTGTCCAAACAGGACGACTTTACCCAGGCGGGCGAGTATTATCAGGCTCTTTCTCCTGTGGGGCAAGAACACCTAGTGAATAATCTATCTACCGATCTTGCCGGCATATCACATGAAACAAGAAGCATTGTCATGAATTATCTATATAATGCCTCGCCTGAACTGGGAGAACGGGTTGACCGGCAAATTGAAAAGAAGACAAAGGGGTAATTTTTTTAGAATTATACTAGAATATTACGGTGTATTGTAATAGTGGCGCTTTAAGCTATTTGAATCTTCTTATTTAGAGCTGTGAAGCAAGAGCCCAACTGCATCGTGAATTCATACACTTAAAGGGGTGTTCCAATAAAAAAGGAATGCCCCTATTGGTTTCTAAAGTAAAAGTGTGCTACAGATAAAAAAGTGAACACAACCAGATGCCAAAATAACTGTAGAAGAGACTACCTGAAAAGTAGTTCTTTTTATTAGACTAACAGGGGTTAGTGAAAGAAGGTAGATAGTTGTTTAAATGATTAATTTGTCTTAAACTGGAGTTATGGGGTGAGTTAAATGAATATTTCAAATAAATTAGTAGATTATACAATTGTATACGATGACAGAAAAGAAATAAATTCAGGTAAATACGAACATAAGAGAATTATTATAGATGAAGTAAAAAATGCATTTAAAAAAGATGTAGAAAATAGAACTGGCACAGATGTAATCATTGTTTACGATTGGCGTAAGACTCATAGTGGTATGGAAATTCTTTTATATGCTTTTGAAAATTAGAGGCAAAAAAATTCGCAATCCTTCATTATAGTGGATTGCCATTTTTGATGTCGCTAAAGCGGCAGTTTTCAGAGGGGAAATACTGTAAGATTCTATTTAATGCTGAGTTTAAACAAAGTTGTGCTGTTATAAAAAAGGTGTACCGTTTATAAAAAAGATGAACCGAAATGATCTGTTATTTCATTGAGTTAATGGCGCAGATGGTTCAAGAAGAAATGGGTTGTCGTTCTAACTGTCAGGTTCGTTTGTGAATAATGCTCATTGAAATGATCAAATTTTAGGTCCAACAATGGATTGTTTTGTTGTAGTACGGTTATTCATTCTATATAGCATGTTTACAAATTAGATTATTAGCTCATTTAGAATAAAGTTAAAGTATATTATCTGTTCCATTACTACCATTATTATTTTTTCATATAGTTTATGCGAATATCGCACCATAAAATATGAATTTTACTAACAGGTGCTATAATAAAACGAATAATATTAATGCATACTTAAATAATGAGTGAAAATAAAAAGGAGCAAACTAATATGAAACAGAAAAAAGGCATTGACAATAAAAAGGAATTGACACTAGAAGAACTTCTTAAAATATTGAAAGACCGCTTTGAGAAAAACATGAACCGCCATAAAGGGGTTGAATGGGCTGAAGTACAAGCAAAGCTGGAAGCTAATACTAAGAAACTGTGGTCGCTTAATGAAATGGAAAGAACTAGCGGTGAACCAGATGTTGTTGGCCATGATAAAGAGACAGGAGAATACGTTTTTTATGATTGTTCAGCGGAAAGCCCTAAAGGTCGCAGAAGTGTTTGTTACGATCGCGAGGGACTGGAGTCAAGGAAAGAACATAAACCAGAAAATAACGCTATTGATATGGCAGCCGCGATGGGTATTGAGCTTTTAACGGAAGAACAATATCGAGCGTTACAGAAACTTGGAAATTTCGATTTGAAAACGTCAAGCTGGGTGCAAACACCTTCTAATATTAGAGAACTCGGTGGTGCCCTTTTTTGCGATCGTCGTTTCGGTCATGTCTTTTTGTATCACAACGGTGCTTCCTCCTACTATGCTGCAAGAGGGTTCCGAGGCTCGCTAAGGGTCTAAAATTTCATAGACAACTAAATGGTAACAGGGGCTTTCCTCAAATAAGGGAAGCTCTATTGCTTGTGGAAAAAACGGGCAGGTTAGCGAAATAACTAAAAATGGTATACGATAATTAAATTAATTTAAAGGGCTAATAATGATGAAAAAGTATTTTGTTTTTTTGATTAGTTTTATATTGCTTTATTTTATATTTCAAATAGGTTCAGGTTTAATTCAAACTATTTTTTACACACCAAATTTACATCAAGAGCAAGTTTTTGGTCAGATATTGTCATTGCCATTATTAATATTGGTTATTGCTTCCTTAGCCTATTTGCTCGCCCAAAGCCTATTTATTGATACAAAAAAATTGAACAAATAAAGAGTCTATTTTAAAGAATTATAATTTCTTATATTTAAAATGGTCGGCGATTTTTCATTCGAAGAATCGTTTTTTATTGCACAAACGGTGCAGGTTAGTAACAGAAGAACAAGAAGTGATATGCACTAATAACCAACTTGTTCTTCTCTTAATTTTTGTTGATGATAAAATATCAAACAAAACATAGCTAATCAGACTATTATGGTTTTACAGGTACGCATATTTCGCAATAATGGTTATTATTCATATCACCAATGTATCTTTCGAAAATTGGTTTGTTATCAATTTGATATCCATTGCTTTGTAGAGATGGAAAAATAGTAGCATATGCATTTTGAATATCTTCTGCTGTATGTTTAACTTTATAAACCAGGTATTTTCCACCAGAAAGTTCCCTCTCGCTCATTGAATCATCCATTTGATAATCCTCTGATAGCACAATACAGGCATCAAACCTACAATTTTCAGGAAGTATTGTCTCAGGGTTATCTTGCTGAATTGCAAGTAGTGTAGTACTCGATTTAAGAAGTTTTTTCTCCTTAGCCCATTTTTTCAACTTTTCCATCACTTCAATATTTGCGGGACCATATGGACCGACTCGTCGTACATAAGCGATACGATAGTTTGGAAGTGTTTCGACTTTAAATTTCATCAATTATTCTTCCTTTCTTGGTTTATATTTGTTTGATACATTTCGAATGTAACACGCTTTAAAATAATATACATTTTATTTTTAAAACTTTTTGTAATTTTGTTATTTCTCTTTTTTGTATTAAAGGATAGTGGTGAATCAATAACGAATTTTCCCTTTTTCTTTTCACGTAACGGAGCAGCATTGCTATAATAAATGAAAGTTTGTGAATATAAGTACTTAAGGTATAGGGGGCATTAGCATAATAAAGTGAAGTTAGTTTAAGAAGGAATTGTAACGAATTAGATAGAATTTTAGAGCATATGAAGACACTTGAATTTATGGAATAAATGAGGTGTAATCTTGAGTTTCTATTTTTCGTTATATTGGTATTTTTTGGTTGTGATCATGTTGATAATAATTTCAGCAACCTTGTCTTATTGGACTATAGGGCAGAATAGTTCAAAATAGTTCAACAGAAAAACCGCAATATAAAATTACGGTTTTTCGATGAGGTACAATCAATGCAGTTTGTTTAGATAGCAAGTATAATTGGCAGAAAATTAAAGGAGTTTTGAGAATGGTTTATGACACAATTATTATTGGTGCTGGTACAATGGGGATTGCTGCAGGATACTATCTTTCAAAAAGAGGAAAACGCGTGTTAATGCTTGATTCCCATAACCCTCCTCATGATAAAGGAAGCCACCACGGAGATACTCGAATTATTCGTTTTTCATATGGAGAAGGAGAAAATTATGTACCATTGCTTCTTCGTGCAAATGAGTTATGGAGAGACCTAGAAAAAGAATCAAGTGAATCTATTTTTCTGCAAACAGGCGTTTTAAATAGTGGGAAGGAAGATTCGACATTTATTAAAAATGTCATTTCAGGTTCAGCCACATATAATCTTCCCTTGGAGGTATTATCTTCTGAAGAGATCAATAAAAAATGGAAAGGTTTTTCTCTTCCAGAAACATTTATAGGGTGTTTTGAATCAATGGGAGGCATCTTAAAAACATCAGAGATTATTAATTCATACCGTAATCTTGCTAGCAGTAATGGAGCTGAAATACGATCGAATTCAAAAGTAGTTAGTATAAAGCCTAATTCTGATAAAGTGGTTGTTTCAACAAAAGAACAGAGCTTTGAAGCGGAGTCATTAATAGTTGCGGCGGGAGCTTGGTCTAAATGGATTTTGGAAATGCTTGATTTAGAATTGCCTCTACAGCCATTGCGAAAAACCTTTGGGTGGTATGAAGCGAAAAATTCCTATGAATATCCAAACTTTCCATGTTTCACGTTTGAGACTGATAACGGAACCTTTTATGGCTTTCCAAGTATAAATGGAAGAGGCATAAAAGTAGGTCGACATGATGGTGGTGTGCCTGTGAATCCTGATAAACCTCTTCGTAAGTTTAATGATAAGGACGATTTGGAACTGAAGAAATTTTTAAATGATCATATGTCTGAAAACGACTTTACTCTAAATGAGGGTAAAACTTGTTTATACACGATGACAACAGATGAAGATTTTATTATAGATCAACATCCAGTATTTAAGAATATTGCAATTGCAGCTGGATTCTCAGGACATGGGTTTAAATTTGGTAGTGTAGTTGGTGAAATATTGAGTGATTTTATATCGACTGGACAAAACAGATTTGATCTTTCTTCTTTTAAACAGAATCGGTTTAAAAAGATAAGCTAAGCCATTAATTAAATTATTAGTTAAAAGGTGACAAACATTAAATACCATTAAGAACATTCCCTACACAATAGGCATATGATGACCATACCAATTTGTGAAGGGAAAGATCATCATGTATTACCATTCTCCAATTTATCCCTACCAGTATTACGCACATACAGCAATATATAACCCTGGCGATAGGTTAAGAAAGGGTCAAAGAAACTATCGAGTAAGAGATCATGGGGCACAGCCATATGTCGTAAATATTGATGAGGCGACTAAGAGTAACCATACTTATCGTACGGCTTTATGGACTGGAACACATTTGCAAGTTACGTTGATGAGTATTAATGTTGGCGATGATATTGGTTTAGAAATTCACCCTGCAACTGATCAATTTTTACGTATTGAACAAGGTCAAGGAGTTGTTCAAATGGGTGATCAAGTGAATTATTTACATTATGTACAAAATGTTCACCAAGATGATGCGATCATGATACCTGCGGGAAAATGGCATAATGTAACCAACACTGGTAATGTCCCGCTTAAGCTTTATTCTATTTATGCGCCACCTCACCATCCGCATGGTACTGTTCAGCAAACGAAAGCTATTGCAATGGAACAAGAAGAAAACCATCGTTATTTATATTATCAAGGTGGGGTAATTTGACATATAATCTGATTTTTTAACACTCATAAAGCCTGAACCTATCTAATCAGTATTCTATGTAAAGGACATTTTAAACTAAGATGATCTCTGTATATTAAAGTGATCCTTGTTAAATAGACAGAAAAAAACCTGAGTCCGATATTGATATGGACTCAGGTTTTTTTTCATTTTTCTCCGAATATATCTTCTTCGCACTTAGATTGGACGATTTGTTATTTCTAACGAATGAGTAAGGCATTAGAGGAACTAGTGCGCTGTTTATAGAAATATTTGAATGTAAAGGGGGATCATGATGTCAGAAACTAAGATAATAGAACTAGATAGTGAACTGCTAGAGGGTACGGGAAGTTACTGCTTGCGAAGCAAAAAAGTCTCAGGGATATGTAAATAAAAATAACGGTATCCATCATGCAAAAAATCTATTAAAACTAGGCGTAGTAGTCATCACAAACCCTGAAACATCATGGACCCCAAGTAAAGACATTTTTATAAAAAATAATTTTAAGCAAATTGAGAAAGGACCCTATCATTTTGAATTACTTATTTATCATTTCTATGCTGATGTTTACGAATCAACACCTTGTTTTCCAAGCAATTGGAATGAGAGCGTCCAAAAGTTCTATGACTTTACCATTTTACGCTCTTTCCAATGTCCATATGTCGAGATTGCAACAGAAAATATCATAACAGCTGCCAAAAGGTTAGACCTGACTGTGCGAATCATTGATATCAAAAATAAAAAACAGTTAATGGAATTATCACCGACTCCTTATGGCATATATTCTGTTGTTTTCAAAGGGGAGCTTATTACATTTCATCGGTTAACTGTTCATTCGGCATTTAAGAGGTTAAGAAGTCTCATGTAACTGGATATTTATATCAGTAAGAGGAAGGGAACTAAATATGTTCAGAGAAATGACAAACGAAATACTCAATCAATTCAAAGTGCATCCCCAAAAAAAACGTCCGTTAATTGTTGGAATAGATGGTTTAAGTGGAGCCGGAAAATCAACATTAGTAACACAACTTGAGAGAGAGCTTAAAAATAAATGTATTGTAAGTGTGATTCACATTGATGATCATATAGTAGAAAGCAGCAAAAGGTATCATACGGGATATGATGAATGGTATGAGTATTACTATTTGCAATGGAATATAGAAATGATAACGAACGACTTATTTAAGAAAATACATAATCGAGACAAAGAATTAACGTTGCCTTTTTATAATAAGTCTACAGATACCAATACTTTTAAAAAAATTAAGATAACACCAGAAAGCATCATCTTAATTGAAGGTATATTTTTGCTAAGAAAAGAATGGAAAAAGTTTTATGATTATACATTGTTTTTAGACTGTCCACGAGAGATAAGATATGAAAGAGTGTTAAAACGAGAGTTGGTTACTGGTGATTCCGAAGAAAGGTTAAATAAATATAAAAAGAGGTATTGGCTAGGAGAAGACTATTATTTAAAGACTCAGCATCCGAGGAAAGAAGCTTCAAAAATCTATAATAGCTTTTTATGATTTTACTATTAACAGGGAGTTTAGCTCAAGAAGGAATACATAGTGAATCGGGGAAGAACCAGTATATAACATAGAATTACGATCAAATAAATAGTATAATAAGAAACATGATGCATGATCTCTTTTATTAAAATCTTGAATATTACCTTGACATAACCTGATTTCAGCGTTAATATTTCTAACGTAAATAACAATTAAATTACAAAACCTTTTTGGATTTGTGGACTTTTCAAGGGAGATTTTCTCTCTTTTTTCGCCACACACTTATTTTCTCTTAAGTGTGTGGCTTTTTTATTTGCATTTGAAATGTTTTTATAAGGAGGAGAATAAAAATGAATCAGTGGATTTATCCGTTAGCTGTTTTTCTAGGAGGCGCCTGCTTTGGGGTTTTGTCTACCTTTGTTAAATTGGCCTATGGGCAAGGGTTTGGGTTGGCCCAGGTTACAGGAAGCCAGTTTATTGCAGGTACCTTATTGATTTGGTTGCTTGTACTATTTACCAAAAAACAAAAGGTAAGTATAAAAAGGTTTTCTACAATCGCTTTTGGTGGCATACCAATGGCGCTTACTGGGATTTTTTATTATCAGTCATTGCAAACGTTAGACGCTTCATTAGCTATTATATTCTTATTCCAATTTGTATGGATCGGGACATTAGTAGAATACTTGATCGATCATAAAAAGCCGAGCAAGCAAAAGCTATTTACCATTTTCATGCTATTAATTGGTTCCATTTTAGCTGCTGGCGTTTTATCTAATGGATTTAGCAATCTTTCTATAACAGGCATGGTATGGGGATTACTTGCTGCTTGCTCATTCTCTGCCTTCGCATATGTAAGTGGGACAGTGGGGAAAGAGCTGCCGCCGATTCAGCGCAGTGCGATATTCGCTCTTGGGGGATTAATTACTACGTTTGTTATTTTTCCACCTATATTTTACTTTGATTTTGCTACAGCAGCGGCAATTACCCCCTATAGCCTGTTTCTTGGCCTTTTTGGTGTCATGCTGCCGCCGCTGTTATTTGCGATTGGCATGCCGCATGTTGGAGCGGGGCTTGGCACCATTTTATCATCCTCGGAATTGCCGGTTGCGTTATTTATGTCATTAGTCTTTTTAGACGAAAAATTACAGCTGGCACAGTGGATAGGCGTTTGTATTATTGTAGTTGCCATCATATTCGGCAATCGCCCAAATGCCAAAGGGAAAGCAAATTCATTCCAAGAAAACCCTGGGAAAATGAAGGCTAGTTAACATCGAAACCCCTTCCGTCTAAATGCTGAAGGGGTTTTGAATCGTCTTTTTTATTTATAACAATAGGTGCAGTTTAGTTTAAGTTCTATTACCATAATAGCAACAACCCCAATACTTATTCATTTATATTGATGGACAGGATACGTTGCAATCTTGATAGGCCTGAGTCTTTACAATCTCATTTAAATAATGTTAAAAGTTTATTTTTAATTACTCAAAGTGATCAATCAGACGCTAAATACTTGGCAAATAAAAGAATTGTTCAAATGGCTAAAGAAGCTGGTGTTAGAAGAATTGTGGCATTAATGGACTTTAAGTGCCAGAATTCATAAGCTGATATTGCTACTGTTGCAGTAGAGGCACTTACAGAAGAGGGGCATCATGAAAAAGTATACGATTTAACAGGACCGGAAGCATTATCTCCTAAAAGTATGCTTAAGCAAATTTCTGAAGTGATTGATGGACCGATCGAACTGTTTGTACAATAAGATCACTAGTATATTTATTAGTTTTCTTTCTGAGAAAAGATATTTTGAGAGTATCGGAAAGTTAATAAATGTTATAAAATTCAAAAAAATATATTGCTTCATTGTTTAAAGGTATTACCTGTATATAGAATTAAAGAGGAGTAAAATGAAAACTACTGAATTTCAGTAGAAGGCTCTTAGTTTCTTGTTATAGGAATAAGTTCAGTTTAACCTTCTTAGCCTTTCGGAGAAAAAAAGATTGTGCTATTATTTAGGAGGCATCTCATATTGGAGAAGTTTAATCAGAAGGTTCATAAATAAGAAGCAATGATAGCTTCTTAATAAAAGTTATACTTTCATAAATGTAGAAGATGGGCGAGGCGAAATAAAAATGTTAAATGATAATGTAAGGATTGAAAGCGATTTCTTAGGATCAAAGGGAATACCTTTAGATGCATATTACGGGGTCCAAACTTTACGTGCAGTCGAAAACTTTCCAATAACAGGCTATCGTATTCATGAAGACTTAATTAAAGCGTTGGCAATCGTTAAAAAAGCAGCTGCTTTAGCAAATATGGATACAAAGAGATTGTACGAGGGACTTGGTCAGGTGATTATTCAGGCAGCAGACGAAGTGATTGCAGGCAAATGGCATGAACATTTTATCGTGGATCCCATCCAAGGTGGTGCAGGTACATCCATGAATATGAATGCAAACGAAGTCATTGCTAACCGCGCTTTGGAGTTACTTGGAAAAAATAAAGGGGAGTATGCTCTCCATTTAAGTCCAAATAGTCATGTGAACATGTCACAATCAACAAATGATGTTTTCCCGACTGCAATTCATATTGCCACTCTTAATTTACTCGAAAAATTGTTAAATACTATGCAAGATATGCTTGCAACTTTTAAGAAAAAAGCACAACAATTCGACCATGTCATTAAAATGGGTAGAACACATCTCCAAGATGCAGTTCCAATCCGTCTTGGTCAAGAGTTTGAAGCATATAGCCGTGTACTAGCGCGGGATATTAAACGCATTCAACAATCTCGCCAGCATTTATATGAAATAAATATGGGAGCAACAGCTGTGGGAACAGGGTTGAATGCAGATCCTCGTTATATCGAGAGTGTAGTTAAGCATTTGGCGGATATTAGTGGCCTTCCACTTGTTGGTGCAGAGCATCTTGTTGATGCAACACAAAATACAGACGCTTATACAGAAGTATCTGCTGCATTAAAAGTATGCATGATGAATATGTCTAAAATCTCGAATGACTTGCGTTTAATGGCATCTGGCCCTCGTGCAGGCCTTGCGGAAATTAGCTTGCCTGCTCGTCAGCCAGGCTCATCTATTATGCCAGGGAAAGTTAATCCAGTTATGCCTGAAATGATTAATCAAGTAGCCTTCCAGGTCATTGGCAATGATCATACCATTTGTCTTGCTTCTGAAGCGGGTCAGCTTGAACTAAATGTAATGGAACCTGTCCTTGTGTTCAACTTACTTCAATCAATCAGTATTATGAATAATGCATTTCGTGCCTTTACAGACTATTGTCTGGCAGGTATTGAAGCCAATGAGGATCGTCTAAAAGCTTATGTGGAAAATAGTGCAGGGATTATTACTGCTGTAAATCCGCATATTGGGTATGAAGTGGCAGCACGTATCGCAAGGGAAGCGATTATGGAGGGTAAATCCGTACGTGAACTATGCCTGAAGTATGATGTATTAACGGAAGAGGAACTTAATCTTATTTTAAATCCTTACGAAATGACAAACCCTGGCATTTCAGGAGTATCTCTATTTGACCGAGATTAAATAAATTTTATTAAACACGATTGTTAATTTTAAAAAATATTCCTATTATGGCTTATTTCAGATAGGGTGTCGGTACTCAATTAAGGGTATGACCTTTTTCTTTTGGACCTGTCGATGGTATTTTTGTGGAACAAAGGTAGTAGCATTTCAATAGGACGCAATAGCAAGAGAAATAGGCTGTCATATGGCAACCTATTTCTTACGATTAATCAAGTGTTTGTGAAATCATTTAAGCTGTTTTAGTAAGGTGCTATCGTATATTCTTCAATTTCTTTAACGAGCGCGCCTATTTCTGCTTCTAATTTTATAGATGCTCTTTGTATTGAAGTAGAATAACTCAGAATATGGCTTTTATAAACGGTCATTTCGAATGGATTCCTAGCCGCCGCAGCTTTAAGCTGAGTGGCTTTTTCAGTTGCCCATTTATTGTACAGTACACACTTATTTTTTCTGCAATGGAATGCTCATTTGCTTTTAGAATGTTCTCTAAGCTATAAATAATGACATCAATGTTGGCTTTTTTTCATATTATATTTTTGGGGTGAAAAAAATGCCAAGAATAAATTATACAAGTTCAGACGTCGATTTAATGGCAAGGATGATGCGAGCGGAAGCCGAGGGTGAAGGACAACTTGGAATGTTATTCGTTGGAAATGTCATTGTTAATCGTGCGATTGCAGATTGTTTAGACTTTAAGGATGTTAGAACAATTCCACAAGTTATTTATCATATACAAGGGGGAAATTATTCTTTTGAAGCTGTTCAAAAAGGGAATGTTTTTTATAACAGAGCGAGATCTGCCGAAAAAAAATTGGCAGAAAAGAATTTGAAAAACTGGAGAGAGCACCCAGGGAAATATGCTCTGTGGTATTTCAATCCATATGCTCCATGCCCTCCAACATGGTACGATCAACCTTTTTCTGGTCAATTTAAAAATCATTGTTATTATGAACCAAAGCCTGGAACATGTGAGAGTGTTTATACGTGAGGTTTATCTTACTCTTTTTTTCATCGGTGTTTTGGAATATTTTTATTTCAAGAAATAAAAAGGGAACTTCCTGGTTAGCGGGTGTTCTCTTTACTTATATCAATCATTTAGTAATAGTAATTATCAAAGAAAGCAAGATTGTGAAATATTACACTTTAACGAAAGGGGGCATTTCTTCATTAAGAAGAGATGCTTTTCTTTATGTCACAAACGTGGCAGATTAGTTTAATATGTTTTAGGTTTGCATTTAATATCTAGAAATAGATGGTCTAAGGAAATGAAGTAATATATATTGAAGTATCAGAGGAGTAAATGAAGTTACTGTAAATAAAAATATATTATGTTGATCCTGAATCATTTGAGGATTAGAAAAATTTTAATAGCTACAAGTGTAAAATATTTAAATATGTTTGTAACGTAATTAAATGCTAGGAGTTATATAAGTGAAAGGGGTGAAAAGAGATGGGCTTTGAGGAAATCTATCGTGAATACTTTAAAGAAGTTTATTTGTATATCAAATCATTAAGCCACGATGAGAGTATAGCGGAAGAAATTACGCAAGAGGCATTTTTTAAAGTGTTAAAATCAATTGAAACATTTGATGGTTCTAAAGATCTTAGAGCGTGGCTTTTTACAATTGCAAAAAATACATATTTCTCTCATTACAAAAGAAAAAAAAGACAAATAGATTTAGATGTAAAAGAAGAACCAAGTACGGGAGTTCAAATTGTAAAGCATTTGATGAATGAAGAAGATGCCTTTACTGTTCATCAGTTTCTTCACTTGATGGATGAACCATATAAGGAAGTCTTTTCACTACGCACTTTTGGCGAACTGCCTTATGAGAAAATTGGGAGACTTTTTGGAAAAAGCGCAGGGTGGGCAAGGGTGACCTTTTACAGAGCGAGGAAAAAAATTATTGAGTATATGGAGGAGATGAATCATGAAAGAGATTAAATGCACAATCATTCAAGATGTTTTACCTCTTTATATTGATGAAGTAGTTAGTCAAGATACAAAAGAAATGGTAGACGAGCATTTACAGCATTGTGATAAGTGTCAAATGGAATATGAGTCCATGAAAAAAAATCTTTATATTCCCGTTGAAAATAAAGTCTCTCTTTTTAATAAAGTCAGTAAAAAATGGCGTAAGAAAAAAATAATGATCTCAATGGTTTCCATTTTAGCCACGGCAATTATTTTAATGGGGGCGTTTTCGTATGTTTTTTATTATGAAACGGTTATTCCATATTCGGACAATCTAGTTAAAATTGAAATACAAAATGATAATCAATTGGTTTCCCAGTATTTTGGTGAAAGCTATGCTGGTATTAACGAAACGCATCCTATGCCACTTGAAATTGATGGCGAGAAAAAGAATGTGAGTTTTATTTTTTATACAAAAACCATTGCCGATTCTCCTTCGAGAAACCTTATTAATAATGAAAAAAGTCTTAATGAACAAGAATATACCTTTAAACTTTCTGAAAGTGAAAAAATTGATGCTGTGTACTATGTGGATTTTGATGTAGAAAAAATCACTGCTGGAAAAGATTCTTGGGTCTCAATTTTAGAACGAGCTGTATTGATTTGGGAGAAATAAATAAGATGCTTGAGAATAGGTCATTATGCTGTGGGTAATTTAGAGTGTTAATAGACAAGTAATGGAGCTATAGTATTCCAGTTGTGCAACAATATTTTAGGTCTTCATCCAATTAAATGCGATTCCTGATTAAGAATTGCTTTTGCTTTTCGAACAACGGGGACATTAGTAAAAGATCCAGGGCTGTCATAAAGACAGCCTTTTCTTATTTCACAGATGGGCAGTTTTGTTTAAGAAGTATTAATAACTAAAACAGAGCAGGGATATAATGTATTCAAGTAGAATATGAGCCTAACTATTTTTGAAGGTGCTCAAAATGTTTAAATTAAATTTTATAGCAATTTGTATCGCTAATATTAACACAGTACTACCTACATACTATTCAACAATCGGGACATATTGTTGAATAATTTAGTTTTAAAATGGTTTTTTGTTTTTATTATCATTAGTCTCGGTGGGTATAGTTTAAAAGCAGCATTCATCCACTCTTTAAAAATTATTGACATTCAAAAAAATATGGCATGAGTCCAGTTGAATACCGAACTCATGCCACATAAAGGAAGTTATTTATAACTGCATGCTTGAAAGGTACATGTTCAGTTAGGTAGGCTTTGATAAATAAACATATTATAGTTCTGTATAGTGCAAGACTTTTGGATAACCATCAAAGAAGCTTCTAAGCATTGAATCCCATTTCTTGAATTTAGCACTCCCTACGAAGCCATCAAGATGATCTTCTAAACTATTCCAATGGACAACGAGTATAAAATGAGTTCGATTATCTTTATTTCGAATCAGTTTGTGAGATAAGTACCCCTCAGAACTGCTTAAAATAGGGAATACTTCGTTTATTGTTGGTATAAATTCTTCCACTAACTCTTCTTTGATAATCAACATGGCATGTTCGATAACCATTCATTCATAAACTCCTTATTTTTTTAAGAAACGTTTTATTCCCTCGACAGCATAATCGTGATCAAGTTGAGGTGTAAGCCCTGCTACTGTTACACTTCCAATAACGCCTACGTCTTTAATGCGAATCGGGAAAGATCCGCCTATAGCTTGATATTCTGATGATTGAAGAAGGGAGCTTTCATCATGAGTCGTTCCTTGCTCTTCGAATCTGGCTCCAATATAATGTGAGCTTCTATTGTAATGATCCACTATGCGTTTTTTTCGGTTTAGCCAGAATACATTTTCTTCAGATGTACCATACATTAGGTGGGTAAATAAAGGTACTCGATTACGTTCAATATGAATAGCTACTGCTTTATTATTCTCTTTTGCATAATCAATTAATGTCATGCCCAGATTTAGCGCATCTTCATTGGTGAATACTTCAAATTGCAATTCGTTTTCTACGTTTTCGAGTTGTTGTAAATTCATAAATAAACTCTCCCTTAAAATAATTTTTGTTTTTTATCTAATCTATAATTCAGTACGGATAGAAGAAATGCGAATGCCACCATAATTGCACCAATCCATGCCGTATCGATATATGTTAAATTGTCTATTGCTAATCCACCTAAAGTAGATCCTGCAGCGATTCCTACATTAAAGGCTGATATATTTAATGCAGACGCAAAATCTTTTGCAGAGGGAACCAATTTTTCAGCAAGCGTTATAATGTACGCTTGAACTCCTGGAGACATCATAAATGCAAATAAACCTAATAAAATAATAGATAAAATACTTAATACTTTACTAGGTAGTAGTACCATTTGTAATAAAAGTACGATTCCTTGGAGTAAAAAGACGTAGCGTAAAGATTTAACTGGATGCTGATTGGCCATTTTCCCACCGACTATATTTCCAATGGCAACGGCAACTCCATAAACTAAAAGCAACAATGAAATAGACCCTGATGAGTACCCACTGATATTTTCCAGTATAGGAGAGAGGTAGGTAAACAACGAAAAAGTTCCACCAAAACCTAAGGCAGTCATTAATAATGCCAAGAGAATTCGTTTATTTTTCACAAATTGTCCTACATCTTTTAATGTAAGTGGATATGCTTGTTTTTTTACTTTATCAATGGCAAATACATTAACAACTAGCCCGATAACCCCTAGTATAGCTACAGCACCGAATGTGGCACGCCATCCAAAAAGTTGACCTATATACGTCCCCATTGGGACTCCAGCTATGGTTGATACTGTTAAGCCTGAAAACATAATTGAAATTGCTGTTCCTTTTTTGTTTTCTGGTACGATATCGGCAGCCACTGTGACTGCAATAGCAAAAAACACACCATGTGCGATAGCAGTAATAACTCGTGAGATCATTAATACTTCATATGTTTCTGCAATGGCTGAAATTGCGTTACCTAAAATAAAAACCAACATTAAGATAAGTAAATAGCCTTTTTTAGGAATACGTCCTGTAATAGCTGTTACAATAGGTGTTCCAACAGCTATTGCTACCGCATAACCAGAAACTAAAGTGCCGGCTTTTGTCACAGAAATAGATAGATCATCAGCAACTGTTTGAAGTAAACCTACAATAACGAACTCGGTTGTTCCTATAGCAAAAGCACTAATGGCCAAAGAAAATAAAGCAAAGTATACTTTTGTTGGCATATATTCCCCCTCCTTAACATATATGGGTTTTTCCATCAAAGCATTTTTGATATACGCGAACTACATTGAACAAGTTTCTTACTCAAAGTTTTATCTAATTTTTTATTTAAACGAAGTGTTGGACCAGCTATCGCTACTGCTGAAATCATATTCCCCTCAAATATGACAGGAGCAGCAATACAGCGTAGGCCTATTTCTGTCTCCTCGTCATCTACTGAGTATCCTTGCTTACGAATGACCTTTAGGTGTTCTTTTAATAAGTGCAGGTCTACAAATGTATTTTTTGTATTTTGTACTAATATTAATTCTTTAAGGATTCTTTCGAGATTAGTTTTGTCTAAAAAAGCTAATATGACTTTTCCTAGAGCGCTTAAATGTACAGGAGTCCGCTCACCAACCTCTGAGTGTGCTCTCATAGAATGAGTGCCGTCAACAACTTGTACGGTGACTATTTCAGTGCCATAAAGAATTCCAACATAGGCTGTTTCCCCAACTTCTCTACTCAACTCATATAAAGGTGGAACCGATAACCAATTTGCTTTTGAATTAAAGGAAGTAGATAAAGATCCCATCTTATTAGTAAGACTATAGGAATTATCAATTTTTTTGACATAGCCCATTATTTCAAGGGTGTATAACAAACGAAAAGCTGTTGATTTATTAAATGAGAATGTTTGTATGACTTCATTAAGTGTCATATCTTTTTCGTGCAAAGCATCTAATATTAAAAGTCCTTTTTTTAGTGTAGCTACTTCGTATTGCTTCAATGGATTCACCTCTCTTTCGTACGTTGTTCATAATAAAATGTTGAGGTGTAAAATTCAAAAAAAGAGAAAAAGTTTCTATATTTGAAACAACACCTTTAAAATAACGCTAGTATTTTAAGTACACTTTCTTTTAAGGTGTAGTATACAAAATATAAAATGTATTATTCATATAAGCAGAGAGGTTATGTAGAAGAAGGAATATTAAGGCAAGGCAGGCTGAGAAATGGTGTGTATGTTGACCCACTCCCAATGAGTATTCTTAAGAGTGAATTCATACATTTAGCTGAAATCGCTAATTTTTATTAATTATAGGGCTGCATTTATTAGTTTAAAGAGAATTGGATTCTCTCCTTATAGAGGGAAGCTCCTATTCTTGTGTTGCTAAAGGGGCAGTTTAGTGGAAGAAGGAAAAATGATAAATATGAATTCAACGGCATAGGGAGGGGAATTTATGATAATAACTCAACAATGGAATCAAGAAGATAGTGAATACATTCGAAAAAAAGTGATTGAACATAACCTTTCTAATCTACCAGATGATGTTAAACATCCAGTTAAAAATGTTAGTTTTATTCTTAGGGACGAAGGAGGAGACATTTTAGGGGGCATAACAGGAATAATTTTTTGGTATAACCTACATATTGATTTCCTATGGGTTGGATAGGCTACACTTAGTTAGACAGAATTTTTAAGGTCAAGTAGACTACATATAATACTTTCAAGGAGAATCTACATGACTAAAAGAGAACGC